>CAVPXB010000021.1:0-157125 GCA_963709525.1 uncultured beta proteobacterium
CTTCGGCGCGATCCGCCCGAACGCCGTCGGAGGGCTGACGACGCAGACGAACGGGACCAACCTCCGGTTCGTCGGCGGGGGGAACGCCGGGTCCGACCTGCTCACCGAGGGCACGATCCTCACGGATGACCCCCTCCTCGAGGCCGATGCATCCACCTCCAGGACGGATCGCCCGCGATCGGGGCGGCCGAGGCCTCGGACGTAGCGAAGGACATCGACGGGGAGGATCGTCCTCTCAGGGCTCCCCGGACGTCGGGGCGGACAAGTCAGCCAGGTCGCGCCGGTGCTGCCGAATCCCCCGACGAGCGTCTCGGCGTTCGGGGTCCCGGCCGGGATCGACCTCACGTGGGCCGCGCCGGCCGGCGGCCCGACCGTGACGGGGTACAACGTCTACCGCATCGACCCGAGCCGGTCGAGAAGCTGAACGCCCTGCCGCTCGCGGCGACGACTCTCAGCCTCACCGGCCTCGAGCCCTCGGAGGTGTGCTTCGTCGTCCGGTCCGTCGGCGAGGGGATCACGCCGCTCGAGAGCACCGACTCGGGCGAGGCCTGCGCGATCCCGGAGGCCGTCCCGGCCCCGAACGCGCCCACGAACCTGGCCGCGGCGGGCGGCGAGCGTCAGATCACGCTCACCTGGCAGGCCCCGGTAGGCGAGGCAATGTGGGGAGCTACGCGGTGATCCGGACCCGCCCGGGCGCGATCTGCAATCGTGGGCACGGCGCCGGCCGACGCGACGACGATCGTCCTCCCCGGCATGCCGAGCGGGCGCGAGTTTTGCTTCGAGCTGCTCGCCCGAGGCGTGACCGGGATCGAGAGCCCCCGCTCGAACGAGGCCTGCGCCACGGCGAGCGCGCTCGCGACCGCGGTCGACCGTGAGGTCGGCGCCGGCAAGACCTACGCCACCATCGCCGAGGCCCTCGCGGCCGCGGTCGACGGCGACCGGGTCGTGGTCTTCTCGGGCGAGTACGACGAGCAGTTCGGCTGGGGCAAGCTCGTCGACATCGTCGAGGCGCCGGGCGCGACCGCGGTCCTGCACCCCACCATGCCCTCCCCGGGCCGTTCCTCGTCGACATGGGGGGACAGACCGGATACGCGCGTGGGAGGGGATCGACCTCCTCTACGACAGCACCAAGTTCGTCCGGCTCTTCCTCAAGCGAGGGAACAACGGGTCGAGCGTGATCCTCCGCGACTTCCGCGTCACGGACGTCAAGACGGCCGCCGGCGCGCCCCGCGTCTTCGGGCACGAGCTGGGAGGGATGATCCTGGAGGACGTCCAGGTCGACCTCGCCTCGAGCGGCACGCCGCCGAAGGGCTACCAGCACGTCGTCTCCGTCATGGGAACGGGCATCAACTTCTCCGCGACCGACTGCAGCTTCGAGGCGGCCGGCGACATGTGCGTGTACTCGGCCGTCGTGTCAGCGAGGATCCGGGAGAGGCCTGGCGTCGTGGGCACCAACTGGGCAACATCCTGCTCACCCGTTCCGTCGCGTGGCTTTTCGGCGAGGGCTTCGGCGACATGTTGTCCGGATACCGGGTTTTCTCACGGCGGTTTGTGAAGTCGTTTCCTGGGTGGACCCGCGGATTCGAGATCGAGACGGAGCTGACCGTGCATGCACTCCAGTTGGCGATGCCGGTGCTCGAAATCGACACGCCCTACCAGGCGCGGCCCGAGGGTTCGGAAAGCAAGCTGAACACCTACCGTGACGGCGCCCGTATTCTGTCCAAGATCATTCAGCTGTTCAAGAACGAACGTCCGCTGGCGTTTTTCGGCGGGATCGGTGCGGCGCTCGCGGCGATTGCCGTCGTGCTCGCCTGGCCGTTGCTGATGACTTATGTCGAGACGGGACTCGTGCAACCATTTCCGACCGCCTTGCTCGCGACGGGCATGATGGTCCTGGCCTCGCTCAGTGTCACTTGCGGCGTGATCCTAGACAACGTGACTACGGGCGGCGCGAGGCGAAGCGCATCGCCTACCTCGCCCTGGACGCACCCCGCGCAACATTCCGGGATGGTTGAGTCCCGCTTCCTGCGCTTCTGCCTCGTAGGGACCCTCGGCTTCGTCGTCGACAGCGGAACGCTCGTTGTGCGGCCGCGGATCCGGCGATGGGTCCGATTGGCGGCCGAATCGTTTCGTTTCTTGTCGCGGCGACTGTGACCTGGCATTTCAATCGCCGGTATACATTCAGGCATCAGGTCAGGCCGGATGCGCGCGGGTGGGCACGGTACGTGGCCGTCACGGCATGGGGAGCGCTGATCAACCTGGGGACATACGCCGGTTGGTTGGCGATCGCCGGTGACTCGCCCCTGCAACTCGTGATCGGCGTCGCATTCGGTTCGATACTCGCTCTGGGTTTCAACTACACGGTGTCGCGGTTGGTCCTGTTCCGCTGATCGGGCGCCGTCAGGGACCGGATTGCGCGGGCGCGTCTCCTTCGCTACGGTTCGATCGGCCGCACATCGCCGCCATCGGCTTTCCGGAAAACGTCACCACCAGGAAGACGGCCTTGCCGCTCGTTTCGTCGTAGGCTTTCACCGAGCGCTCTTCGCCCTGCAACTCGCTGCGCCACTGCGCGATGCGGGCGGGCCAGTCTCCGTTCACCAGGGCAACCGCCACATCGCGCCCGCTGCAGATCATCTTGCGACCCAGGACGAAGTCTTCATCGGTTGCCATGCCGATGCTTCCCCGGGTCAAAAACACCACCGGGATCGAAAGCCCCCAGTCCGCGAGAAAAGAGAAAGGGTTTCGAAGCCATTCCATTGAGGTCGTTGGCGAACCGGTTGATGGCATCCGACATCAGGCCGACGCCACGGGTCGCCTGCAGTCGGCGACCCTCGGCTACCTGGCCTTGAACATTCGTGACTAGGCCGGCAACAGCCACCAAGGCTACCAGCCCATTTCGAACGCGTATCGACCGCAGTATCGTCGATGCATGCTGCAACGCGATCACCAGACCGGCATAAAGGAGCGGAAGTACGGTGACATAGTGGTGGCCGCCAAGCCGGTCACCGAACACCAGGGCGACCAGGGCAAAGGACAAGGGCAGGGACAGGATCACCCGCAGTGCAGCGATGCTCGTCCTTTGTGCTTCGGCAGCGATCCAAAGGACATAGGGCAACCCAATGAGCAAGAGCAGCTTGATTTCGCTTCCGGGAACCGCCTTCCACTCTCCGAACATCATCGAGTGGTGCCAGGCATTGGAGACGACTCCGTCGACCATTCGCCATGCAAAGGAAAGACGATCGGCGACGGACAAGGGCGAGGAGAACGCCTCTAGTGACGATTGCTGGTCCCGAAAGAACTCGACCATGCCGCCCAGTGATCCGACGTGTCGAAGCAGCAATGCATACCCCAGCAGCAGTGGCGTGACGCCGAGAAGGAAGCCTGCGCCCCACTTGATGCACGCCAGGAGACGATGGTTCCCGCGGCCCGCGACCCCCCAGATCGCGATGAGCAGGGCGGGAAGGAAAAAAGCGTGAATGAAATAGGAGCTGACGGCCAGTCCGGCGAGCACTCCGCTCAACCCCCACCGACGCTCACCATCGGGCGCCGACGCAATGACCAGGGCGATTGCGACCAGCAGCCATGCATCGGGCAGCAGGGTGATGTAGCTCTGCGTGCGAAACGCGTAGAAAAATGACGGGTCCAGTGCCAACAGGACGCACGCCAAGGTTGCCGCGGCTGGATGCACCCGGAGCTGCCGCAGCAGGAAGAAGAGTCCCGCGAGCACGCCGATGGCGAACATCGCGTGGGTGAGGCGCAGGCCTTCGACCGACATACCGAAGAGCCAAAAGAACGGCAACCCCAGCCAGAACGTGTGCGAACCGTGGTACAGCGCAATCAGCACCGGCGCGCGATTGCCCAGCAAGTAGTTTCCCCGGAGCACCCAGGCGACGATGGGTTCGTGGTGTGGGTTGAGTATCTTCACCGCCAGATAGTCGGGATTGACCGCGTCCATGTAGACGCCCGGCAAGTCGATGTTCCACGCCGTGAGCGCCAGATAGACGACGGCGACGACAATGAAATACGACCAATCCGCGGCGGTGTCGATGCTCCCGCGCCCCGGCGGGTATAGGCCAAGAGCGCGCTTCGATTTGCATTGATATGCCACAGCTCGATCCTATCAGCATCTCGGCTTTGGGGACCAATCTGCTGCGGTGGTGGGATAGCGGTTCAGTTTTTCCGATTCCTCGCTGCATGGTCTCGCCGTTCGCCTCAAGATCGCGAAAATCTGTCCTCGCCTTCCCAAATGGTTCCCCCACCCCGCCAGATCCCCCTCAGTATTTTCCAATCGTCAGATGCGTCTGAAACGGTTCTGAGTCAGGCAGCGACCTTGGGTCGACGGTTGAACATCCGGAAGAGCCTTGAGCGAGACTCCTGAACGTGCTTTGCCGCGTCATTGTCGCTCATGGTGACGGCGAGCTGTTGCAGGGTTTCGGCGGTCACATTAGGTCGCAGTGTCAATGCGTAGTCGGGAATCGAGGTGAGGCGCTCGTACGGCGTCATGACCTGATCCTGCGGATAGGTCTTCTTGATCTTGCCCTTGGCGTCGATGGTGTCCACGGCGAAGTAGCACGGCCGGTGGAAGTTGAGGTAGGGATTGAGCGCGTCGGCATAGAACTGGTTGATGACGGCGGCGTGCTTTTGCGGGATATGCGCATAGCCCATGGTCTTGCGAATCACCGCGCCATTCTTCGATTCCGCCAGGGCATTGTCGTTGCAGTGTCGGGGCCTGGATTTGGTGAATTCAACATTGAGCTTGTTGAGCATTCTGGCGACGTCCTGATTGACGTACTCCGACCCGCAATCGGAATGGAAGCCACGCACCGTGAAGGGGAAGCTGTCGAGCATGAGCGCGATCACCGGCAGCAGGAAGGCTTCGCCAATTCTTTCCACCGCCGCCGCCACCTCCCACTGGGTGACGATGTCGACGGCGTTGACGTGATAGACACCCTTGAGGCCGTCCTGATCGCCCTGATGCACGGTGTCGATCCGGATGTAGCCGGGTAACCCTTGTGGTGCCGGCGCTTTGCGGAGGCCGATCTTGGCCGGCGTTGGGCGGGTTCGACTCCAGACCGTGCGTTGCTTGCGGTAGCCGGTGCTGGCGCGCAGATTGTAAAGGTGGGAGACCGAGATGCCCGCCAGCTTCGCATAGCGGGTGTCGCCGAAGGACTGCCAGGCGCGGCGCAGTAGCACCTTCGTTGCCGGGCCAGACAGGGTGTTGTGCAAGGCATCGAGATCGGCCAGCAAGGCGATGTCCTCCGGGCCGAAGCGGCGCTTGAAGCTGGTCCGGCTGGCTCGCGTCACCGGGTGCAAGTGATGTTCCCGCCGATACCGGCTGATCAGTTTGGTCAGGTGCTGTCGGGTATAGCCGGTCAGCCGCTGCATGTAGGCGAACAGCACCCCGCGGTCGCCCTTGCGGAGTTTGAAGTATCGATGTCGGTTCAGCACCTTGGCGACGAAGCGGTGCCGCGCCGCCGGGTCCTCCTTGGTCGAAAAAGCAATATCCGCGGTGCCGGCGAGAAACTCCCTGATCTGCTCGATCGTGCCGAGCCGTGCTTCGTTCATATCGATCACCATCCATCATGATCGACCCCAAATCGCTGTTTCAGACGCCTATGCCGTTGGAAACACGGACCCCGTTTCAGACGCCTATGCCATTGGAAGAGGCTCCCTCTTGCGCGGACCGCACAAGCACGGTTATAGTCTGCCGCATGAGCAGCTTCAATCCTTCCGGCCGCCCGGCGCGCTTCGCGCTGCACCCCCTTGCGGGTGGCCTGCTGCTCCTGCTGCGCCCCGCGCGCAGATAAATTACCCCCCCTTTTGCAGCACCCGGACCTGTCGGCACGAAGCCGGCGGGGATTCATCGACGCATCGCGGCGCATCGGGCGCCCATCGGAGGACGGCCATGGCAGACCATTTGAGCATTTTCGACACAACGCTTCGCGACGGCGAGCAAAGCCCCGGCGCCTCGATGACGCGCGAGGAAAAGCTGCGCATCGCCAAGCTGCTGGAGCGGCTGCGCGTCGACGTCATCGAGGCGGGTTTTCCGGCATCGTCGAACGGCGACTGGGAAGCCGTCCACGCGATTGCGAAGGCGATCAAGGACAGCACCGTCTGCGGCCTTGCGCGCGCCAACGAGAACGACATCGCGCGCTGCGGCGAGGCGATCAAGCCCGCGGTTTCCGGACGCATCCACACCTTCATCGCCAGCTCGCCAATCCACATGCAGATGAAGTTGCGCATGTCGCCGGACGAGGTGCTCGCAAGGGCGGTGAAGGCGATCGGCTGGGCGCGCAAGTTCACCGACAACGTCGAGTTCTCGCCCGAGGACGCGGGGCGCTCGGAGCCGGATTTTCTGTGCCGTCTGCTCGAGGCGGTGATCGCCGCCGGCGCCACGACCGTCAATATTCCGGACACCGTCGGTTACACGATGCCCTGGCAGTTCGGTGCATTGATCAAGACGCTGCGGGAGCGGGTGCCGAACGCGGACCAGGCGGTATGGTCGGTCCACTGCCACAACGATCTGGGACTTGCCGTGGCCAATTCCCTGGCGGCGGTGATGAACGGCGCGCGCCAGGTCGAGTGCACCATCAACGGCCTGGGGGAGCGCGCAGGCAACGCCTCGCTGGAAGAAATCGTGATGGCGGTGCGCACGCGGAAGGACGTGTTCCCGTGCACGACGCGGCTCGACACCACGCAGATCGTTCCCGCATCGAAGCTCGTCTCGAGCATCACCGGTTTTCCGGTGCAGCCCAACAAGGCGATCGTCGGCGCCAACGCTTTCGCCCACGAATCGGGCATCCATCAGGACGGCGTTCTCAAGCATCGCGAGACCTACGAGATCATGCGCGCCGAGGACGTGGGCTGGAATGCGAACAAGCTGTCGCTGGGCAAGCTTTCGGGCCGCAACGCGTTCAAGACGCGGCTGGCCGAGCTCGGCATCGAACTCCTGAGCGACGATGCGGTGAACGTTGCCTTCGCCAGGTTCAAGGAGCTGGCCGACAAGAAGGGCCAGGTCTTCGACGAGGATCTGCAGGCGCTGGTTTCCGACGAGTCGCTCACTCCCGAACAGGAACACTACCGCTTGCTGACGCTCAAGGTGGTGTCTGAAACGGGCGAAGTGCCGTTGGCGGAACTGGCGCTTGCCGCCGGCGACGCCGAGCTGCACGCCAAGGCCAGCGGCGACGGCCCCGTCGATGCTGTCTTCAAGGGCATCGAACAGGTTGCCGCGTCGGGCGCGACGCTGCTGCTGTTCTCGGTCAATGCGATCACCACGGGCACCGACGCACAGGGCGAGGTGACGGTGCGCCTCGAACGCGACGGACGAATCGTCAACGGCAACGGAGCCGACACCGACATCATCGTCGCCTCGGCGAAGGCCTACCTCAACGCGCTCAACAAGCTGCAGTCGAAACAGGAACGGTTGAATCCGCAGCTCGCGGCCTGACCGCGGGCCGACCGTCAGGTCTGCGCCCTTCGCGCGGTTGCGGCGCGAAGGGCGAAGTCTTTTCCGGTCATGGGCGACGCAGCCCGCGTCTCGCGCAGGCAATGGCATTTCACGCCTGTCGCTGGTAAACTTGAAAACGGTTTTCACAAACGCGTCGAATGCCTTCGGCAGGCATCGCGGCGCGTCCATTTCCCAATGAGGAGGGTTCCCCATGAGCACGCCCAGCTTTGGCCCCGGCATCGAGATCAGTGGCCGGATCACCCCGGAATTCGCGAAGATCCTGACGCCGGAGGCAGTGGCGCTCGCCGCGAAGCTGCAACGGGCTTTCGGCACGCGCCGCAACGAGCTCCTCGCCCGGCGCGCGGTGCGCCAGGCCGAACTCGACGCCGGCAAGCTCCCGGATTTCCTGCCGGAGACGCGCGCGATCCGCGAAGGATCGTGGGTCTGCGCGCCGACTCCCGCCGACATCGTCGACCGGCGGGTCGAGATCACCGGTCCCGTCGATCGCAAGATGGTCATCAACGCGCTCAACTCGGGTGCCAGGGTGTTCATGGCGGACTTCGAGGACGCCAACACGCCGCGCTGGGACAACAACCTTCAGGGGCACATCAACCTGTGCGACGCGATTCGCCGCCGGATCGACTACACCTCGCCCGAAGGCAAGGCGTACAAGCTGAACGAGAAGACGGCGGTGCTGTTCGTGCGGCCGCGCGGCTGGCACCTGCCGGAGAAGCACGTGACGATCGACGGCGAGATCATGTCGGGCGGCATCTTCGATTTTGCGCTGTATTTTTTCCACAACGCCAAGGAGTTGCTCGCCCGCGGCAGCGGCCCGTACTTTTACCTGCCCAAGCTCGAAAGCCACCTCGAGGCGCGGCTGTGGAACGACGTTTTCGTGATGGCGCAGGACGATCTGGGCATCCCCCGCGGTTCGATCAAGGCAACGGTGCTGATCGAAACGGTGCTGGCCTCGTTCGAGATGGACGAGATCCTGTACGAGTTGCGCGAACACTCGGCCGGCCTCAACTGCGGGCGCTGGGACTACATCTTCTCGTGCATCAAGAAATTCCGGAACAACAAGGACTTCTGCCTTGCCGACCGGGCGCTGGTGACGATGACCACGCACTTCCTCAGGAGCTACGCCGAACTGGTCGTCAAGACCTGCCACAAGCGCAACATCCATGCGATGGGCGGCATGGCGGCGCAGATTCCGGTCAAGAACGACGAAGCCGCGAATGCCGAGGCGTTCGCCAAGGTCAAGGCCGACAAGGAACGCGAAGCGACCTACGGCCACGACGGCACCTGGGTCGCGCACCCGGGCCTCGTTCCTGTCGCGCTGGAAGCTTTCAACCGCATCATGCCGACGCCCAACCAGATCGCGACCAGGAAGCGCGACGACGTGCGCGTCACCGCCGCCGACCTGGTCAGGTTCGAGCCCGAGGGCCCGATTACCGAAAAGGGCGTCCGTCTCAACATCAACGTCGCGATCCAGTACATCGGCGCGTGGCTGGCGGGGCAGGGCGCGGTGCCGATCTACAACCTGATGGAAGACGCGGCGACCGCCGAGATCTCGCGCTCGCAGGTGTGGCAGTGGATCCGCTCGCCGAAGGGCAAGCTCGACGACGGCCGCAAGGTGACGAAGGACATGGTGGCCGCGATGATCCCGGAGGAGATGCAGAAAATACGCGATCTCCTTGGACCCGCGTTCGGCGACGGCAAGTACGACGACGCGGCCAGGATCTTCGCCGACCTCGTCAACAACGATACCTTTGTCGAGTTCCTCACCCTGCCTGCGTACGAGCGGATCGATTAGCCAGGGCGTTCGCCCCAGCCGGCCTCTGCCGCATCGCGACAGGGGATCGACGCTCGGCGCGATCGCCCCCGTCACTCGATGCGGCAGGCTTCCTCGAAAGCAAGCCGCGGGTTGCGGGCGTGGAGTTTCGCGGGATCGCCATGACCCAGATTGCAGAGGAAGTTGGACTTGACCTTGCCGTCGGGAAAGAACGCGGCGTCAACACGGGCGTTGTCGAAGCCGCCCATCGGGCCGCAATCAAGGCCGAGCGCGCGCGCTGCGATGATGAGATAGGCGCCTTGCAGGGTTCCGCCGCGGAATGCGTTGCTCCGGATGTGTTCGTCGGGCTTGCCGTGGAACCAGCTTCGCGCATCGGTGTGCGGAAAGAGCTTCGGCAGCTGTTCGTAGAACTCGAGATCGTAGGCGATGATCGCCGTCACCGGCGCCGCCATCGTCTTGTCGAGATTTCCCGGCGACAACGCCGGCCGCAGCCTCGCCTTGCCCTCCTGGCTTTTCACGAAGACGAAACGCCCGGGGCAACCGTTGGCAGCGGTGGGCCCCCATTTGAGAAGATCGTAGAGCGCACGCAGCGTTTCGTCGCTCACCGGGCGGCCATCGAAACCGTTGTGGGTGCGGGCGCGGCGGAAGAGGGTGTCGAGCACGGAGGCATCCAGTGTCATCGGGTATTTCCTCGGTCGTCAGCAGGCGCGTGGGCGCGGATTGCGGCGCGACGATATGCCGCGCCGCTGAGGGTTGAATCGGGACAGCAGCGCCCGCATGATGCATCGCGTGTGACCCGTCTGTCCAAGTGGGCATGTAGTGTGTTCTCCTTCGGGGTGCGGGAACTCATCATCTGAAGCTATGGGCAGAATTTGCACAATCAATTGGACGTATGATCGGGAACGGGCGCAACATCGCCTCATCGCGGGAACTGGGTGTTGCTTGCGATGGCCATCCCGCGAAAGAGCCGCCATTTTCGTTGGCCTGGAAATGGATGAAAACGAGCATTCTCAACATTGAAGGAGATGCAGGATGAAAAGTCTCAAGGGTACCAAGACCCACGACAACCTCAAGGCCGCGTTTGCCGGCGAATCGCAGGCGAACCGCCGCTATCTCTATTTCGCAAACAAGGCCGACGTCGAAGGTCAGAATGACGTTGCGGCACTCTTCCGCTCGACGGCGGAAGGCGAGACCGGCCACGCCCACGGCCACCTCGACTACATCGCACAAGTGGGCGATCCGGCAACCGGTCTGCCGATCGGTTCGTCGCGTCAGAACCTCATGGCCGCCGTGGCCGGCGAGACGCACGAGTACACCGATATGTACCCGGGCATGGCCAAGTCCGCGCGCGACGAGGGTTTCGAGGAAATCGCCGACTGGTTCGAGACGCTGGCCAAGGCCGAGCGTTCCCATGCCAACCGCTATCAGAAGGCGTTGGACGCGCTGGCCGACTGATCTGCGTTTCCCAAAGCGGGCGTCGCCCGAGCGCGGCGTTCGCTTTGACCCTGCGTCGTCGCGCTGCTTCGGGTGAGCGTCCGCAGAGGGCGTACACGCGAGTTTTCGCAAGACCCCCGGGCGCGGGGCCCGCGCCCTGGCCGCCATTCTCCGTCACGAGTCAAAAATGACCACCCGCGAAGGCAACCTCGAAGCTCCGACCCGGCATTCTGTCGACTGGCGCAATGCCGATTTCTACAGCGAGGAGTCGCTGTTCAAGGAAATGGAGCGGGTGTTCGACATCTGTCACGGATGTCGTCGCTGCGTCAGCCTATGCCATTCGTTTCCGACGCTCTTCGACCTGGTCGACGAGAGCAAGACGATGGAAGTGGACGGAGTGGCCAAGTCCGACTACTGGAAGGTCGTCGACCACTGCTACCTCTGCGACGTGTGCTACATGACCAAGTGCCCGTACACGCCGCCGCATCCGTGGAACCTCGATTTTCCGCACCTCATGCTGCGCGCGAAGGCGGTGAAGTTTCGCCAGGAGGGCGCGCGCTTCCGGGATCGCCTGCTGACCAGCACCGATCGCCTGGGGAAGCTCGCGACGATACCTGTCGTGGTGCAGATCGTGAACAAGGTGAACACGATGCCCGCGGCGCGCAAGGTGATGGACAAGGTGCTGGGCATCGCAGCCACGCCGCAGTTGCCTCCGTACGATCCGAAGCCGTTCCGCAGGACCGCGAAGCCGTCGGTCGCCTGGCCGCTGCGCAATGGCGAGCGCACGCCGGGCAAGGTTGCGATCTTTTCGACCTGCTACATCAACTACAACGAGCCCGGGATCGGCCGCGACCTGGTCAGGATTCTCGAGCACAACGAGATTCCCTGGCGGCTTGCGGAGCAGGAAGCCTGCTGCGGGATGCCCAAGCTCGAACTGGGCGATTTCGAATCCGTCGAGCGCCTGAAGAACATCAACGTTCCGGCGCTGGCCCGGCTGGCCCGCGATGGCCACGCGATCCTCACGTCGGTGCCGTCCTGCACCTTGATGTTCAAGCAGGAGTTGCCGCTGATCTTTCCCGAGGATGACGATGTGAAGGTGGTGGCCGAGGCGATGTTCGATCCCTTCGAGTACTTCGTGCTGCGCGACAAGGATGGCCTGCTGCGGAAGGACTTCACGCATCCCCTCGGGCGCATCAGCTATCACATTCCCTGCCATTCGCGGGTGCAGAACGTGGGGCAGAAGACCCGCGAGGCGCTCGAATGGGTGCCCGAGACGACGGTGACGACGGTGGAGCGCTGCGCCGGGCACGATGGCACCTATGGCGTGAAGAGCGAGTTCTTCCCGACATCGATGAAAATCGGCAAGCCGGTGTTTGCGCAGATGGCCGGCGCGGAGCCGGACTACGTGAGTTCCGATTGCCCGATCGCCGGGCGTCGCATCCTGCAGGGCATGGATGAATCGGGCACTGCGCACCATGCGAAAAAGCGGCATCCGCTGACGCTGTTGCGCATGGCGTATGGTCTTGACTGAAGCGCCCAGGGAGTCCTCGATGCCCACGATCACCCGTGACAGCCTGCTGACGCTCGAGGCTTACGCCAAGGGGCGCAACGAGTTTCGCGCCCGGGTAATGGCGCACAAGAAGGCCCGGTCGGTGGCGTTGGGCGCCAACGTGACGCTGCTGTTCGAGGACGAACTCACGCTTCGTTACCAGATCCAGGAGATGCTGCGCGTCGAGAAGACATTCGAGGAAGCCGGCATCCAGGACGAACTCGACGCCTACAACCCGCTGGTTCCGGACGGCTCGAACTTCAAGGCGACCATGCTGATCGAGTACGAGGACCCCGAGCAGCGCAAGCACGCGCTCGCGCGGCTCAAGGGAATCGAGCGCCGCACGTGGATCGAAGTCGAAGGCTGCGGGCGCGTGTACGCCATCGCCGACGAGGACCTCGAGCGCGAGAACGAAGAGAAGACCTCGGCGGTCCATTTCCTGCGCTTCGAACTCGCGCCGGAGATGGTGGCGGCGCTGAAGCATGGCATGGCGCTGGGCATGGGTATCGACCACCCGAATTACCCGGTGGCCCTGCCGGCGGTGAGCCCGGAGACCCGGCAGGCGCTGCTCGCGGATCTCGCCTGAGGCCTTCGCGCCGAAACGTCTTCGCGCCTGAAGGCGCTCCTACAAAGTCCCCACGGCTGCGCGCACCTGTAGGAGCGGCTTCAGCCGCGAATGCGTTCGGGCCGGAAGGCCCTCCTGCAGGAGCGCCGCGCGCTCAGTCGCGGAAGTTGCCGAACTGCACCGGGAAATCGGTGATCGATTTCTTCACCAGCGCGATCGCGTCCTGCAGGTCGTCGCGCTTGGTTCCCGAAACACGGACCGCGTCGCCCTGAATGCTGGCCTGGACTTTCATCCTGGCGTCCTTGATCAGCTTGACGATCTTCTTGGACAACTCCTGCTCGATGCCGACGCGGATCGTCACCGCCTGTTTCACCTTGTTGCCGGAGACCTTCTCGACGTCGCCGTATTTCAGTGCGCGGATGTCGACGCCGCGCTTGGCGAGCTTGCCGGTGACGATGTCGGTGACCTGCGACAGCTTGAAGTCGTCGTCGGCGAACAGCGTCAGGACCTTGTCGGCAGTTTCGACACGGGCGTCCGAGCCCTTGAAATCGAAGCGCGTCGAGAGTTCCTTGTTGGCCTGGTCCATCGCGTTGCGGACTTCCACCTGATTGACTTCCGAGATGATGTCGAACGAGGGCATGGCTTTATCGGTACCTGGTTGGTGAGAGAGTGGAAATTGCGGACGCCAGATGCAACGGCTCGCGACCGCGGCGGAAACCCGGAGCTCGTTCAGGCATCGGCGGTCGCCGCGCCCGCAGACAGCCACTTGTCCAGCGCCGTCGTGACAGCGGCAAGCGGGTGACTCCAGTCGAGGAAATGCTGTTGCCTGAAGATCCGCAGTGACGGATACCACGGCGAACGTTGCGTTGCCAGCCGCCAGCGCCAGCAGGTGTTGTAGCGGTCGAGCAGCCAGACCGGCTTGCCCAGCGCGCCCGCCACATGCGCCACCGAAGTGTCGGTTGATATCACGAGATCCAGTTCGCCGATGATCGCGGCCGTATCGCCAAAATCCCGTATTTCGCCCGTGAAATCGATCAGTCGACGGCCAAGCGGGCCGAGCGGACCACGGTCGCCGGCGGCGCCAATCTGGAGGCTGACGAACGAAACACCGCGCGTCGCGACCAATGGTGCCAGCAATTCCAGCGGGACCGACTTGTGCCGGGTCAGGTAGCCATGATCTCCGCGCGCCAATGCCGCCCATGCCAACCCGATCCGCGGCCGTGGCAAAGGATCGAGCTTCGGACGCCATTGTTGCACGCGATCGATCGGGGGCGAGAGATAGGGGATGCGACCAGGCAGCTGATCCGGCGTCACGCCGAGCAGCCATGGCAGCGAGAGCACCGAAACGCGGGCACTCGGCGCCGGGTCGAGCGCGCCGACCAGCGCAGCGTCCTTCAGCAGCGGCACGGCTCCGCCCAGAGTGGCCAGGAGCGGCGCCAGGCTTTGCCAATATCCGTCGGCGACGAACACGAGTTTGCCCACGCGGGAGGCCGCCGCGGGCAAGAAACGCGCGAACTGGATCACATCGCCCAGCCCCTGCTCAGCGTGGACCAGCAAGGTACCCGGCAGGGCGCTGCCATCCCACAGCGGGAGATCGGTGTATTGCCTTGCCGGGCCGAAGCAGCCGTTGGGTCGCTCTTCGAAGGCGCGCCAGCCGTCAGCGAAGTTACCGCGACCGAGGAGCGTGCTGGCGATTCCAAAGCGCGCATCGAAATCGTTGGGGTCGAGCGCCGCTGCGTTGCGGTAGCCCGATTCCGCAGCGGCGAGATCGCCGCACCAGTGGCGGACCGCAGCCAGCGTCTGCCAGAACGATGGGGACGAGGCTCCGTCCGATGCGTAGGCTTCGAGCACTCCACGTGCGCCTTCGGGGTCGCCGTCGAGTGCCTGCGAATACGCCACACCCGTCCTCGCAGCGAGGTGGCCGGGGTTGGCCGCGAGGGCTTTGGCGAACGCCGCCCGGGCGCCTGCCGTGTCACCGGCGCGATTGCGCACGTTGCCCAGGTTGGCGGCGGCATCCGCGAGTTTGGGATCGAGGACGAGTGCGCGCTCGAACGCGTGCACCGCCTGCGCTCTTGCGCCGGCACGCTCGAAGGCAATGCCGAGGTTGTTGAAGGCAAGTGCGTAATTCGGATCCAGCTGGACGGCGCGTTCGAGATGGTACACGGCATCCATGGCGCGCCCGACGCCGATCAGCGCATAGCCCAGGTTGCTGCGCGCAGGCGCGTTCGCCGGCAACAGCGCTGCGACCTGCTCGAACCGCGACACCGCAAGCCGCGCGTTGCCGGCAGACAGCGCGAGCGCCCCGGCGTTGTTCAGCGCGGTCGGGTCGCCCGGATGCCGGTCGAGATACGCGGAATAGGCGGCCTCGGCTTCAGCCAGCCGTCCTGCCCGATGCAGCGCGAGCGCGCCGGCGAGCAGCGTATGGCTTTCAGAGGACGGCGGGCGGCTCGGTGCGGCCATCGATCTGATTCAATTCCGCGATGGTGTCCAGCGGGGGCATGGTCGCCTGGGCGAGGGGAAAACGGGCGCGGACCAAACTATCACGTCCGGGCGTCGGGCGCCAACGCTGTTTCGGTCGAGCGCTGGTGCATGGTGGGATAGAATCGCAGATTCCGCACCTCCATCGATCGCATCCTCTTTCCCATGAGCCTCATCCTGCAGGGTCTTCCCGTCGGCCAGAAGGTCGGCATTGCGTTCTCCGGCGGCCTCGACACCAGCGCCGCGCTGCACTGGATGCGCGCCAAAGGCGCGATTCCCTACGCGTACACGGCAAATCTCGGGCAGCCGGACGAGCCCGACTACGACGACATCCCGCGCCGCGCGCTGCAGTACGGGGCAGAGGTGGCGCGGCTGATCGACTGCCGCGCCGCACTTGTCGCGGAAGGCATCGCGGCGCTGCAGGCGGGCGCATTCCACATCTCGACCGCCGGTACCGCCTATTTCAACACGACGCCGCTCGGGCGCGCGGTCACCGGCACGATGCTCGTGGTCGCGATGCGCGAAGACGACGTGCACATCTGGGGCGATGGCAGCACGTTCAAGGGCAACGATATCGAGCGCTTCTATCGCTACGGGCTGCTTGCCAATCCGAACCTCCGCATCTACAAGCCCTGGCTCGACCAGCAGTTCATCGACGAGCTGGGCGGCCGCAAGGAGATGTCGGAGTACATGAACCGTTGCGGTTTCGGCTATCGGATGACCACCGAGAAGGCCTACTCGACCGACTCCAACATCCTTGGCGCGACGCACGAGGCGAAGGACCTCGAGTTCCTGAACAAGGGCATCCGCATCGTCGAGCCAATCATGGGCGTGGCCTTCTGGCGCGACGACCTGCCGGTGAAGGCGGAGACGGTTGCGGTGCGTTTCGACGAAGGACGGCCGGTGGCGCTCAACGGCGTCGAGTTCGCCGACGAGGTCGCGCTGATGGCCGAGGCCAACGCGATCGGCGGTCGCCATGGCCTGGGCATGAGCGACCAGATCGAGAACCGGATCATCGAGGCGAAGAGTCGCGGCATCTACGAGGCGCCGGGCATGGCGCTGCTGTACATCGCCTACGAACGCCTCGTCACCGGCATCCACAACGAGGACACGATCGAGCACTACCGCGACAACGGGCGCAGCCTCGGCCGCCTGCTCTACCAGGGCCGCTGGTTCGATTCGCAGGCGATGATGCGCCGCGAGAGCGCGCAGCGCTGGATCGCCCGCGCGATCACCGGCGAAGTCGCGCTGGAGCTGCGGCGCGGCAACGACTACTCGATTCTCGACACGACGAGCCCCAACCTCACCTACAAGCCCGAGCGGCTCACGATGGAAAGGGGCGAGGCGTTCTTTACGCCGCAGGATCGCATCGGCCAGCTCACCATGCGCAACCTCGACATCACCGACACGCGCGAGAAGCTGATGACCTACGTCAAGACAGGCTTGCTGCGACCGGCCGAAGGCTCACCGCTGCCGCGTCTCGTCGGCGGCAGCGACGACAGGAAGTCCGCCGACTAGGCGGGCGCACCCCGGCGACCGGTCCCGGCGCGCGCACCGTGACGCGCGCGACGGCTTTGCGTCGACCTCAGTCGACCTTCAGGCCCACCTTCCTGATGATCGGCGCCCACTTTGCGGCCTCGCCGGCGATCAGCAGGCCGAAGTCCTCGGGCGTTCCGCCGATCAGGTCGAAGCCCGCGTCGTTCAGCTTCTTCGCGACATCGGGAAGCTTCATGATCGCGTTCATCTCCGCGTTGAGGCGGGCGATGATCGGCTTGGGCGTGGCGGCCGTCATGAGCACGCCGTTCCATGCCAGCGCTTCGAAACCGGGGAAGCCCGATTCGGCGATCGTGGGCAGGTCGGGCAACAGCGGGAAGCGCTTCGCGGTCGTGACCGCCAGGGCACGCAAGCGACCCGCCTGGATCTGCGGCTGGAGCGGGGACATCACCGTGAAGATCATGTGCGTATCGCCCTGGATCGTCGATGTCACCGCCGGCGGGGATCCGTTGAACGGAACGTGCAGGGCATCGATGCCGGCCGCCGACTTGAAATACTCCATCGTCAGATGCGACGAGCTGCCGTTGCCGACGGAAGCGTAATTGAGCTTGCCCGGATTCGCCTTGCCCCAGGCGATGAGTTCCTGCACGGTCTTTACAGGCAACTGGGCGTTGATGGCCAGCACGTTGGGCTGGCTGGTGGTGATGATGACCGGCGCCAGGTCCTTCTGCGGGTCGTAGGGCAGCTTTTGCAGCAGCGGCCCGAAGGCGAGCGGACCGTTGTACGACAGCACCATCGTGTTGCCGTCGGGAGCGCTTCGCGCGGCCTCGTTGGCTGCCACGGTGCCGCTGGCGGCGGGCCGGTTTTCGACCACGATCGGCACGCCGAGGCGATCCTTGAGCTTGTCGCCGATGACGCGGGCGATCACGTCGAGCGAGCTGCCCGCCGGTGCGGACACCAGGAATTTGATCGGCTTGTCGGGCCAGTTCTGCGCGGCCGCGGGGAGCGCGAGGGCGGCGGTTGCCGCCACGGACAGCAAACAAAGGAGTTGGCGTCGTTTCATGGAATGCTTCCTTGCAATGGGTCGTGCGGGGACGGCGTTGACGTCGGGCAAAGCGCTACGGACTCACGTGGCCGCAGACGAGGAATTCGAGCAGCGCCTTCTGCGCATGCAGGCGGTTCTCGGCTTCGTCCCACACGACGCTCTGCGGTCCGTCGATGACGTCGGCGCTCACTTCCTCGCCGCGATGCGCGGGCAGGCAGTGCATGAACAGCGCATCGGGCCTGGCGGCGCGCATCATGTCCGCGTCGACCATCCAGGCGGCAAAATCGCGCTTGCGCGCTTCGTTCTCGGCTTCGAAGCCCATGCTGGTCCACACGTCGGTGGTGACCAGATCGGCGCCGCGCGCCGCCGCGCTGGGATCGGCGAAGGATTCGAAATGGCTCGCCGCCAGCGACCTGGCAACGGCGGGGTCGACCTCATAGCCGGGCGGCGTCGAAACGTTGACCTTGAAGTCGAAAATCCGCGCTGCCTCGAGCCAGCTCGTCAGCACGTTGTTCGCGTCGCCGATCCACGCGACGGTGCGCCCGGCGATCGCGCCCCGATGCTCGGTGTAGGTGTAGATATCGGCCAATATCTGGCACGGATGGTGCTCGTTGGTGAGGCCGTTGATCACCGGCACGCGCGAGTGGGCGGCAAAGCGCTCGATGATCGTCTGCTCGAAGGTGCGGATCATCACCACGTCGACCATGCGTGAAATCACGCGTGCGACGTCCTCGATCGGCTCGCCGCGCGACAGCTGGGTGTCGTGGCGATTGAGGTTGATCGCGATGCCGCCGAGCTGGTTCATGCCGGCCTCGAACGACACGCGGGTTCGGGTCGACGCCTTCTCGAATACCATCGCCAGCGTCCGGTCGCGCAGCGGCTGGTAGAGGTCGTAGCGCTTGAAACGCTCCTTGATCCACCGCGTGCGGGCGAACAAATGGTCGTAATCGTCGCGCGAGAAACTCGCGAATTGCAGGAAGTGGCGGGGCGGGCCGGACGGCATGGCGTTCGATGACTTCGGGTTCCGGATCGGATTTCCGATCAGGGAAAATTCTAGCACGCGGCCCATTTCCCCGGCCGACCCGGGGTCGAGCGGCAGCCTCCATGCCAACAAAAAGGGCGCCCGCCGGGCGCCCTCGATCGAACGGCGGCTTCGAAAGCTGCTTCAGGCCATCGCCTTGATCGCCTGCGCGAGCCGAGACTTCGTGCGCGATGCCGTGTTCTTGTGCATGATCCTCTTGTCGGCAATGCGATCGATGACCGCCTGCGACGTCTGCATCTGCTGCGCGGCAGCGGCCTTGTCGCCGACGGCGATGGCTTTCTTGACTTTCTTGACTGCGGTGCGCAGCGTCGACTTGAGGCTTGCGTTGCGCGCGTTGGTCGCGGCCGCTTGCCGGGCGCGCTTGCGCGCTTGGGCGGAGTTCGCCATGGTTCTTGATCCTTGTTCTGGAGGTGCCGAGAAAGACCGATCATAATAGCAGGTGCGCGAATGTCGTGCAAGATCCGCGGTTCGCGGCTGCCGTCAGGCCGCGTCGCGGGATTCGCGCGGCGCCGCGGTCGCCGGAACCCGCCGCGGCGCGCATCGTCAGCAATTCGAAACCCTGCCCACTGCCCTCCGTGCCCTTGCGTCATCGCTGCCTCATGCTTTCGACCCGCCTGGCCCGCCCGCTGCGGTTGCGGGGCTTCGCATCGTCCCCGGGAGTGCTCCGATGAGCCTCCTGCGCTCGCTGTCCACCGTCAGCAGCATGACGCTGCTGTCGCGCGTCACGGGGCTCGCGCGCGAGAGCCTCAAGGCGACGGCGTTTGGCGCCGGTCTGCAGATGGACGCGTTCGAGGCGGCCTTTCGCCTGCCCAACATCCTGCGCCGCCTGTTTGCCGAAGGCGCTTTCTCGCAGGCGTTCGTGCCGATCTTTGCCGAGTACCGCCGTCAGCGCGGCGAAGCCGAGACGCGCGACCTTGTGGGGCGGGTCGGAACCCTGCTGGTGGTGGTGCTGCTGGGCGTGACCGTCATCGGCGTGCTGGCAGCACCGTGGCTCGTCTACGCGCTCGCGTCCGGATTCGCGCGCACGCCCGGCAAGGTCGAGTTGACGGCGCAGATGATCCGGATCGTGTTTCCGTACCTGCTTTTCGTTTCGCTGGTCTCCCTCGCCGGGGGCGTGCTCAACGTCTTCCGGCGCTTCGCGATCCCGGCCTTCACGCCCGTATTGCTCAATCTGTCGATCATCGGCGCGGCGCTGTTCCTCGCGCCCTACTGCGATCCACCGGTGCTGGCGCTGGCATGGGGTGTGCTGATCGGCGGCGTGGCGCAACTCGCGCTGCAGTTCCGCCCGCTGCTCAGGATCGGCATGCTGCCCATGCCGCGCTTCGATTGGCGCGACGACGGCGTGCGGCGGGTTCTGTTCGCGATGGGTCCGGCGGTGCTCGGCGTGTCGGCCGCGCAGATTTCGGCGCTGATCAATACGCAGTTCGCGGCTTCGTTGGGCGATGGCCGAATTTCCTGGATCACCTACGCCGACCGCCTGATGGAATTCCCGACGGCGCTCCTCGGGGTCGCGCTGGGCACGGTCCTGCTGCCCACGCTCGCCAAATATCACGCGGACTCGAATCCCGCCGAGTATTCGGCATTGCTCGACTGGGGATTGCGCCTTGCGTTCCTGCTGGCACTGCCGGCCGCCCTGGCGTTGTGGCTGTTGGCGCTGCCGATGATTGCCACGCTCTACCATTACGGTCGCTTCACCGCCAACGACGTCCTTCAGACCCGCGACGCGCTGCTGGGGTACAGCGTGGGCCTTCTCGGCCTGATCCTGGTGAAGATCCTCGCCCCTGGTTTCTACGCCCGGCAAATGCTGAAGACGCCGGTCAAGATCGCGTTTGTCGCCGTGCTCGTTGCCCTGGCGCTGGCGTGGCTGCTGATGCCGCGGCTCGGACACGCCGGCCTCACGCTGGCGACGTCATTGGGCGCCTGTCTCAACGCGTCCCTGCTGTTCTGGTCGCTGCGGCGCCACCGCATCTACCAACCGCGTCCGGGATGGCTCGCGTTCCTGTCGCGGCTCGTGGTGGCGCTGGGCGTGCTGGCCGCGCTGCTGTATTTCATCGGCGGTGCGCCTGAATTCTGGCTGTCCGCCGCGTTGCCGGAGCGGGTCGTTCGCCTGGCCGCAGTCTGCGCGGCGGGCGCTGCCGCCTATTTCGCGGCGCTGTGGCTTCTTGGGTTCCGCCTGCGCGATTTCAGCCGCCGGGACGTCGAGCGCGATCGCGCAGCGGGGTGACCCGGAGGGCGCCTGGTGCCGCCGCCGCGCGGAATCATTTGCTGCCGCCCTTGCCGTGCGGGCAATGCAGCTTGGTGCACTCGGCGTAGAGGTAGAGCGCATGCTCGCGGATTTCGAAGCCCCGCTCCCGGGCGATCTTCAACTGGCGCTTTTCGATGTTCCGGTCGTAGAACTCCTCGACGCGGCCGCATTGCATGCAGACGAGGTGGTCATGGTGCTTTCCCTCGTTCAGTTCGAACACCGCCTTGCCCGACTCGAAGTGATGACGCACCAGCAGTCCCGCCTGCTCGAACTGGGTCAGCACGCGATAGACGGTGGCGAGCCCGATATCGAGCCCTTCCGTGAGAAGTTGCTTGTACACGTCCTCGGCCGTCATGTGCCGCAGCGTCGAGGTCTCGAACAGTTTGATGATCCTGAGCCGCGGCAGTGTGGCCTTGAGGCCGGCGTTCTTGAGATCGTTGGGAGAGGTCATCGTCGGGGGGGGCCATCAGGCGCCCGCGGGGAGGGCACCCGATTGTTCGAGGTTATCGGAAGGCTATAATAGCGAACTTTTGGCCGCCGGACGGCCATCGACACGGACGACGCTGCCTTGGCATCCGCTGCACAGTGGTTTTCGCGCTTTCGCCCCGCCTTGACCCGGGGCGCGCTGCTGGCCGCCTGCGTGCTTGCCGGCGGTTGCGCGACCATCGAGACCTACGTGCCGACAATCCGGTCGTTCGGCGTCTACAGGATCGACATCAACCAGGGCAATTCCCTGACCCTGGACATGGTCGACAAGTTGAAGGAAGGCCAGACGCGGGCGCAGGTGAGGTCGATTCTCGGCACGCCGCTTGTGGCGAGCGCGTTCCGCGAAAACCGCTGGGACTACGTCTACCGCTTCGAGCGCCAGGGCAGGTTGCTGGAAAATCGCGCCTTCACCGTCTTTTTCGACGGCGACAAGCTGGCGCGCTGGGAAGGCGATGAAATGCCGCAATCGATGGCGGCATTGAATCGTGCCGCGGTCGACAAATCCCTGGGGCACGTCCCGTCGGCGGATGACCCCGGCATTTTCGACTGGCTGTTCGGCATCTTCAATCGCTAACATGGGCGTGCGCATCGCGATTGCCGGTGCCGCCGGCCGGATGGGTCAGGCGCTGATCGAGGCAACGCTGGCCGATCCCGAGTTGACGCTTGCGGCAGCCATCGACGTGCGAGGCAGCGCGGCCATCGGGCACGACGCCGGCGAGCGCATCGGGCGCGTCACGGGGGTCGTCGTGCATGCCGATGTGAATGCCGCGGTCGCGGCGGCCGACGTATTGATCGATTTCACTCGTCCCGACGGGACGCTCGCGCATCTTGCCGCCTGCGAGCGCATCGGTTGTGGCGTCGTCGTCGGTACCACCGGCCTCGCGCCGGAGCAGAAGGCAGCGATTGTCGACGCCGCGCGCAAAATCCCCGTCGTTTTCGCGCCCAACATGAGCGTCGGCGTCAACGTGCTGCTCAATCTCGTCGAGGCGGCAGCGCGGACGCTGGGTCCTGCCTACGACATCGAGATCGTCGAAATGCACCACAGGCACAAGGTGGATGCGCCGTCGGGAACGGCGCTCGGGCTGGGCGAAGCCGCGGCGCGCGGGAGGGGGCGGACGCTGGCCGAATGCGCCGTCCCTGCGCGGGAGGGTGTCACGGGCGAGCGCAAGGCAGGAACGATCGGTTTTGCGGCGTTGCGTGGCGGGGACGTCGTGGGCGAGCACACGGTGGTGTTCGCGGCGACGGGCGAGCGCGTCGAACTCTCGCATCGTGCGACGTCGCGGCAAAACTTCGCCGGGGGCGCGTTGCGCGCAGCCAAATTCGTCGCGGCGCAACGCGCCGCCGGTCGCGCGGGGCTATCCGACATGCAGGACGTTCTCGGCTTGCGCTGAGGCAGCCTCGGTTTCGGTTCGGGCCGAGCGGCCTGGGCCCTTCGACAGGCTCAGGGCGAACGGGAAAGAGGTGCGCGCTGGGCAGGGTTCGCTCGCGACCGCCGCGACCGCCGCGACCGCCGCGACCGCCGCGACCGCCGCGACCGCCGCGACCGCCGCGACCGCCGCGACCGCCGCGACCGCCGATTGCCCGTCCCGGGCGCTGCCGGTATAATCAGCGGCCTTGATAGCGGGAACGAGTCCCCCTGCGGGCGGGCGTTCCCGCTTCGCACGTCCGGACCCGCGGATTGTCGCGCCGGCCGCGCCCTTTCAGCCGGCGTAAACGCACCGTTCGATACGTCATGCCTCTCGCTACTGCCACTGTCTCCCGGGCCGCGCTGCTGCCCGCCGCCCCGCAGGCCTTGCTGGTTCTGGCCGATGGCACGATTTTCCAAGGGCGTTCGATCGGCGCGCCGGGCCACGCCACGGGCGAAGTCGTGTTCAACACGGCAATGACCGGATACCAGGAGATCCTCACCGATCCCTCTTACGCGGGTCAGATCGTCACGCTCACCTATCCGCACATCGGAAACGTCGGGGTGAATGCCGAGGACGCCGAGTCCGGCCGGCTGTACGCGGCGGGGCTCGTCATCCGCGATCTCCCGCGGCTCGCCTCGAACTTTCGCGCCACCGGGGATCTGGGCGCCTACCTGCGGGACAACAACATCGTCGGCATCGCCGACATCGACACCCGCAAGCTCACGCGGATGTTGCGCGACAAGGGGGCGCAGAACGGCTGCCTCTGGGCCGGGGCTGCCGTCGATGACGCGAGCGTCGGCGACGCGCTGGCGCGGGCGCGGCAGGCGCCATCGATGGCGGGGCAGGATCTCGCCCGCGTCGTGAGTTGCGCGCGGTCCTTCGAATGGACGTCCTCGACGTGGGCGCTGGGGCAGGGCTTTCGGGCACCGGGCGCGCCGCGTTTCAACGTCGTGGCGTATGACTTCGGCGTCAAGCACAACATCCTGCGCATGCTCGCGGAGCGCGGGTGCCGGCTCTGCGTCGTGCCGGCCGAGACGCCCGCCGATGCCGTGCTGGCAATGCAGCCCGACGGTGTCTTTCTGTCCAACGGTCCCGGTGACCCCGAGCCCTGCACGTACGCAATCCGCGCCATCCGGACGCTGGTCGATGCCGGCCTGCCGACCTTCGGCATCTGCCTCGGCCACCAGCTGCTGGGACTCGCGTCGGGCGCCCGCACCGTCAAGATGAAGTTCGGCCACCACGGCGCCAATCACCCGGTGCTGGACCAGGACACCGGGCAGGTGCTGATCACCAGCCAGAACCACGGCTTCGCCGTCGACGCGGCAACGCTGCCGTCGAAGCTGCGCGTCACCCACGTGTCGCTGTTCGACCGCAGCCTGCAGGGGATCGCGCGGACCGACCGCCCGGCCTTCGGCTTTCAGGGCCACCCCGAGGCGAGCCCGGGCCCGCACGACGTCGCGTATCTGTTCGACCGCTTCGTGAAGTCGATGGAAGCGTACAGGCGATCGTAGTTCGCGATCGCCGTGGTTGAGTATTCCTGAAGCCAGGATTTGCCGTGCCAAAACGTACCGACATTGAGAGCATTCTGATCATCGGGGCAGGCCCGATCATCATCGGCCAGGCCTGCGAGTTCGATTACTCGGGCGCGCAGGCATGCAAGGCGCTGCGCGAAGAGGGCTACCGGGTGATCCTCGTGAACTCGAATCCGGCGACGATCATGACCGATCCGGAGATGGCAGATGTCACCTACATCGAGCCCATCACCTGGCCGATGGTCGCCAAGATCATCGAGCGCGAGCGTCCGGATGCGCTGCTGCCGACGATGGGCGGGCAGACCGCGCTGAACTGCGCGCTCGACCTCGCGCGCGAGGGCGTCCTCAACAAGTTCGATGTCGAGCTGATCGGGGCGTCGAAGAAGGCGATCGACAAGGCCGAAGACCGGGCCAAGTTCAAGGCGGCGATGACGCGCATCGGCCTGGGTTCGGCGCGTTCTGGCATCGCGCACTCGGTGGAGGACGCGCTCAAGGTGCAGCAGGAGGTCGGCTTCCCGACGGTGATCCGCCCGTCGTTCACGCTGGGGGGAAGCGGTGGGGGCATCGCCTACAACAAGGACGAGTTCGTCGACATGTGCAAGCGCGGGCTCGACCTGTCGCCGACGCGCGAGCTGCTGATCGAGGAATCGCTGCTCGGCTGGAAAGAGTTCGAGATGGAGGTGGTGCGCGACCGCAAGGACAACTGCATCATCGTCTGCTCGATCGAGAACCTCGATCCGATGGGCGTGCATACCGGCGACTCGATCACCGTCGCGCCGGCGCAGACGCTGACCGACAAGGAATACCAGATCATGCGCAACGCCTCGATCGCGGTGCTGCGCGAGATCGGCGTCGACACCGGCGGGTCGAACGTGCAGTTCGCGATCAATCCGGACGACGGGCGGATGATCGTCATCGAGATGAACCCGCGGGTGTCGCGCTCGTCGGCGCTGGCGTCCAAGGCCACGGGGTTTCCGATCGCGAAAATCGCCGCCAAGCTCGCCGTCGGCTACACGCTCGACGAGTTGAACAACGACATCACCGGCGGCGCGACCCCGGCGTCGTTCGAGCCGACCATCGACTACGTCGTCACCAAGATACCGCGTTTCGCATTCGAGAAGTTCAAGCAGGCCGACGACCGGCTCACCACGCAGATGAAGTCCGTCGGCGAGGTCATGGCGATCGGCCGCACCTTCCAGGAATCGCTGCAGAAGGCGCTGCGCGGCCTCGAGGTGGGCGTCGACGGCTTCAACCTGAAGACCGTCGATCCGGAGAAGATCGGCGACGAGCTCGCTTATCCGCGCGCCGAGCGGCTGTGGTACGTCGCCGACGCGTTCGGCGTGGGCATGTCGGTCGACGAGATCTTCGGCTACACGAAGATCGACCGCTGGTTCCTCTCGCAGATCAAGGAGATCGTCGACACCGAGCTCGCCGTCGAGGAGTTTTCGCTGGCGCAGATCTCGGCCGCCGAGTTGCGCCGGCTGAAGCGCATGGGGTTTTCGGACCGGCGCCTTGCGTATCTCCTGAAGGTCGGGGAAGGCGACGTCCGCGCGCGCCGGCACGAGTTCGGCGTCCGGCCCGTCTACAAGCGGGTCGACACCTGCGCAGCCGAGTTCGCGACGCGCACCGCGTACATGTACTCGACCTACGAGGACGAATGCGAGGCCGCACCGACCGACCGGAAAAAAGTGATGGTGCTGGGCGGGGGCCCTAACCGCATCGGCCAGGGCATCGAGTTCGACTATTGCTGCGTCCACGCGGCGATGGCGCTCTCCGAGGACGGCTACGAGACCATCATGGTCAACTGCAATCCTGAGACGGTGTCGACCGACTACGACACGTCGGACCGGCTCTATTTCGAGCCGGTGACGCTCGAGGACGTGCTGGAGATCGTGGCGATCGAAAAGCCGATGGGCGTGATCGTCCAGTACGGCGGCCAGACACCGCTCAAACTCGCGCGCGATCTCGCCGCCAATGGCGTGCCCATCATCGGCACGACGCCGGACATGATCGACATGGCCGAGGACCGCGAGCGCTTCCAGCAATTGCTGCATCGCCTGCAGCTGCGTCAGCCGCCCAATCGCACCGCGCGGACCGAGGACGAAGCCATTCGCGCGGCCGGGGAAATCGGCTATCCGCTGGTCGTGCGGCCTTCGTATGTGCTCGGAGGCCGGGCGATGGAGATCGTCCACGATCAGCAGGATCTCGAGCGCTACATGCGCGAGGCGGTCAAGGTCTCCAACGATTCGCCGGTGCTGCTCGACCGCTTCCTGAACGATGCGATCGAAGTCGACGTCGACGCGTTGTGCGATGGTCGTGACGTCGTCATCGGCGGCATCATGGAGCACATCGAGCAGGCGGGGGTCCACTCCGGCGATTCCGCGTGCTCGCTGCCGCCGTACTCGTTGTCGCCGGAGGTGCAGGACGAGCTTCGGCGGCAGACCGTGGCGATGGCGCACAGCCTCGAAGTGGTCGGCCTGATGAACGTCCAGTTCGCGATCCAGCAGGGAGTCGTCTACGTGCTCGAGGTGAATCCGAGGGCGTCGCGCACCGTTCCGTATGTTTCCAAGGCCACCGGGCGGCCGCTGGCCAAGATCGCGGCGCGGTGCATGGTCGGGCAGTCGCTCGCCGCGCAGGGCGTCGCCGGAGAGATCGTGCCGCCGTATTACTCGGTCAAGGAAGCGGTGTTCCCGTTCATCAAGTTCCCCGGCGTCGATACCATCCTGGGGCCGGAGATGAAATCGACCGGCGAAGTGATGGGCGTGGGCGAGTCGTTTGCCGAGGCCTTCGTCAAGTCGCAGCTGGCCGCGGGAGTGAAGTTGCCGGCTGCAGGGCGCGTATTCATCAGCGTCAAGGATGGCGACAAGCCGCGCGCCGTGGAGATCGCGCGCATCCTCGCCGATCTCGGCTTCACGCTGGTGGGATCAAGAGGCACGGCCGCGGCCTTGCAGGCGGCGGGCGTGCCCGTCACCGCGGTCAACAAGGTGCACGAAGGCCGGCCGAACATCGTCGACATGATCCTCAACGACGAGATCGCGCTGGTCATCAACACCGTGCAGGAGAGGCGCAAGGCGATCCGGGACAGTTACGACATCCGCCGCGCCGCGCTTACGGGTCAACTTCCGACGTTCACGACGATCGCCGGCGCGCGCGCCGCGGCGATCGGCATGCAGGGCATGCGGGAACTCGTGCCCTATGCCATGCAGGCATTGCATCGATCCCTGGGCTGACGGGCCGGCGATCATGTAGTGCTGCCCGGCGCCCGGGCGGCGGGAAACATGCGTTTCGCCTGCGTCGGGCACCTCATTCTGCCGGGCGCAGGTATCTTTTCCAGGACAGCATCATGACCAGATTTCCAATGACCGTGCACGGCGCCACGCGCCTCAAGGCCGAACTCCACCGCCTCAAGACCGTCGAGCGCCCCGCGGTGATACGCGCGATTGCCGAAGCGCGATCGCACGGCGACCTGTCCGAGAACGCCGATTACGACGCCGCCAAGGAGCGGCAGGGATTCATCGAGGGCCGGATTGCCGACGTGGAGTCGCGCCTCGCCCATGCGCAGGTGATCAATCCGGCCGACATCTACGATCACGAGGGTCGCGTCGTGTTCGGCGCCACCGTCGATCTCGAGGACATGGCCTCGGGCGATGCGGTCACCTACCAGATCGTCGGCGAGGACGAGGCGGACCTCAGGCTCGGCAAGATCTCGGTGAGATCGCCGCTTGCGCGCGCGCTGATCGGCAAGGCGGAGGGGGACCTGGCGGAGGTGAAGGCGCCTGCCGGCGTGCGCGAATACGAAGTTATCGCCGTGCGCTACCTGTGACCCTGGCGTCTACCTTCTGCAAAGCGACCCAATTGATCCGGAACGAATATGATTGAACGGAACTTCATACGTTACCGTGCCGGATCAATGAGCCGCGCTCCGGCGCCTGCGCCGGGCGCTCGCGGCAGGTGCCGACTTCGCGGTCGTGGCGGCGCGGGGCACGCGACGTGCGGCGGGCTTCTTGCCGGCAACGGGCTCGCGGGACCGCGACCGGGCCAGCGCGCCCGAACCGCCGGCGCGCTTGTCCTTCGCGACCCTCCCCGCCGTTACGCGTTGCACGGGGCGTTTTGTGGTGGACGACTTGTCCTTGTCGCCAGCCGGGGAAGTGGCTGTCGCCGCTGGCGCCGGACGCCAGATGACGAGCAGCTTTCCCAGGTGCTGGACCGGGGCGGCGTCGAGTTCGCCGCAAATTTGCTCCAGCATCCGCGCGCGCGCGGCGCGATCGTCGTTGAATACGCGGATCTTCATCAATTCATGCGCGCGCAGGTTGACTTCGATTTCCCGCATCACCGTAGGGGTGAGTCCCTGCTGTCCGACGATGACGACAGGATGGAGGTGGTGGGCTTTGGAGCGCATCGCGCGGCGCTCCGGGGGGCTAAGGGTTCTCATGCCGCCATTCTAACGCGCGACGTTTGACCCGTGATCATGACGAAAACACGCGTAATGTAATCGCCGAATTGTCATGCACAAGCCCGTTTGACGGTTCGGCTATCGCTAATCGCCATTTCCGGAGAAACTGGCACCGTTTGGCGGGGAGAGTGTCCTTTCCGCGCGCGGTGCTGCGCGCCGTTCTCGCACCGCTTGCCATGTCAGACTAACGCGGGACAGAAGAGCCAGCGCATGCCGCTCGTAGGTTTCAAGCCCACCAAGGCGCGCCTCGTCATCGAGCAGGGTAACTCGACCGTTCTCGTGATGCGAATCGTCGTCGCGCGCGACGAACGTGTGATGCTGACGTCGGGGGGCAACCTGCAGTCGCTCACCGGCGTGTTGCGCATTCGCGAACACGGCGAAAAGCGCGGCTACAAGGCGAGCCGCGCCACCGGCACTCTGGTCTACATACCCGACCCCGGCAAAGGCAGCGACGCGGGTCCCGCCAAGTTCCAGATCAATATCTCGATGTCCGCCGAAAAGTTCGACATGCTGGTTCGACTCGCAACCGCCGGCCGATTGCCGGCCAAATTTTTTGTCGACGTATCAGGGCGCTTGGGGCCGCTGGGCAGACGTGCATTCGGGTACATTTCGCGCGGCGGCCGGCAAGTGAAGCTTTGGGACACCGCAAGACATCGGCTGCTGCCGGTGACGAGCTTTACCATGATCCTGCCGGTGGATGTGCACGACGCTCCGCCCGACGCCTGGGAAGACAGCGACGAGCGCGCGCCTGCCGCATCCTCGCCGGCGACGAATTCGCAGGTGGCCGAACTTGCCGACGACCTCCTCGTGTTCCAGAGCGAGACCAAGCACATGCTGAACGCGCTGGTCATCGCGATTGTCGTCATCTGCCTCCTGATCGGCGCCGTCAACCTGGTTTTTCTGTTCCGCTGACGCCTGCCCATTGCGGGCGCAATTGACGGATCGGAAGATCACCCGCATTGTGCCGGGCTGCACCGCGGCGTGCACCCGCGCACGCGGCTCCCTTTCGTGATTTTTGGCGTGAACATGGCACTGCAGGGCACAAGGAAGAACAAGTTCGTCAAGGCGTGGATGCAGGAGCACGTCAACGACCATTGGGTGAAGGAAGCCACGCGCCTGGGCTACCGGTCGCGCGCGGCATTCAAGCTGCTGGAACTGGCCGAGAAGGACCAGCTTTTCCGTCCGGGCATCGGGGTCGTCGATCTTGGTTCGGCACCGGGCAGCTGGGCCCAGGTCCTGCACGAACGTCTGGGAGGTGGCGCGAGGATCGTGGCGAACGACCTCGTGCCGATGGACCCGGTGACCGGGGTCACATTCATCCAGGGCGATTTCCGGGAGGATCAGTGTCTCGCCGCGGTGGAACAGGCGCTGGCGGGACGCCGACTGGATCTTGTTCTATCGGACATGGCCCCCAATCTGTCGGGTATCGCTGCGGCCGATCAGGCACGAAGTATCCTGCTTGCCGAACTAGCGCTGGAATTCGCCGTCAAATGGCTGCAGCCGGGCGGCGACCTGGCGGTGAAGATCTTTCAAGGCGAGGGTTTTCAGGAGTTCCAACAGACGATGCTGCCGCATTTTCAAAGGGTTCACGTGCGCAAACCCAAATCGTCGCGCGACCGCAGCCGCGAGGTTTACCTGGTGTGCAAGGGGCGGCTGCCCCAATGAGGCACGCTTTGACCGGGCCGGCGAGACGGGGCGCCACGAATCCCCCCGGAAAGGCTAAAATGACAGGTTACACACGTTTCCTGACTGACGTGCGCGCAAGACAAGCGATTTCCTGGGGCAGCCGGCGGCCCATTGACCCGCGGCAAGGAGCGACGTTTTGAACAACCTGCTCAAGAACATCGGCATCTGGCTCGTGATCGGCCTCGTCGTACTGACGGTCGTCAAGCAGTTCGATTCGCGCCAGACCACCAAGGAGTCGGTGCCCTACTCCGAATTCATGGACAAGGCGCGCACCGGCGCCGTCGATTCGGCAAGCGTTGAAGGACGCTCGATCAAGTGGACCGGCACCGACAAGAAGCGCTATCTCACCTACAGCCCGGGTGACATCTGGATGGTCGGCGACCTCGTCAAGTATGGCGTCAAGGTCGAGGCCAAGCCCGATGAGGAGCAGAGCTTCCTGGCGCAGATCTTCATTTCCTGGTTCCCGATGCTGCTGCTGATCGGCGTCTGGATCTTCTTCATGCGCCAGATGCAAGGCGGCGGGAGGGGTGGCGCGTTCAGCTTCGGCAAGAGCAAGGCCAAGATGCTTGACGAGTCGAACAACACGGTCACCTTCGCCGATGTCGCCGGCTGCGACGAGGCCAAGGAAGAAGTGAGCGAGCTGGTCGAATTCCTCCGCGATCCGTCCAAGTTCCAGAAGCTGGGCGGGCGCATTCCGCGCGGCGTGCTGATGGTCGGCAGCCCGGGCACCGGCAAGACGCTGCTCGCCAAGGCGATCGCCGGCGAAGCCAAGGTCCCGTTTTTCTCGATCTCCGGCTCCGACTTCGTCGAGATGTTCGTCGGCGTCGGCGCGGCACGCGTGCGCGACATGTTCGAGCAGGCGAAGAAAAATGCGCCCTGCATCGTGTTCATCGACGAAATCGACGCGGTGGGCCGCCAGCGCGGCGCGGGCCTGGGCGGCGGCAACGACGAGCGCGAGCAGACGCTGAACCAGCTGCTGGTCGAGATGGACGGCTTCGAGGGCAATTCGGGCGTCATCGTCATCGCCGCGACCAACCGCCCCGACGTGCTGGACCCGGCGCTGATGCGCCCGGGCCGCTTCGACCGCCAGGTCGTCGTCCCGCTGCCCGACATCCGCGGCCGCGAGCAGATCCTGCATGTCCATATGCGCAAGGTGCCGATGGCCGGCGACGTCAAGGCCGAGGTCATCGCCCGCGGCACGCCGGGCATGTCGGGCGCGGACCTCGCCAACCTCGTCAACGAAGCGGCGCTGTTCGCGGCGCGGCGCAGCAAGCGCCTCGTCGACATGGACGACTTCGAGATGGCGAAGGACAAGATCATCATGGGTGCCGAGCGGCGCTCGATCGTGATGCCCGAAGAGGAGCGCCGCAACACGGCCTATCACGAATCCGGCCACGCGATCGTGGCGCGCCTGCTGCCCAAGACCGACCCCGTGCACAAGGTGACGATCATTCCTCGCGGCCGCGCGCTGGGGGTGACGATGCAGTTGCCCGTCGCGGATCGCTACAGCATGGACCGCAACCACATGCTGAATGTCGTCGCCGTGCTGTTCGGGGGCAGGATCGCCGAAGAGCTATTCATGAACCAGATGACGACGGGCGCGTCGAACGACTTCGAGCGCGCGACCGAGTTGGCGCGCAACATGGTCACCCGTTACGGCATGTCCGATTTGCTGGGCCCGATGGTGTACGCGGAGAACGATGGCGAGGTCTTCCTCGGCCGTTCGATCACCACGCACAAGAACGTCTCCGAAGAGACGATGCGCAAGGTCGACAGCGAGATGCGCAAGATCATCGATCAGCAGTATGCGGTTGCGCGCAAGCTGCTCGAGGACAATCGCGACAAGGTCGAGGCGATGGCCAAGGCGCTGCTCGAACTCGAGACCATCGACGCCGACCAGATCGACGATATCATGGCCGGCAAGCCGCCGCGCCCGCCCAAACCCTCGACTTCGGGCTCGGGGACCTCGGCACCCGGAGGCACGCCGGGGCCCGACGCCGCGCCGTCGGCGACTCCGGCCTGAGACCCGGGAATAGATCCCCGAAAGCGGGGCGCGCGGCGATGCGTGCATCCGCTGTGTTCCTCCTCGGCGGTGATCCGATGCCCGGGCGCCAACGCATGAACGCGATGCTCGATTGCGGCGGGTATGCGTTCGACCTTTCGCGGCCGCGGATCATGGGCATCCTCAACGTGACGCCCAACTCGTTTTCGGACGGCGGACGTTTTTTCGATCCGCAGCGAGCGCTCGACCATGCGCGCCGGATGATGGCCGACGGGGCCGACCTCGTCGACATCGGTGGCGAGTCGACGCGGCCCGGTGCCGATCCGGTCGCCGAGCGTGACGAACTCGCGCGGGTGATCCCGCTGGTCGACATTCTTGCCGCGGAGGGGATCCCGGTATCGGTGGACACGCGCAAACCCGCCGTGATGCGGGCGGCGCTCGCCGCAGGCGCGGTGATGATCAACGATGTCTGCGCGCTGACGGCACCGGGGGCCTTCGAGGCCGTCGCGCAGCACACTGCCGCCGTGTGCCTGATGCACATGCGGGGCGAACCGCAAACGATGCAACACGCGCCGGCGTACCGCGATGTGGTCGGCGAGGTGCACGGCTTCCTGTTGGCAAGGGCGGCAGCCTGCGAGGCGGCCGGTATCGCGAAGAATCGCATCGTGCTCGATCCCGGCTTTGGCTTCGGCAAGACGCTGACGCATAATCTCCTCTTGCTGCGCGCATTGCCGTTGCTGGCCGCCACCGGCTATGCGGTGCTGGCCGGTTTGTCGCGCAAGGCATCGTTGGGAAAAATCACCGGACGCGACGTCGACCAGCGCGTGCCGGCCAGCATTGCCGCCGCGCTGGCGGCAGTGGCGCGGGGCGCGACGCTGCTCCGCGTCCACGACGTGCCGGAGACGGCAGACGCGCTGAAGGTCTGGCTCGCCGTGGGGGCGCCCGAATGACGGCGCGCCGATCAAGCTTTTCAATCTCAACCTGAATTCCGAACCCCTATCATGAGTTCATCCCGGCAATATTTCGGTACCGATGGCGTTCGGGGGCGGGTCGGCGTGCCTCCGATCACGCCGGAGCTGGTCCTCAAGCTGGGCTGGGCGGCGGGCTGCGTGCTCGCTGCCGACGCGGTTCGCGCCGGAGATCGGCCTGGCGTGCTGATCGGGAAGGACACGCGGATCTCGGGTTACCTGCTCGAGGCCGCGCTCGAAGCCGGACTGTCCGCGGCGGGCGTCGATGTCTATCTCTCGGGCCCGTTGCCCACGCCCGCAGTCGCCTACCTCACCCGCGCGCTCAGGCTCTCGGCGGGTGTGGTCATCAGCGCGTCGCACAATCCGTACGACGACAACGGGATCAAGTTCTTCTCGGGAGGCGGCGCGAAATTGCCCGATGCCGTCGAGCACGCCATCGAACAACGGATGGAAGAGCCGCTCGCCTGCGTCGCGTCGGCCGACCTCGGCAAGGCGCGGCGGCTTTCCGACGCGCCGGGTCGCTATATCGAATTCTGCAAGAGCACCTTCCCCAACGATCTCGACCTCAAAGGCTGGAAAATTGTCGTCGATTGCGCGCATGGCGCGGGCTATCACGTGGCGCCGCCGGTATTCCATGAACTCGGCGCGGAAGTGGTGGCCGTCGGCAACGCGCCCGACGGGCTCAACATCAACGCGGGCGTGGGGGCAACGAACCCCGAGCACCTCATGCGGGCGGTGGTCGCGCACCAGGCCGACATCGGAATCGCGCTCGACGGCGACGGCGACCGACTGGTGATGGTCGATCGCGAGGGAAATGCCTACGACGGCGATCAGCTCCTCTACATCATTGCCATGGACTATCGTCGCCGCGGAGCGCTGATTGGGGGCGTTGTCGGGACCCTGATGACGAACCTCGGCTTCGAGAAGGCGCTGGCCGCGCAGGGCATCGTGCTCGAGCGCGCGAGGGTCGGAGATCGCTACGTCCTCGAGCGGCTCGCCGAAAAAGGCTGGCTGCTGGGCGGCGAGAATTCCGGGCACCTGCTCTGCCTCGACAAGCACAGCACCGGCGACGCGATCGTCGCTGCTCTGGCCGTGCTCCGGGCACTGATCGAGCAGGGCAGGACGCTTGCCGAGGCCGCCGCTCCGGTCGAACTCTATCCGCAGCGCCTGATCAACGTTCCGGTCAGGCGGGGCTGGGACTGGTCGAAGAACGACGCGGCCAGAGCGGCAGAACGCGCGGCCAACGCCTCGCTCGGCGACGCCGGGCGCGTGCTGCTGCGTCCCTCGGGCACCGAACCCGTGTTGCGGGTCATGGTGGAAGCCCGCGATCGCGCGGTGGCCGACGCCCACGCGCAGGAACTCGCGCGGGCGATCGCGGCTGCTGCAGACACCGCCTGACTGATCGGGGTGCGGGCGCTTCGCCCGAGGGCGCCCGTCGCTCCCCACCGGGGGCATGGTTTGCGGTTCCGGGGCGCTCGCTCGCCTATAATCGTTTCATGGTCGCCGTCGTCCACGCCGCCCCGCAGACTTCCGCCCCGGAAGCGGTCGCCGCATGGGTGAGCAGCCTCGCTGCGATTTACCCGGCGGAAGACATCGCGGGCATCGCCGCGGCGCTCGACTATGCGCGGCTTCGCGCAGGCGAAGCACGAAGCGCGGACGGCGAGCTGCTGCTCGATCGCGCGGTGGGCACGGCGACGATATTGGCGGGCTTGAAGCTCGACGCGGGGGCGGTTCGGGCGGCGCTCCTCATCGGTCTGCCGGCGGCCGGGGTCTTCGACAGCGCCGAGGTGACGGCCAGGTTCGGGACCGACGCTGCGGCACTGGTCGCGGGCGTGGCGCGCATGGACGAAATCCGCGTGCTGCCGGCGACGGGCAGTGCCGAAGACCGCTCGGCGCAGGCCGAGCGCCTGCGCAAGATGCTGCTGGCGATGGTCGAGGACATCCGCGTCGTCCTGATCAAGCTTGCGGAGCGCACTCAGGCGCTGCGTTACCTGATGACCTGCGGCCCCGATTCCGCCGCCGTGCGCCAACGCAGCGCGCGCGAAGTGCTCGATCTGTTCGCGCCGCTCGCCAACCGCCTGGGCGTGTGGCAGTTGAAGTGGGAGCTCGAGGATCTTTCGCTGCGGGCGCTGGAGCCGGACGCCTACAAGACCATCGCGAAGATGCTCGACGAGCGGCGCCTCGATCGCACGCGCTACATCGAGGACGTCGTCGAAACCCTGAAACGCGAGCTCGCGGCCGCCGAGATCCGCGCCGACGTGACGGGCAGGCCAAAGCACATCTACAGCATCTGGAACAAGATGCAGCGCAAGCAGGCGGGCATCGATGCCCTCTACGACATTCGCGCAGTCCGGATACTGGTCGACGACGTCAAGGACTGTTACGCGGCGCTGGGCATCGTCCATCACCTGTGGACGCCGCTGCCGCACGAATTCGACGACTACGTCGCCAAGCCGAAGGCCAACGACTACCGCTCGCTGCACACGGCCGTGATCGGCCCCGAGGACAAGCCGCTCGAAGTGCAGATCCGCACCTACGAGATGCACCAGCATTCCGAATACGGGGTGGCCGCGCACTGGCGCTACAAGGAGAGCGGGCACAAGGGCGTGCGCCGCGACCCCGCGTTCGAGGATCGGATCGCCTGGTTGCGGCAGGTGCTGGACTGGAAGGACGCGGTCGCCGATGCCACGGAGTGGCTGTCCGCGTTCAAGAGCAGCTTGTTCACCGACACCATCTATGTGCTGACGCCGCAGGGGCGGGTCGTCGATCTGCCGCAGGGCGCCACGCCCGTGGACTTTGCCTATTCGGTGCACACCACCCTCGGCCATCGCTGCCGGGGCGCGCGCGTGAATGGCGCGCTGGTGCCGCTCAACCACGTGCTGAAGAACGGGCAGCAGGTCGAGATCGTCACCGCCAAGCAGGGGGGCCCCTCGCGCGACTGGCTCAATCCCGACCTGGGCTACACGCACAGCCACCGCGCGCGCACCAAGGTCCGGCAGTGGTTCAAGGCGCAACAGCTCGACGCCACGCTGGCGCAGGGACGCGCGATCGTCGAGCGCGAGTTGCAGCGCGCCGGGGCGACCGCCGTCAATCTCGATGCCGTCGCCGGCAAGGCCGGGTTGACCAGGGCCGACGAGTTGTTCGCCGGCGTGGCGCGCGACGAGATCAACCTGCGCCAGATCCAGCTTGCGATCCGCGCGGTGATCGCACCCGCAGCGTCGGAAGCGCCCGAAGCCGAGCCCGAGTTGCTGGCGCGACAGAGCCGCGCGAACGACTCGGCCGGCGGCATCATGATCCTCGGCGTCGATCGCCTGCTCACGCATCTCGCGCGCTGCTGCAAGCCGGCGCCACCGGATGCCATCGTTGGTTTCGTCACCCGGGGACGGGGCGTGACCATCCATCGCCAGAATTGCGCTGCCGCCGGGCGCATGCGCGAACGCGAGCCGGAGCGAGTGATCGCAGCGGATTGGGGCGCGGCGCGCGACGAGGTGTTTCCCGTCGATGTCGCGCTCGAGGCGCTGGACCGCCAGGGGCTGTTGCGCGACGTCACCGAGGTTTTTTCGCGCGAGCGCGTCAACGTGACCGCGGCGAACACGCTCACGCGGGACGTGCGCGTGCGGATGGCGTTCACGCTCGAGGTCAAGGGCCTCGATGCGCTGCAGCGGGCGCTCGCCCTGGTGCGCGAAGTGCCGGGGGTGCTGTCGGCGGGACGTCGCTGACTGCCGCAGAGCCGGTCAGACGCCGAGGAATCGGTGCTTGATCGCGCTGTCGGCGAGCAGCGCGTCGAGCGAGCCCTCCCAGGCGATGCAGCCTTTTTCCACGATCGCGGCGCGATCGGCGTGGGGTGCGAGCTCGGCCAGGTTCTTGTCGATGATCAGCAACGCCTGCCCGGCGGACTTCAGCGCGCCGACGCAACGCCAGATTTCGGCACGGATCAGCGGCGCCAGGCCCTCGGTCGCTTCGTCGAGCAGCATGAGCCGCGGATGCGTCAGCAACGCGCGTCCGATGGCCAGCATCTGCTGTTCGCCGCCCGAAAGCGTGCTCGCGAGCTGTCGTTGTCGGGAGGCCAACGCAGGAAAGAGCTCCAGCACGCGCTCGAGCGTCCACGGCTGGCCGGCGGCGCGCGCGGGGCGTGCCGTGGCGACGAGGTTCTCGCGCACCGACAGCGCCGGGAATACCTGCCGCCCCTCCGGTACGAGCCCGATGCCGGCGCGCGCGATGCGAAACGGCGGCCAATGCTGGATCTCGGCGCCGGCGAACACGATCCTCCCGCGCGCCGGGCGACGCAGCCCCATGATCGAGCGCACGGTCGTGGTCTTGCCCATGCCGTTGCGTCCGAGCAGCGCCACGACCTCGCCTTCGCCGACGCTGAGCGACAGGCCGAACAACGCCTGGCTCGCGCCGTAGAAGGTCTCGATCGCGTCCACCGTGAGCAGGTCGGCCACCGTCAGTCTCCCTGCGCCCCGAGATAGGCTTCGCGCACGGCCTCGCTGGCGCGGATCGACGCCGGGGAGCCGGTCGCCAGCACGCGTCCGTAGACGAGCACCGAGACGCGATCGGCGAGCGAAAACACGGCGTCCATGTCGTGATCGACCAGCAGCATCGCCAGGTTGCCCTTGAGCGAGCGCAGCAGGTCGATCATGCGGTCGGAGTCCTCGTGGCCCATGCCCGCCAGCGGTTCGTCGAGCAGCAGGAGTTTGGGCTCGAGGGCCAGTGCCACGGCGAGTTCGAGTTGGCGGTGCTCGCCATGGGAGAGGTCGGCGCAGGTCGAATGCGCAGCGTAGGCGAGGCCCACGCGGTCAAGGTGAGCGAGGGCTGGCGTGCGCAAGGCGGCATCGGCGCGCGCATTGCCGAAAAACCGGAACGACGAGCCCTGTTTCGCCTGTACCGCCAGCGCGACATTGTCCTGCGCGGTCATTTGCGGCAGCAGCGTGGTGATCTGGAACGTGCGCCCGATGCCGAGCCGGGCGCGCTGCCACGCGGGACGGCGCGTGACGTCCTGGTTTTCGAACAACACCTGGCCGCTGTCGGGAGCCACCTCGCCGGTGAGCTGGGCGAGCAGCGTGGTCTTGCCGGCGCCATTCGGGCCGATGAGCGCGTGCAGTTCGTCGGCACGCACGGTCAGCGAGACGTCGTCGGTCGCCCTCAGCGCGCCGAAGGTCTTCGACAGATGCCGGGTTTCGAGCAGCGCGTCCATGACGTCAGCGCAGGCCCGCGACCATGCCCCAAAGGCCGCGGCGCGCGAACACGACGAACAGCACCAGCAATGGGCCCAGGATCAGCATCCAGTGCTCGGTCCACGCCGCGAGCGTTTGCTCGAGGCCCAGCAACACGAATGCGCCGGCGACCGCGCCGTACAGCGTCCCCGTTCCGCCGAGGATCACCATCACCATCAACTCGCCCGATTTGACCCAGGCCATCATGTCGGGCGACACGAACCGGGCGGCGTTGGCCCACAGCGCCCCGGACAGGCCTGCGCCGCCGGCGGCGATCACGAAGGCCACGAGCTTGAAGCGGTAGACGGGATATCCCATCGCGACGAGGCGCCGCTCGCTTTGGCGGCAACCCGCGAGCACCATGCCGAAGCGCGAGCGCACGATGGCCGTGCACAGGGCGACCCATGCCACCAGGCACGCGAGGCACACGTAGTAGAAAGCGGTCGCATCGCGCAGTTCGAAGCCGGCGAGGGTATTGCGGCGCTGCATCGGCAGTCCGTCGTCGCCGCCGTAGAATTTCACCGAGACGAAGAGGTAGAACAGCATCTGGGCGAACGCCAGCGTGATCATGATGAAGTGGATGCCGGACGTGCGCAGCGACAGAGCGGCGATCGGCAGCGCCACCAGCGCGGTGATCGCGATCGCAAGCGGCCAGACGACGAGGGCCTCGTTGCTGCCCGCGAATCCCAGCAACGTGGCGCCGTCCTGCAGATGGAACGCGGCGACAGCGACGACGTACCCGCCCAGGCCGAACCACGCCGCATGGCCGAAGCTCACGAGCCCGCCCACGCCGAGGATCAGGTCGAGGCTCACCGCCGCAATGGCGTAGATGACGAAGCGCGTGAACGTCGCGACGAGGAACGGCTGCCCGATCCCGTGCGCGAACGCCGGCAGCGCGGCGAGCGCCAGCAGCGCCGCCATGACGGCCACCCGCCGGCGCAAGTGACCGCGGTCGGCGCGTGCGTTCGCGGTGTCCATCGCTGCGCTCACTGGACTACCTTCGCGCTGCGCGCTCCGGTATTCGCCCTCGGGGCGGCCCTTCGGGCTCATGCCGGCAGCAGCCCGCGCGGGCGCAGCACCAGCACCAGCGCCATCAGCAGATAGATCGCGGCCGAGGCGATTCCCGCACCCAGCGCATCGGCCGTGGTGGCGGCGAACACCTGCTTCAGGAGTCCGGGGATGTATGCGCGTGCCAGCGTGTCGACGAGGCCGACGAGCAGCGCGCCGACCAGGGCGCCGCGCACGCTGCCCATGCCGCCGATGACGATGACGACGAAGGTGGCGATGAGGATCTGCTCGCCCATGCCGACCTGAACGGCGAGGATCGGCGCGGCCATCAGTCCTGCGAGTCCCGCCAGCAGCGCGCCCAGCCCGAACACCAGCGTGTACAGCAGCCGGATGTCCACGCCAAGCGCGCTGACGATGTCGCGATGCGTGGCGCCGGCGCGGATCAGCATGCCCAGCCGCGTGCGCGTGATCAGGAACGCGAGCCCGGCGCCGACGGCAAGACCCGTGACCAGGATCGCCATCCGGAACACCGGGTAGGGCACGCCGGGAATGATCTCCACCGCGCCGCTCAACCAGGGCGGAGGCTGCATGAACAGCGGCGTGCGCCCCGCGAGCGTGGCCATGAGCTCGTTGAAGAACAGCAGCAGGCCGAAGGTGGCGAGCACCTGGTCGAGATGGTCGCGGTCGTAGAGCCGGCGGATGACCAGCAACTCGACGACGACGCCGGTGCAGCCGGCGGCGGCAAGCGCAGCCGCCGCGGCCAGCGCAAAGGATCCGGTCTTGCCCGCCACCACGGCCGCCGCGTACGCGCCCACCATGAACAGCGAGCCATGCGCGAGATTGATGACCCCCATGATGCCGAAGATCAGCGTCAGTCCGGCCGCCATCAGGAACAGCATGACGCCGTATTGCAGGCCGTTCAGCAGTTGCTCGAGAAACAGCAGCATGGACAGGCGCAGGTGCGGGGTTCGGCAGACGGTCGAGAAAATGCCCCGCCGGCGGGCCGGCGAGGCAACGATGCTTGCATGGAAAGCGAAGCGCGCCCGACCTTACATCCGGCAATCCCTGGCGTAGGCGTCGCCGTGGTTGGTGAGCACCTTGCCCTTGGTGACGATCGTCGGTTTGCCGTCGGCGCCTTTCTCGACCACGAACTGGTACCAGTCCTGCACCGGATGCTGATTGGGTCCGAACTTGAAGCTGCCGCGCGTGGAGACGAAATCCGCCTTGCGCAGCGCGGCGCGGAAGGCATCCTCCTTCGACAGGTCGCCGTTGACCGCCTTGAGCGCGGAGCCGATCAGCTTCGCGGTGTCGTAGCCCTGCTGCGCGTAGACGGTCGGCACCCGGTTGTACTTGGCGGTGAACGCCTTGACGAAGGCCTGGCTCGCAGGGTTTGCGAAGTCGTTGTTCCAGTGGCCGGTGACGTTGACACCGACGGCGGCGTCGCCGACCGCCGCGAGGATGCGCGGCTCCATCGACACTTCGGAGACGACCATCGGCGTGGTCGCCATCAGGCCTGCCTGGACGTATTGCTTGACGAAGGTGATCCCCTGGCCGCCCGGGTGGAACTGGTAGATCGCATCGGGCTTCTGCGCGCGGATGCGGGCGAGTTCGGGCGCGAAATCGGATTGGTCGAGCTTGGTGTAGATCTCCTCCAGCACCTCGCCCTTGTAGAGGCGCTTGAATCCGGTGAGCGCGTCCTTGCCCGCCTGGTAGTTGGGGGCCAGGATCACCATCCGCTTGTAGCCGAGGTTGGACGCCGCCTGTCCCGCCGATTCGTGCAGGCTGTCGTTCTGCCACGACGCGACGAAGTAGTTCTTGTGGCAGTCCTTGCCGGCAAAGCTCGACGGCCCGGCATTCGGGGACACGTAGAACGCACCGGCTTCCAGCACCGTCGGCGCCACGGCGCCGGCGACGTTGGAGAAGATGAGGCCGGTGATCAGCTTCACTTTGTCCTGCTGCAACAGCTTGTCGGCGATCTGCTTGCCGTTGGCGGGCTTGAGGTTGTCGTCCTCGACGATGAGTTGGACCGGCACGCCTCCCAGCTTGCCGCCTTCCTCGTCGATGGCGAGCCGGAACGCGTCGCGCACGTCTTCACCGAGATAGCCACCCGGCGTCGTCAGCGTCGTGATCATGCCGATCTTGACCGGCGCTTGGGCGAGGGCGGGCGCGACGCAGGCAAGTGCGAGCGCGGCGACCAGGGCGAATGCTTTCATGGGGACTCCGGCTTCAGACGGGGGTGGGCGAAAGGCAACGCGGCGGACGAGGTCCGGCACGCGAAAGCGCGCAGTATACCCAAGTGCGGCCCGATATTCCGCCGCGGTGTCGTGTCAGCCGGGCGCGAGGAGCGCGTGGGCGAGGCCCGCGATGCCGCAGGCGACGATCACCGGGACCACGCCGCGGCGGCAGCGAACCTAAATCATCCCTTCGAGCCACTGGACATCGACCAATTCTCCGGCGGCGACGTTGCCGGTGTCGGTCGGCAGGACGATGAAGCAGTTGGCGCGCGACATCGACGACAGGATGCCTGAACCCTGTTCGCCGGTCACGCGGACCGTGTAGCCCGTCGCCGCATCGCCGGCGAGGATGCCGCGCTGGAACTCGGTGCGGCCGGGTGCCTTCCGGATCGGCGTGGCGAGCGGCACCTTGAACGTCGGCAAGGGGATGATTTCGCGCTGTCCCTGCAGCAAGAGCAGCGCGTCGCGGACGAACTGGTAGAACGTGACCATGACCGACACCGGGTTGCCGGGCAGCCCGAAAAAGTGCGCGCTGCCCAGTTTGCCGTAGGCGAGCGGACGCCCCGGCTTCATCGCGATCTTCCAGAAGAGAACTTCGCCCAGCTGATCCAGCAGCTGCTTGACGAAATCGGCCTCGCCCACCGAAACCCCTCCGGAGGTGATCACGACATCGGCATTGGCTGCGGCCTCGCGGAAGGCAGCTTCGAGCAGGTCCGGCACGTCCGGCACCACACCCATGTCGAGCACGTCGCAGTTGAGGCGGCGCAGCATCCCGTACAGCGTGTAGCGGTTGCTGTCGTAGATCTCGCCGGCAGCGAGCGGCGTGCCGATCGACTTCAACTCATCGCCGGTGGAAAAGAACGCCACCCGCAGCTTGCGATAGACGGCGACTTCGCCGATGCCCAGCGAGGCGATCATGCCCAGTTCGGCGGGGCGTATGCGTTGTCCCGCGGCGAAGACGACCTGCCCCGCCTTGAGGTCCTCGCCGGCAAAGCGCCGGTTCTGGCCCGCCTTCGCGACCGCCCCGCTTGCAATGCGCACGCCGTCGGCATCTTCGCTGGTGCGTTCCTGCATGACGACGGTGTCGGCCCCGGAAGGCATCACCCCGCCGGTGAAAATGCGCACGCACTGGCCGGAGCCGACGACGGCGTTCGACGGCTTGCCGGCGAAGGCTTCCCCTACGCGCTCGAGCAGGCTTTCGCCGCTCGGCGCCAGGTCGGCGAAACGCAGCGCGTAACCATCCATCGCCGAGTTGTCGTGACCGGGCACGTCGACCGGCGAGAGCACGTCGGCCGCCAGCACGCGGTCGAGGGCATCCCGAATCGCAACGCGTTCGATGGTCCCGATCGGGACCAGGAATTGGCGGATCAGCGCCCGCGCGCGATCGACGGGCATCGAGTTCGGATCGTAGTCGTCGGCGCAGGAAGCTTCGCGCAGTGTGGTGGGCTCTGTCATACCGTTTCCATAATCGGGCTCAGGGGGCAGCGTGAACGGGCCGCGGATCAGCGTTTGTCGCGGGCGGCCGCGGCAGCGAGTTCGTGCGCGGTGTTGAGGTTGCGAAATGCCTGGGCTTCGTCGTCGAACGCGACCTCGATGGCGTCGAGCGTGCTGTACCACGCATCGATCTTGCGCCCGCCGGCAGCGAGAAACGCGCTCAGGTGGGGCAGCACGTCCCGCCGGACCAGCGCGAAGACGGGATGCGGCTGGTCGAAGGTGCGCGCCACGGCCAGTCGTGCGTTGCGCGCCCGGAGCGCCGCGCCGAGCCGCGCGACGAGATCGTCGGGAAGGAACGGGGAATCGCAGGGCACCGTGACGACGAAAGCGCGCGTCGCGGCCGTCAGGCCGGCGTGCAGCCCTGCCAGCGGTCCGGGGAATCCGCCGATCGCGTCGGCGATGACCGGGACCCCGAACGCGCCGTAACGGTCGGCATTCTGGTTGGCGTTGATCAGAACGTCGTCGACCTGCGGCGAAAGGCGGGCCAGCACGTGCGCCACGAGCGGCCGCCCGTCAAGGTCGGCCAGTCCCTTGTCGACGCCACCCATGCGCCGGCCCATGCCGCCCGCGAGGATGATGCCGGTGATGCCGTCGGCGCTCATGCCGGGCGGAAGCGCTGGACGCCGGTGTAGAGGAGGTAGTGCCTGTTGGCGGCGCGGCCGATCATCGTGAGTCCGACCTGCCGTGCGATCGCGTGGCCCATCTGCGTCAAGCCCGAGCGCGACACCAGGAAGGGAATCCCCATCTGCGCCGCCTTGATCACCATTTCGGAGGTGAGCCGGCCCGTCGTGTAGAAGATCTTGTCGGCGCCGTCGATGCGGTCGAGCCACATCTGGCCGGCGATGGCGTCGACCGCATTGTGGCGGCCGACGTCCTCGACGAACATCAGGATCTCGGAGGTGTCGCCGCGATTGGTCGCCAATGCGCAGCCGTGAATCGCGCCGGCCTGCTTGTAGATGGTGTCATGCCGGCGTACGCCTTCGAGCAGCGAGTACAGCGCGGCGCGCGAGAGCGTCGCTGCTTCGGGCAGCCGGATGCTGTCGATTTCCGCCATCAGGTCGCCAAACACCGTGCCCTGTCCGCACCCGGTGGTCTTGGTTCGCCGGGCGGTCTTTGCCTCCAGATCCTTCAACCCGCTCCGGGTCCGTACGGCGACGGCGCTGGTCTCCCAGTCGACCTGTACCGAGACGATTTCGTCGATCGAGCCGACCAGTCGCTGGTTGCGCAGATATCCGATCGTCAAGGCTTCGGGGGCGCCCCCGAGCGTCATCAGCGTCAGCAGCTCCCGCTTGTCGACGTAGACGGTCAGCGCATGCTCGCCGGCAATCGGCGTCACCCGCACCGCGCCCGTTTCGTCGACGGCCTCGACATCGACCGTGGCCGGACGCGAGGCTGCCGTGAGGAGCGGACGGTAGGGGACGGCAGCGGGGTCCATGGCGAGCGGGAGGGGCCGGGATTCCACGCCGGGCGCCAGGCCCTCGACAGCGATCCCGGTGACGACCTGCGCTGCGCGCTCACCCACCGATGTAGCTCATCTCGATCTTGGGCGCAGGCGCCGTGTTGTCGGTGCGTATCTCCGAATAGCGGTCGCCGCGCTCGCGCCAGACCATGGCGACGACCCTGGACAGCGCGGCATCGTCGTGGCCGTCGCGCATCAGGCCGCGCAGGTCGTGGCCGTGCCGGGCGAAGAGGCAGGTGTAGAGCTTGCCGTCGGTCGACAATCGCGCACGCGTGCAATCGCGGCAAAACGCCTGCGTCACCGAGGCGATGACGCCGATCTCGCCGCCGCCGTCGCGGTAGCGCCAGCGCTCGGCCACCTCGCCGCGGTAGTTGGAGTCGATGCTGACGAGCGGCCATTCGGCATCGATACGGCGCACGATGTCGGCGGCCGGGACGACCGCGTCCATCCGCCAGCCGTTGGTGGCGCCGACGTCCATGAACTCGATGAAGCGGACGATGTGCCCCGTGCCGCGGAAATGCCGCGCCATCGGCAGGATCGACTCCTCGTTGATGCCGCGCTTCACGACCATGTTGATCTTGATCGGCGCAAGGCCCGCTGCCGCGGCCGCGTCGATGCCCTCGAGCACGCGCGCGACCGGAAAATCGACGTCGTTCAACGCGCGAAAAACCTGGTCGTCGAGCGAGTCGAGACTGACCGTCACGCGCTGGAGACCGGCATCGCGCAGCCCGCGAGCCTTCTTTGCCAGACCCGAGCCGTTGGTCGTGAGCGTGAGATCGATGCCGTCGATTCGCGCCAGCATCTCGACCAATCGCTCGATGTTCCGGCGCAACAGGGGCTCGCCACCGGTCAGCCTGATCTTGCGCACGCCGAGGTCGACGAAAAGCCGCGCAATGCGCGCGATCTCCTCGAAACTCAGGAGGTCGCCATGCTGCAGAAACTGAAATTCGTTGTCGAAGACGCTTTTCGGCATGCAGTACGTGCAGCGAAAATTGCAGCGATCGGTCACCGATATCCGCAGGTCCTGGAGTCCGCGGCCGCGGGTGTCGAGGAGTGCACCCTCGCTTGCTGCGGGGACCGTGGCTGCCGCGCGCAGCAATGCGTCGCGAGCGTCGCGATTGCGAACAGCCGAGAGATCGGTCAGCGGAATGATCGAAGCCATGAGAGGTCGGCGAAAGGCGCACCGAAAGGCGATTCGCGATGGTATCAGATGGGTTGGCCGCTGGTGTATGATCAGCGCCCATTCACGCTTTCCACGCGCGCCATTTCGCCGCGAAACTCCATGTCGTTGCCACGGGTTCTGGTTTCGGTTCTGATTGAGCGCACGCCGCTCAACAGCCGGTGGGCGAGCGAACGCTGGGAGCCGAGGACGGTGGAACTCGCCGCGAGCGACGAGGCGTACGGCGAGTCCGGAGCGGATGCGGTGGCAGAGGGGGGGTCGCGGTGGCGCTTTTCCCTTTTTGCGATCGAACTTCATCGTTCCGAGGCCGAGGGTTATTTCCTCAATGTCACGGCCCCCGACCCGAAGATTTTCGTCATGTGCCGGCCGGCCGAGGACGGGGCTGAACCACCCTTGCGCCCCGTGCTGGTGACGGTCAGCTACAACGAGGCCGCGCGCATGCTCGATGGCGGCGAGCAGGTCGAAGCGGTGCCGATGCTGCCCGAGATCCTGGAATGGATGAACGCCTTCGTCGCCGAGCATTACAAGCCCGAGCCGCGCAAGAAGATCAGGCGCAACGATCCTTTCGCTGAAGGCGCCGCGCAGGGCGGGCCCAGGCCGCGGCGAAACGCATGAATCTGGCGGGCCGGGCGCGCTGCAACAGGGTGGCCGCGCAGCGTCGAGGCATTCCTGATGTCTGACACCGACGACCCCGATGCGCATTTCTCGCTGGGTCGCTGGTCCCGCCGCAAGCTGGCGGCGGCGCGCTCCCCGGAGCAGGCGGCGACGCCCGTCATGCCGGCGGTCGCGGCCGGCGCGTCACCTGCGTCCGGCACGACGCAGGACGGCAAGGCGGCAGCGCCGCATCCCGCGCCCGAGCTGCCCGCCATCGACAGCCTCACCTTCGAGTCGGATTTCGCGGCGTTCCTGCAGCCCAGGGTCGACGAATCCCTGCGCCGCCAGGCGCTGAAGAAGCTCTTCTCCGATCCGCGCTTCAATGTCATGGACGGTCTCGACGTCTACATCGACGATTACGGCAAGGCCGACCCGATCGACCCGGATGTCGTTCGGCAGCTGGTTCAGGCGCGCTATCTGTTCGATCCGCCGCCAACGCGTGTCAACGAGCACGGTGTGGTCGAGGACATTCCGGCGGACGCGGAGGTTGCCGAGCGCGGCGGACGCCGATGCCGATCCGGGTGCTCCACCGGCGCCCCTTCGTCGCCGCCCGCGGCGCCACAACCCGACGCCGGTGCAGGTGCGAGCGATTCGCGGCCTGCAACGCCGACCGCTCCTGCAACGCGCCTCCCCACGACTCCCGAACCATGAGCCTCGCCGGCAAGACGCTCCACTTGTGCTCCTGCAACAAGACGATGCCGCTGGACGCCGCGGCGCTGGCGCGCGCGCTCGACCTCGACGCCGCACCGCCTGTGCGCACGATGCTCTGCCAGAAGGAGCTGGGGGCCTTCGCTGACGGCGTCGCGGGGGAGGTCATCGTTGCCTGCACGCAGGAAGCGAGGCTGTTCGGCGACGTGGCCGAGGCATCGGGCAGGGCGCACAGCGTTCGCTTCGTCAACATCCGAGAAACGGCGGGATGGGCGGCCGAGGCGAACGCTGCCACGCCGAAGATCGCGGCATTGCTGGCACTGGCGGCGTTGCCCGAGCCCGAGCCCGTCCCCAGTGTCGCCTACCGCTCGCAAGGCCAGCTGCTGATCGTGGGGCCGGCCGACGCGGCGCTGCATTGGGCAGGCGTAATCGCCGGCACGATGGCGGTCACCGTGCTGGTCACCGGCCGCGCGACGGGCGCGGAACTGTCGGCCGAGCGCGCGTTCCCGGTGTTCTCCGGTCGTCTGACGACGGTCAAGGGCTGGCTGGGCGCATTCGAGGTCGTGTGGACGCAGGAGAATCCGATCGATCTCGATCTGTGCACGCGCTGCAATGCCTGCATCAGGGCGTGCCCCGAGCAGGCGATCGACTGGAGTTACCAGATCGATGCCGAGCGCTGTCGCGGCCATCGCGCGTGCGTCGCGGCGTGCGGCGCGACCGCGGCGATCGACTTCGCCCGCCGCGACGTCACCCGCACCGAGCGCTTCGATCTGGTCCTGGACCTGGCGCGCACGCCATTTCTGCGCATGCATCAGCCGCCTCAGGGCTACGTCGCGCCCGGTATCGACCCGGTCGCGCAGGCGCAGGCGGTTGCCGGTCTCGCAGCGATGATCGGCGAGTTCGAGAAGCCGAAGTTCTTCGCCTACAAGGCGTCGCTTTGCGCGCACAGCCGCTCGCAGAAGGTCGGCTGCAGGCAATGCATCGACGTCTGCTCGACCGAGGCGATCGGCGCGGATGGCGACCACGTTCGCGTCGAGCCGCATCTGTGCATGGGCTGCGGTGCGTGCACGACCGTTTGCCCGTCGGGCGCGCTGTCCTTCGCGTTTCCGCCGGCACCCGAAACCGGGCGCCGATTGCGTGCCGTGCTCGGCACCTACGCGAAGGCCGGCGGCAAGGACGCCTGCCTGCTGTTCCACGCCGAAGGCGCCCGCGAGTCGCTGGCGCGCCTGGCGCGTCGAGGGCGCGGCTTGCCGGCGCGCATGATTCCGATCGAGGTGCATCACATCGCCTCGGTCGGAATCGACGTCTGGCTTGCCGCGCTGGCCCACGGCGCGAGCCAGGTCGCCGTGCTGGCGACGGGCGAGGAGGCGCCGCAATATCGGGAGGCGCTGGAGCGGCAGATGCGCCTTGCCGACGTGATTGCGCAGGCGCTGGGCTATCAGGGCGAGCACTTCCGCGTGTTCGACGCCGAGGCGGAGGCGAAGCCCGATCAGGCGCTTGCGGCGTGGCGGGCGGCGTTGGGTGTCCGCGTGCCGGCGACCTTTGCGCTGACCAGCGACAAGCGAACCACGGCGGCGCTTGCGATCGAGCACCTCGCCGTCCACGCGCCGGTGCCGCAGACCGAGATTGCGCTGCCCTCGGGCGCGCCGTTCGGAACCATCGCCATCGACGGCAACGCCTGCACGATGTGTCTGGCCTGCGTGGGCTCCTGTCCCGCGGGCGCATTGCTCGACAACCCGGAAACGCCGCAGCTGCGCTTCATCGAAACCAAGTGCGTGCAGTGCGGGATCTGCGCGGCGACGTGTCCCGAGCGCGCCATCACGCTGCAGCCCCGACTGTGCCTCACGCCCGAAGCGCGGCAGCCGAGGGTGCTGCACGAGGCCGCGATCTTCAATTGCATTTCCTGCGGCAAGGCGCTGGGAACCGAGAAGATGATCAGCGCCATGCTGGACAAGCTCGCCGGACACTCGATGTTCGCCGCTCCCGCGTCGCTCGAGCGGCTCAAGATGTGCGCCGACTGCCGCGTGGTCGACCTGATCCGGCACGAGGGCAGCCTGGATATCCGCGACACGGGTCCCGCCCGATGAGCCAGTCCGCCGGCACGCTGCACGATCCGATCGCGCCCGAGGACGAGGCGCGCGCCGGTTTCTACGCGCTGCTCTCGCGGCTGTACGCCGCGGGCCCCGACGCCGCGCTGCTCGCCGCCATCGCCGCGGCGCCGCCGCTCGATGTGGCATCGGGCGCCGGTGACGACGGCGATGCCGGCTCGCGGTTCGCCGCCGCGTGGGATCGACTGCGCGCGGCGAGCGCCGCGATGGACCCCGACGCCGCCACGCAGGAATACGTCGACGTCTTCGTCGGCGTCGGGAAGAGCGAGGTCAACCTGCACGGCTCGCACTGGGTGGCCGGCGCCATGATGGACAAGCCACTCGCCGAGCTGCGCACCGACCTCGCCACGATGGGGCTCGCCCGCAGGCCCGAGGTGACGATGCTCGAGGATCATCTTTCCGCGTTGTGCGAAACCATGCGCATCCTGATTGCCGGACAGGGGGATGTGCGCCCCGTGGCAGTTGCCGACCAGAAAATATTTTTCGAGGGTCATGTCGCAGCGTGGGTGTTCGGCTGTTGCGATGCAATAGCTGCCTGTCCGCTTGCCTATTACTACCGGGACGTTGCACAATTCACCAAAGTTTTCCTGGCGCTCGAACGTGACTCGTTCTCCATGGACTGATTGCACCTAAGTCACGACGTCACTCGGAGGCCTGCATGCGCACCCCCTCGCCCAGCGATCGCACCGTCACGACCCCAGCGAACGCTTCCCCGGAGACCAATCTCCGACGTCGCGGCTTCCTGCTGTCCCTCGGCGCAGGTGGCGCGGGCGCGGCAGCCGTGGCGCTGAACGCGCTGCCGGAGGTGGCGGCCGTCCTGCCGCAGGCGACGTCTTCGAACAAACAGGGTGGCGGCTATCGCGAAACCAAGCACGTTCGCGACTACTACCGCTCGGCCAAGCTCTAGGAGGAACGATCATGCTGCTCACCAGGAAGAGTGAAGCTGCTGTCGCAGCCGGTCCGCGCCTTCGCCGCTTCGGCGGGTTCACGCTCCCGACGATGGATCGGCGGACGTTCTTGCGCCGTTCCGGGCTCGTCGCGGGCGCCGGGGCGTTTGCGAGCCAGTTGCCTTACGGTGCGATCGGTCCCGCGCAGGCAGCCAAGGACGAGGCGGCCGGGGCGACGAAGGTCGCGCGCACTGTCTGCACGCACTGCTCGGTGGGTTGCGCAGTCGACGCGCAGGTCCAGAACGGAGTGTGGATTCGCCAGGAGCCGGTATTCGACTCGCCGCTCAACCTCGGCGCGCACTGCGCCAAGGGCGCGTCGGTGCGCGAGCACGGCCAGGGCGAGTTCCGCCTGAAGGCGCCGATGAAGCTCGTCAACGGCAAGTACCAGAAGATCAGCTGGGAGCAGGCGATCGGCGAGATCGGCGACAAGCTGCTTGCGATCCGCAAGGAAAGCGGCCCCGACGCCGTATTCTGGGTCGGCAGCTCGAAGCAGAACAACGAGCAGGCGTACCTGATGCGCAAGTTCGTGTCGTTCTGGGGCACGAACAACTGCGACCACCAGGCGCGGATCTGCCACTCGACGACCGTTGCGGGCGTAGCCAACACCTGGGGCTACGGCGCGATGACCAACTCGTACAACGACATGCTTAACACCAAGTGCGCGCTGTACATCGGCAGCAACGCGGCCGAAGCGCATCCGGTGTCGATGCTGCACATGCTGCACGCGAAGGAGCACGGCGCGAAGATGATCGTCGTCGACCCGCGGTTCACGCGCACTGCGGCCAAGGCCGACGAGTACGTGCGGTTGCGCTCGGGCGGCGACATCCCGTTCCTGTTCGGTGTGCTTCATCACATTTTCAAGAACGGCTGGGAAGACAAGCAGTACCTCTCCGATCGCGTCTACGGCATGGAGAAGGTAAAGGAAGACGTCCTGGCCAAGTGGACGCCGGACAAGGTCACCGAGGCCTGCGGCGTGCCCGAGGCGCAGGTCTACAAGGTCGCCGAGATGATGGCGAAGAACCGGCCTTCGACGGTGGTCTGGTGCATGGGCCAGACGCAGCACTCGATCGGCAACGCGATGGTGCGCGCCTCGTGCATCCTGCAGCTCGCGCTGGGAAACGTCGGCAAGTCCGGCGGTGGCACCAACATCTTCCGCGGCCACGACAACGTGCAGGGCGCGACCGACGTCGGCCCCAACCCCGACTCGCTGCCGGGTTACTACGGCCTTGCTCCGGGCTCGTGGAGGCACTGGGGCGCGGTGTGGGGCGTCGACTACGAGTGGATGAAGGGGCGCTTCGCATCGCAGGCGATGATGGAAAAGCCGGGCATGACGGTGTCGCGCTGGATCGACGGCGTGCTCGAGAAGAACGAGCTGATCGACCAGGACAGCAACCTGCGCGGCATGGTCTTCTGGGGCCACGCGCCGAACAGCCAGACGCGCGGCAAGGAAATGATCGAGGCAATGAAGAAGCTCGATCTCCTCGTCGTGATCGACCCCTATCCGTCGGCCACGGCCCCGATGGCGAACATGGCGAAGACCGAATCCGCCAAGGCCGGCGGCGCAACGGGTGACGTCTACCTGCTTCCGGCGGCCACGCAGTTCGAAACCTCGGGCTCCTGCACGGCGTCCAACCGCTCGATCCAGTGGCGCGAGCGCGTGATCAGCCCGCTGTTCGAGTCGCAGACCGACCACGCGATTATGCTGGCGTTCGCGAAGAAATTCGGCTTCGACAAGGAATTCACGAAGAACTACAAGATCGTGAAACCCGATGCCAACAAGTGGGAGGAGCCGGAACCCGAGTCGATACTGCGCGAGATCAACAAGGGCACCTGGACCATCGGCTACACCGGGCAGTCGCCGGAGCGGCTGAAGCTGCACATGAAGCACATGAACACCTTCGACGTGCGGACGCTGCGCGCGAAGGGCGGCCCCTGCGACGGCGACTTCTTCGGCCTGCCGTGGCCGTGTTACGGCACCGCAGAACTCAAACACCCGGGCTCGCCGAACCTCTACGACACTTCGGTCCCCATGATGGATGGCGGCGGCTGCTTCCGCGCCAACTTCGGCATCGAACGCGACGGCACCAGCCTGCTCGCCGAAGACGGCTCCTACCCGAAGGGCGGTTCGCTGACCACCGGCTATCCCGAGCTCGACCACGTGCTGCTGAAAAAGCTGGGCTGGTGGGACGAGCTCACCGAAGCCGAGAAGAAGGCGGCAGAGGGCAAGAACTGGAAGACCGACCTGTCCGGCGGCATGATCCGCGTGTTCATGAAGGAGCACGGCAACCATCCCTTCGGCAACGCGAAGGCCCGCGCGGTCGTCTGGAATTTTCCCGATCCGATTCCGCAGCACCGCGAGCCGATCTACTCGACGCGCCCGGACCTCGTCGCCAAGTATCCGACGCACGACGACAAGAAGGCCTTCTGGCGCCTGCCGACGCTCTACAAGTCGGTGCAGGAGAAGAACAAGGACGTCGTCAGGGAATTCCCGCTGGTGCTGACCAGCGGCCGCCTGGTCGAGTACGAGGGCGGTGGCGAGGAAACGCGTTCGAACCGCTATCTGGCCGAACTGCAGCAGGAAGCCTTCGTCGAGATCAATCCCCGCGATGCGAACGACCGCGGCTTGCGCGACGGCGAGTTCGTCTGGCTCAGGACGCCGACGGGTGCGCAGCTCAGGGTCAAGGCACAGGTGACCGAACGCGTGGCTTCCGGCACGGCGTTCATGCCCTACCACTTCTCGGGAATGTGGATGGGCAAGGACATGCTCCAGTACTACCCGGAGGGCGCGCACCCCATCGTCCGTGGCGAAGCGGTCAACACCGCCACCACCTACGGCTACGACTCGGTGACGATGATGCAGGAAACGAAGACCACCGTCTGTCAGATCGCACGGGCCTGACAAGCAGCCGAAGGGCGAGGAGAACACCATGGCTCGAATGAAGTTCATTTGCGATGCGGAACGCTGCATCGAGTGCAACGGCTGCGTCACCGCGTGCAAGCAGGAGCACGACATTCCATGGGGCGTCAATCGCCGCCGGGTCGTGACCATCAACGATGGCGTTCCCGGAGAGCGCTCGGTTTCGGTAGCGTGCATGCATTGTTCGGACGCGCCCTGCATGGCGGTGTGCCCGGTCGACTGCTTCTACCGCACCGAAGAGGGCGTGGTCCTTCACGACAAGGATCTGTGCATCGGCTGCGGCTACTGCTTCTACGCCTGCCCGTTCGGCGCGCCGCAGTACCCGCAGGCCGGCGCGTTCGGCGTGCGCGGCAAGATGGACAAATGCACGTTCTGCGCGGGGGGGCCCGAAAAGAACGGCTCGGAGGCCGAGTTCGAGAAGTACGGCCGGAACCGCCTCGCCGAGGGCAAGCTGCCCGTCTGCGCCGAGATGTGCTCGACCAAGGCGCTGCTCGGCGGCGACGGCGATGTGCTGGCGGACATCTATCGTCAGCGGGTAATGGTGCGCGGCAAGGGCGGTGACGTCTGGGGCTGGTCGACCGCATACGGGCTTCCGACACCCGCCGCCAAGCAACCGCCAGTACCACCGGCGCAAGGAGCGAAATCATGATGCGCAGAACGATGCTCGCACTGCTCGCCGTCGCGCTTGCGACGGGGCTCGCGGCCTGCGGCGAACGCGAGCAGGTCGTCGTCTACAAGCAGGGGGTCTATCAGGGCAAGCGGGACATGGGCCCGTACACCGGGGCCCCGTGGAATGGCAATCGCGACGAGTGGGTCAATGCGATACGCACCCGCAACCAGGCGCAGAACGAATACAAGCGCATCGGCAACTGAGGGAGACGACATGCGCAACGGACTCATCCGCGCAGTCGCGGGCTTGCTCGCAATCGGCTGGCTGACTGCGGCGTTCGCGCAGGACCCCGCGGCCAACCCGAAGGACGCGGATCCCGCCAGGCAGCAGCAGGCGCAGCAGCAGAAGCAGCCGCTCAACAACCAGCCGGTCTGGAAGGAAGTTCGTTCCGGACAGCCGCAGACCACGACCGTGCAGGGCCGCGAGACCAACGTGCTGATCCAGTCATACGGGCAGACGTGGCGCGCGGTGCGGGTCCCGGTCGCGACGCTACTGGGCGGCCTCATTGCGTTCCAGGTCCTGGCCTTGTTCGGCTATTTTCTTTGGCGTGGCACGATCGAACTTCAGGGCAAGCCGACCGGGCGCCTGATCGAGCGGTTTTCTGCCGCCAAGAGGTTTGCGCACTGGACGATGGGGCTGACGTTCGTGACGCTGGGTGCGACCGGGCTCATCATCACCTTCGGCAAGTCGATCCTGCTGCCGATCATCGGCTACACGCTCTTCTCGTGGCTCGCCACGATCGCCAAGAACCTCCACAATTTCACCGGGCCGATCTTCTCCGTCGCGCTGCCCATCTTCATCGCGATGTACTTCAAGGACAACCTGCCGCAGGCGCACGATTGGCAGTGGTTCGCGAAGTTCGGCGGCATGCTCGACCGCAGCGGTAACACGCACGTGCCTTCCGGCAAGTTCAATGCCGGCGAGAAAGGGCAGTTCTGGTCGCTGGTCGTCGGCATCAGCGCCGTGCTGGTGGTCACCGGCTACATCCTCGATTTCCCGAATTTCGACCAGACGCGGCAGACGATGCAGATCGCGAACATCATCCACATGACCGCCGGACTCATCGGCATCAGCATGGCGATACTGCACCTGTACATGGGCACGGTGGGGATGCGTGGCGCCTACGACGCGATGCGCTACGGCTATGTCGACGAGACCTGGGCGAAGGAGCACCACGAACTCTGGTACAAGGAAGTGATGTCGGGCAAGGTTGCGCAGGGGCAGCAACCCGCGGCGCCGGTGCCGCAAGGCCGGCCGGCCTGAGCTCATCCACGATAGGGGAAGCAACAATGACGACGTTGCGAGCGATTCTTTCGGCGCTGCTGGTGGTTGGAACCTTTGGCGTGGCGATTGCGAAACTGCCGCCGCCGCCGCCGCTGACCGACGCGCAAAAGGCGGCGGCGGAAGAGAAGAACGCAAAGGATGCCGTGGCGGCGGATGCCGCCAAGGCGGCGCAGGCGCGCGCCGAGGACCGCGTGGCGGCGCGTTATTTCGCCGAGGCCAGGGCGCAGGGCAAGGCTGTTGCCGCGCCGCAAATGCCGGCCTCCGCGCCTGCAGCCACCGTGCCCGCGAAGCCGGCCCCGGCCGCCAAGGCAGCCGCCGCGGCGCCGGCGAAGAAGTGATCGAGCGCGTTCAGCGCCGTGTCTCGCCTTCCGGTGCGGTTTGCGGGACGGCATACAGCGCGGAAACAGACACCTGGTCATCGACCAGCGTCACCGTCGCCTTCCGCCGGTTGTCGCCGGTATCGCTGTACTCGAAGCCGTAGACACGCCGGAGCGTGAGGCGGCCTTCGTCATCGCGTGCCGGCCAGACGGATTCGAGCCCGACTGTGTCGTCGAGAAACAGCAATCCCTCCGCCCTGCAGGCGGCCCGGATTGCCGCATTGGCAGCCTCCCGCGCCTTGAGGCTATCCCAGAAGAACCAGCCGCCGGCTGCAAGCAGCAGCAAGCCGAGGAATTCCGGCGTCCCCATGATTCCTGCACTCCAATGCGCGTCGGGTGTCGGTTCGAGTACTTGCTGCCATCTTGCGTGGTCCCGCAGCGCGAGTCTAACCAAGAATCTCAGGCGGCGGAATCCTTGCGCGGATGGCTGTGACTCGACAGTTGCTTGATTGCCAGCGCCGCAATCGACGCGCCCACGGCGGCAATCGTCACCGGGTCGCCAGCGAGCGCATCCAGCAGTTGGGCGATGAGTGTCGGATTGCTCTGCTGCACGTAGCGCGCAAGTTCGTACACCTGACCCGAGGTGGCGAGCGCCGCATCTTCGACCGACACTGAAATCTGCGGCCACCTCGCTTGCGCGACATATTTGGCGAATGCGCCACCACTGACGACGACCAGTGCCAGTGGACCCACCGACCTCAGCAGACGATCCAGCATACGCGCGCGCAGGCCGACATTGAGGCGATCGAACACGTGCGCAATGATGGCGGGCGGCGGCAGGGCATTGGCTGCGCCGCGCGGCAATGTCGCGTCGCCGGGGGGCGCCGCAGGGGAGTGTTTGAAGTGTGCTTTCACGCAGGGTTCCTTTCCAGAAACGGTGGACCCGCGATCGCCGAGGCGAGCGAAGAACGGGTTGCGGAGCCCCCCTGGTTGCCGCAGAGCGGCGGGGGGCAGGAGCCTTTGGTGGCTATGACGACGTCATGTCTGACCGATCACCGCAACGGAAGTTCCCACCCCAGGCCGGGGGGCGTCCGGAACGCGCATGAGGTCAGTATCGCGTGTCCTTGCGGTGGGCAAACCGATCCGGCACCGCGAATCGGACCGCGGCGGCGGCCAGGACGTCGGCGTGCCCGAGCATCGGGCCGTCACCCAATTCAAATCGCTCTCGAGCAAACGCGCAGGGCACTCTCGCGCACACCCGGGGACCCGGCGCAGACAAGCGACGCGACGGGTTGCATTACCGGCAGCGCTTTCCAGCGCCACCCCTCCAAGAGAAAAAGCCACTGTTGCGCAATGGCTTTCTCGGTTCCATCTGGCGGAGAGATAGGGATTCGAACCCTAGATACGCTTCCGCGTATACTTGATTTCGAGTCAAGCGCCTTCGACCACTCGGCCATCTCTCCGCAGCCGAACATTATAGCCTGCCCTTCCGGGATCAGGAAAAATCTGCGGCTACAAAGCTTCAAATCTCCCGATTGCGCGGATGCCGGCGCGATCCCGGAACACGCAAAAACACGCTCACGCCGCTCAGATCCGCGAGCAGAACACCGCTGCGCGGGGACCGTCGCCCTCGGGCACCCACGCCTTGTTGATCATTCCGCGGCGCACGGAGAGATCGATCGTGTAGCGATGATTCGCGTCACGGCGATTGTTGAAGAAGCGATATACCGGTGTCGTGTCGTCGGGACAGGCGCCGGTGGCGTCGGGAACCTCGATGTAGAACGCGTCGGGCTGCTCGAGCGTCCACACCCCCGGCCAGCGGTTTTGAACGAACTGGCACTCTGCCGCGTCGGCGGTGAAGTAGTGCGAGTCGATCAGCAACCCGGGGCGGGCGTAGAAGCGGCATACGGGATGCGCCGATGGGGGTGCCAGCGCGGGGTCGGCGAACGCGTAGAAGAAGTAGCCGGTGCGCTGGAGTGCGCCGCTCGGTGCGCTGTCCAGCAGAGCGATCTCGTCGGCCGACGCGGTGATGAAGTAGTGATCGAGCACCGGGTCGTAATACTCGAACACCGGAACGGTGCCGGGCGGCGGATTGAGCGAGCCGGGCGGCGTTGATGCCAGTGCAAGACCGGCGTCCAGCATACCCGCGCCGCATAGTCCGCCGACGCGACAGGTGGTGCCCGGCGGGAACTCGCGCGCCGTCCCCTGGAGGATGTCGAGCACGCGTCCGGCGGTGAGTGACGGGTTGCGCGAGAGCATCAACGAAGCGGTGCCGGCGACATAAGGTGCGGCGAAGCTGGTGCCGATACCATGACTGAACCCGGGATTGTCTGGAACCGTCGCGCCATCGTTCGACGTCGAGACAATTGCGTCGCTGTTGGTGCCGCCATCGCCGGACGGCGCCGACAGATCGATGCGGCGACCGTAGTTCGAATAGAACGCGCGCTCGCCGCTGCGGTTGTGCGCGCCGACGGTGATGACACCGCTGCAATTCGCAGGCGCATAACCGGTGGCGTCATCCGTTTCGTTGCCGGCGGCGACGACCACGACGGAGCCTTGCGCGAGTGCATCGTCGATCGCTTCCTGGAGCGCCTGCGCGCACGCCCCGGCACCGCCCAGGCTCATGTTGATGACCCGGGCCGGATTCGGGTTTGCGGGAACGCCGGTGGTGGCCACGCCCGAAGCCCACAGCATGCCCTCGAACACGTCCTCGTCGGTGCCGCCGCATTTGCCCAGCGTGCGCACAGGCAGGATCGACGCGTTCCAGTTGAGGCCCGCGATGCCCTGGCCGTTGTCGGCATTGGCCGCGAGCTGGCCGGCGATGAAAGTGCCGTGCCACGAGCTGTCCTGCGCCGCGTAGCCGTCGCAGTCGCTGTTTTCGATCCAGTCGCCCTCGTCCCGCGCATTGGCGTCGCGACCGTCGCCGTCGCGGGCGCTCGCGGCATCGCTGATGAAGTCGTACCCGGGCAGGATGCGCCCGGCGAGGTCAGGGTGCGGCACGATGCCGGTATCGACGACGGCGATCGTGATGTCGGCGCTCCCCTGCTGAATGTTCCATGCCGATGGCGCATCGATGCCCGACAAGGCGTCGGACAGCGCCCATTGTTCACCATACATCGGGTCGTTCGGAATGGTGCGTGCGAATTTTCGCAACACCGGATCGGCGAACTGCACCGCGGCATCCTCCTGCAACAGCGCCGCAAGCTGCGTCAGCTTCGCGGGGGACTGTGCCTGCGCGAGTTGCAGCACCCAGACGTCGCCGATCTGCCGGCTCGCAGCGAGCGGCACGCCGATCCGTTCGCCGAAACGTGGCGCAAGAACAGACCAGTCCGCAGCGACCCCGTCCCTGAGTCGCAGGAGGAGCTTGTTGCCGGGAGCGCCCGCGCTGGCTCGCGTTGCGCGCTTCGGCGCGGCGTTCGGTTTGACCACCTCGGCCCACAACACCGCACGATCGTTGCGCAGGCTTCGCGCGATGCTGGCAACCCCGGCTTCATGGGGGACGTCGGCGACCAGAAACTCGAGCCCGCCGGTGCGCGTGGTTCCGGCAAGCGTGAGCGACGCGCCGGCGATCGCTTCGAGCCTGGCGAGGCGTGCCGCGGAAAGCTCGCCTCGCGGCGCGGCTTGCGGATGCAGCATCAGGCGCAAACGCGTCTCCTCCTGCGCCTGCGCCGGAGCGGCCGTGGCAGCGAGCAGCAGCAGTCCTCCCAGCAGCCACGTGCTCACCCGCACAGACATCGGCATATCGCAGGTCGGCGGCAGGGGGCGGCGCATGGCGAACTCCTTCGGTGGCTGAGACGGTCGGGAACATCGGGGCGACGACGAATGGCCGACAAGGCGAAGCCTGTTCCGCCGAAACGCGCGAAGCACCACTTTCATGACAATGGTATCCGATGGCAACGCGAGTTCCCAGCATCCGGGGTGCACGTCTGGCTGCGGTTTTCCGCCGGCGATCAGCGCCGGCCGCGCGAGGGCAGGCGTCGAGCGGCCTTCGGGACGACGCCGGGGAACCCGGGCGTCAGTCGGCAGCCGGATGCACGGCCTTGGGCGGCCGCTGATGCGCCAGCTCTTCACGGAACGGCGCGAGCGCAGTCACCATCTGCGCAAAGATCCGGGGATTGCCGGCAATCACCTGGCCGCCGTGAAGGAAGTTGCTGTCGCCGGCAAGATCGCCGATCAGCCCGCCGGCTTCCTGCACCAGCAGGCTTCCCGCTGCCACATCCCAGGGATTGAGGCCGACTTCCCAGAAGCCATCGTAAAACCCTGCCGCGACGCAAGCGAGGTCGAGCGCCGCGGCACCCGGGCGCCGCAAGCCCGCCGTCTGCTCGATCATCGCCTTCATCATGCGCAGGTAGGTGTCGAGATAGCTGCCATCCCGGAACGGAAACCCGGTGCCGATGAGGGAGTCGCGCAGGTGATAACGGCGCGACACGCGGATGCGCCGTTCATTGAGGAACGCGCCACGGCCGCGCGTCGCGGTGAACAGATCGTTGCGCACCGGGTCGAAGACGACGCCTTGCGTGACCTGCCCGCGCTGCGCCAATGCAATCGACACGCAATATTGCGGGAAGCCGTGGAGAAAGTTGGTCGTGCCGTCAAGCGGATCGATGATCCAGACGTTTTCTGCATCGGCGTTCGCGCCTTTGGCCGTTCCTTCCTCTGCTAGAATCGCATGGCTCGGATAGGCTTCGAGCAGCGTGTCGACGATCGCGCTTTCCGCGGCACGGTCGACCTCGCTCACGAAATCCTTCGGTCCCTTGGTGGTGATCGTCAGGAGGTCGAGTTCGCGCGCGCCACGATTGATGATGTTGCCGGCGCGGCGTGCGGCTTTTACCGCGATCGTGAGCATCGGGTGCATGGTCGGATTGTTCCGCCCCGGGGCGGCAGGTGCCGCGCGTGGTGGAGCGCAAAGAACGAAACGCCTATTGTACGCCGCCGACGCCAACTCCTGCCGCCGTTCCATGGCTTCTCCCCTCGACCGAATCCGCATCGTTCTCATGGCGACCAGCCATGCCGGCAACATCGGCGCGGCGGCGCGCGCGATGATGACGATGGGCGTGCGCTCGCTCGTGCTGGTCAATCCCCGCTGCTTCCCGGATCCGGACGCGGCCGCGAGGGCTTCGGGCGCGACCGCAATTCTCGATGCTGCGCGCGTCGTGGCCACGCTGGCCGACGCGATCGCAGGCTGCGCGCTGGCGATCGGGTTGTCGGCACGGCCGCGAGAGTTCGCGGGGCAGGTGCTGGCACTCCGCGCTGCGGCGCGTGCCGCCGTCGCTCACGCTGCGCATGGCGACGTGGCGCTCGTGTTCGGCACCGAGATGTCGGGCTTGACCAACGACGAGCTCGCGCGCTGCGGCATTGTGGCGACCATTCCCACCAACGCGGACTACGCTTCGCTCAATCTCGCGTCCGCCGTGCAGGTGGCATGCTACGAGTTGCGCATCGCGGCGCTAGGCGACGAAGTCTGGCAACCGCCGCGGTTTGCGCCCGCGACGACCGACGCGATCGCAGCGCTCGACGCCCACGCGCAGCGCACGCTCACCGACATGCGCTTTCTCAATCCCCGGATGCCCAAGCGCCTGATGCCGCGCCTTCGCCGGCTGTTCGGTCGCGCGGGATTGGAGAAGGAGGAGGTCAACATCCTCCGCGGCATCCTGGCCCGCATCGACGACGTTCTGCGCCGGTGATGGCCGTCGAGCGCTGGTTCGAGCGTGTCGGCACCGATCTCGCTTCGGCGCAGCGAGAAGCGATCGCGACGATGCTTTCTTCCCATGCGCTTGCCGGTCGCGCCGGGATCGTCGTCGTCGCGCATTGGCACGAGGCTGCCGCGGCGCTGCATGCGGACGATCGCGACAGTGGCTGGTGGGATTTCGAGGAAGAGGAGCGCGAACGGCTTTGGGAAGTCGCGTCCATGGCGCATACCGAAGACCAGCTTCTGGTCGCGGTCGAGCAGGCGATCGCAGCGCGCGAACACGCCATCGATCTCGCGGTGAAGGCGGTCGTCGCGCGGCACGCGATTGCCGATCCGGAGTGGGGTCGCGCGGCACGTGCAGCGGCGTTGATGGCGGTTCACCAGCAAACGCTGGCCCGCCTGGCGAGTGCACCGCCGACCCAGCTGTTCGCGCTCAAGTACCAGCTGTTCGCCGATGGGCGTTGGCCGCTCGGCGTGCAGTCGGGCCGGTTTCTCATCTACTGACCACGTTGTCCTGCCACCGATGATGCCGACAGCGGCTGCCTCGACCCTGCCCAAGGCAACGCGCTGCCGCAACTGCCGCGCGGTCGCGACCGGCAACTATTGCCCCGATTGCGGACAGGAGACGCGCGTTGCGCTGCCCACCGCGCGCGAGTTCCTGCGCGAGGCTGCGGGGAGGCTGGTGGCGATCGATGGCCGGTTGTGGCGAACCATGTTCGCGTTGCTCGTTCGCCCGGGTTTCCTGACGCGAGAGTATTTGTCCGGACGCCGCCGTCGCTACGTGCGACCGGCGCGGCTGTTTGTCCTGCTGTCGCTGCTTGCGTTCGCCGTCATCGGGTTCGTTCGGCTCTCCCGCCTTTTTCGCCGACGAGATCGTCTTCACCCGCGAAAAATCCGGCGCTGCGCCGGAAATGGATGCGGCTGTGAGTCCCCAGGCTTTGGAACCATCCGCCGCGGTCTCCGCGGACGATGCCGATGTCCCATCGTCCGCGCACGCGAAAGCGGCGGCAAAAGTGAAGTCCGGCGGACGCGACAACTTCATCGCGCTCGAGTTCGGCGGGCGCGACAACTTCATCGCGCTGGACGAGAACCTCAATCTCCAGATCCGATTCAACGGCGTCGCTCAGCAGCTGCCGGCGGAGTTGCGCCAGCGTTATCAGCGCTTCAAGCGGATGAACAAGGAGGATCGGGTCGAGCACCTGTATGCCGGCATGCTCCGCTACGGGCCGACGATGGTGGTGCTGATGCTGCCGATCTTCGCATTCTTGCTGCAACTCGCGTATCTCGGGCGGGGCAAGCGCTATCCCGGGCGGCCACAGCGCTATGCCGAGCACCTGGTTTACAGCGCGCACCTGCATGCGTTCGCGGCACTGATGGTGATCCTGCTGACGCTGCTTCCTTTCGGCTGGGCGCCTGCGGGCATCGTTGTCTGGAGCATCTATTACGTGTTGCGCGCGGGCAATCTCGTCTATGGTGGCAGGCGCTGGGCAGGAGTCTTGCGGACGCTGGTCGTCGGGCTTGCCTATACGATAGTGGGCGCGATTGCCGTCGCCGGCCTGGTCATCGCGGCGACGATGATGCGGTAACGGACCATTGAAAAACTGCTGCGGGGTCGCCGAATAGGGGTGGCAGAGGATGATGGTGGTTGATCTGGCTCAAGCCGCCGTCAAGAGTAGTTGAGCGATGAACTCGGAAAATGCGAAAATCGCTGCATGTTCAGTCGTCTTCGTGAAGATATCGCAGTCGTGTTCGAGCGCGACCCCGCGGCCCATTCCGCGTGGGAGGTGCTGACCTGCTATCCGGGGCTGCACGCGCTGGTATGGCATCGGACGGTATCGCATCGCCTCTGGCGGTGGGGCTGGCGGTGCCTGGCGCGGTGGTTCGCGCACTGGGGGCGTTTCCTGACCGGCATCGAGATCCATCCGGGGGCGAAGATCGGGCGCCGGGTGTTCATCGATCACGGGATGGGGGTCGTCATCGGCGAGACCGCGGAGATTGGCGACGACTGCACGCTCTATCACGGCGTCACCCTTGGCGGCACGTCGTGGAACAAGGGCAAGCGCCACCCAACGCTCGAGCGTGGCGTCGTCATCGGTGCCGGCGCCAAGGTGCTCGGCCCCATACGAGTGGGCGAGGGTGCGAAGATCGGATCCAACGCAGTGGTCGTGCGCGAGATTCCCGCCGGGGCGACGGCAGTCGGCATTCCGGCGCGCATCCTGACCGGTGAGGAGGCCGATCAACGCGAAAACCATTCGATTGCAATGGGTTTTTCCGCGTACGCCATCGCGGCGGACATGAACGACCCGATGGTGCAGGCCATCCACCGCCTCATCGATCATGCCGCCGCGACTGACGCCCGGATGGAGGCGCTCATCGCGCAGTTGCAGCAAGACGGCCTCGATTGTGGCGACGCCAAGGCGACTGCCGAGGGTTTCGACCCGCAGCGCCTCAACCAGATGATCGATTGACGGATCGGCGGAACTTCCGAACGCCTATCTTGACTAAATTACTCGGAATAGATACGATTGGGCTCGCCTCGAACCTTGTTGCCCACGCTCGATTCCCCAGGCTGGCGCGTTTTGGTGCATTCGACGCGCTCCGAGATCCCCTACATCGAAGGTAAACACTCATGCGCCTCACCACCAAAGGTCGCTTTGCCGTCACCGCCATGATCGATGTCGCGCTCAATGGCACCAGGACCCCTGTCACGCTGGCGGCGGTTTCCGAGCGCCAGAAAATCTCGCTGTCCTATCTTGAACAGTTGTTCGGAAAGCTGCGCCGGCACGGGCTGGTCGACAGCGTTCGTGGTCCGGGCGGAGGCTACAATCTGGCAGAAGGGGCAGCGGGCGTTTCGGTCGCCGACATCATTTTGGCCGTCGACGAGCCGATCGATGCGACGCGTTGCGGCGGCCACGAAAACTGCCGCGACGAGGGGCCGTGCATGACGCACGAGTTGTGGACCAGCCTCAATGCCCACATCTTCGATTTCCTGCGCTCCGTGACCTTGTCCCAGCTGGTGGCGGAGCAGCGCGCCAAAGGCGAGCAGGTGAGCGTCATGCAGGACCAGCGTCCGGCGAACCTCGGCGTCGTTCGCGAATCCGTGCCGACCCTCGCGGCCTGACCAGGCGGCGACATCGCGCACCCCTACAACGTTGCCGCAAGCTTTCCATGAAGACTCCAGTCTATCTTGACTACTCGGCGACCACGCCGGTGGATCCGCGCGTCGCGCAGAAGATGATCCCGTACCTGACCGAGCATTTTGGCAACCCGGCGTCGCGTTCGCATGCGTACGGATGGGCGGCCGAAAAGGCGGTCGAGGACGCGCGCGCGGAGGTCGCGGCGCTGGTCCACTGCGACCCGAAGGAAATCGTCTGGACGTCCGGTGCGACCGAGTCGATCAATCTCGCGCTCAAGGGCGCGGCGCATTTCTACGCCGACAAGGGCAAGCACCTGGTGACGGTGAAGACCGAGCACAAGGCCACGCTCGACACCATGCGCGAGCTGGAGCGCGAGGGCTACGCGGTCACCTATCTCGACGTCGGCCCGGACGGGCTCGTCGACCTCGAGGCGTTCCGCGCGGCGCTGCGGCCCGACACGATTCTGGCCTCGGTCATGGCGGTGAACAACGAGATCGGCGTCATCCAGGACTTCCCGGCGATGGGCGCGATCTGCCGCGAGCGCGGCGTCATCTTCCACGTCGACGCAGCGCAGGCGACCGGCAAGATCCCGCTCGATCTTGCGACGCTGAAGGTGGACCTGATGTCGTTCTCGGCGCACAAGACCTACGGCCCCAAGGGTGTCGGTGCGCTGTTCGTGCGGCGCAAGCCCCGGGTCCGGATCGAGGCGCAGATGCACGGCGGCGGTCACGAGCGCGGCATGCGGTCGGGCACGCTGGCGACGCACCAGCTGGTCGGGATGGGCGAAGCGTTCCGCCTCGCGCGTCTCGAGATGGCGACCGAGAACGAGCGCATCCGCATGCTTCGCGACCGGCTGTGGAAGGGCCTGTCGACGATCGAGGAGGTCTATCTCAACGGCGACATGGAGCGGCGCGTGCCGCACAACCTCAACGTGAGCTTCAACTTCGTCGAGGGCGAAAGCCTGATCATGGCGGTCAAGGACATCGCGGTGTCGTCGGGGTCGGCCTGCACGTCGGCGTCGCTCGAGCCGTCCTACGTGCTGCGCGCACTGGGACGCAGCGACGAGCTCGCGCACAGTTCGATTCGTTTCACCGCGGGGCGTTTCACCACCGAGGAAGAGATCGACTTCGCGGTGGAACTCCTGAAGCGCAAGGTGGCCAAGCTGCGCGAGCTGTCGCCGCTGTGGGAAATGCACAAGGACGGCGTCGATCTTTCCACCGTGCAGTGGGCGGCGCATTAAGGGAAACGCAGGTACATCGTCGGGTGGAGGCAGCAATGGCATACAGCACCAAGGTTCTGGATCACTACGAAAACCCGCGCAACGTGGGGACGTTCGCCAAGGATGCGGGCGATGTGGGCACCGGCATGGTCGGTGCACCCGCGTGCGGTGACGTGATGAAGCTGCAGATCAGGGTCGGCGCCGATGGCGTGATCGAGGACGCGAAGTTCAAGACCTACGGCTGCGGCTCGGCGATCGCGTCGTCGTCGCTCGTCACCGAGTGGGTGAAGGGCAAGACGCTCGACGAGGCGATGGCCATCAGGAACACGCACATCGCCGAGGAACTCGCGCTGCCGCCGGTGAAGATCCACTGCTCGATTCTCGCCGAGGACGCGATCAAGGCCGCGGTCGCCGACTATCGCGCCAGGCACGCCGCGGGCGAAGCGGGGGCGGCGGAGGCCGACGCCTGCGCGCCGAGCCCGCAACTTGCCGCCGCCGACTGACTTCTCCGATCAAGGCACCCACTTCGCATCATGTCGATCACATTGACCGAGACGGCGGCACGGCATGTCGCCAACCATCTCTCCAAGCGCGGCAAGGGAGTCGGCTTGCGGCTGGGCGTGCGCACGTCCGGATGTTCGGGCATGGCGTACAAACTCGAGTATGCCGACGAGGCGCGCGCGGAGGATCTGTCGTTCGAGAGCCACGGGGTCACGGTATTCGTCGATCCCAAGTGCCTGCCCTACCTCGACGGCACCGAGCTCGACTTCGCGCGTGAAGGTCTCAACGAGGGATTCAAGTTCAACAATCCCAACGTCAAGGACGCCTGCGGCTGCGGCGAGAGCTTCAACGTCTGATTCCGACCGGCGGCGATCGCTGTCGTGTCGCACCCTGTCGCTGCCGGCCCGCCCGGTGCACGCGGCGCCCCTTCCCGATGATCGATTTTTCGCACAACCATTACCTGCTGTTCGGACTGCCCGAGCGCTACCGCTTCGACCCGGCGGTGCTCGACGCGGCGTACCGCAGGTTACAGGTCGCGGTCCACCCGGACCGTCACGTTGCCGGAGAGGCCGCGGCGCAGCGAATCGCGCTGCAGGCCTCCGCCCGCGTCAACGAGGCCTACAGAACGCTCAAGGATCCGGTGGCGCGTGCCGAATATCTGCTGCATCTCAAAGGCGTGGACGCGGTGATGCCTGCCGACTCCGCGCTGCCGATCGATTTTCTCGGACGGCAGCTCGAGCGGCGCGAGGCGGCCGAAGCGGCCGTGACCGGCAGGGACTTGCGCACGCTCGACACCCTGTTGCGCGACGTGCGCGCTGACGCGCGGGAGATCGAGCAGCAGCTCGCCGCGCTGATCGACGATGACGCCGCCTGGAACGAAGCACGCACGCCCACCCGCGAGCTGCGCTTCCTGTCGAAACTCGCGGCCGACATCGATGCGATGATCGCCGCGTTCGACGACTGACGCACGTCGATGTCGAAGGACTCTCCCCTGACCCGGCTCGTCCAACCAAGGCGCTCCTGATGGCATTGCTGCAGATTTCCGAGCCCGATGCTTCGCCCCTGCCGCACCAGCGGCGGCTTGCCGTGGGCATCGATCTGGGCACCACCAATTCGCTGGTGGCGACCGTGCGCAACGGCATTCCCGTCGTCCTTCCCGACGCGGCCGGGCATCCGCTGCTGCCGTCGATCGTTCGCTACGCCGATGACGGAGTTTCCGTCGGCTATCCGGCGCAGCGCGAGCAGACGCGCGACCCGCAGAACACCATCGTCTCGGTCAAGCGGCTGATGGGTCGCGGCCTTGCGGACCTGTCCGACGCGCGCCGCTTTCCGTATCGATTCATCGACGCGCCCGGAATGGTCAGGCTCGGCACCCGCGCGGGCGAAAAATCGCCGGTCGAGGTGTCGGCGGAAATCCTGCGCGTGCTGCGGCTGCGCGCGGAAGCGAGTCTCGGCGGGCAGTTGGTCGGCGCCGTCGTCACGGTGCCCGCGTATTTCGACGACGCCCAGCGGCAGGCGACCAAGGACGCCGCGCGGCTGGCCGGGCTCAGCGTCCTTCGGCTGCTGAACGAGCCTACCGCGGCGGCGATCGCCTATGGTCTCGACAATGCCGCGGAAGGCATCTACGCGGTCTTCGACCTGGGCGGGGGCACCTTCGACATCTCGATTCTGAAGTTCTCGCGGGGCGTGTTCGAGGTCCTCGCGACCAACGGCGACTCCGCACTCGGGGGCGACGACTTCGATCATCGGGTTTATTGCTGGGTGATCGAAGCGGCGGGATTGCCCCCGCTTTCTCCTGAAGATACGCGTCTGCTGATGCTGCGCTCGCGCGAGGCGAAGGAAAACCTCACCATCCACGGGTCGGCGCCGATCGTGGCCACGCTCGCCGGTGGGCAGAAGGTCGACCTCACGCTGACCGCCGAGATCTTCACGACGATCACGCAGAACCTGGTCAGCAAGACATTGGCGCCGGTCAGGAAGGCGCTGCGCGATGCGGGGCTCGGGCCGCAGGAGGTGCAGGGCGTGGTGATGGTCGGCGGAGCGACGCGGATGCCGCAGATCCAGAAGGCCGTCGCCGATTTCTTCGGCCAGCCGCCGCTCACCAATCTCAATCCCGACCAGGTCGTGGCCGTCGGAGCGGCGATTCAGGCCAACGTGCTGGTCGGCAATCGCGCCGCCGGCGACGACTGGCTGCTGCTCGACGTCATCCCGTTGTCGCTGGGCCTGGAGACGATGGGCTCGCTGGTCGAGAAGATCGTTCCCCGCAACGCGACGATTCCGGTGACCCGGGCGCAGGATTTCACCACCTTCAAGGACGGTCAGGTCGCGATGGCCATTCACGTCCTGCAGGGCGAGCGCGAGCGCGTGGCCGACTGTCGGTCGCTGGCGCGTTTCGAACTGCGGGGCATTCCACCGATGGCCGCGGGTGCCGCGCGCATTCGCGTCAGCTTTCAGGTGGACGCCGACGGCCTGCTCGCGGTGTCGGCGCGCGAGCAGACGTCGGGTGTCGAGGCGGCGATCACCGTCAAGCCGTCGTACGGGCTGTCCGACGCCGAGATCACGCGCATGCTGCAGGACTCGCAATCGAATGCCGCCGCCGACATGGTTGCACGAACGCTGGCCGAAGCGCAGGTCGATGCCGACCAGATCGCCGCCGCCACCGACGCGGCGCTGGCCACCGACGGCGACCTGTTGAGCGTCGAAGAGCGGGCGGCGATCGACGCCAGCCGCGCCGCCCTCGCGCGCTGCCGCGAAGGCACCGACCACCGCGCGCTCATCGCCGCCACCGAAGCGCTCAATCGCGCCACCACCGACCTCGCAGGCCGGCGAATGAATCGCAGCGTGGCCCGTGCGCTCAAGGGCCGCAAGGTCAGTGCATTAACCTGAAACGAAAGCCCGTCATGCCCCGCATTACCGTCCTTCCCCAATCCGACCTCTGTCCGGAGGGGACGAGCTTCGACGCGCCCACCGGCGCGTCGATCTGCGACAGCCTGCTCTCGAAGGGCATCGAGATCGAACACGCCTGCGAGAAATCCTGCGCGTGCACGACCTGCCACGTGATCGTCCGCGAAGGGTTCTCGTCGCTCGTTCCGTCGACGGAAGACGAGGACGATCTCCTCGACCGGGCGTGGGGCCTCACGTCGGTGTCGCGGTTGTCCTGCCAGGCGCGCGTCGGCACCGCCGACCTGGTGCTGGAGATTCCCCGGTATACGATCAACCAGACGAAGGAGGGCGGGCGATGAGATGGACCGACACGCGAGAAATTGCCATCGCATTGTGCGACGCGCACGCCGACGTGGATCCGCTGACGGTTCGTTTCACCGATCTTCACGCCTGGGTCTGCGCGCTGCCCGGGTTTGCCGATGCGCCGGATCGAAGCGGCGAGAAGATCCTCGAGGCGATCCAGATGGCGTGGATCGACGAGGCTGCCTGACCCGCTGGCGTTGGCAAGCGGTGCGCCGTCGCCCGTTTGTCGTCGGGCGGGCGATCTGCGCCGCCGCGTCGCCATCCGCTGGTTGAACCCGCAGTGCGTGACCCCGGACCCCCGCGCGTGACCACGTCCTACCGCGACATCTTCCTGCTGGCCTGCTGCCAGGCGTTGCTGCTGGTCAACGGCGCGGGTCTCATCTCGATGAACGGCCTCATCGGCTATGATCTGGCCGCGGACAAATCCTTAGCCACGCTGGGCGCGACGACCTACGTGCTGGGCTCGGCGCTCGCGGCGATGCCGGCGGCGCTGTGGATGGGCCGCGCCGGGCGTCGTGTCGGTTTCATGACCGGTGCGCTGATCAACATCGGCGGCTGCCTGCTCGCGGCGTGGGCGCTTCATCGCGCCAGCTTCCCGCTGTTCTGCGTGGCGACCGCGGTGATCGGCATCTACAACGCCATCGGTCTCCAGTACCGCTTCGCCGCCGCCGAGGTCGCCGCGCCGGCCGATCGTGCCAAGGCCATTTCGCTGGTGCTCGCCGGAGGCATCGTCGGCGGTGTCGTGGGCCCGGAATCGACACGCTGGGCGAAGGATCTCTTCTCGACGCCGTTTCTCGGTTCGTTCGTGGTGCTCGCTGCCTACGCACTGCTTGCGCTGTTCGTGCAGTCGCGGGTGCACGTCCCGCCGCCGGCAGCCGCCGCCACGGCGGGAGGCGGTCGGCCGCTGTCGGTGATCGTCCGGCAACCCGTGTTCATCGTCGCCGCGCTCGCCGCCGGGCTGGGTTACGGCGTCATGAACCTGCTGATGGTGGCGACACCGCTGGCGATGAGTTTCTGCAGCTATCCCTACGGTACCGCGGCGATGGTCATCCAATGGCACGTGATCGGGATGTACGGCCCGGGCTTCTTCACCGGATCGCTGATCCGCAGATTCGGCGTTCTGAGGGTGATCGGTGGCGGCGTCGCGTTGATCGCGGCGTGCGTGGCGGTCGCGCTGCACGGCACCACGGTCGCGCATTTCGTCGTCGCATTGGTGCTGCTCGGCGTGGGCTGGAATTTCATGTACACCGGCGGCACGACGCTGTTGACCGAGAGTTATCAGCCGAACGAAAAGGCGCGGACGCAGGGCGCCAACGACTTCTTCATCCTGGCGACGATGGGGGTCTCGTCGTTCTCCTCCGGGGCGCTGCTGTCCACGGCCGGCTGGGAAGCGATGAACCTCGGTGCGTTGCCGGTGCTGCTGGTCGTCGCCACTGCCGTTGCCTGGCTCGCGGGGCAGCGCCGGCGCGCGGGTCGCGCAGCCGCTTGACCCGGCGGGCCGCCGCTTCATCCACCGGAATGCCGGTTTTGTCGCATCGACGTTGAAGCCGCTGCCGTGCGGGACTAACGTTGCCTCCTGCGTGATGCGGATTTGAATTCCGGATCGACTGAAAACGCAGCAACCGAGCGGAGGCCACATGAATTTCAAACCCCACAACCGTATCGAGAGGACGCTCGGCGCGGGCCTCGCCCTCGCGATCACGCTGGCCGGGCTCACCATTCTCGTCCACGGGTTCCTGCCGGGAAACGATGAGGCGCTGGTCGCGAAGCGGCAACATCTCGAGGCGACCTTCGAACGCCTGAACGTCGCGCGAGCCTTCGCCCAGGGCGAGGTCAAGCAAGCCGCAGCCGATGCGCTGACGCAGGCGCCGACGCAGACGCACTGAGGCTGTTGTCCGCACGGGGGCACGTCCGCCGGCGCGGCCGGCAGCCGGTCACTCGGCGCCGATCGAACGCAGCGCCAAGGTGAAGTTTCCGACCTGTCGATCGGCGATTTGTCGCACCGAGACAGTTATGGCGACCATGGGCACAGTGTCGTACGCATGCATGGCTGAGGCACGGATGCGAGCGAGATTGGGGCGTGCTCACGCAGCGTCATCGCGTTCGGTAGGATAATCGAGGCGACGCTTCCTGCGGTCTTGCATTTTGGGTTTTCCCGGACGGCTCGGAGCATCGAGCAATGCGCTTTCGGTTCGCCCCTGGGGGAACACTGATGCCGTTCGGTAACGCTTCGTTGGCGCCGGCGTGGCGCCGCCCGGTACGCCACCTGCCGTGGATGTTGTTCTTGATCGTCGCGCCGGGTGCGCTCCCGGCACTTGCCGCCACGGGCCACGTCACCGAGGCCAACCTCGTTCTGCCCGATCTCGGCGACGCATCGCTGGCGACCTTCCTCGGCGGAATGTCCGGCTGGACGCTGCTTTCGTACGGACTCCTGGTCTGCCTCGGCGGCCTTGCCTTCGGCGCCGTCATCTACCGTCAGATTCTTCAACTGCCGGTACATCGCTCGATGGCCGAAGTCAGCGAACTGATCTACGAGACCTGCAAGACCTACATGATCACCCAGGGCAAGTTCCTGCTGATCCTGGAGGCGTTCACCGCGGTGATCATGATCGGCTACTTCTACTTCGTGCAGCAGCTTCCTGCCGCCGACGTGGCGCTGATCCTGGCGTTCTCGCTGGTCGGGATCGCGGGCTCGTTCATCGTCGCCTGGTTCGGCATCCGCATCAATACGCTGGCGAACAGCCGGACCGCCTTCGTCTCGCTCGCCGCCAGGCCGTTTCCGGTCTACGCCATTCCGATCAAGTCCGGGATCTCCATCGGCATGCTGTTGATCTCGACCGAGCTCCTGATCATGCTTTGCATCATGCTGTTCGTGCCGGCGGGGCTGGCGGGCAAGTGCTTCATCGGCTTCGCGATCGGCGAGTCGCTGGGCGCCGCGGCGCTGCGCATCGCCGGCGGCATCTTCACCAAGATCGCCGACATCGGCGCCGACCTGATGAAGATCGAATTCGGCATCCAGGAAGACGACGCGCGCAACCCCGGCGTGATCGCGGACTGTGCCGGCGACAATGCGGGCGACTCGGTCGGCCCCACGGCCGACGGCTTCGAAACCTACGGCGTCACCGGCGTGGCGCTGATCAGTTTCATCATGCTGGCGGTGCCGGAACCCGCCGTGCAGGTGCAGCTGCTGGTTTGGCTGTTCGTCATGCGGGTGATGATGATCGTCGCCTCCGGCATCTCCTATCTCGGCAATCAGGTGCTCGCACAGCACCTGTACGGCGACAAGCAGCGCTTCAATTTCGAAGCGCCGCTGACCTCGCTGGTATGGATCACGTCGGTGGTCTCGATGATCCTCACGTTCATCGTGTCGTACCTGCTGATGGGCGGCTTCGCGCTCGCCGGCAAGGCGTACACCCACCTCTGGTGGCAGCTGTCCTTGATCATCACGCTCGGCACGCTGGCCGGCGCCATCATTCCGGAGGTCGTGAAGGTGTTCACGTCGACCAACTCCAGGCACGTGCGGGAAGTGGTCAAGGCGTCGAAGGCGGGCGGCGCCAGCCTCAACATCCTGTCCGGTCTCGTCGCCGGCTATTTCTCCGCGTTCTGGATCGGCGTGGTCATCGCGGGCCTGATGTCCGGCGCCTACATCGTGTCGCAGTTCGAGTTGACCGCCGTGATCAATCCCGATCACGGCAAGGCGGTCATGATGGCGGCGGTGTTCTCGTTCGGGCTGGTCGCCTTCGGCTTCCTGGGCATGGGTCCGGTGACGATCGCGGTCGACAGCTACGGCCCGGTCACCGACAACGCGCAGTCGGTGTACGAGCTCTCGATGATCGAGAAGATACCCGGCATCGAGGCGGAGGTGAAGCGGGATTTCGGCTTCGATCTCAACTTCCGCTCGGCCAAGTTCCTGCTCGAGGAGAACGACGGCTGCGGCAACACCTTCAAGGCCACCGCCAAGCCGGTGTTGATCGGAACCGCGGTGGTGGGCGCCACCACGATGGTTTTCTCGATCGTCATGTTGCTGACCATGGGCCTGACGGAGAACCTGGACAAGCTGTCGCTGCTGCATCCGCCGTTCCTGCTTGGCCTGGTCGCCGGGGGCGCGACGATCTTCTGGTTCTCCGGTGCCAGCACGCAGGCCGTTTCGACCGGCGCCTACCGCGCGGTCGAGTTCATCAGCACGCACATCCGGCTGGACGAGGTGGTCAAGGCGTCGCAGAAGGACAGCAAGAAGGTGGTCGAGATCTGCACGATCTACGCGCAGAAGGGCATGTTCAACATCTTCATGGCGGTGTTCTTCGGCACGCTGGCCTGCGCCTTCATCGAGCCGTTCTTCTTCATCGGTTACCTGATCTCGCTGGCGATCATCGGTCTCTACCAGGCGGTGTTCATGGCCAACGCCGGCGGGGCGTGGGATAACGCCAAGAAGATCGTCGAAACCGAATTGCACGCCAAGGGGACCGACCTGCACAACGCTTCGGTGGTCGGCGACACCGTCGGCGACCCGTTCAAGGACACCGCCTCGGTCGCGATGAATCCGATCATCAAGTTCACCACGCTGTTCGGCCTGCTTGCGGTCGAGATGGCGGTCGGGCTCCACGCACAGGGACACGTGGTGGCAGTATTCGTCATGGCGGCCCTTTTCCTGGCCGTCAACCTGGCATTCGTTTTCCGCAGTTTCTACGGCATGCGCATCGTCGCCAGGAAGGAAGAGCGGTAGCGGTAGGCAGTCCGCCGCGGCCTCGATATGATCGTCCGGACGCGAATCGTCTTCCTCCGCTCGTCGTCGCGGCATGGCCGGCAGAAGTTGAACGAAGTCGACACTTTGAAGGGGGCCCGGTATGTCCATACATCTGTACTTCTCGCTGATTCCCGAGGCGCTGATCGCTTCCATGCTGCCGCCCGACCAGTTCGGGCAGTATTACGCGACGGGTCACAAGTTCAAGTCGAAGGGGCAGGCCGTATTCTTCGAAATCGACCCGTCGTACCGCCACGAATATTTCGACATCGATGGGTGCTACGCGCGCTGCGTGACCAAGCCGGATGGTTCGCCCAAGAACTCCATCTACATCTCGATGTATCGGGTGATGGAGCACCTTGCGATTGGCGCAGTCGGCAAGCTGTACCTGACCACGGCGATGGGTGCGACGCTGGAGCTCGCCCGCGGCAGCGGGCTTCCGCAGGCTGAGCGGGAACTGCACATGTACCAGGATCTGGGCCCGATCAACAGCCTGGTGGTGAGCCTCCTGGACCCGGCGACCTACTACGCCGACGTGACCACCAAGCCTTCCAAGTCATTCCATTTTCCCGGGATGTGCTTTGTCGAGCTCGAACTGGGCCCGCTCGCTCGCGACCCCGAAAACGGCCAGGAGGGCGATCTGCCGTATTCGTTCATGCAGCACCTGCGCGAAGCGTTGATGGAACTGACGCCGGGGTCGAAGCAGAACAAGCTCGTCCACCGCGTGCACTCGCTCGAGTTCCCGTTTCGGATGGTCAAGAACGGCTTTTACATGGGCATCGGCCCCGAACTCGTCTACTACCCGATGCTCGCGCAGGCCGTGCTCAGGAAGGATTACAGCAACTGGTGGCGCTCGGCCAACATGTAGGCATCCAGGCGAGTACGTTGCTCCGGGCCATCAGCTACCAGCTGCAGATCGAAATCCCGCGATCGCTGCGCTGCACGATCGGTCGTCTGGGCGAATTCGATTTTCCGGCGGGCCGCTACGTGTACACGGGATCCGCCAGGCGCGGGCTCGAGGCACGCATTGCGCGCCACCTCCGGTCCGAAAAGACGCTGCGCTGGCACATCGACTACCTGCTCGCTGCGCCGGGAGTGCGCGTCATCGACGTGATCCGGTCGCGGCGCGGCGAATGTGCGTTGAATCGCGCGGTGCCGGGGAGCGTTCCGGTCCCCCGTTTTGGCGCGTCGGATTGCGGCGCCGGTTGCGTCGCCCACCTCAAGTACCTGGGCTGATCGAGTATTGGCTATCGAGCGCGTTGAGGTTGCATGCGTTGCTGCCGGAGCGCCGAGCCGGACGGGTCGAGATTGCCGAGGTCAACCGGCGCTTCGCCACGACCTCAATCGAGAACGTGCGACACCAATCCGTCGGCGAGCTTGGGCTCGAACCAGGTCGACTTGGGCGGCATCACCTGATGGCTGTCGGCCACCGCCATCAGGTCGTCCATGCTGGTGGCGTGCATCGCAAAGGCGACCGCCATCTCGCCCGAGTCCACGCGCCGCTCGAGTTCGGCGAGGCCGCGGATGCCGCCGATGAAATCGATGCGCTTGTCGCGACGCAGATCGGTGATGCCGAGCACGGGACCCAGCAGATGGTCGGACAGCAGGCTCACGTCGAGACGCGCGACAGGGTCCTGCACGGGCACGAACTCCGGTTTGATGGCGACGGAAAACCAGCGGCCGGGCAGATAGAGTCCGCAGGCACCGGCGTGCGCCGGATGCACGGCGTGACGGGATGGCGTCACCGTGTGGCGTTCGGCCACGCGGGCGAGAAAGCCCGCCTCGTCCTGCCCGTGCAAGTCCTTGACCACTCGGTTGTAGTCCATGATCTTCATCTGGTGGTGCGGAAAGATCACGGCCAGGAAGTAGTCGGTCATCGTCTCCGTCGCGCCGCGTCGCGCGGTCGCGACCCGCGATGCGGCCGCGGAACGATGGTGCCCGTCGGCGATGTAGAGCGCGGGCATGGCCGCGAAGGCTGCCGTGATGCGCTCGATCGCCGCCGTCTCGCGCACGCTCCAGAGCGTGTGGCCGACTCCGTCGGCCGCGGTAAGGTCGGCGTCGGGCGCGCCGGCGGTCGCCTCTTTGATCAAGGCGTCGGCCTGCGGTGCTTGCGGATAGGCGAGCAGGACGGGGCCGGTCTGCGCGTTCAGCGCTTCGATCTGCCGTACGCGGTCGTCTTCCTTGTCGGGGCGGGTGAACTCGTGCCTGCGGATGCGGTTGGCATCGTAGGCTGCCACGGATGCGGCCGCGACGAGGCCGGTCTGCACGTGGTCACCCATCGTCAGCCGATAGGCGTAGTAGCACGGCTGTACGTCGCGCGCGAGTATGCCGGCGTCCTGCATGTGCGCAAGGTTCTCCGCCGCCTTCGCGTAGACCGCGGGTGAATGGATGTCGATGCCTGCCGGAAGGTCGATCTCCGGCTTGGAAATGTGCAGAAACGACCACGGCTTGCCGGCGACCATCGCGCGGGCTTCTGCGCTCGAAAGGACGTCATAGGGCGGGGCTGCCACGGCGGCAGCATGGCCCGGCGTAGGACGCAAGCCGCGAAAGGGAAGGATCAGCGGCATGGCCGAATCGGGATCGTCATCAGGATCGCGCCGGAGCCCTGGCGGTCAGCTACGCGGCTTCACTCGGCCGGCGCATTCCCTGGCGCGCGCACGCGCCGTGTCGATATCGGGTCCGGTGGCGAGGGCCACGCCCATCCGGCGCTTCTCGTAGGCCTCCGGCTTGCCGAACAGGCGCAGGTCGGATTCCGGTACCTCGAGTGCGCGGTCAACGTCATCAAAGCGCACGGCGCGGGCTTCGATGCCGCCATAGATCACCGCCGAGCGCACCGGCGCAGCGCTGGCGCACGTCGACCGGCAAGCCGAGGATGGCGCGTGCGTGCAGGTCGAACTCGTTCTGCGCCTGCGTGCACATCGTCACCATGCCGGTGTCGTGGGGGCGCGGGCTTACTTCGGAGAACCAGACGTGATCGCCCTTGATGAACAGCTCGACGCCGAAAATGCCGCGGCCGCCCAGGCGTCGGTGACCTTGGTCGCAATGTCGCGCGCATTCTTCCGCGCCTTGGGCGACATCGGTTGCGGCTGCCAGGATTCGACGTAGTCGCCGCTGACCTGCAGGTGGCCGATGGGCTCGCAGAAGGAGGTCCCCACCGCCCTTGCCGTCGCTGGCGCGCACGGTGAGCAACGTGATCTCGTAGTCGAAGTCGATGAATCCCTCGACGATGACGCGGCTGCCGGTGACGCGGCCGCGCTCTCGGCGTAGTCCCAGGCGCTAGCGATGTCCGCTTCGGTCTGCAACAGCGACTGGCCCTTGCCGGAGGAGGACATCACCGGCTTGACGAGGCAGGGATAGCCGATGCCCTGCGTCGCCGATGGCAGCCTGCAGCTCTTCGAGGCTGTCGGCGAAGCGATACGGCGAAGTCGGGAGGCCCAGCTCCTCGGCGGCGAGCCGCCGGATGCCCTCGCGGTTCATCGTGAGCTGCACGGCACGAGCGCTGGGCACGATCTGGGCGAGGCCTTCGCGCTCGACGGCGGCCAGCACGTCGGTGGCGATGGCCTCGATCTCGGGCACGATGATCTGCGGCTTCTCCTGTTCGATCAGGCGCTTCAAGGCCGCCGCATCGGTCATCGCGATCACGTGGGCGCGATGGGCAACCTGATGGCCCGGCGCATTGGCATAGCGATCGACGGCAATGACCTCGACCCCCAGGCGCTGCAGGGCGATGATGATTTCCTTGCCGAGTTCGCCGCTGCCGAGCAGCATCACCCGGGTCGCGGAGGGAGAGTGGGGGGTACCGATGTACATAGGCAAAGGGTCGATCGCGGTCGGCGCGACTGCCCGTCAGTCAAGTGATGAAGCGGCCATTCTAGCAGCCATCGGCGACAAATGCTGCGGTGCACAGAATTGCCAGGGGGGCCATCTAACATCATGTTTTGTTGAGAGGTTCGTGTCTCGTTCCGCCTGGTCCGAAGCCGGAGGTACCACCGGGACACGCGCAAATTCGACGCCCGCGTTGCAGCGGCGCCGCCATTACGGAGGTCCCGGCCTCCCGGGTCAGCGTTTCGATCGGCCCGCCTTCGGCCGCCCGCCGCCGGCCAGCGGCTCCGTGAACCGGGGGCGGTCAGTTGTTTCGCCGGGGGCAGCTTCCTCGGCCAGGCTGAAGTCGATCTTCGCAGTTTCGAGATCGACGCGCGCAACCTTGACCCGAACCCGCCCCGCGAGTTGATAGACGCGCCCCCCGCGCTCCCCGATCAGCGCGCGACGCGCGGCATCGAAGTGGAAGTAGTCGCGACCCAATTCGGTCACGTGGACGAGGCCGTCGATATTGAGTTCGTCGAGGGTCACGAACATGCCGAAGCTCGTCACGCCGCTGATGGTGCCGTCGAAGGTCTCGCCCACCTTGTCCTGCATGAAATAGCACTTGAGCCAGTTGGTGACGTCGCGCGTCGCGTCGTCGGCCCGGCGCTCGGTCAGCGAGCAGTGCACGCCGAGGTCGGCCCAGCCCATGCCTGCGGGCAGGTAGACGCTGCCCGCCAGCACCGCCTTGATCGCGCGGTGGACGAGGAGATCGGGGTAGCGGCGGATCGGCGAGGTGAAGTGCGCATAGGCCTCGTAGGACAGTCCGAAATGGCCGACGTTGTCCGGGCGGTACTGCGCCTGCTGCAGCGAGCGCAGCAGCACCGTTTGCAACAGCGCGAAGTCGGGACGTTCCTTGATCGACAGCAGAAGCTTTGCGTAGTCGGTGGCGGTGGGATCGTCGCCGCCCGGAAGCGACAGCGCGCAACTGGCGAGGAAATCCTTCAGGCTGGCGAGCTTCTCCGGCGTCGGACCTTCGTGCACGCGGTAGAGCGCGGGATGCTTGTGCGCGGCGAGGAACTCCGCCGTACAGACGTTCGCCGCCAGCATGCATTCCTCGATCAGCCGGTGGGCGTCGTTGCGGACGACGGGCACGACGCGGACGATCTTGCCCTGCACGTCGAACTCGAGCTGCATTTCGACGGTGTCGAAATCGATGGCGCCGCGCGCTTCGCGCGCCGTCTTCAGCACCTTGTACAGCGCGTACAGGTGCGGCGAGCTGCGGCACGAGCGCCTTCGCTTCGGGAGGGGCGGATTTCGGTTCGGACAGCCAGTTCCACACCTGCGTGTAGGTGAGCCGCGCCCGCGAGTGCATGACGGCGGGATAGAACTTGTATTGCGCGATCGCGCCGGTGGCGGCCACCGTCATCTCGCAAACCATGCACAGCCGGTCGACGTCCGGTTTGAGCGAACACAGCTCGTTCGACAGCGCCTCCGGGAGCATCGGGATCACCCGCCGCGGGAAGTAGACCGACGTGCCGCGTTCGCGCGCATCGCGGTCGATCGGATCGCCATCTCGCACGTAGCGCGAGACGTCGGCGATGGCGACGAGCAGCCGGTAGCCGCGGCCCTTCTTCTCGCAATAGACCGCGTCGTCGAAGTCCTTCGCCGTTTCGCCGTCGATGGTGACGAGCGGCAGGTCCCGGATGTCGACGCGTCCCGCGCAGTCGTCGTCGTTGACGGTCGTGGGAAGCTTGCCGGCCTGCTTGCGCGCGGCTGCGGAAAATTCGTGCGGCAACTCGTGCTTGCGCAGCGCGATCTCGATTTCCATGCCCGGGTCGGTGTAGGTGCCCAGCACCTCGATCACGCGCGCGATGGCTTCCCGCTGCGACGACGGTTGCTCGACGATTTCGACCACGACGACATCGCCGGACTTGGCCTTGCCGCGCTCCTTCGGCGGCACCAGCAGATCCTGGTTGATGCGCCGGTTTTCGGCGACGACGAACGCGATGCCGTGCTCGTCGTAGAGGCGGCCGACGATGGTGCGGTTGGCGCGCTCGAGGACGTCGATGACCTCTCCCTCGGGTCGGCCGCGACGGTCGATGCCGGTCTTGCGCACGGTGACGCGATCGCCGTGCAGCGCCTTGTGCATCTCGCGCGCATTGAGGAAGACGTCGGCGCTGCCGTCCTCGGGCACCAGGAAGCCGTAGCCGTCCGGATGACCCTGCACGACGCCGGTGATGAAATCGAGCTTGGCGACGACGCAAAGCTCGCCCTTGCGGTTCATCAGCAGCTGGCCGTCGCGCTGCATCGCCGCAAGCCGGCCGGAAAAGGCTTCGCGCGCGCGGCGATCGACCGCCATCGCCCGCACCAGTTCGTCGGGGGGCAAGGGCACGCCGGCGTCGGTCAAGGCTTCGAGGATGGCCACGCGTGACGGCAGCAACGCGGGGTCGAGGTCGTCGCGGCGCCGGCGCGGGGCCGGCGCGTCAGCGTCGATTGCGGGCGAGGCGGCCTGCGCGATCGTGCGCCGGGGCAGCGGCCTTGACTGCGGAGCTGCGTCGCGCGGATTTCTTGACAGGGGTTTGTTTTGACAAGTTTGTTGGGTAAAAGTAAAATTATCGATTGTGCAGTTGCAGTTGCCCAGGTGGCGGAATTGGTAGACGCACCAGGTTCAGGTCCTGGCGGTGGCAACACTGTGGGGGTTCGAGTCCCTTCCTGGGCACCATCGAATTGCACACGTTCAACAGGCGCTTCGGGCGCCTGTTGCGCTCTTGGGATCCGAAACCGCCGCCCACGCCCGCGCTTACTATACGCCGCCGGACCGTGCCGTTGCGAGGCCGGGACGGTGGGAGGGCCTTCAGGCCCGAATGCATGGGTGCGACAGCGATTCGCGGCTGAAGCCGCTCCTACAACCGCCCATGCACTGCGAGCCTGCGCAGCCTTCGCGCGGCGTCCTGCAGGGTTTCGTCGCGCTTGGCGAAGCAGAAGCGGATCACGCGCTGGTCGGTGCCGTCCTGATAGAACGCGGACAGCGGAATCGTTGCCACGCCGACTTCGCTGACCAGGCGCCGGGCAAACGCGTCTGCCGGCTCGTCGCTGACGCGGTGGTATCGGGCCAACAGAAAATAGCTGCCTGCGCAGGGCAGGGCCTCGAGCGGCGTATCGGCGAGCGCATCGCGCAACAGGTCGCGCTTGCGGGCGAAGAACGCAGGCAGTTCCTCGTAGCGCGCGGGCTCGCGCAGGAATGCGGCCAGCGCGTGCTGCATCGGCGCGTTGACGGTGAATACCGTGAACTGGTGGACGCGCCGGATCTCGGCGCTGATCGCCTGGGGCGCCAGCGCGTAGCCGACCTTCCAGCCGGTGGCGTGAAAGGTCTTGCCGAAGGAGCCGATGACGATGCTGCGCGCGGCGAGTTCGTCGTGGCGCGCGAGACTCTGGTGCTGCGCGCCGTCGTAGACCATGTGCTCATACGCCTCGTCGCTGATGATCACGATGTCGGTGCCGCGCGTGAGCGCCGCCAGCGCATCGAGATCCGCGGGCGCCAGGACGCTGGTGCCCGGATTGTTGGGCGTGTTGACGACGATGAGGCGCGTGCGCGGCGTGATGGCCTGGCGCAGCGCCACCCAGTCGATGCGGAAATCGGGAAAGCCGAGCGGCAGCGTCACGGGCGTGGCTCCCGCCAGGCGCACCGCGGGCACGTAGCTGTCGTAGGCGGGCTCGAACACGATGACCTCGTCGCCGGCGTGCGCAAGGGCGCCGATCGAGGTGAAGATCGCCTGCGTCGCGCCGGTGGTGACGGTGACCTCGTGCTGCGGGTCGTAGCTGCGCCCGTACAGGCGCAGCACCTTGGCGGCGATCGCTTCGCGCAGCGCGAGCACGCCCGGCATCAGCGGATACTGGTTGTGCCCGGCTTTCATCGCCGCCGTGACGAGGTCGATCAGCGCGGGGTCGATCGGGTAGTCGGGAAATCCCTGACCCAGGTTGACCGCGCCGTGCTGCTGCGCGAGCGCGGACATCAGGGTGAAGATCGTCGTGCCGGTGGCGGGAAGCTTGGAGCGAATCGAGGGGTTCGTGACTGGGCTGGTCATGGCGAATGATGGTGGCGTCGGCGCACGGTCGCGGCTCGAACGGGCAAGTGTCGGGACCGCATGGGATCCCGAATCGGGAATTGTCGCAGAGTGCTGCGGCAAAAGCGCATGACTCGCGTTTTTCAACGTTGTCGTTACGCAACGCTGCCCCTCGCAGGGCGATGAGCGATGCGCCCCTGTAGCGCGAAGCGTTGATGATCGGGGGTATGCTTGGCAACGGACGCAACAGTCCAGATCCGGTCTGGCGGAACCGCAGGGACAACGCTCTGCCACCGGCCGTTACAACCCAGGACAGGAACCCGGAGTCGCGTATGAGCAACGATCTGTTGGCGAAAGTTGGTTCGATGGTCGAGTCGGTGAAGGACAAGGCGGAGGAAGTCGGCAAATCCATTGCCTCCGAGGCGAAGGATGTTGCGGCCGGCGCAAAGCGTGAAGTTGCGAAGGCCAGGCGCGTGGTCGTGCGGAAGGCCAAGAGCGTCGAGGCCTCGGCCGTCAAGACCATGAAGAGTGCGGAGTCCAGTGCCAGGAAAGCGGTCGGCTCGGCGAAAAAGGCCGTTGGCTCGGCAAAGAAAGCGGTCGTCACCAAGGCCAAATCGATGAAGGCGGATGCGAAGAAGGTCGCCGCCAAGGCGCAGAAGGCCGTCGGCATGGCGAAGCCCAAGGCGACGAAAGCCAAGGGCGCTGCAAGGAAGGTCGCCGGCAAGACGAAGGCCGCGAAGAAGACAGCCGTCAGGAAAGTGGCGGCAACGAAGAAAACCGCGGTGAAGAAAACCGCGGTGAAGAAAACCGCCGTGGCGAAGAAGACCGTCGCAAAGAAGGTTGTCGCGGCGAAGAAGACGGTGCGCAAGGCTGCGACGAAGGTCGCGAAAAAGGCCGCGAAGTAAGTCGCCTGGGCATCGCGCCTGCATCAAAGCAAACGGCCCGGCGATCGCCGGGCCGTTTGCGTCTTGCACGGAGATCCTCAGCCGCCGAGCCGCGCCGCGAGCCTCTCGGGCCGCAGCTCGTCGTAGACCTCGAACGGCTGGTGGATCCAGGGATTGTCGGGAAGGTGATCGACAAAGTAGTCGGGCTTGAATATCGAGCACGCCTTCCACCACAGCACGGCGGTCTTGCAGGCGGTGATATGCGGCCAGCGCTCGGGCAGGGTCCGATGCACAACCGCCAGCGTGTGACCGGAATCCACCATGTCGTCGACGAGCAGGATGCGGTCGCCCAGACGGGGGGCGGTCATCGTCATGTGCTCGGCGATCACGAGCTCGCCGCGGATGGTGCCGCCCTCGGCCGCGTACGAGTGTGTCGACAGGATCGCCAGCGGCTTCTCGTAGATGCGCGAGAGCACGTCGCCGACCCGCAGGCCCCCGCGGGCAACGCAGATGATCTGGTTGAAATCGAACCCGGATTGGTAGACGTTCAACGCGAGGCGCTCGACCAGCGTGTTGTACTGATCCCAGCTTATGTGCAGGCCTGGCATTTTCTCTCCCCGGTGTGGTGCGGGCGGTTGGGTTGGTGTCAGAGGCTGAGAGTTTTTCGGGCGTGTCCGAGCGGCGCGCCAGAAGGCGTCCGATCGAGGCGCAAAGCGCAGCCATAGCTCGGGCTATGGCGAGCATTTGCAACGAAGAGCGGGCGTCTTCCGGCGTGATGAGCGGGCATGATCGAAAGACTCTCAGCCTCTCAGCGGAACGGGTGATGCAGCAGGATGGTTTCGGTGCGGTCGGGACCGGTGGAGACCATCGCGATGGGAACGCCGGTCAGCGCTTCGATCCGGTGCAGGTACGCGCGCGCGTTCGCGGGCAATGCGTCGAACGATTGCACGCCGACCGTGCTTTCCTTCCAGCCCGGCATCGACTCGTAGACGGGGCGGCACTCGGCCACCGCGTCGGCGCCGGAGGGCAGGAGGTCGAGCGGCTGCCCGTTCACCGTGTAACGGGTGCAGATGCGGATCTCGTCCATGCCGTCGAGAACGTCGAGCTTCATGATGCAAAGCCCGCTGACGCCGTTCAGGCTGAAGGAGCGCTTCAACGCGGGCACGTCGAGCCAGCCGCAGCGGCGCGGCCGCCCGGTGACCGAACCGAATTCATTGCCGCGCTTGGCGAGGTGCGCGCCGATGTCGTCGGTGAGTTCGGTCGGGAAGGGGCCGGTGCCCACGCGAGTGGTGTAGGCCTTGACGATGCCGAGCACGTAGTCGAGGAACTGCGGCCCCACGCCCGCCCCGGGCGCCGCGGCACCGGCGAGGCAGTTCGACGACGTGACGTACGGGTAGGTGCCGTGATCCACGTCGAGCAGCGCGCCCTGGGCGCCCTCGAACAGCAGCGACTCGCCGCGCAAACGCGCGGCCTGCAGCAGGGCCGCGACATCGGCGATCATCGGGGAGAGCTGCGGGACCAGGGCAAGGATTTCGTCGCGCGTCTTTTCGAACGGCACCGGGTCGCGCTTGAAATACTGGGTCAGCACGAAGTTGTGGTATTCGAGCAGGCTCTTCAACTTGGCGGCGAATCGGTCCGGATACAGGAGATCCTGCAGCCGTATCGCGCGGCGGGCGATCTTGTCCTCGTAGGCCGGACCGATGCCGCGGCCGGTGGTGCCGATCTTCGCCTCGCCCATCGCACCCTCGCGGGCATTGTCGAGGGCGACGTGGTAGGGCAGCACCAACGGGCACGCAGGAGAAATCCTGAGGCGCGGGCGCACGCTGACGCCCGCGGCTTCGAGCTCGCCGATTTCCTGCAGCAGCGCCGTCGGTGAGAGCACAACGCCGTTGCCGATGAAGATGGCCACGCCCGGGCGCAGGACGCCCGAGGGAATCAGACGCAGGACCGTCTTCTTGCCGTTGATGACCAGCGTGTGCCCGGCGTTGTGTCCGCCCTGGAAACGCACGACGCCATGCGCTTCCTCGGTCAGCCAGTCGACGACCTTGCCCTTGCCTTCATCGCCCCACTGCGTGCCGATGACGACGACATTTTTTCCCATGAGCGATTGAAACCTTTCCTTGAGCAAGATGAGTCGCAGCGATCAGCTGCCGCGCATGACAACGCCGGCCAGCTGGCGCAGGTCGAGCGTGAAGCCGGTGGCCGGCCGGGCGCGGCCGAAGGACTTGCCGATGCCGTCGTAGCGGCCGCCATTGCCGATGGCATTCGCTTCGCCGCTCGTAAATACCGAGAAGGTCACGCCGTTCTGGTAATGATAGCCGGTGAGGTCGGCAAGATCGATATGCAGCGCATCGACCCGCGGGCCGCTGGTGGCGACGAGTGCGCCGAGCGCGGCCAGCGCGTTGCGGATCGGCGGGGTGTCGGGCAGGCGCTCGCGCGCTTCGGCGAGCACGTCGTTGGCGGGGCCGTAGAGCGCCGGCAGCGCGGTCAGCGCATCGCGCCATGCCGCCGGCAGCCGGGCGGTGATTTGCCTGACGGTGGGCACATCCTTGGCGGATAGCGCGGCGAAGAGTTCGCCGTCCTCGCCGTTGGACGCGATGCCGGATCCCGCGGCCAGCGCGCGATAGATTCCGACATGCCCGAGGTCGAGGTGCAGGCCGCGCACGCTGGCGGCGGCCAGCGACGACAACAGCACGCTCAGGACCTCGGCGTCGCCCGCGATGCCCGGCTCGCCGTACAGTTCAGCCCCGATCTGCAGCACTTCGCGGGTTTTTCCGAGGCCGGTGGGCACGGTACGCAGCACGCTGCCCGTGTAGCAAAGCCGCGTCACGCCCGGCTCGTTGAGGAGATGGGCGTCGATGCGCGCAACCTGCGGGGTGATGTCGGCGCGCAGGCCGAGAAGGCGTCCGGACAGCGGATCGACCACCTTGAAGGTCTGCAATTCGAGGTCGCTGCCTGTTCCGGTGAGCAGCGACTCGAGGTGCTCGACCAGCGGCGGCTGGACCAGGCGATAGCCCTGCTCGCGAAAATGATCGAGCAACAGGCGGCGCAGCGATTCTACCCGCTCGGCTTCGGCGGGAAGGATGTCCTCGATGTGCTCCGGCAGGATCCACTTACGCATGTGTCACCAGTCCATAACCCAACAGGCCCAGCACGATCGCTGCGAGTCCCACGAAACGCAGCTGGCCGTCGCTGAGGTCGAGGAGCTTGCGGAAGCTCTCGCGCCAGACGCGAGGCGCCAGGAGCGGCAACAGGCCTTCGAGCACCAGCACCAGCGCGAGCGCGGCAAGCAGTGATTCCTGCACTGCGTCCCCCTGATGCCGGCGGCTTCGAAAGGGCCTGTTCTACTTCCCGGTCTTGACCGCCTGGCCGCCCTGGTTGCGGAAGAAGCGGAAGAACTCCGACGACGGATCCAGCACCATCACGTCGTTCTTGTTCTTGAAGGTCGATTTATAGGCTTCGAGGCTGCGATAGAAGGCGTAGAAATCGGGGTTGGCACCGTAGGCCTGGGCGTAGATCGCGGAGGCTTTGGCGTCGCCGTCACCCTTGACCTTCTGCGCCTGCTTGTACGCATCGGCCAGAATCACAACCCGCTGGCGGTCGGCGTCGGCGCGGATCTTTTCGCTTTCGGCCTGCCCCAGCGAACGCAGCTCGTTGGCGACGCGGCGACGCTCCGATTCCATGCGCGCGAACACCGGCCCGGTGACGTCGGGTGGCAGTTCGACACGGCGCAGTCGCACGTCGACGATTTCGACGCCGATGGTCTTCGCATCCTGATCGGCCTTCTGCCGCGTCGTGGTCATGATCTTGTCGCGTTCGGCGGAGATGGCGTCGTGCATCGTGCGCTTGTTGAACTCCTCGGCGAGGTTCGAACGCACCGTCTGCGACAACCGGCGCCGCGCCGCCTCCTCGTCGCCCTGGACGCTGATGTAGTACTGCTTGACGTCGGTGATCCGCCACTGGACGACGAAGTCGACCAGCAGCGGCTTCTTCTCGGACGTCGTGATGCGGTCGGGCTCGGCGTTGTCGAGCGTCAGGATGCGCTTGTCGTAGAACTTGACGTTCTGCAGCAGCGGCACCTTGAAGTAGAGGCCGGCGGTGGGCTGGGTTTCGATGATTTCGCCCAGCTGGAAGAGGATCGCGTATTGCTTCTGGTCGACCGTGTAGAGCGCCTGCGACAGCACCAGCAGCGCGGCGACGACAGCGGCCAGGATGGGCATCGTGAATTTCATCGCGATTCTCCGCCGCGTTCGCGGGTACGCAAGGCTTCGCGCGAGCGCGCGCCGTCGATCGTCACCGTGGGTTCGGCCGCCGGGGGCGTCGACTGGCGTGCGGCCGGCAGATCCGCGGCCGGAGCCTGCGGGGCCGCCACCGCCGCGCTTTGCTGCATCAGCTTGTCGAGCGGCAGGTACAGCAGGCTGTTGCTGCCAGGCTTCTGGTCGACGAGCACCTTGCTCGCGTTGCCGACGACCGACTGCATCATGTCGAGATACAGCCGCTCGCGGGTGACGCCTGGAGCCTTAGCGTACTCGACCAGGACCTGGCGGAAACGCGAGGCGTCGCCCTCGGCCTTTTGTACGACCTCGGCCTGGTAGCCGTTGGCTTCCTCGAGCAGGCGCGAGGCGTTGCCGCGCGCACGGGGCACGACGTCGTTGGCGTAGGCCTGGCCCTCGTTGCGGAAACGCTCGCGGTCCTGACCGGCTTTCACGGCATCGTCGAAAGCCGTTTGCACCTTGTCGGGCGGCTGCACGTTCTGCAGCGTCACCTTCTGCACGTAGATGCCGGTGCCGTAGCGGTCGAGCATCTCCTGCATCAGCTTCTCCGACGACTTGGCGATCTGCTCGCGTCCTTCGTACAGCGCAAAGTCCATCTTCGCCTTGCCGATGACCTCGCGCATCGCGGTCTCGGCGACGAAGGCGACGGTCTGGTCGGGTCGCCTGACATTGAAGAGGTACGCCTCGGCGCTCTTCAGGTTGTACTGGACCGCGAACTGGATATCGATGATGTTCTCGTCGTCCGTCAGCGACAGCGCTTCGCGCTCGACCTTGTTCTTTGGCGTGTTGCGGTAGCCGACCTCGATGGTTTTCACCTGCGAGAAATCGACCAGCTCGACACCTTCGACCGGGAACGGCAGATGCCAGCGCGGACCCGGCTGCGTCGTTTCGGTGTACTTGCCGAAGCGAGTGACGACGCCGCGCCGGCCTTCGTCGACGATGTAGAAACCGCTCGCGAGCCACACGCCGACGACCAGCGCGACCAGGATGCCGGCGCCGCCCATCGGCAGCCGGAACGGGCGGCCGGGCGGCCCGGGCGGCGGCGGGTTGTTGTCCGGGCCCGACTTGCGGCCGAATAGGTCGGAGAGCCGGCGGTTGACGTTGCGCCAGATCTCGTCGAGATCCGGCGGTCCGCCGTTACCGCGCTTCCCCCATTGAGGATCGTTGAGCGACATGTCAGTTCCGAGAAAGCGGAATCGGGACTGCCGGCAACTTCGGCACGCGTTCAGGCATTGACGGCGGGAGTGTCGAAGGCGCTCGGCAGCGGGGTGTCGGCCGGAAAACGCTCCGCCAGCGCCGCGCGCAATTCTGCGCAGCCCTCGCCGGTCAAAGCGCTCAATCGGACGGCGCGGATTATACCAGACTCGTCGCGTTCGACCCCCGCAGCGAGGGCCGCGGCGTCGATCTTGTTCCGGACGCGCAATTGCGGCACTCGATCGGCGCCGATCTCGGCCAGCACCGCCTCGACGGCGGCGATTTGCTCGTCGCGGTTGGGGTGCGCAGCGTCGATGACGTGCAGCAGGAGATCGGCGTCGGCGGCCTCGGCGAGGGTGGCGCGGAAAGCGGCGACCAGATCATGCGGCAAGTCGCGGATGAAGCCGACGGTGTCGGAGAGCACGATCGGATCGGCGCCGGCGACATGGAAACGGCGCAGCGTCGTGTCGAGCGTGGCGAACAGCTGGTCGGCGGCGTACGCCCGGGCCCGGGTCAGCCGGTTGAAGAGGGTCGACTTGCCGGCGTTGGTGTAGCCGACGAGGGCGACCGTGCGCACCGAGGCGCGCCGCCGGGTGCGGCTTTGCGTGGCGCGCTGCCGCGCGACGTGCGCCAGCCGCTCGTTCAGCACGCGTCACACGGTTGCCGAGCAGCCGGCGGTCGGTCTCGAGCTGCGTTTCGCCGGGGCCGCGCATGCCGATGCCGCCCTTCTGCCGCTCGAGGTGCGTCCAGCCGCCCACCAGGCGCGTGAGCTGGTGCTTGACCTGCGCGAGTTCGACCTGGAGCTTGCCTTCGGCGCTGCGCGCCCGCAGTGCGAAGATGTCGAGGATCAGGCTGACCCGATCGACGACGCGGCACTGCAGCACCCGTTCGAGGTTGCGCTGCTGCGCGCCGGTGAGTTCGTGGTCGAAGATGACAAGATCGCCCTCCGCGGCTACGCGGCAGGCGCCGATCTCGTCGACCTTGCCCTTGCCGGCGAACAGCGCCGCATCGGGCCGCTTGCGCCTGCCGGTGACGTGCCCGACGACGGTGGCCCCGGCGGACAGCGCCAGCGCCTCGAGCTCGTCCATCCGCTGCGCGGCATCCCCCTGCCCGAAGTCGAGACCGACGAGGACGGCCCGGTCGCCACCGGAAGGACGCTCAAACATGGGCGCGCAACGCAGCCACGAGAGACCGCGCGCCGCGAGTGCGACGGGGCAGCCTGAGGGCGGCGGTCGAAGAACCGCTGGCGGACGTACCGATCAAACGTCGCTATCTTCGGTGGGCACGTGTTGCGGCATCACCACGGCGCGCGCCGGCACGACGGTGGAAATCGCGTGCTTGTAGACCATCTGGGTGACGGTGTTCTTGAGCAGGACGACGTATTGGTCGAACGACTCGATCTGGCCCTGCAGCTTGATGCCGTTGACGAGGTAGATCGAGACCTGCACGTGCTCCTTGCGCAGGGTGTTCAGGAACGGGTCTTGTAGCATTTGCCCTTTGTTGCTCATCGCTTGCTCCGCGGTTGTTGTTGGCCGGGCCGTTGTCGAACGGACCGCCGCGCGGGCACTCTGGATCTCCCGCCAAGCCCCAAATGGGGGCGGAAGTGGGGAGATCAACGGCCTTTGCGGCGAGCGGGAGAGTCCGCGTACGGGTTGGCGCCGGTCTTGAATTGTACCCGAAGGGGGGTCCCGCGCAGTTTGAACGCGTCGGTGAAGAAATGTTCCAGATACCGGCGGTAGGAATCGGGCACCGCCGACAGCGCGGTGCCATGGATGATGATCAGCGGCGGATTGTGGCCCCCCTGATGGGCGTAGCGCAGCTTGGGCCGGCCGCCGCCCGCCCGCGGAGGCTGCTGCTTTTCCACGGCGGCGATCAGCGCGCGGGTGAGCTTCGGCGTCGGCAGCCGCGCCATGGCCGCCGCATAGGCGGCATCGACCGAACGCATCAGCCCGGCGACACCGGTGCCCTTGCGGGCCGAGAGGTAATGGTGATGCGCGAACGAGAGAAAGGCGAGCTTGCGGTCCACCTCGCGCTTGATTTCCTCGCGCCGGTCTGCCGGCAGGCCGTCCCATTTGTTGATGCCGATCGACCAGCGCCCGGCCCGACTCGAGGATGAAGCCTGCGAGATGCGCGTCCTGATCCGAGATCTGCTGCTGCGCATCGAGCAGCAGCACGACGACGTGGGCGTATTCGATCGCCTGCATGGTCTTGATGACCGAGAATTTCTCGATCGCCTCGAACACCTTGCCGCGGCGGCGCACGCCGGCGGTGTCGATCAGCGTGTACTGCCGCCCGCCGCGCTCGAAGTCGAGGTAGATCGAGTCGCGGGTGGTGCCCGGCTCGTCGAACGCGATCACGCGCTCCTCGCCGAGCAGCGTGTTGACCAGCGTCGATTTGCCGACGTTGGGACGGCCGATGATGGCCACCTTGATCGGTCCGGCGGTCCGCTCTTCCCCCGGTTCGCCCGCGGCCTCGTCCGGCGCCGGCTCGGGCAGCATTTCAGGCGGCAGTCGCGCCAGCGCTTCTTCCATCAGCACGGCGACGTTGTCGCCATGGGCCGAGGAAATGGGGTGCGGTTCCCCGAGCCCGAGTTCGTAGAATTCGGCGGCTGCGCGCTCGGACTGCAGACCTTCCGCCTTGTTGGCCGCAAGCACGATGGGTCGCCCCGACCGGCGCAGGAGGTCGGCGATGGCCCGGTCCTGCTCGGTCAGTCCGCCGCGCGCATCGACGAGGAACACGACGACGTCGGATTCGTCGATCGCCTGCCGTGTCTGTTTGGCCATCTCGTGCAGGATGCCGTCCTTGGCGACCGGCTCGAAGCCGCCGGTGTCGACGACCAGGAACGAGCGTTCGCCAACGCGTGCCCGCCCGTAATGCCGGTCACGGGTGAGGCCGGGAAAGTCGGCCACCAGTGCTGCCCGCGTCTTGGTGATGCGGTTGAACAGCGTCGACTTGCCGACATTGGGGCGGCCGACCAGGACAATCGTGGGCATGCATGGGACCAAAATAGCTCCTGCGAGCACTTGTGACATGCGCAAATTCGTGCGCTCGATTCTCGACGCCGGTCACCCGGCGTCTTTCCTCCGTCGACAGGTCGAGCGTCCGGAAGTGTACGTGCTAATGACGATACATGGCCGCCGGATCGTGGCGATTGACGCGGCACGGCCCCGGAATGGCTCTTCGCCCGCCCTGTCCGGGCGAGGCGATGGCCGTGTACTCAGACCGTCCGCCACGCCGTCAGCGCGATGCCGAGCAACAGGGCGACAGTGTAGAGGATGAATATTTTCGAGATGCCCGCCATCTGCGCGGACTTGGTCGCGTGCGAGAACCCGCGACGGTGCATCGCCGACAGCTCGCGCCCTCCCGCGACCGCTGCGGCGGCCAGGGGGACGAGCGCTTCGATGGTGAGAACGCGCAGGGGGATCAGTGCCACCGCGAGCAGCAGCGTCAGCAGCAACTGCCCGTCGATCAACCGCTCGGCGCGATCGATGCCGACGACGCTGGCCAGCGTCCGCCGGCCGGCCCGACGGTCTCCCTCGATGTCGCAGGCGTTGTTGACCGACAGGATCGTGGCGATGAGCACGGTCGACGGCAGGCCCAGCCAGCCGTCGGCAGCCTCGAGCACCGGATGCTGAACGTACGATGCGACGCCGATCAGCACCGAACCGAGCAGGCCACCGGCAAAGAGTTCGCCGATCGGCAGCCTTGCGATCGGCAAGGGACCGCCGCTGTAGAGCAGCGCGATCGCCATGCAGACGGCGCCCACCGCGATGACCTGCCAGCCGACCATTGCGCCGATCACGAGGCCGACGAGCGCAGCGCCGGCGAAAAGCGCCCACGACAGCCTGCGCGCGAAGGCGGGATCGATCCCTCGCTGGACCAGCGGTTTCCAGCGCTCGACGTCGGATTGCACCGTGTCCACCCCGTGTATGAAATCGTAGTAGCTGTTGAAACCGGTCGTGCCCATATCCAACAGCAGGGTCGCGAGCAGCATCAGCAGGAAGCGGCCGGCGGAGAAATCCCGCGCCAGGTGGGACGCGTAGGCGGTGCCGACCAGCAGCGAGGAAACGCTGACGATCTTGGTGCGGATGTCGACGAGCTGGAGGACATCCAGCCACGTCACCGGGGCGCAGGCGCGAGATGTCGAATGCTGGCTCATGGGGTCCGCAGCCGCGCTGTCGGATGACGCGCATCAAGCCCCTGCAGATCGCCCGATGGCCTGAAGGTCACGCAACCACTCCCGCCGGCGCCGGAGGGGAGGGCGAGTCCGGGAGCGCACCGTCCCAGCGCGCGACTTCAATCAACGCCGACAGCGCGCTCGGGCCCTGGGTGAGTTGCGAGCTGCCAATGTCCATGGTGAGCACGTTGGGGTTGCCCTGGCGGTCGAGACCGGAGGCGTCGGGATCGTACCAGGCGCCGGTGGCGATGATGGCGACCCCCGGCATCACGGCGGCATCGATCTTCAATCCGGCAAGGCACGCGCCGCGGTCGTTGTAGGCGCGAACGATGTCGCCGTCGCTGAGATTGCGTTTGGAGGCTTCCGCAGGGTGGAGCCGCAATCGCTCCCGGCCGTGCACCTTGTTGGCCTGGGACACGGGTCCGGGATCCATCTGGCTGTGAAGGCGATCAGCGGGCTGCACCGTGACCAGGTGCAATGGATAGCGATCGCGCCGCGCATCGCCCAGCCATTCGCCAGGCGGCAGCCACTTCGGGTGGCCGGGGCAGTCCGCGTATGAAAACGACGCAATCGTCGGGGAGGTGATCTCGATCTTTCCTGACGGTGTCCGCAACGGGTTCGCATCCGGGTCGGCCCGGAACGATTCGAACAGCACGAAGTCGCGCCCGGGAAGCGGAAGCTCGAGAAAACCGCTGCTCCTGAACGCGGCGTAGTCCGGAACGGCGAACCCGACGCGAGCGCAGGCGCTGGAGAAGCGACTCCAGATGTATCCCAGCCAGCCGTCCTCGTCACGCCCCTCCGTGTAGGCGGCGCCGCAACCCAGCCGATCGGCGATCTCCGCCAGAATCTGCTGATCGTTTCGGCTCCCGCCGACCGGGGCGATCGCCCTTTGCATGGCGAACACGTAGCGATCGCGCGATGAGCCGCCGATGTCGTCGCGCTCGAGTGTCGTGGTCGCCGGCAGCACGATGTCCGCGCGCCGCGCGGTCGCAGTCCACCAGCTTTCATGCACGATGACCGTTTCCGGCCTTGCCCATGCCCGCTGCAGACGATTGAGATCCTGGTGGTGGTGGAACGGGTTGCCGCCGGCCCAGTATACAAGGCCGACATCGGGGTAGGTTTCGCGCCGCCCGTCGAAAGCGTAAGGTTCACCCGGACCGAGCAGCATGTCGGCGAAACGGGCGACGGGTACGGCACGCCGCGCCGGATTCGCGCCCATGGGCATGTCCGGGAAGGGCAGGTCGGCGCGGGGATTCCCGACCCCGTTCATCGAGCCGTGCCCGAACGCGAAGCCACCGCCCGGCAAGCCGATCTGTCCCATCATCGCCGCAAGGACGATCGCCATCCAGTAGGGCTGCTCGCCGTGGTGCGCGCGCTGCAGCGACCAGGCGAGCGTGAGCAGCGTTCGGCGGCCCGCGCTGCCGAGCGCCAGCGCTTCGATCACGCTGGCGTCGATGCCGCAGATCGCCGCTGCCCAGGCCGGCGTCTTCGCGATGCCATCATCGGTGCCCAGCAGATAGCGGGCAAAGGCCTCGAAACCGACGCAATGGCGGGCAAGAAAGACGCGATCGTGCAGATCCCGCGCGACCAGCACGTGCGCAAGGGCGAGCATCAGCGCCGTATCGGTGTTGGGCCTTATCGGGATCCACTGCGCTTCGAGGAACGGCGGGACATCATGGCGGTCCGGACTTACGATGACGAAGTCGATGCCCCGCCGTTGCGCGGCGCGCAGCCATTGCTCGAGCGTGTGTACGCCTGCGCCGCCGGAAGTGATCTGCCCGTTCCTGAGGGCGAAGCCACCGAAGGCGATCACGCGCTGCGTGTGGCCGATGACGCTCGCCCAATCGGTGACGCGCCCCGACACCGGATCGTGGGTGCCGATGACGTGCGGCAGCAGGAACTGGGCCGCGCCCCAGCTGTAGTTCCCGATCTGGTCGGTGCACCCGCCACCGCTGTACAGGAAACGCCGCAACTGCGTGCGTGCGTGATGAAAGCGGCCCGCCGACGACCACCCGTAGGAGCCGCCGAATATTCCTTGCGCGCCGCGTTCGGAGCGCACCCGTGCCAGCTCGTCCGCGACCAAGGCGAGGGCGCGATCCCACTCCACCTCCACGAAGGAGTCGTCGCCGCGGCGGGTTCTGTCACGATCCTTGAGCCATGAGCGGCGGACAGCAGGGCGGAGGATGCGGGTATTCGAATAGACCATCGCCGGCATCGATTCCAGCAGGCGGGAGGGTGCCGGGTCACGCGCGAACGGCTCCGCGCTGACGAAGCGGCCGTCCTCGACGATGGCCGTGTAAGCGCCCCAATGCGAAAGCTGGACAAAGCGGCGGGTCGACATGGCGGGCGCGGCTGCGCGACGCTCTACAGCGTGCCCGGACAGGATCCGCCATCGATCAGCAGATTCTGGGCCGTGATGAAGCCGGCGTGGTTCGAGCACAGAAACGCGCAGTACGCGCCAAACTCCTCCGCTCGCCCGTAGCGGCCGGTCGGGTTGCCCCGCGCGCGCTGTTCCCACAGCGCGTCAAAGCTCATGCCGGTCATTTCGAGCATGCCGTCGACATGAACGCGCTGCGCATCGGTGTCGAAGATGCCGGGGAGGAGGTTGTTGATGGTCACGTTATGGCGGGCGATCTGTCGGGCGAGCCCGCCGACAAATCCCACCAGGGCGGTGCGGGCGCCATTGGACAGCGGCAGTTCCGCATTCGGCGCCTTCACCGACCGGGAACTGACGTTGATGATGCGCCCGAACCCGCGCGCGATCATGCCGTCGACGACCTCCCTCATCATCAGTATGGGTCCGATGGCCATGGCATCGAGGGCTTTGATCCAATCGTCGCGGGAGCAATCGCGGAAGTCGCCGGGAGGCGGGCCATCGGCGTTGTTGACGAGGATGTCCGGTTGTGGGCAGCGCGCAAGCGCCGCGCGCCGTCCTTCCGCCCGGGTGATGTCGGCGGCCACCCAGTCCACCGCGGTCGCCGTCGCGACGGCGATCTCGGCCGCCGCGCGCGCGAGCACCTCCGGCGTGCGGGCGGCGATCGTCACCCGGACGCCTTCTCGCGCCAGGCACGTCGCCGCCGCGCGCCCGAGTCCGCGACTGCCGCCGAAGACGAGCGCCGACCGGTCCTTGAGCCCGAGATCCATGTGCATCGGGAATCCGCTTGATGCCGGCGCCCGCGACCACCGCGGACGCGGCGACGATGGTAACCGATATCGCAGCCCGTTCGCAGGCGCGTGGCGGCCGGCCGGACAACCCCTTATACCCGCCAGGCATGTGCTTCGAACCAGAACGTCCTTGACCTTGCCGCCCGGGGATTCTAGATTGCGTCTTTTCGGTTCGCTGCGGCTGGACGCACGGACCCCTGGAGCACGGCATGCCCAAACTTCGCATCGAAGGATCGTTTGTCGCGAGCGTCACCCCATTCAACGCCGACGGTTCGATCGACTATGGCGCGTTTCGCACGCTGATCGATTTCCAGCGCCAGCATGGCACGGCAGCGATGCTGTTCATGGGGTCGACGGGCGAGCCGACGCTGCTGACGCCCGAGGAAAAGAAGGACCTCATCGTCGAGACGGCGAAGCTCAGGACGGGCGCGATGAAGTTCTTCTATGGCTGCACCGGCAACACGCCGGCGCAGGTGATCGACAACATTCGTTTTGCCGCCGCGAACGGCGCCGACGGCGCGATCATCGCGGCGCCGCCCTACATCTGCGGTTCGGAGAGCGACATCGAGGCGTTTTTCCTCGAAGTGGCGGACGCCACCAGCCTGCCGCTGGGCATCTACAACAACCCCCCCCGGGTGAAGACCGATCTGCACTGGGACAACCTGTTGCGGATCTTCAGGCATCCGAACTACGTGATCCACAAGGAATCGACGACCAGGGTGGGGCAGGTCGCCCAGATCCTCGCCGCGCGGCCCGACGTCACCGTCATGTGTTGCGACTCGCCGAATCTGGGCCTGGTCGTGCCGACGATGTCGCTCGGCGGTCATGGGACCGCGAACATGGGCGGCAACGTGATGCCGGCCGAAATGGCGACGATCTCGACGCCGTGGAAGGGCTATGCCGATGCGCAGAATTTCCGCGACACCTACCTGCGCGTGTTGCCGCTCTCGCATTTCAACTACTCGGCGATCAACCCCGTCGCGCTCAAGAGCCTGATGCGGGCGCTTGGTTTGCCGGTCGGGCCGTTGCGCAAGCCGTTGCGCAATCTCGAAGGCGAGGCGCTGGCGAAGGGTCTGCGCATCGTTCAGGAACTCGGCCTCGACCGGAAGTACGGTTACACGATCCAGCCCAGGCTCGCGCAGGCGGCCTGAGGTGGATACCCGGCGGACGTGGCGCGGGTGCCCACATGAGGGCGCCACGCGTCGCGTCAGCTCAAATGCGTCCTGATGGAGCACACAAAATGCGTTCGACATGGAAGTGGCTCGCCGGAGCGGTACTCGTCGCCCTTTCGCTGCAATGCGCGGCCCAGACCTATCCCGGCAAGCCCGTGCGGCTGATCGTTCCGTACCCGGCCGGCGGCACCGTCGATACCGTGGCGCGCGTCGTCGCGCAGGGGATGAGCGAGCAGACCGGGCAGCCGTGGATCGTCGAGAACAAGGCTGGCGCGAACGGCGTCGTCGGCAGCGACTACGTGGCGCGGTCCGCGCCCGACGGATACACGTTGCTGCTGCAGGCGTCGATCTTCGTCATCAATCCGCTGTTCCTGACGAACGTCCCTTACAGCGTGGAGAAGGACTTCGCGCCGATCTCGAACATCGGATCGGTGCCGCTGCTGGTGACGGGGTCGCCCTCCAATCCTGCGCGCGACCTGCGCGAGTTCGTGTCGCTGGTGAAGCAGGCGCCCGAGAAGTACACGTTTGCCACTTCGGGCCTCGGTTCGGCGGGTCACCTGTCGGAGGAGGTCATCAAGAAGCAGGCCGAGCTTCCCGGTCTCATGATCGTCCCCTACAAGGGGGCCGCGCCGGCGCTTGCCGACATGCTCGGCGGGCACGTGAGCGCGATGATCGATCCGTTCCCGTCGTCCTACCCGAACGTGAAGTCGGGAAAGCTGACACCGCTCGCGGTGACGAGCGGCAAGCGCGTGGCGTTCCTGCCGAATGTGCCGACCGTTGCGGAATCCGGCTTTCCAGGATTCGAGATGGTCTCGTGGTACGGCTTGTGGGGACCTGCGGGCCTGCCTGCCGACGTCGTAGGCAAGTTGTCGACCGCTGCCGCAAAGGCGGTGCGCTCGTCCCATGCGAGCGAGCGCCTCGCCGCGCAGGGTTTCGACCCGGTAGGTTCGACGCCAGCCGAATTTGCAACCTACATCAAGGGCGAAATCGCCCGTTACGCGGTGATCGTCAAGGAAGCGAACATCAAGGGCGAGTGAAGCCGCGCCGCGATGGCGCGAAAGCACCCGCGGCAGGTCGCGGTAGCCGACTTGCGAACGGCCGAGGAACGAAGCTTCGTCGCCCAGGTTCCGGATGCGGTTCAGGATTGATTCCCCAGATTCCGAAGGAGAGACATGTCGAACTGGTATGCAGACAACGCCCAATCGATCGGCCGCACGCCGCTGGTCAAGCTGAATCGCGTCGTCGATGGCGCCGGTGCCACGGTGTTGGCGAAGATCGAGGGCCGCAACCCGGCCTACTCGGTCAAATGCCGGATCGGTGCGGCGATGATCTGGGATGCCAGGGAGAAGGGGCTGCTCGGTCCCGGCAAGGAGCTGGTCGAGCCGACCAGCGGCAACACCGGGATCGCGCTGGCGTTCGTCGCGGCTTCGCTCGGCATCCCGCTGACGCTGACGATGCCGGAGACGATGAGCATCGAGCGGCGCAAGCTGCTGGTGGCCTACGGCGCGAAGCTGGTGCTGACCGAAGGCGCGAAAGGCATGAGCGGGGCGATTGCCAGGGCCGAGGAGATCGCGGCCTCTGACGCGGCGCGGTTCGTGCTGCTGCAGCAGTTCAAGAATCCCGCCAATCCGGCGATCCACGAAAAGACGACCGGGCCGGAGATCTGGAACGACACCGACGGCAACGTCGACATCCTCGTTTCCGGTGTCGGCACCGGCGGCACCATCACCGGCGTGTCGCGCTATTTCAAGCACACGCGCGGCAAGAAGCTCGTATCGGTGGCGGTCGAGCCGGCAGCGAGTCCCGTCCTCACGCAGGCGCGGGCGGGGGAGCCGCAGAAGCCCGGGCCGCACAAGATCCAGGGCATCGGCGCGGGGTTCGTCCCCCAGGTGCTCGATCTGTCGCTGGTCGACGCAATCGAGACCGTGTCCAACGAGGATGCCGTGCTCTACGCGCGGCGGCTGGCGCGGGAGGAGGGCATCCTGGCCGGCATTTCCTGCGGCGCGGCGACCGCGGTTGCGGTGCGGCTGGCGCAGCGGCCGGAGAACAAAGGCAGGACGATCGTCGTCATCCTGCCCGATTCGGGCGAGCGCTACCTCTCTTCGGTGCTGTTCGAAGGCATGTTCGACGGCGCCGGAATGGCGGCATGAACTTCCGCGCCCTTGCCGGCGAACTCACGGCCGGGCACGGCTGACCCGGTCATCGACGCTCCGGCGTGCGGGCTTCCGGCCGGCGTCGCCGACGGCCAGCGCGTCAGCGCGCGCCCACCGCGTAGAGCGTGCCGCCCTCGGTCTGGAAGATCGCCTGCACGCCCGTCGGCAGTGGTTGTGCGGTTGCCGGCGTGCCGTCGGTCGCGAGCCGCCCGACGAGGCTGCCGTCGTTGCGGTCCATGAGGTGGACATAGCCTTCGATGTCGACCACCCCGACGTGGTCGCCGACGATCACCGGTCCGCCGATGCGCCGTGCGGCGAGCTTGTCCTGCTTCCACACCGAGGCGCCGGTCGCCTTGTCCAGCGCATGGACATTGCTCTTGTCGTCGGTCGTGTACAGGTAGCGGGCGTCGATGGCGATGCCCTCGAGACTCGAGAGGTCGCGCGACCACAGCAGCGTGCCACGCAATACATCGAAGCACGCAATTCGCCCCTGGAAGGCGGCGGCGCAGACCTGCCGTTCCTCGATCACCGGCAGGCTGGTCACATCGGCGATGCGCTCGAGTTCGGTCGCACCCTTGGGTGTCGCCACGTTGGCTTCCCAGCCGACGTTGCCGGTCGCAAGATCGAGTGCGACAAGTTTGCCGCCTGCCGTGCCGACAAATAGGCCGCCCCGACTGATCGTGCCGCCGGCAAAATTGCGAACCGTAAGCGGCGGGTTGATGCGCTGGTACACCCACCTGGTCTTGCCGTCGACGGCGGACAACCCGTAGATGCGACCGTCGCCCGACCACACGGCGACGATGCCCTCGGCGACGTCGGGCGGACTCACGACTTCGCTGCTGACCTTCGATTGCCAGAGCGGCTTGCCGCTGGCATCGAAGGCGAGTACCTCACCCTTGTCGGTGCCGACTGCGACGAGCGTCGCGTCGGCTCCCACGCCGGCGGACAGGCGCTTGCCGGTCGACACGCGCCAGACGGTGCGGCCGGCAGGGTCGAGACGAGCGAGCGCGCCATCGCTGGCGCTTACGTAAACCGCGTCGGCGGTGACCGCCGGGGAGAAGCCGGCGCGGGCCTTGCCGATCGACACCTGCCAGGCGACCACCGGAGTGACGGTCGATTTGAATTCGGGCAGCGGTCCCGGCTTTTTCGATCCGCCGGTGAACCACGAGAACGACGGCGCCGGAATCGTGGGCATCCACGACGACATCGTCGAGCACCCCGTGGCCACGACGGCGAAGGCTACGGCCAGCACCTGCGCATACCGTTGCATCGCGCGCGGCATGGGGGCGCGGGAGTCGCGGTGAGCGCCGATCGTCATTTGGCCGGTGCTGCGGGGGCTGCGGGAACGACAGGCGCTGCCGGCACGGGCGCCGCCGCGGCGCCGCCGCCCGACGCTGCGGGCCCCAGCGGACCGCCGAGCGAATCGAGTTTCACCTGGATGTAGGCGCGATAGGGGGACTTGGCATCGATCTTGGCGAGCGCGGTCTGGTAAGCCGCGCGCGCCTCCTCGCCGCGGCCGGCGGCGGCGAGGATGTCGCCGCGCAGATCGGCATAGACGCCGGCAAAGGGCTCGTCGTGTTTCGCGTCCAGCGTGCGCAACGCCTCGTCGTTCTGCTTGTCGTCGAACAGCGTCTCGGCGAGACGAAAGCGGGCGATCTGCTTCAGCTCGTCCTCGCTGGCGCGATCGAGCACGAACTGCAATTGCGTCCGGGCGCCGGTCCTGTCGCCGCTCTTGAACAGCATTCCGGCCACGACCATCGCAGCCCGCGGCGCATAGCCGGTGCCGGCGTAGCGATCGGCGAGCTGCGTCATCGCATCCTTGGCCTTGGCGATATCATTGCTGCGCGCGGCCGAGGCGACCGCGCCGTACAGCACCGACGCCTGCTCGGCCTGATTGTGCTGCCACCAGCGCCACGCCTGCACGGCCACCACGCTCACGCAGACGGCGATGATGATGCCGCTCACCGTGTTGCCCCATTGCCTCCACCAGGCCCTGAGATCGTCGAGTTGTTCCTGCTCTTCGAGGTCGTAGACTGCCATCGTCGTTCCCTTTTCCGTTGCTTTTCGTGTCTCGTTGCGCCCGCAGGCGTTGTCAGGTGCCGCGCTCGATCAGCGCGGCGGCAAGTCCGTCCAGCGGCACGGCCGTCTGTTCGCCGCTCGCGCGCAGGGGTTTCACGCCGACGACCCCGGTCGTGGCCTCGTCGTCGCCGATGACGAGCGCGAACCGCGCGCCCGAAGCGTCGGCTTTCTTCATCTGCGACTTGAAGCTGCCGCCGCCGGCATTGACGATGATCGCGAGGCCTGCGTCGCGCAACCGCTCGCCCGCGCGCGCGGCGAGGCGGCTCGCCGCGTCGCCGGCATGCACGACGTACGCGAGCGGCGCGTCGTCGTGCGCGAGCCCGGCCTCCTGCAGCAGCAGCACCATGCGCTCGACGCCGATGGCGAAGCCGCAGGCGGGCGTGGGCTTGCCGCCGAGTTGCTCGAAGAGGCCGTCATAGCGCCCGCCACCGGCGACGGTACCCTGGGCGCCGAGCCGGTCGGTGATCCACTCGAACACCGTGCGATTGTAATAGTCGAGTCCGCGCACCAAACGGGGGTTGATCCCGAACGCGACGCCGTGATCGGCGAGCAATTGCTGCAGGCCGTCGAAATGCGCCCGCGAACCGGTGCCCAGGCGATCGAGCAGCTGCGGCGCGCCGGCGATGATCTCCTGCATCGCGGGGTTCTTGCTGTCGAGGACGCGCAGCGGATTGGCGTGCAATCGGCGCCTTGCGTCGTCGTCGAGCAGCGTGGCGTGGCGCTCGAAGTAGTCGATCAGGCCCTGCCGATGCGCGCGCCGCTCGTCGGCGTCGCCGATCGAGTTGATGGACAGAGCGATGCCGTCGGCCAGGCCCAGCTCACGCCACAGGCGGGCCAGCAGCACGATCTGCTCGGCGTCGACGTCGGGACCGGCAAAGCCCAGCGCCTCGATGTCGAGCTGGTGGAACTGGCGGTAACGCCCCTTCTGCGGGCGCTCGTGGCGGAACATGGGCCCGCCGGTCCACACGCGTTGCGGCCGCTCGTAGCAGAGGTTGTGTTCGATCGCCGCGCGGACGATGCCCGCGGTCGCTTCCGGACGCAGCGTCAGCTTTTCGCCGTTGAGCTTGTCCTCGAACGAGTACATCTCCTTCTCGACGACGTCGGTGTGTTCGCCGATGCCGCGCACGAACAGCGCGGTGGGCTCGACGATCGGAACGCGGATATTGCGGTAGCCGTACTGCGCGAACACGCGCCGCGCGGTGTCCTCGAAATGCTGCCACAGCGGGGATTCGGCGGGGAGCACATCGTTCATGCCCTTGACGGCCTGCAAGGCGTCGGCCATGTCGATCAGACCATCGCCTTGACGGCGATCGTCTTGCGTTCCGGGTTGAGGTGCGCGGCCCGCGGCTCGCCGCCGTAGGTCGTGCGGACGTAGTCGTCGACGATTGCCTGGAATTCCTCGGCGATGCGCGAGCCTTTGAGCGTCACCGTCTTCTGGCCGTCGACATAGACAGGCGCGACCGGTGTTTCGCCGGTGCCGGGCAGCGAGATGCCGACGTTGGCAAGCTTCGATTCGCCGGGGCCGTTGACCACGCAGCCCATCACCGCGACGTGCATGTCGGCCACACCCGGATAGCGGGCGCCCCAGATCGGCATTTGCGCACGCAGAAAATCCTGGATCTTCGCCGCGAGTTCCTGAAACGTGGTGCTGGTCGTGCGGCCGCAGCCCGGACAGGCCGTCACCATCGGCGTGAACGAGCGCAGCCCCATCGTCTGCAGGATTTCCTGCGCGACGATCACTTCGCGCGTGCGGTCGCCGTAAGGTTCCGGCGTGAGCGACACGCGAATGGTGTCGCCGATGCCCTGCTGCAGCAGGATCGCGAGCGCGGCCGTCGACGCCACGATGCCCTTGCTGCCCATGCCGGCTTCGGTGAGGCCGAGATGCAGCGGGTAGTCGCAGCGCCGCGCAAGTTCGGCGTAGACGGCGACGAGATCCTGCACGGCGGACACCTTGCACGAGAGGATGATCCGGTCGCCGGGCAGTCCGATGGCCTCGGCGTGCTGCGCGCTTTCGATGGCCGACACGATCAATGCCTCGCGCATCACCGCGTCGCCGGGCAAGGGTGCGGCGCGGACCGCGTTGGCATCCATCAGGCGCGCGAGCAATGCGGCATCGAGGCTGCCCCAGTTGACGCCGATGCGCACGGGCTTGCCGTACTCGATCGCCTTCTCGATCATCACCGCGAACTGCGAATCCCGCTTGCTGCCTTTGCCTACGTTGCCCGGGTTGATGCGAAACTTCGCCAGCGCACGGGCGCAGTCGGGATGGTCGGTCAGGAGCTTGTGGCCGTTGAAGTGGAAGTCGCCGACCAGCGGCACGGTGCAGCCGCCGGCATCGAGGGCTTCGCGGATCGCCGGCACCGCGGCAGCCGCTGCGGCCGTGTCGACGGTGACGCGGACGATTTCCGAGCCGGTGGCGGCCAGCGCGCGCACCTGCCCGACCGTGGCCGCGACGTCGGCCGTGTCGGTGTTGGTCATCGACTGGACAAGGATGGGGGCCCCGCCGCCCACCTTGTGGCCGGCGATGTCCACCTGCCGGGTTTGCGGGCGCTCAAAGCGGGCGGGGGCGATCATGGGCCTATTGCAGCGTGATGCGGGCGACGCCTTGCCGCGTGTAGGGAACGAGATCGACCTTCCGCCCGTCGAGGGTCACCGCCGCGTCGGCGGCGTTGCCGATGACAAGTTCGAACGGTGGCGAACCGGTCAGCGCCTGCGTCGAGCCGGGGACCATCATCTTCGACAGCAGCACGCGGCCGTTGCGGTCACGCACCTCGGTCCACGAATGATCGCGGTAGGAGAGGACGATTTCCCGCTCGCCCTGCGGCGCGACGCCGCCAGGATTGGCCGTCTTTGCCGGAGCATCGGCCGCGGCGGCGGAGGCCGGCGGCGCCGACTCCTGGGCGGCGACAGGATTGGGGAGCGGAATTCCGGCCGCGGGATTGGGCAAGGGCGCCGACGGCACGGACGCGGGGGCTGTCCCGGCGGAGGGGGGCGCCGGGACCGGCTTCGAATCGACGGCTGGGTCGCGCGCCGCCGGCGTGGTGCGCACCGACAGCGACGGCAGCAGGAACTCGTAGATGGCCAGCGCGGCAACGAGGGCGAGAACCAGCGGAACGGCCCAACGAATCCAGCCCGGGCGCGCATACTGGGAAACCGGCAATTCCCCGATCGACGGTGCCGTCGCGTGCAATGTCGGCGACTCGAGGCCCGGGTCGACCGACGCCCCCGGCAACGCCGCCATAACCTCCACGGCGTCGAGTTTCAGTAGTCGCGCATAGTTGCGCACGAACCCGCGAACGAAGGTGCGGCCCGGCAGCAGCGCGAAATTGCCATCCTCCAGCGCCTTGACCTGACGCGGGGCGAGCTTGAGCTGCTGGGAGACGTCCTCGATCGAAAGTCCGCCCCGCTCGCGGGCATTGCGCAACAGCGCTCCCGCGGGAATCGCGGCGCTGGCGACCGGCGGCAGATCGGGCGCGCCGTGCCGGACGGTATCGGGCTCACTCACTCGCAAGCTCCCGTGGCGATGGACTTGGTTTCCGCGGCGTTCGGATATCGATTGCGCAACTGCGACACGTAGGACCGTTCGGCCTGCGTGTCGCCCAGCTTGCGTTCGATGCACATGCCCAGGTGCAGCGATTCGGGGGGCGGGTTGGCTTCCTGGGTCACGATCTTCATCCAGACGCGCGCCTCATCCAGCCGCGACGCCTTGAACGCGATCAACGCGAGGTTGTACGCCGCCGTCGCGTTGTTGGGTGCGACCTGCAATGCCCGGCGGAAGTAGGTCTCGGCGTCGGCGATGCGCCCCAGCGACGCGCTGCACTTGCCGGCGTTCACCAGCGCCGTTTCCGGGGTCTTGTAGAGCGGGTTGCGCAACGCCGCCTCGAATTCGGCGATCGATTCGCTTGCACGGCCGTGCGTGCACAGGTACCAACCCCAGTTGTGGCGGGTGTCCGAATCCTGCGGGGCGAGCTGCAGCGCGCGCTGGAAGCTCTGTTCGGCCTTGGGGTTTTCTCCCAGCACCGCGTAGACGAGGCCGTAGATGTTCCAGGCGCGCGCATTGTTGGGGTCGAGCCGCACCGCTTCGTTCAGCTCTTCGAGCGCGACGTCCATCTGGCCGCGCTCGAAGTAGCCGGCGCCGAGCTCGGCGCGAAGCTGTGATCGGTATTCCGGCGTCACCACCGGCTGCTTGATCGGCGGCAGCGACTCCTGCGGCGGCGGCGCGTTCGGCGGCGGCGACTTGCTCGCGCATCCGGTGAAGAGTGCCGCTGCCAGCACGGCGGTGCCGAGCAGGGCGAGGCGGGATCGTGGCATCATCATCATGGTGGCGGTCAGACGCGGGCAGGAGTTGCCGGCTGGCAGGATGCGGCGACGCCTTCGATGCGCACAAGCCGTCGCTTCGTGCGATCGAGGACCTGTCCGGCAAGCTGGCCGCACGCGGCATCGATGTCGTCGCCGCGCGTCTTGCGCACGGTCGTCACCAGGCCCGCGTCCATCAGTACTTTCTGGAATGCCAGGATGCGCTCGCGCGGACTGGTGTGGAACGCCGAACCCGCGAACGGGTTGAACGGAATCAGGTTGATCTTGCACGGCACGTCACGCACGCAGGCGACGAGGGCGCGCGCGTGGGCGGCGGAGTCGTTGACGCCGTCGAGCATCACGTATTCGAAGGTGACGAAGTCGCGCGGCGCGCGCTCGAGGTAGCGCCGGCAGGCGGGCAGGAGCTCGGCGAGCGGGTACTTGCGATTGATCGGCACCAGCTGGTCGCGCAACGCGTCGTCCGGCGCGTGCAGCGACACCGCCAGCGCCACCGGGCAGGCGTCGCGCAGGCGGTCAAGCGCGGGCACCAGGCCCGACGTGGACAGCGTGACGCGGCGGCGGGACAGGCCGTAGGCGTCGTCGTCGAGGAACACCCTGAGCGCGGTGACGACGTGGTCGAAATTGGCCAGCGGCTCGCCCATGCCCATCAGCACGACATTGGTGATGGGCGCGCGGCCGTGCTCGACCCAGGGCGCGGCAGTTGCTGCCCCCTTGGAGCCGTCCGCCAGCAGCGCACGGTTGGCGTGCCACAGCTGGCCGATGATCTCGGCCGCGGAGAGGTTGCGGTTGAAGCCCTGCTTGCCGGTCGAACAGAAGGAACAGTCGAGCGCGCAGCCGGCTTGCGAGCTCACGCACAATGTCCCTCTATCGTCCTCGGGGATGTAGACGGCCTCGACCGCATTGCCGCCACCGGCATCGAGCAGCCACTTGCGCGTGCCGTCGGCCGCGGTGGAATCGCGGATGACCGTCGGCCCCCGGACTTCGGCGATCGACGCAAGCTTTTCGCGCAGAGGGCGCGCGAGGTCCGTCATCGCGCCGATGTCGCCGATCAGGCGCTGGTGCAGCCAGTGCGACACCTGACGGGCGCGAAACGGCTTCTCGCCCAGGTTCGCGAACAGCGCGGCAAGACCGTCGGCGTCGAGGTCGAGGAGGTTGATCACGGGAGCACGTCGGGACGCGACGCGGTTCAGCGGGCGTACACCGCCAGCGCGGGGAAGAAATACGCAATTTCGACGGCGGCCGTGTCCGGGCTGTCGGAACCGTGCACGGCGTTGGCGTCGATCGACTCGGCGAAATCGGCGCGAATGGTGCCGGCAGCGGCCTTTTTCGGATCGGTCGCGCCCATGAGATCGCGGTTTTTCGCGATCGCGGCCTCGCCCTCGAGCACCTGGATCATCACCGGTCCCGAAATCATGAAATCGACCAGATCCTTGAAAAACGGACGTTCGCGATGGACGGCATAGAAGCCCTCGGCCTCCGACCGCGACAACCGGCGCATCTGCGCAGCGGCGATCCTGAGGCCGTTGGTCTCGAAGCGCGAATAGATCTTGCCGATGACGTTCTTGCCCACGGCGTCGGGTTTGATGATGGAAAGCGTGCGTTCAACCGCCATGATTGGACTCCGGACGAATAAATGCGAGTAAATTCAAAATTATAACACGTCTGCATCGCCCTCGGCCGCGGCTCTGGGGCTGCGGTTGAGACACCTCCGAGCGCGGTTTTCCCCGGCGGGAACGCCTGCTGTGCCGGGGTCGAACGGGGCGGTACCGGGTACGGCCGGGGCGCCCGAAACAGCGGGGCCCGGCTTTCGGCCGGGCCCCGAGTCGGCCGACGCTGTCGCTGCCGAGTGTCTAACCCATCAACAGGTTGGGCAGCCAGAGCGAGATGATCGGCACGTAGGTGATCAGCAGCAGGAACAGCAGCATCACCAGGATCCACGGCGCGCAGGCCTTGGTCACCTCGGTCAGGCCCATGCCGGCGATGCCGGAGGCGACGTAGAGGTTTAGGCCCACCGGAGGCGTGATCATGCCGATTTCCATGTTGACGGTCATCAGCACGCCGAGGTGGATGGGGTCGATGCCGAGTTTCATCGCCACCGGAAAGAGGATAGGCGCGGTGATGAGCAGGATCGACGAGGGCTCCATGAAGTTGCCGGCGATCAGCAGCATCACGTTGACGACCATCAGGAACATCCACGGGGAGAGACCCATCTCGTTGATCCACGCGGCGAGGTTCTGCGGGATCTGTTCGGAGGTGAGCAGGAACGAGAACAGCACCGCGTTGGTGATGATGTAGAGGATCATCGCCGACAGGTTGGCCGAATCCAGCAGCACCTTCGGCACCTGCTTCAGCGTAAGGTCCTTGTAGACGTAGACCGAGACGAAGAATGCGTAGGCGGCGCTCATCGCCGCGGCTTCGGTGGGCGTGAAGATCCCCGAATAGATGCCGCCGATGACGACGACGACCAGCGCGAGACCCCAGACGCTTTCGCGGAACGCCGCGAACATCTCGGCGAAGCTCGCCTTGGCCATCCGCGGGTAGTTGCGCTTCTTCGCCACCGCCCAGGTGACGAACAGCAGCAGACCGGCCAGCATCAGGCCTGGGATGATGCCGGCGATAAAGAGCTTGCCGATCGACGAGTTGGTCGACACCGCGTAGATCACCATCACGATCGACGGCGGGATGAGGATGCCCAGCGCACCGGCGGTGCCGATGACTCCGACGCCGAACCTCTTCGGATAGCCCTGCTTGACCATCGCCGGCAGCAGGATCGAGCCGATGGCGACCACCGTCGCCGGGCTCGAGCCCGACACCGCGGCGAACAGCGCGCAGGCGAGCACGCCGCCCAGCGCCAGGCCGCCGTGCAGGTGGCCGACCATTGCTGTCGCGAACCGGATCATCCGCTTGGCGACGCCGCCGTGGGTGAGGAAATTCCCGGCGAGGATGAAGAACGGGATCGCCATGATCTCGAACTTCTCGATGCCGGTGAAGAGCTTCAGCGCCACCGATTCCAGCGGCACCTGCGTCATCGCGAACAGGAAGGTGAGGACGGTGAGGCCGAGCGAAATCGATATCGGCATCCCCGTGATCATCAGGGCGCACAGCAGCCCGAAGATGACGAGCGCTGTCATGACGGCCTCCCGTGGGTGAGGTCATCGGGATGGAGGTCGGACGGCAGCTTCACCCACGCGGTGGCGTCTTCCTTGTCGAGGCCCTCGACGTGCGCGTGGTCGGCGTGGGGGAGGTTGCCGGTCTTGATGAAACTCCACGTCACCTGCAGGAAGCGGTAGCACATCAGGTACGAGCCCAGCGGGACGCAAAGGTAGACGATCCACTTGGGCATCTCGAGGTCGGCCGACACCTGATCAGTGTGGAAGAGTTCCCAGACGAAGTGGGCACCGAAGGTTCCGATGATGCCGGTGAAAAGTGCGCCGGCGAGAAGCCCGAAGATCACGAACTTGGCACGCAGCTTGTCGGACAGCGCGTTGATCAGCACGTCGACCCCGACGTGGATGCCGGTTCGCACGCCATAGGCGGCCCCGAACTTGGCCATCCAGACGAACATGAAGATGCAGAGTTCCTGCGCCCAGCCCAGGTTGATGCCGAGCAGGAAATCCTGGACGCCGGGGATCGGCATGCCGGAGGCGTAGCGATGCAGCACGGCGATGAAGATGATCACCGTGGCCGCGCCGATGAGGAAGGTGATGATCCATTCCTCGAGATGATCGAGGGCGCGATTGAGCATTTGCCCATCTCCTCCGGGTCAGGAAATCCGAAAAACGGATGCCCGCCGTTGCGGCGGGCCTCCGGTGCGGCCGCTCTTGGGCGGCTTCAGTCGGCCTTGAAGCCGGTTTCCTTGTAGATCGCCTGGATGGTGTCCTTGCCGATCCGGCTTTCCATTTCCTTGTGCACGGGAACCATCGCCTTCTTCCACGCGGCGCGCTCGGCGGCCGTCGGCACGTAGACTGCCGTCTTGCCCGAAGCCTTGATCTTTTCCAGCGACTGGTCGTTTTCCTGCTTGGCAATCGAATTTGCGTATTTCGTCGCCTCCGCCATGGCGGCTTCGAGCTCTTTGCGGACGTCGGCCGGCAGCGCGTCCCAGAACTTCTTGTTGGCGATCACCGCGTAGCCCAGGTAGCCATGCTCGGTGACGATGGCGTGCTTCTGCACTTCATGCATCTTCTGCGTGTACATGTTCGACGGTGGGTTTTCGGTGCCGTCGACCACGCCGGTCTGCAGCGCCTGGTAGACCTCGGAGAAGGCCATCGTCTGCGGGATCGCGCCGATCGCGCGCATCTGTGCCTCGAGCACCTTCGACGACTGGATGCGCAGCTTCTGGCCCTTGATGTCGGCGGGCAGCTTGAGCGCCTTGTTGGCGGAGAGCACCTTGAAGCCGTTGTCCCAGTACGCGAGGCCGACGATGCCCTTGGGATCGAGCTTCTTGAACAACGCAGCGCCGGCCGGGCCCTCGGTCACCTTGTGCAGTTCCGCGGTGTTGTCGAAGATGAACGGCAGGTCGAAGACCTCGAAATCGCGCACGCCCAGGGGGCCGAACTTGGCCAGCGAGGGCGCCAGCATGTGGACCGACCCCAGCGACAGCGCTTCCATCTCCTCGCCGTCCTTGTACAACTGGGAGTTGGGATAGATCTCGATCTTGACCTTGCCCTTGAGGCGGGCCTCGGCGAGCTCCTTGAACTTCTCGGCGGCCTTGCCCTTGGGCGTGTCGGGGGCGACGACGTGGCTGAACTTGATGACGATCGGCGCTTGCGCGAATGCGGCGCCTGCGGCGAACACGGCCGCGGCGGCCAGCGCCAAGGCAAGACGAAGCTGCGGGAATTTCATGACGTCCTCCTGTGAAGTTGCGAATCCGAGTTGTTGCCGCTATTCGTGGGCAGCATTCGCTGCGGTGCGGCATCGTTGAAGGCAATCGAAACTGCCAAGATTAGGCAGCCAATAAGCGCTGCTGTCAACCGCGCGCGGAAACCGGCAACGCCGCAGCGTACAGCGCGAGTGCCCGCGGCGGTTTGATGCGAGTCAACTTTTCACGCAGCCGGGGGCCAGCGTGAATGGAGCGTCCAGTCGAAGCTGCGACCGGGCGTGCCCGGCGTTGCGGCAAAGGCCGCGTCGACACCGATCGCGGGCACCTCGGCCAGGGCGTCGCCACAAAAGACGAGCGGCCAGGTGTCGCGGCGCCAGTGCGGGATACCGCGTTGCTGCATCAGGTCGGTGAGCGATTGCCGGGGCCGCTGTGGCCCGAGGCGCAGGTGTTCGCCGCCTTGCCGGGGGCGGATGGTGAGGGGCGCATCGCCGAAGTGCTGCAACGCAATGCCACGACCGCTTGCTTCGCGCAGCGCGAGCGTGCCGTGCGGGAGATCGATGGCAGCCCCATCCCGCCATTCGAACGCAGGCCACGCCCGAAACGCGGCATGCACGAAGACAAATCCCCGATGGATGCCGATCTCGCGGTCTTCATGCGCGATCCTGACCTGCGCGTCGTCCGCTGCGGTCGTGAGCTGGGCCAGCATCTCCAGGAGGCGCGCGGCCGACGGGGCACGGAGCCCGTGCCGCCGCAGGAACCAGCGCAGGAGATTGCGCGCGCGGTGCGGCTGCAGCGAGGCCAGGCTGCCGAGGCGCGACCGGTCGAGCGTCGGCCCGTCGATCGCATCCTGCGCGAGCGCGCCAATCGCGTCCTGCGCGGCCAGTTCGTCGATCAGGAGCGCGGCTTCGGCCTGGTGCGACGCTGTGCGAAGCAGCGTCCCGGGGTAGCCGGGGAACGCCTGGGCAAGCAGCGGCGAAATCTCCCGGCGAATGAAATTGCGCTTGATGCGCAGATCCGCGTTCGATTCGTCCTCGACCCAGTCAAGACCTCGCGCACGCGCTATGGCGGCGATCGTCGCGCGAGAAAGACCCAGCAGCGGACGCAGGATGCGCGGCCGGTCGTCGGGCGCGCGGTCGGCGCCCATCGCGGCGAGTCCGTGCGGTCCTGCGCCGCGCAACAATTGCAGCCAAATCGTTTCCGCCTGGTCGTCGGCGTGATGCGCCAGGGCCACCGCGTCGACGTCGAGACCGGCGAAGATCGCGTGGCGTGCCGTGCGGGCGCTGGCTTCAAGGCTCGCCCCCGGTCGGCGGTCGACGAGGATCCGCTGCGTGGCGAGGGGTACCGATCGCGCGGCGCACTCGCGCGCGCAGAAATCCGTCCAGGCGTCCGCGTTCGGCGAGAGTCCGTGGTGGACGTGGATCGCGGAAACCTCGATGCCAAGGGCAGGGGCCGCGGCGGCCAGCGCGTCGAGCAGGACCATCGAATCGCAGCCGCCGGAAAATCCAACCGCGATCCGCGGCCGGCCGGCGACACGCATGCCATCGGTGGCGAGGAATCGCCGCAGCGCGTGCGCGACCGCGTCACCTGCGGGATCGATCGATTTGGTTCGGGACGCCAAGGGCGAGGGCGGGCGCAGAGCGGTGGGCGTGGGGCGACCGGGGGTCTGCAGCGGAGGCAGGCAGGGTCAGCCGGCGCTGATTTCCTTGAACTTGCCGTAGCCGAGGATCTTCTCCTCGCGCGTTTCAAGGAGCGCATCGATCGGGCGCTCCTGCAACTGCCGCAGGATGTCGGTGAGCGCTTTCCTGAGCGTCGCCATCATTGCGCCATGATCGCGGTGCGCGCCGCCCACCGGCTCGTTGACGATCTTGTCGATGAGTCCCAGCTGCTTCAATCGCGGCGCCGTGATGCCCAGGATTTCGGCTGCCTCCGGCGCGTTGTCGGCGGACTTCCAGAGGATCGACGCGCAACCTTCGGGCGAAATCACCGAATAGGTCGAATACTGCAACATCAGCGTGACGTCGCCGATGGCGATCGCCAGCGCGCCACCGGATCCGCCTTCGCCGATCACCGTGACGATGACCGGTGTGCGCAATCCCGCCATCTCGTACAGATTGCGACCGATGGCTTCCGACTGTCCGCGCTCCTCGGCGCCGATGCCCGGATAGGCGCCCGGCGTATCGACGAACGTGAACAGGGGCAGGCCGAATTTCTCGGCGAGCTTCATGAGGCGCAGCGCCTTGCGGTAACCCTCGGGCCGCGGCATGCCGAAGTTGCGGTGGATCTTCTCCCGGGTGTCGCGGCCTTTCTGGTGGCCGATCACCATGCAGGGCTGGCCATTGAAACGGGCGAGGCCGCCGACGATCGCAGGGTCGTCGGCGTAGGACCGGTCGCCATGCAGTTCGCGGAAATCGGCGAACATTCCGTTGATGTAATCGAGCGTGTAGGGTCGCTGCGAATGCCGCGCGACCTGCGCGATCTGCCAAGGCGAGAGCTTGGCGTAGATGTCCCGGGAGAGCTGCTGGCTCTTCTTCTGCAGGCGGTTGATCTCGTCCGAAATGTCGACTGCCGAGTCCTCATGGACGTAACGCAGCTCGTCGATCTTGGCTTGCAGTTCGGCGATGGGCTGCTCGAAATCGAGAAACGTCTGCTTCATCGGCGCGCGCGGCGATTCCATGATAGCTGGGAATCATAACGCATTGGCGGCGTTGCCGCTGCCGTGGCGATCACCGCGTGGCGGCGTCGAAAATGAGCTTGGCGCCGGTCGCGAACAGCAATGCATAGCTCACGCGATAGAACGCGCGTTCGGAGACGCGCCGGTGCAGCCACACGCCGAGCCAGACGCCGATCGGCGCGAGCGGCGCGAACAGCAACGACGTGGCGAGGTTGCCGGCATGCAGCTGGCCGAGAAAATAGTAGGGCGTCAGCTTGAGGTAGTTGACGGCGCAAAAGAAGACCGCCGAGGTGGCGACGATCTGCGTCTTGTCGAGCTTTTGCGCCAGGATGTACACGGCGAACGGCGGGCCGCCGGCGTGGGCAAGCGTGCTCGTGAATCCGGACAGCGAGGCCCAGATGACGCCGGCGACGCGGCCGGGCGTGCGCTCGCGTGCGGACAGACGCCTGGCCAGCCGCTCGCTGAGGCCGAACCATTTGTTCAGGGCAAAGGTGACGGCGATGAGTCCGATGAGCAGGCGTATCGCGTTGACCGGCAGCGTGCCGAAGGCGAAAGCGCCGATTGCCACCCCGATGACGGCGCCGGGCAGCATGATCGAAAGATGCCGCGCCGACCAGCGGCCGCGGTAGGCGTGGACCCCGAAGATGTCCATTGCGCAAAGAATGGGCAGCATGATGCCCGCGGCCTCGGGGGGGGCGATCAGGATCGACATGATCGGCACGGCGAGGCCGCCGGCACCCGCACCGAAGCCGCCTTTCGAGATGCCGGCGAGCACGATGGCGGCGACGGCGACCGGGTAAAACGCGAGCGGGTAATCGGGCCAGGGCACCCCATGCTCTCCTCAAGGCGTGGCGCTGCGATATTGCCGGACCACGTGCCGAGCCGCGAATCGTTCGACCGCGGCGACGGGCCTGATGCCGACGGACGCTACCGCAATGGTCGCGCGCCGTCCACGCCGGGGCGCGCGGGCGCGACGGCAAGGCGCATTTCGACATGGGGTATGCCGTCTTCAAGGTAGCTGCCGGAGACGGTGTCAAAGCCGAGCGAGGCGTAGAAGGGCTCGAGGTAGAGTTGCGCGGAAATGCGGATCGGAAGCCCCGCGTGCAATGCGGCGCAGCGCTCGATGCCCTCGCGCATCAGGACCCGGCCAAGCCCGCCGCCGCGGCGCGACTTCGCCGTGAGGACGCGACCGATCGATGGCTCCGCATATCTGCAGCCAGGGTCGAGCAACCTCAGGTACGCGGCCAGCAACCGCGCCTCGCCGGTCGCGTCCCACCCCAGGAGGTGCCAGGCGTGGTGATCGAGCCCGTCGGCGTCGAGGTAGGCGCATTCCTGCTCGACGGCGAACACCTGTTGCCGGGCGGCGAGTGCGGCGTACAGTGCGGCCGGGCTCAATGCCGGCAACCGGGACCACTGCCAGCGTACCGCCTGGGCCGCAGCACGCCGGGACTCAAAAGCCGAGGGACTCGCCTGTTCTGCGTCCATGCCCGCGAACATAGCGCAGGCCCCGCGCGTCGTCGAGAGGTTTGCGCGCGGCCCGAGCCTTGCCGGCGCGAATGTCAGGCGGCACGGGTGCGCAAGTCGTCAGGGTGGACGACCTCGACGTGAACGTGCCGAATGGGCATGCACTCCTGCAGCAGATGCGGCGGCGCAACGCTTCGTCGCAGGAGTTCGGCGCCGATGGCTCCGCCCGCCATCATGGCGATGGCGGCGTCTCGCACCGATTGCTCGACCGCCGCCCAGGTGTCCACGCCGGCGCCCGCCAGGAACGCGAAAACGTGGGGCGCGACGAATGCCAGCACGAACAGCAGGGCGCCCGCGACGGCGCAGCAAACCGCCCACGAAGGCAGTCCGAGGAAACGCAGTCCGCCACGCTGATGATGGCGCAGGAAGGCCAAACCCGGTGCCGCGATCACGATCGTCGCGCCGAGCATCGCAATGCCCGCGACGGCCATCTGCAGCATCGCGGTGGGAGCATCCCAGGCGTGCAGAATGGCCGAGTGAACCCGGATGAACTCCGCCACCTGCGGCGTGACCTCGGACATCAATGCCAGTTGCAGTACCACCAGCGACGCGAGATATGTGGTCCTGGACATGCGAGAGCCTCCGTTGGCGACTCGAGCGCTCGACCCTGGTGCAGGGCAAGCAAAACGATTTGACGACCGGTTGACTCTACTGCCGCCGCAGTGCCGGCCGCCATCCGCCATACGGACGAGCGTGGGTCAAATCACGCCCGGGATGAGGCGCCGCGTCCGCCGCGCGTAGGCGGCATACTCGGGATAGCGCGCCTCGAGGGCGCGCTCCTCGAACCGGGCCTTGAAATGCAGGACGAGCAACAAGGCGATGAAAGGGATCCCGCGCCACCATTGACCATAAGCCGCCGCGAGCCCCGCGCAAAACGCGAGCACGGCGAAGTACATCGGATGACGGATGAAACGATAGGGCCCGCTGGTGACCAGGTGCCCGTCCGTCCTGGGATCGGGGCGGATATGGAAATTGCCGGGTCGATTGGCCGAGAGCGCCCAGATGCCGACCCCCGCCCCGACGATGGAGAGCGGCAGTCCGATCCAGTGGTTCGGCCAGGCGCCGAACGGGAACGCCAGCACGGCGATGCACGCGAACTGCGCGATGACGTAGCAACGTGAAACCATGGCCGTGACCGTTGTCCGCGCGGGGGTGCGCTGGCGGCAGAGCATACCCCGGCTGGCACGCAATTTTGTCACGGCCTAAAATGCATCCTTTTCAAAGGGGGTTTTCATGGCACTCCATCGAATCGCGGTCATCGCCGGCGACGGCATCGGCAAGGAAACCGTGCCGGAAGGACTGCGCGTGCTCGAAGCGGTCGGCCGCCGGTTCGGCATCGAGTTCGAATGGCAGGAATTCGACTGGAGCTGCGATTATTACCTCAAGCACGGCCGCATGATGCCGGAGAACTGGTTCGAGACGCTTTCGCCCTTCGAGGCGATCTTCTACGGCGCGGTGGGCTGGCCCGAGAAGGTGCCGGACCACATCTCGCTGTGGGGCTCGTTGCTGCAGTTCCGGCGCCGCTTCGAACAATACGTGAACCTGCGCCCGTGCAAGCTGATGCCGGGCATCGCGACACCGCTGGCCAACCGCAAGCCCGGCGACATCGACTTCGTGGTCGTGCGCGAGAATACCGAGGGCGAGTATTCGTCGGTGGGCGGAAGGATGTTCGAGGGCACGGAGCGCGAGATCGTGTTCCAGGAATCGGTCTTTACGCGCAAGGGCGTCGATCGCATCCTCAAATTCGCGTTCGAGCTCGCCCGGCAGCGGCCGCGGCGGCACGTCACCTCGGCGACCAAATCCAACGGCATCGCGATCACCATGCCGTTCTGGGACGAGCGCTTCCGGGCGATGGCGGCAAGCTACCCCGACATCCGCACCGATCAGTACCACATCGACATTCTCACTGCGCATTTCGTGCGCCGGCCGGAGATCTTCGACGTTGTCGTCGGCTCCAACCTGTTTGGCGACATCCTGTCCGATCTCGGTCCCGCGGTCTGCGGCACGATCGGCATCGCGCCGTCGGCCAATCTCAATCCAGAGCGCGAATTTCCGTCATTGTTCGAGCCGGTTCACGGATCCGCCCCCGACATCGCCGGCAGGGGGATCGCCAATCCGATCGGCCAGATCTGGTCGGGTGCGTTGATGCTCGAGTTCCTCGGCCACGCCGAGGCATCGGTTGCCATCATCGCCGCCATCGAGCGCGTGCTGATCGATCCCGCGGCGCCGAAGACACCGGACCTTGGGGGCACGGCAAAAACCGTGGACCTGGGACGGGCGATCGCGAACGCGATCTGAAATCGGACCGCTGCGACGGCGGGTCGCAGACCCGCGTTTCGGCCGGGTTGCTCGATAATGGGTGCCGCGCATCGCCAACGCCCGGCCGATGCGTGTACATTCCCCACAAGTCAAAGTTCGTTCCAAGGGAGACGTGAATGTCACTATTGATCGGAGTCCCAAAGGAAGTTTTTCCGGGCGAAAGGCGGGTCGCGTCCGTGCCCGAGGTCGTCCTGAAGCTGATCAAGCAGGGTTTCAGGGTCGCCGTCGAAACCGGTGCCGGCGACACCGCCAGCATCAGCGATGACGCCTACCGCGCCGCGGGCGCGGAAATCGTCGACGACAGGGCCAGGTTGTGGGCGATGTCCGATATCGTCTTCAAGCTGCGCAGCCCGAACAGCGAAGAAGTCGGCCTGCTGCGCGAAGGCGCTACGGTGGTCAGCTTCATCTGGCCGGCGCAGAACCCCGAGCTGCTGCAGCAGCTGGCCGCCAGGAAGGCGACCGTGCTGGCGATGGACAGCGTCCCGCGCATCTCTCGCGCGCAGAAGCTCGATGCGCTCTCGTCGATGGCCAACATAGCCGGCTACCGCGCGGTCATCGAAGCGGCGCACGAGTTCGGCCGTTTCTTCGCCGGTTCGATCACCGCCGCCGGCAAGGTTCCGCCCGCCAAGGTCTTCGTCATCGGTGCCGGCGTCGCCGGTCTGGCCGCCATCGGCGCCGCGGCCAATCTGGGTGCGATCGTTCGCGCCAACGACACGCGCTCGGAAGTGGCCGATCAGGTCAAGTCGATGGGCGGCGAGTTCGTGCCCGTCGACTACGTGGAGGAGGGCGCCGGCGTCGGCGGCTACGCCAAGCTGATGAGCGAGGGTTTCCAGAAGGCCCAGCGCGAGGTGTTCGCCACGCAGGCCAGGGAAGTCGACATCATCATCACCACCGCCCTGATACCGGGCAGGCCCGCGCCCAAGCTGATCACCGAAGAGATGGTCAAGTCGATGAAACAGGGCAGCGTCATCGTCGACATGGCTGCGGAGCAGGGCGGCAACTGCGAACTGACCGAACCGGACAAGGTGGTCGTCAAGCACGGCGTCACCATCGTCGGTCACAAGGACCTGCCGAGCAGGCTGGCGAAGCAGGCGTCGACGGCGTACGCGACGAATCTCTTCCGCCTGATGGAAGACATGATCAAGACGAAGAGCATCGACCAGGAAGCCGGCACGCTCGACGTCGACATGGAAGACGAGGTCCTGCGCGGCACGACGGTGATCAAGGAAGGCAAGGTCACCTGGCCGCCCCCGGCACCCAGGCTCTCGGCCGCGCCGACGCAGGCAGCGAAGCCGGCAGCCGCCGTGCCGGCGGCGAAGAAGGGCCACGGTCACGGCGGCGAGCCGATGCCGGCGCAGAAGCTGGCGATCGTGTTCGGCGTTGCCGCCGCCATGTTCTGGTTCGTCGGCGCCAGCGCGCCGGCCGCATTCCTCGCCCACTTCACGGTCTTCGTGCTGGCGTGCTTCGTCGGCTACATGGTGGTGTGGAACGTGACGCCGGCCCTGCACACGCCGCTGATGAGCGTCACCAATGCGATCAGCAGCATCATCGCCATCGGCGCCCTGGTGCAGATCGCGCCGCCCCTGGCTGGCGGAGCGCCGCCACCGAACGAGTGGATACGCTGGCTGGCGGTGGTCGGCATCGTGCTCACCGCGATCAACATGTTCGGCGGCTTCGCCGTGACCCAGCGCATGCTGGCCATGTTCCGCAAATAGCCAAGGAGACACGACATGTCCGGAAATCTGGCAACTGTCTCCTACATCGGGGCAACGATTCTCTTCATCCTCAGCCTGGGCGGTCTTTCCCATCCCGAAACATCGCGCCGCGGCAACCTCTACGGCATCATCGGCATGGCGATCGCCGTGCTGGCAACGGTCTTCGGTCCGCGGGTCACCGGCAGCGGCATACCCTGGATCGTCGGGGCCATGGTGGTCGGCGGCAGCGTCGGTCTCTATGCCGCGCGCACCGTGCAGATGACGCAGATGCCCGAACTGGTCGCGCTGATGCACAGCCTGGTCGGCCTGGCCGCCTGCCTGGTCGGCTACGCCAGCTACATCGACACCTCGATCCAGTTGACCGGCGCCGAGAAGAGCATCCACGAAATCGAGATCTACATTGGCGTCCTGATCGGTGCGGTGACGTTCTCGGGTTCGCTGATCGCCTTCGGCAAGCTGAACGGCAAGATCGGCGGGGCGCCGCTGCTGTTGCCGGCACGCCACTGGCTCAATCTGATCGGTCTGCTGGTGGTGATCTGGTTCGGTCGCGAGTTCCTCAACGCCCACTCCATCAGCGACGGCATGATGCCACTGGTGGTGATGACGGCGATCGCGCTGCTGTTCGGCATCCACATGGTGATGGCCATCGGCGGCGCCGACATGCCGGTGGTGGTGTCGATGCTCAACAGCTACTCGGGCTGGGCGGCCGCGGCCACCGGCTTCATGCTCTCCAATGACCTCTTGATCGTCGTCGGCGCACTGGTCGGATCCTCCGGCGCGATCCTCTCCTACATCATGTGTCGGGCGATGAACCGCAACTTCATCAGCGTGATCGCCGGCGGCTTCGGCACCGGAGGCGGCACACCGGCGGCCAAGGGCGACGCGGCGCATCCGGCCGGCGAGGTTACGCCGGTCAGTTCCATCGAGACGGCGGAACTGCTGCGCGACGCCAGGAGCGTCATCATCGTTCCGGGCTACGGCATGGCGGTCGCGCAGGCACAGCACACCGTGTACGAGATCACCCAGCTGCTGCGCGAAAGGGGCGTCAACGTTCGCTTTGGCATTCACCCGGTGGCCGGCCGCATGCCCGGTCACATGAACGTGCTGCTCGCCGAGGCCAGGGTGCCGTACGACATCGTGCTGGAGATGGACGAACTGAACGACGACTTTCCCGACACCGACGTCGCCATGGTCATCGGGGCCAACGACATCGTCAACCCCGGCGCCCAGGATGATCCGGCGAGCCCGATTGCCGGCATGCCGGTGCTCGAAGTGTGGAAGGCCAGGACGTCGATCGTCATGAAGCGCAGCATGGCTTCCGGTTACGCAGGTGTCGACAATCCGCTCTTCTACAAGGACAACAACCGCATGCTCTTCGGTGATGCCAGGAAGATGCTGGAGGAGGTCTTTGTAGCGCTGAAGTCCTGATCCCGGGCGGCCGACCGAAGCAACCCGGTCCCCTCCCTGATCGTGCCCGCCATGACCGGTCCGCTCGCCCACCTCACCGTACTCGACCTCTCCCGCGTGCTCGCGGGGCCGTGGTGCACGCAGTTGCTCGCCGACATGGGCGCGACGGTGATCAAGATCGAGAAGCCCGGCTGCGGCGACGAGACGCGCGCCTGGGGGCCGCCGTGGCTCCAGGATGCGGCCGGCAACGATACGACCGAGGCCGCCTATTACCTTGCCTGCAACCGCGGCAAACGCTCGGTGGCAGTGGATTTCCGGGAGCCCGAGGGCCAGGCGATCGTGCGCGAACTCGCGGTGCAGGCGGATATCGTGGTCGAGAACTTCCGCGTCGGCGGCCTCGCGAAATACGGGCTCGATTACGCCAACCTGTCGGCGATCAACCCGCGATTGGTCTACTGCTCGATCACCGGCTTCGGACAGACCGGGCCGTACGCCGACCGCGCGGGCTACGATTTCATCATCCAGGGCATGGGCGGCTTGATGAGCGTCACCGGCGAGCGCGACGATTTGCCGGGAGGCGGCCCGCAGAAGGCCGGCGTCGCGATCTGCGATCTGATGACCGGCATGTACGCGTCGTCGGCGATCCTCGCCGCCATCGCGCAGCGCGAGGTGAGCGGACGCGGGCAATGCATCGACACGTCGTTGCTCGATGCGACGGTGGCGATGATGGCGGTGATGAACATGAGCTACCTGGTCAGCGGCAAGGCGCCGGGACGGCCTGGAAACGCGCACCACAACATCGTGCCGTACCAGGTGTTCGCCTGCGCCGATGGGCACCTCATTCTCGCCGTCGGCAACGATGGACAGTTCGTCAAGTTCTGCGAGATCGCCGGCGTCCCCGGTTTCGCCGCGGATCCGCGCTTCGCGAAGAATGCCGATCGCGTCGCCCATCGCGGCCAGCTCGTGCCATTGCTCGCTGGCGTGATCAGGGAGCGCACGCAGCGGGCGTGGCTCGACGCACTGGAACCGGCGGGCATACCCTGCGGGCCGATCAACCGCATCGACCAGGTGTTCGCCGACCCGCAGGTGCGCGCGCGCGGCATGCGCTTCGACCTCGCGCACCCGCTTTCCGGCACCGTGCCGCAGGTGGGCAATCCGATACGCTTTTCGGCCACACCTGTCGCGTACGAGCATGCGCCGCCGCTGCTCGGCGAGGACACCGCCGAAGTGCTGCGCGAGCGCCTCGGCTTCGAGCCCGGAACGCTTGCCGACCTCGCCCGGCGCGGTGTCATAGGCTTGCCCTGACCGGCGGCGCCTGGCTACTGAATCGTCACCCGGTACGGTATGACGAAGTTGTCGGCGCGGTGAACTGCGCTGACGCCGGCGCGCATCGCCCAGGTTGTCACCTGGCGGTGCAGCGGCAGGTGGTTGATCTCGCTGCCGTGCGCGAGGAGCGCTTCGCGAATGAGCTGCAGCCGCGCCTGCGCGTTCATCTCGGTCCTGATTCTCGCCGTCAACGCGTCGAGCCCCGGGTTCGAGTACCGGCCGTAATTGGAATCGCCGTCGCCTCTGCCGGTCCACGTCGACAACACCGGTTGCAGCGTGAAGATCGCGTCGGTCGACGGGCCGCCCCAGCCCAGCAGGTAGACGCTGGTGTCGAGCTTCTCGAGTTTCGGAAAAAAGACGGCGCCGGGCATCGCGTTCAGGCGCGTGTTGACGCCGACCTGGCTCCACATGGCAGCGAGTGCCTGGCAGATCTTCTCGTCGTTGACGTAGCGGTTGTTCGGGCAGTCGAGCGTCAGTTCGAATCCGCCGGCATACCCGGCCGCTGCCAGCAGTTTCCTCGCCGCGTCCTGGTCGTAGGGCAGGCGCGTCTCGAGTTCGGGGGTCGACTGCACCGGTGAAGGCAGCAGCGCGCCCGCGGGTTTCGACAGCCCGCGCATGGTGATGCGCTGGATCGCATCGATGTCGATCGCCTGGTAGAGCGCCTGCCGCACCCGCTTGTCCTTGAACGGGTTTCGGCCCTTGATGCTGGAGTACAGGAGTTCGTCCCTTGCCTGGTCCATGCCGACGAACACGATGCGGTTCTCGATTCCTTCGACGAGCTTGATTCCCGGCGTCCGGGCGAGGCGGGGCACGTCCTGCGGCGGCGGGTCGCTGATGAGATCGACGTCTCCGGAAATGAGCGCGGCGACGCGCGTCGCGTCGGACGCGATCGGGGTGTAGACGACCTGGTCGACGTTGCCTTCGAACTTTCCTTCCTTCGCGCCCCACCAATGGGGATTGCGGACGAGCACGGTCTTCACGTCCGGTTCCCGCGTCTTCAGCACGTAGGGTCCGGTGCCCATCGCCTGGCGGGCGCTGGTCGGTCCCTCCTTGGCGGCGTGGTCGAGCGGCTTCACGGCGCGGTTCCGCTCGCACCAGGCGCGATTCATGATGTTGATCGTCGCCAGATGCTCGAGCATGATCGGGTTGGGATCGGGCGTCGTGAACTCGACCGTCAGCGGGTCTATCCTGCGCACCCTGCCGGCGGCGTTGGCAAAGGCGCGCAGCCGGGAGGCGTCGGCCCGCGCCCGATCGAAGCTGAACACCACGTCGTCGGCGGTAAAGGCCGAGCCGTCGTGCCACCTGACGCCGGGCCGGAGCTTGAAGCGCCAGGTGGTCGGGTTGACCTGCTCCCATGACGTGGCGAGCCAGGGAACGAGGCCCAGCGTCTTGTCGCGGTTCACCAGGAACTCGTAGACGAGCGAGTTCAGGTTGTTGCTGAGACTCTCGTTCTGCGCGTGCGGATCGGCGGTCTCCATGTCGCCGCGACCGGCCCAGCGCAGTGTTTTCCCGTCGGCGAAAGGGGTGGCCGCGGTCAGCACGATCGTCAGGGCAAGAAGTGCTGACATCGAAGGTCGTTTCATCACGGTCACCTGGAGGATTCAGACGTGGCACCACGCGGCAGCGGTTCTTCCTCGCGCCGGCCGCGATGATAGCGCGTGGCGCGGGGAACGGACCTGCGCGAAGTACGCGGTAGAATGCGCGCCGCCCGCCGAATCCGCTCGGCGGGCGCTTCGCACACCGCCAAAGCCCTCCGTTGACCCCCGCCGCCACGCCCGCAACCGCTCTGCTGGCCCTCCTTGCGGAAGGCATGGCGGCGGACCTCGCGCCGCTCGCCCGTCGCATCGAGCGCGCGCGGTCGGCTCGCGCTCCGGCCGCCGAGTGGGCGCGGATCGAGGCCGCGGTGGCGCGTTCGGTCGCGCGTCGCAGCGAGCGCAAGGCGAGAAAGCCGTCGGTCCGCTTTCCGCCGGAATTGCCCGTGGGCGCGCGTGCCGACGACATCGCGGCGGCCATTCGCGAGCACCAGGTCGTGATCGTCTGCGGCGAGACCGGTTCGGGCAAGACCACGCAGCTGCCGAAGATCTGCCTCTCGATCGGCCGCGGCGAACGCGGCCTGATCGGACACACGCAGCCGCGCCGGATTGCGGCGCGCGCGGTGGCCACCCGCATCGCGGAGGAGCTTGGCAGCGAGATCGGCGTCGACGTGGGTTTCAAGGTCCGCTTCACCGACCACACGCGCCCGGACGCGTTCGTGAAGCTGATGACCGACGGCATCCTGCTCGCCGAAACGCAGCGCGACCAGGCGCTGACCGCGTACGACACGATCATCGTCGACGAGGCGCACGAGCGCAGCCTCAACATCGACTTCCTGCTGGGGTATCTCCGGCAGCTCCTGCCGCGGCGCCCCGACCTCAAGCTGATCATCACCTCGGCGACCATCGACGCGCAGCGCTTCGCCCGTCATTTCGGCAGCGAGGATCGGCCCGCGCCGGTCGTCGAGGTATCAGGACGCAGCTTTCCGGTCGACGTGCGCTACCGGCCGCTCAAGTCCGGCGACGAGGAGACCGACGACGAGGAAGAGCTCGAGGATGCAATCGTTGCCGCCACCGAGGACCTGTGGCGCGAAGGGCCGGGCGACATCCTCGTCTTTCTTCCGGGCGAGCGCGAGATCCGCGAGACCGCCGAACTGCTGCGCCGGGGCCTGCAACGACGTCCCTACGCGGCGGCAGTCGAGATCCTGCCGCTGTATGCGCGGCTGACGGTGCCCGAGCAGCAACGCGTCTTTGCGCCCTCCCGTGGCCGAAGGCTCGTGCTCGCGACCAACGTCGCGGAAACCTCGCTGACGGTGCCCGGCATCCGCTACGTGATCGACGCGGGGCTCGCGCGTGTCAAGCGCTACTCGTTGCGCAACAAGACGACGCTGCTGCAGATCGAGAAGATTTCGCAGGCGGCCGCCAACCAGCGCGCCGGACGCTGCGGTCGCGTCGCCGATGGCATCTGCGTGCGCCTGTATGCCGAGGACGATCTGGCCGCACGATCGCAGTACACCGATCCGGAGATATTGCGCTCGTCGCTGGCTGCGGTGATCCTGCGCATGGCGGCGCTGGGGTTGGGCGACGTCGCCGCGTTTCCGTTCCTCGATCCCCCGTCACCCAGGGCGGTGAGCGATGGCTTCCAGCTGCTGCAGGAGTTGTCCGCGGTCGACGATCAGCGCCGGCTGACGCCTCTGGGACGCGAACTCGCCCGCCTGCCGGTCGATCCGCGCGTCGGCCGCATGATCCTCGCGGCGCGCGAACGGGGCTGTGTGGCCGAGGTGCTGGTCATTGCCAGCGCGCTGTCGGTGCCCGATCCCCGCGATCGACCGCAGGACAAGCAGCAGGCGGCGGACCAGGCGCATCTGCGGTTCCGCGACGAGCGCTCCGATTTTCTTTCGCTGCTGGCGCTGTGGGAGTTCTTCGACGCCAAGCTCGCGGAGAAGCTCGGTCATCGGCGTCTCGTGGAAGCGTGTCGCGCGCAGTTCGTCTCCTGGCTGAGGTTGCGCGAGTGGCGCGACGTGCACACCCAGCTCGCGACGGAGATCGCCGAACAGAAGTGGCAATGGCCCGCCGCGCTGCCCATGGAGATCGACGCTGTTCGCTATGCCGCCATCCACCAGGCGCTGCTGGCCGGGTTGCTCGGCAACATCGGCACCCGGAGCGACGAGGGAGAAGGGTACCAGGGCGCGCGCGGCATCCGCTTCCACCTCCACCCCGGGTCCGGACTGGCGAAGAAGACGGCCAAATGGGTGCTCGCGGCCGAGCTGGTCGAGACCTCGCGGCTGTACGCGCGCTGTGCGGCGAAGATCGAGCCGGAGTGGGTCGAGACGGTCGCGGGCGACCGTGTCACGCGCGAGTACTTCGAGCCGCACTGGGACAACGATCGGGGCGAGGTTGTCGCGAGCGAGCGCGTTGCTGCTCTACGGCCTCACGCTGGTGCCGCGCCGGCGCGTGTCCTACGGGCGGATCGATCCGGTCCGCGCGCATGAAATGTTCGTGCGGGAGGCGCTCGCGACCGGCGTGATCGCGACCAGGGGCCGCTTCCTCGAACACAATCGCCGGCTGATTGCCGAAGTGGCGGAGCTCGAGCACAAGGCGCGGCGCCAGGACGTGTTGGTCGACGATGCAGTGATCGCCGCGTTCTATGCGCAACGCGTGCCGGAGGCGATTCACTCGTTGGCGGCGTTCGAGCGCTGGCGCGAGGACGCGGAAAGGAAGGACGCCGCCCTCCTCTGCATGACGCGCGAGTTGCTGATGCGGCATGCCGCTGCGCACGTGACCGTTGCTCTGTTTCCCGAGCGGATGGCGATGGCCGGCGCGGAGTTGCCGCTCAAGTACCGGTTCTCGCCCGGCCACCCGCAGGACGGGCTGACGCTGACGGTGCCGCTTTCGTTGCTGAACCAGGTGGATGCGGCCCGCCTTTCGTGGCTGGTGCCCGGCATGATCCGCGACAAGGTCGCCGTCTACCTGCGCGCCTTGCCCAAGGCGCTGCGCAATCGCCTCGTCCCGCTGCCGGAGGCGGTCACCGCATTCCTCGATGCGACGACGCAGACAGAAACGGAAACGCTCGAGGGCGCGCTGCGGTCGTACCTGCGCGTGCGCCTCTCCGAGCCGCTGCCGGCGGACGCTTGGGAGGGGCATCGACGTGCCGGCGCACCTGCTGGTCAATCTTCGTGTCGTCGACGCCTCGGGGCGCGAGCTTGCCAGCGGGCGCGATCCTGTCGTGCTGCAGGCGGAACTTGGCGAGGCCGCGCAGTTGTCGTTCAAGGAGACCGGCCCCGCGCTCGAAAAGCGGGGCCTCAGAAGCTGGGACTTCGGCAATTTGCCGGAGTCGCTGACGACGGAAAGGAAAGGGCGTCGCATCACCGGCTACCCGGCGCTGCAGGACGATGGCGACAGCGTGTCGATCGTGTTGCTCGATACCGCCGCGGCGGCCGCGGTCTCGACCCGGGCCGGCGTGGTTCGCCTGGTCCGGCTGGCGTTGAAGGCGGTGCTATCGAACTACGACAAGGGCGGAGCAGGCTTTGCACAGGCGGCGCTGCAGTTGAAGCCCGTGATCCCGACCGACCGCCTGCTGTCCGATATGCTGTCCGCAATCTGCGATCGGGCGTTTGTCGGCGACGATCCGTTGCCGCGCACCGAGGCGGCTTTCGCCGAGCAGGTGAAGCGGTCGCGAACCCGCCTGCCTGCCGTCGCCGAGGGAGCGTTCCGGTTGTTGGCCGCGATCGCTGCCGAGCATCAGGCGCTCACCCAGCGTATCGCGGCCCTGCCGCCGTCGCTTTCCCGTCCGGCGCCGAGGTGAGGCAGCGTCGCGATGCGCTGGTTCATCCGGGCTTCATCGTCGCGGCACCGTGGGCGCAGCTCGGCCACCTGCCGCGTTACATCAAGGCATTGGAACGGCGGCTGGCGAAGTACCACGAGAACCCGGCGCGCGACCAGCGCCACGCCGGCACGCTCGGCGACTGGTGGCAGCGCTATCGCGAGCGGGTCGAGCGCAACCGCGACAGCGGACGGGTCGAACCCGGCCTGGCGGATTTCCGCTGGTTGCTGGAAGAGCTGTCCGTGTCGCTGTTCGCACAGGAGTTGAGGACGCCGTTCCCCGTATCATTGAAGCGTGTGGATCGGGCCTGGGATGAACTCGGCAGGTGAGGGGGCGGATGGCGAGCGAATCCCGCCGCCGCTCGCGGCCATAATTCGGCCGTGTTACAGTAGGTTAGCGTTGTTTTGTCCAGACATTCTAGCTGCGGTGGGGGCTTGGCGGCTCGCCGTGCCCACGGCGACGCAAACTTCCGGGCCTTCGACCGTTTGAACGTGACCGCCTTGCACTCGTGACCGCATTGCCCACCGAAGCGTCAGCCCGACATCCGGCGAGGGAAACCTCGCGGATCCTGGGCGATTGCCGCGACCTCGCGATCCACCGGCTGCTGCTCGCGTTCGGCGAAATGCTGGACAAGGTCGGCGACATGCTGATGGACCGAGCCAGCCGGTCCGACGTGCGCGAGGAGCAAACGCTTTATCTCGACACGCGGGGCACGCTCGTCGGCGGGCAGGGCGGCGCTGATCGCCGAGTTCGAGCGGCGGCTGCGCGTCCGCATCGAAGACCGCATCGCCGGAAGGTCCGAGCCCAAGCCGGACTTCTCGAAGGTCGATGCCACCAATCTGACGCTGGTAGACACGACGGCGATGGACGAGTCGGTCGTCATCGGCAACATCACGCGCGTCGTCGAGAACCTCTGCCACGACGAGCTCTATGCGCTCAATCGTGGCATCGGGCATCTGATGGGCGCGCCCGAACTCGAAACCGATCGCAATCCGCTGGCGCCGGAGATCATCATCGCGGCCTTCGCCGAAGCGCTCAAGAACCGGAAGCTCGACCAGAAGATCCGCTTCACGATCCTGAAGGAGCTCAACCAGGCGCCTCTGGGCGAGATCGGCGTCATTTATGCGGATCTCAATCGACACCTGGTCGAACAGCACGTGGTCCCGGCAGCGTTCCGGGGACCGATGATCAACCGGGGTGCCGGGGCGCGTGCGAAGCCCGCGCGTCCGCGCGGCGACGCGGGGGCGCCACCACACCCCGCCCAGACGCCGGAAATCGACATCATGGCGCTCTATCGCCGCATGTTCGGCGGCGCGCCGCCTGCGGGACAGATGGCCTCGGCGGGGCCCATGGCGTATGCCGGGTCGCAGGGTCTGCCGCAGGGCGCCGGGACGGCCGATGCGGGGGAGGGCTTCCCGTCGGCGGGCAACGATGCGCTGCCGCAAATCGAGGTTCCGGGGGGAATGCGCAGCATCTGGCTGCCAACGGGCCCGCTGGCGCCGACACCTTCCGGGTACGTGCCGGGAAACCCGATCATCGCCACGCCGGAGTTGGGCGAGGGCATTGCCCGCCTGCAGCGGGGCGAGATGGGGTTCGATGTCGGCGGTTCGTTGATCCAGTTCTCGGGGATTCCCGAGGGCAAGCACAACGTGCTGCGCGATCTCCAGGAGTCGCCGCTGGGAAGGAAGTCGACGCAACTCGAGTCGATGACCATCGAGCTGGTCGCGATGCTGTTCGACTTCATCTTCGACACGCGGGACTTGACCGACGGGATCAAGGCGTTGCTGGCCCGCCTTCAGATTCCGGTGCTGAAGGCCGCGATGCTGGACGGCGCCTTTTTCGCCAAGAAGTCGCATCCGTCGCGGTTGCTCGTCAACGCCCTGGCAGCGGCGGGCCTTGGCTGGTCGACGGCAATGGGCAGCGACGATCCGCTGTACCGCAAGCTCGACGAAATCGTCCACCGCGTGCTCAACGACTTTGCCGACGATCTCGCGCTCTTCGACACGCTGCGCGAGGATCTTGCCGGTTTTCTCGCGCAGGAAGAGGCGGTTGCCGAGGCCAACATTTCGAGTTCGGCGGACGAGGTCGATGCGCGCGATCGCCGGCAGATCGCCGAGGTCGTTGCCAAGGCCGAAGTCGAGCGCCGGATTGCGGGGCATCCCATTCCCCAGTTCCTTGCCGATTGCCTGCGCCGGCAATGGGTGCCAGCGCTCATGCTCGTGCACTCGAAGGAGGGCGAGGACAGCGACATCTGGGCCCAGTCGGTGGCCACGCTCGAGGATCTCGTCTGGAGCGTGCAGCCAAAGAAAACGGCGGAGGATCGCAGGCACCTGGTGGCGATGCTGCCATCGCTATTGAAGCGCATGGCCGCCGGAACGCGCGCGGTCTCGTGGTCGGCTGAAGAGCACGATGGTTTCATGTCGAATCTCGTCGAGGCGCATGCGGCGGCCGTCAAGCCCTCGCTTGCCGCGGTGGAGTTGCCGACGGTCGCGGTCGCCGAGCAGGCGAAGATCACCGCGGTCCAGGCCAAGGCCGCGGGGGACGAGGTTGCCGCGGCCAGGGCCATGCAGCTTGCCCAGGACATGGCACTGGCCGAACCCGAACCTGCAGAACCCGAGGTCGAGGTGGTCGAGGACTATTTCCTCGAGATTGCGCAAAGCCTCGAGCGCGGGATGTGGATCGAGTTCGAATCCGAAGATGGCCAGCTTGCATTCGCCAAGCTCGCGTGGGTGAGCCCGCTGCGCGGGACCTACCTCTTCACCAATCGCCAGGGACAGAAGGCGCTGTCGATGACTGCGGACGAACTCGCGGTGCGGTTCCGCAACGATCAGGCGCGCCTTGTCGAAGCCGAGCCCCTGATCGATCGCGCGCTGTCGAGCGTGATGGCATCGCTCAGCGACAAATTCCCCGAGCCTGCCGCCGCATGACGCGTCGCAGGCGCCCTCGCCCGGACGCAACCGGCCCCGGTTGATCGCGCCCGCCGCCGCGACCCCGCGCACCATGGACGCTCCCCGGATCGGTGCGCTGATCATCGGCGACGAAATCCTGTCCGGCAAGCGGCAGGACAGGCATCTCGCACACGTCATCGACGCGCTCGGCGCACGGGGTCTCCGTCTTGCATGGGCGCGCCATGAAGGCGACGATCGGGCGCGCTTGTGCGCGGCGTTGCGCGAATCCTTCACCGCCGGCGACATCGTCTTTTCCTTCGGCGGCGTGGGCGCGACGCCCGACGATCACACGCGACAGGCCGCGGCGATGGCGCTCGGACTGCCGCTCGTCCGGCACCCGAAAGCGATGGCGGAACTCGAGGCGCAGTTCGGCGCCGAGGCGTGGCCGCATCGGGTGCGGATGACGGAGTTTCCCGAGGGCAGCACGATCATTCCCAACCCGGTGAACCGGGTGGCGTCGTTCTCGATCCGCGACCACCACTTCTTTCCCGGGTTTCCGCAGATGGCATGGCCGATGCTCGACTGGGTGCTCGCTACGCAGTACGCGGCCCTGGCTGCGTTGCCCGAAGCGGAGCGCGCGATCACGGTATTCGGCGCGGGCGAAAGCCAGTTGCTGCTGTTGATGGAAGAAAACGTCGCCCGGTTCCCGCGTCTGCGCCTGTTCAGTCTGCCGACCATGGGGGCGGAGGGCGCGCGCAGCATCGAGCTCGGCGTCAAGGGGGATCCCGCGTCGATCGATGCGGCCATCGCGCATCTCGTTGCCGGCGTCGAGCAGGGCGGTTTCCGCTGGGAACCCTGCGCGCGTTCGGGTGCGCAGACGTCATGACGAGAAGAGGCGCTGGCAACGGCATGGAAGGCAGCGGTCGCGGATTCGACGAAGTGCGTATCGGCGAGAGTTTCAGTCGCTCGATCACCATCACCGAAACGCACCTCGTGCTGGGCGCGGGCCTGATCGGTGATTTCAACCCCCACCATGTCGACGACGAATACGCGAAGGGCTCGCGTTTCGGGACGCGCATCCTCCACGGCATGATCACCAGCGCGCTCATGGGGGCGCCGGTGGGCATGTATTTCTTCGGCACCGCGATCGCGTATCTCGAGCACGCCACCCGCTTCGTGGCACCGGTGCGGGCGGGCGACACCTTGACGACGACCTGGACGATCGTGGAACTCCAGGACAAGCCGAAACACGGCGGCGGCGTCGTCGTGCTGCACGCGATCTGCCGCAATCAGGCCGGGACCACCGTCGCCGAGGCGGACGGAAAAATCCTCGTTCAGGCGCGCGGCTGACGGCGCGCGATCAGGCGTCGGCCGTCGCCGCCGCGCATTCGGCGACGAGGCCGGGCCCGCGATAGATCAGCCCGGTATAGAGTTGCACCAGCGTCGCGCCGGCGTCGATTTTCTCCCGCGCGTCGGCGCCCGACAGGATGCCGCCCACGCCGATGACGGGCAGCGCGCCGTCGAGGGTCCTCGCCAGCAGTCGCACGACGGCGGTGGCCTGCTCGCGCAGCGGCCGGCCGGAAAGGCCTCCGGCTTCATCGGAGCGCGGGTTGCCGCGAATCGCCGCGCGGGACACCGTGGTGTTGGTGGCAATCACGCCATCGATGTGGTGGGCAACCAGCAGTCGCGCGATGCCCTTGATGGCCGACGGCTCGAGGTCGGGCGCGATCTTGACGGCCATGGGAGTGTACTTGCCATGACGGTCGGCGAGCAGCGCCTGCTCGCGCTTCAGCGCCTTGAGGAGCGCGGTCAGCGCTCCCTCGGCTTGCAGGTCGCGCAGGCCCTTGGTGTTGGGCGACGAGATGTTGACGGCGACATAGGACGCCCGGACGTACACGGCGCGCAGGCAGGTGAGGTAGTCATCGATCGCGCGGTCGTTCGGGGTATCGAAATTCTTGCCGATGTTGAGGCCCAGCACACCGGTCCAGCGCGCGCGTGCGGCATTGGCGAGGAACCGCTCGACCCCGCCGTTGTTGAATCCCATGCGGTTGATCAGCGCCTCGGCGCTGACCAGGCGAAAGACCCGCGGCCGCGGGTTGCCGGGCTGGGCGCGCGGCGTGACGGTGCCGCACTCGATGTGCCCGACGCCAAGGGCGGCGATGCCATCGATGTGCTCGGCATTCTTGTCGAGGCCGGCGGCGATTCCGATCCGGTTGGGGAAGTCGATCCCCATCGCGCGCACCGGCGACGGCGCGACGCGAGGCAGCACCAGTCCGGCGACACCGCAGCGGGCACCCAGATCCAGGCCGCCGAACGCGAGCTCGTGCGCGCTTTCGGGATCGAGGGCAAAAAGCGCCGGACGGAATACCTGGTAGAGCATCGATGGCGACAAGGGGCCGTCGCGTGGAGAGCGCGTCGAGCGGAATAGCGATGATACCATTCGCGCCAATCGTTCCCTCTGCGCGGACAGTTTCCGTCCGCCTTCGCCGTTGAAGATCCCCACGTCTCCCGTTTCCGTCCTGCTCCTGGCGGTCGCCGCTGCGGCGATCGTCGTTCCGGCAGTCGCTGCGCGTGCGCCAGCGGCGCGATCCGCGCCACCCTCCTATGCGCAGCGTGCCGACGTGCGTGCATTCGTCGACGAGATGGCGGACGAGCACGGCTTCGAGCGCAAGGCATTGCGGCAGGTGTTCGCGCAGGCGAAGTACCAGCCGCAAATCGTCGCCGCCATGCAGCGGCCGGTACTGGAGCCGCCGAAGTGGTTCGAGTACGCGCCGCAGTTTCTCTCGCAGCCCCGGATCGATGCCGGCGTGGTGTTCTGGAATGCGCACGCCGCGGTGCTGGAACGGGCGCAGGCACGCTTCGGTGTTCCGCCGGAAGTGATCGTGGCGATCATCGGCGTGGAAACCTTTTACGGCAGGAACACCGGCCGCTATCGGGTCATCGACGCGCTGGCGACGCTGGCCTTCGATTACCCGCGGCGGTCCGCTTTTTTCCGCGGCGAACTGAAGCAGTTCCTGCTGCTGACCCGTGAATTGTCGCTCTCGCCGTTGACTCCCAGGGGTTCCTACGCCGGTGCGATGGGCGTGCCGCAGTTCATGCCCGGCAGCTACCGCCACTACGCCGTCGATTTCGACGCCGATGGGCGCGCCGACCTGTGGGCTTCCAGCGACGATGCCATCGGCAGTGTGGCGAGTTATCTGGCCCGCCACGATTGGCAGCCGGGCCAGCCCTTGCTGTTGCCGGCAAGGGTCGAGCCGGAGCGCAGCGATGTCGTCCAGGGCCGCCTCGACGGCGGTTTGAGCGAACGCCGTGCGCTGGATGCGTGGGCGCGCGACGGCGTCACGGCGCTGCAGGTGCCCGCGGAGATGGGGCCGGATCCGGTGGGCCTGCTGCTGCTCGAGGAACGCACGCCGGCGGGCGACGGCGCGCGCTACGCGATCGCGTGTCCCAATTTCTACGTGATCACCCGCTACAACCGGAGCCGCCTCTACGCAGCGGCGGTGACGGAACTCGCGGCGAGCCTCAAGGCGGCCCGCGGCCTTCCCTGAGGCGGTGCGCCCCGCTAAGGCCGTTGCGCGCGAACGTGCGCGACCAGGCCCCGTGTCGATTCGTCGGTGCGCGCGGGCAGCGGCGCGTCGTCGGTGAGCGCGGCAATGATCGGCGGCGCCAGCGTCTTGCCGAGTTCGACGCCGAACTGATCGAAGGGGTTGATCCCCGACAGCACCGCCTCGACGAACGTGCGGTGTTCGTAAAGGGCGAGCAGTTGCCCCAGGCGGCGGGCATCGAGTTCCGGCAGCAGCATCGTCGTCGAGGCGCGGTTGCCGGGACACACCCGGGCGGCGATCGCTGCCTCGAGCGCCGGGGCGGCCGGCCCCCTGCCGGCGAGGTCGTCGCGAACGGTGTTTGCGTCGCGACCGGCGAGCAGCGCCTGCGCCTGCGCCAGCGCGTTGGCGACTAGCAGCGTCTGCTGGTTTCCGCGCGGATGTCTCGCGCGCAGCGGGACGATGAACTCCACCGGCGCTTCGGTGACGCCCTGGTGCAGCCATTGGAAGAATGCGTGCTGCCCGTCGGTACCGGTCATGCCCCACAGCGCTGCGCACGACGGCTGTCGCAACGGCTCGCCATCCCGGCGGACGCACTTGCCGTTGCTTTCCAGCACCAGCTGCTGCAGGAACGAAGGCAGGAGCCCGAGTGCGTGCGAATACGGCACGACCACGCGATCTGCGTGCCTCAGAAGACGCGCGTTCCACCAGCCGACGAGGCCCAGCAGCACCGGCAGGTTGCGCTCGAACGGTGTGTTGCGGAAGTGGTCGTCGATGCTGGCGGCACCGGCCAGGAGTTCGGTGAAGCCCCGGGCACCCAGGCGAATGGCGATCGGCAAGCCGACGGCCGACCACAGCGAGTAACGGCCGCCCACCCAGTCCCACATCGGCAACACGTCCGCGTCGGCGATGCCGAACGCCCTGGCTGCCGCGACGTTGCTCGACACGCCGATGAAGTGCTGTCCTGCGCTGCTGCCCGGCGGCAGCGAGCCTTCGAGCCACGCTCTGGCACCCATGGCGTTGGCCAGTGTTTCCTGGGTGGTGAAAGTCTTCGATACCACGACGAACAGCGTGGTCTCGGGAACAAGGTCCTGCAGCGCTCGCGCGAGATGCTCGGGATCGACGTTGGAGACGAAACGGACGCCAACGGGGCTGTCCGCGTCTATGCCCGACCCGGAAAGCGCGTCGCAAACGAGGCGAGGACCGAGGTCGGAGCCGCCGATGCCGATGTGGACGACATGGCGAATCGGCAGGCCGGTCGCGCCCAGGCGCCGGCCGCTGCGCAGCGCGTCGGCGAGCGCGGCGATGCGCGTCTGCGCCGCGCGAACACCGGGCAGGACGTCGACGCCGTCGACGAGCAGCGGATCGTCGCTCTGCTGGCGCAGCGCCATGTGCAAAGCCGGACGGCCTTCCGACTGGTTGACTTTCTCGCCGGAGAACAGCGCGCGGATCCATCCCTCGAGCCCAACCTGTCTGGATTCCTCGATGAGCGCGGCAATCACCTCGGTCGTGACGCGTTCCTTGGACAGGTCGACGAGCCAGCCATCCCAGCCCAGCGACAGCTGCGCAAAGCGGTCGGCGTCGCGTTCGAAAAGTTGCGCGAGTGTCGTGGTGGAGAGCTTCGCGCGCAGTTGCTCGAGTGAGGGTGGCTGGCTGGCGGTTGCAGGCATGGGGAGGCTCGCGGGAAAGAGGGCAATGATGGCACGGCAGGGTAAATGCAGTGCAGCATAATCCATTGGGACAGCGTCGCAAAGTCGCTACAATGGGCCTCCGTTGCTGCGCTGCGCAAGAAGGGTCCCCCCGCGCCTGCGCCAGCCCATTCACCCGAGGATTCGCGAGCCATGGCCCAGCACCCGTCGACCGAAGCACCGGACAAGGACCTGCCGCTGCGCGACGACACCAGGCTGCTTGGCCGAATCCTGGGCGAGGTGCTGCGCGCACAGGCAGGGGACGCGGGTTATGCGCGCATCGAGGCGGTCCGGCAGACGGCGATCCGTTTCCGGCGCGGAGGGGCCGACCATGCGCCGGCTGCGAGGGGCGAACTCGCCGCGCTGCTCAATGGCTTGCCGATCGCCGAGACGCTCGACGTGGTGCGGGCGTTCAGCTACTTCTCGCATCTTGCGAACATCGCCGAGGATGTGCATCAAAATCGCAGGCGGCGCGCGCATGCGCTCGCCGGCTCGCCGCCGCAGCGGGGAAGCCTCGCCGATGCCGTGGAGCGCGTCGCGGCGCATGGCACGCGCGACGACGCCCTGGTCGGCTGGTTCCGGGAGGCGCTGATCGCGCCGGTGCTTACCGCGCACCCGACCGAAGTCCAGCGCAAGAGCATCCTCGACTGCGAGCGTGAAGTTGCGCGGCTGCTGCAATGGCGCGACCGCACGCAGTTCACCCGCGAGGAGGAGGCGGAATTCGAAGCCGGGCTCTATCGGCAGGTGCTGTCGCTCTGGCAGACGGCGATGATCCGGCTGGAAAAGCTCGCGGTGAAGGACGAGATCGACAACGGGCTCGCCTATTACCGCTATACATTTCTCGATGAACTGCCCCGCATCTACGGCGCTCTGGAAGCGCAGGTCCGTTCGCGATTCAAGATCCCCGACTTCGTCCCGCCGCCCTTTCTGCGCATGGGGTCGTGGATCGGCGGGGATCGTGACGGCAATCCCTTCGTGGTGGCGGAAACACTTGCGTATGCGATCCGTGCGCAGGCGTCGGTGGCCTTTGCGCACTATCTCGACCAGGTCCACGCGCTGGGCGGCGAGCTGTCGCTGTCGACGCGACTCGTACAGCCGACCGAGGCGCTGCTGGCACTCGCGCAGGCGGCGCACGATGCCAACCCGCACCGTTCCGACGAACCCTATCGCCAGGCGCTGGTGGGCGTCTACGCACGCCTTGCTGCCACCGCGCGCGAGCTTTCGCCTTACGTGCCGGCGCGCGTTTCGCCGGTCGATCTGGCGCCGTATGCGACGCCGCGCGAGCTTGGCGCGGAACTCGCGGTGATCCGCACCTCGCTGGGTACGCACGGCGCCGCAGTGCTCGCCGAACGCCGCTTGTTGCCGCTCCTGCGTGCGGTCGACGTGTTCGGTTTCCATCTGGCCGAAATCGACCTGCGACAGAATGCCGACGTGCATGAAGCCGTGGTCGCGGAGCTCCTGGCCGCAGCCGGCGTGGAGTCGAACTATGCCGGGCTCGCGGAGGACGACCGCGTCGCGTTGCTGGCGCGTGAACTCGGCGACCCGCGGCTCCTGCATTCGCCGCACCTGGAGTACTCCGAGCGGGTGCGCTCCGAACTGGCGATTCTCGCCACCGCCGCCGACATCCGCCGGCGTTATGGCGCCGACGCGCTGCCGAACTACGTGATCTCCAAGTGCCAGTCGGCGAGCGATCTGCTCGAAGTCGGCGTCCTGCTGAAGGAAGCGGGGCTTGCGCGCGGCGATGCGTTGGCCATCAACATCGTGCCGCTGTTCGAGACCATTGACGATCTGGCGCAGTGCGGAAAGATCATGCGCGAAGCGTTCGCCCTGCCGCGCTACCGGAGCTGGCTCGAGAGCCGGGGCTCGTGGCAGGAGGTGATGCTCGGCTATTCCGACAGCAACAAGGACGGCGGCTACACGACGGCGAACTGGGCGCTCTACCGCGCCGAACTCGCGCTGGTCGAAGCGTTCCGCGACCATGGCGTCAAGCTGCGATTGTTCCACGGTCGCGGCGGCACGGTCGGTCGCGGGGGAGGGCCGAGCTACGAGGCCATCCTTGCCCAACCTGCGGGCAGCGTCCGCGCGGGGCTGCGCGTGACCGAACAAGGCGAGATCATCGCCAGCAAGTACTCCGACCCGGCATCGGGTCGGCGCAACCTTGAAACGCTGGTTGCGGCCGCACTCGAGGCGAGCCTGCTCGACAACGAGCGCCTGGGCAATCGCGCGCAGCACTATTTCGGCGCCATGGAAGAGTTGTCGGCACACGCCTGTACGGCTTACCGGGCGCTGGTCTACGAGACCCCGGAGTTCGTCGACTATTTCCACGCCGCGACGCCGATTGCCGAAATCGCGGGCCTCAACATCGGCAGCCGGCCGGCGTCGCGGACGGCGTCGAACCGGATCGAGGATCTGCGGGCGATTCCGTGGGTGTTCAGCTGGGGACAGTGCCGGCTGATGCTCCCGGGCTGGTACGGGTTCGGCTCCGCGGTCGAGGTGTGGCTCGCGGCGCATCCGGAGGGCCGCGGCCTGCGGCTTCTTTCCGAGATGCACGATCGCTGGCCATTCTTCCGCAGCGTGCTGTCGAACATGGCGATGGTGCTGGCAAAGACCGATCTCGCGATCGGTTCACGCTATGCCGAGCTTTGTCCCGACGCCGCCGCGCGCGAGGCGATATTCGGCCGTATCGCCGACGAGCACGAGCGGACCATACGGCACTTGCTGGCCATCACCGGATACACGGGGTTGCTCGACGACAACCCGATTCTCGACCGCAGCATCCGCAATCGATTTCCCTATCTCGACCCGTTGAACCACCTGCAGGTCGAACTGCTGCGTCGGTATCGGGGCGGCCAGACCGACGAGCGCACGCAGCGGGCGATTCATCTCACCATCAACGGGCTGGCGGCCGGGCTGCGCAACAGCGGTTGAGGCGCCCCCGGGCTTCGGTCGCGCCGATGCGAATAAGTCGCATTCGTATTGACGGCCGGCCGGACGCCGGGCACAATGGGCGCCTCATCGGTTCACCTACGGCGCACCGCCATGACTGGAATTGTTCGCGTTGTCCGCGCATTTGCCCGCCGGCTCGGTAGCTTGCTCGCCGCGATCGCCCTCGTCGTTGCCTTGCCGTCGCGCGCCGCCGAGCCCCCGGTGCTCAACCTCTATTCGGCGCGCCATTACCAGACCGACGAAGCGCTCTACGACAACTTCACCAAGGCCACCGGCATCAGGATCAACCGCATCGAGGCCGGCGACGACCAACTGCTGGAGCGCCTGCGCAGCGAGGGCGCGCTCAGTCCCGCCGATGTGCTGCTGATCGTCGATGCCGCGCGGCTGTGGTCGGCGCAGCAGCAGGGATTGTTCGCGCCGGTAAGGTCGAGCCTCCTCGATGAGCGCATCCCCGCTTCGCTGCGCGACCCTGCGGGCCACTGGTTTGGATTCTCGAGCCGCGGCCGCGTCATCGTCTACAACAAGGCGACGGTGAATCCCGCCGAAGTCGCGACCTACGAGTCGCTCGCCGACCCGAAGAACAGGGGGCGGGTCTGCACGCGCTCGGGGAGCCACCCCTACAACCTGTCGCTGGTGGCCGCGATGATCGAGCATCTCGGGGAGCCGAAGGCGGAGTCCTGGGCGCGGGGCGTGGTTGCCAACATGGCGCGCACGCCGCGGGGCGGCGACACCGACCAGATCAAGGCGGTTGCCGTCGGGGAATGCGCTGTTGCGCTCACCAACACCTACTACTACGTGCGCCTGATGCGCTCGACCAGGCCGGAAGAGCGCGACTGGGCCGCAAGAGCGGGCCTCGTCTGGCCCGATCAGGAATCGTTCGGCACGCATCTCAACATTGCGGGTGCCGGCGTGCTGAAGCACGCACCGCATCCGGACAACGCGCGCCGGTTTCTCGAATATCTCGCCGGCGACGAAGCGCAGGCCTATTTCGCCAACGGCAACAACGAATGGCCGGCGGTGAAGGGCGCAGTGGCGAAGAACGCCGAACTGGAATCACTGGGCAAATTCAAGGCGGATGCGCTGCCGATCGCCGTGCTGGGACGCAACACGCCCAGCGCACAAAAGCTGCTCGATCGCGCGGGCTGGAAGTAGCCGGTCATGCGCCCCTTGCAGGCGCTTCCGCGCGGCGCGGACCCGCCATCGCGCCGTCGCGGGCCGGAGTTCGCGCATCGCTCCCGGTGCGAGGCGAGTGGCCGACCGCGCCGCGCCGCACCGCGCGCGCGAGGATGAGCAACGGCAACACGCCCACCGCAACGATGGCGAGCGAGGGCAGCGCCGCTTCCGCGAGGCGTTCATCCTTGGCCAGCGTGTAGGCCTGCGTGGCGAGGGTGTCGAAGTTGAACGGCCGCATCACCAGTGTCGCCGGCAATTCCTTCATCACGTCGACGAAAACCAGCAGCACGCCCGCCGCGGCGCTGCGCGCGAGCAGCGGCGCGTGGATGCGCACGAGCGTCCCCGTGGCGCCGGCACCCAATCCCCGCGCGGCAGCGTCCATGTTGGGCGTGATGCGCGCAAAGCCCGGCTCGATGCCATTCCATGCGACGGCGAAATAGCGGACGAGGTAGGCGTAGATCAGCGCGATCACGGTGCCGGTCAGGACAAGCTCCGGCTTGACGCCGAAATGCCGATGCAGGGATTGAGCCAGCCACACGTCGGCGGCGCCCACCGGCACCAGCACGCCGACGGCGAGGACCGAGCCCGGGACCGCGTATCCGAGGCTCAGGACCCGGCTGGTCAAACGCGTCAACGGGCCCGGCGCGAGGCGCAGCGCATAGGCAACGAGCACGGCAAAGGCGACGGCCAGAAGCGCGGTCGTTCCGGCGACGCGGAAGCTGTTCCAGGCGAGTTCGGCGAATCGTGCCAGCGGTGCGGTCGCCCATTCGCGCGCGGCAAGGCGCACGAGAAGCACGACCGGAAGCACGAAGCCGAGGATCACGGGCAGCACGCACAGCGCGCAGGCGACCCACGCCCGGACGCCATGCAGCTGCGGCTGCGGCGGGGGCAGGGGACTGCGCTGCCGGGTTCCGCCGGCGACCCGCGCTGCGCCTCGCGACCATCGCTCGAGCAACACGGCACCGATGACGAAACCGAGCAGCAAGGTCGAAAGCTGCGCCGCCATGACGCGATCGCCCAGCGCGAACCAGGCCCGGTAGATGCCGGTCGTGAAGGTGTCGACACCGAAATAGGCGACGGTGCCGTAATCCGCCAGCGTCTCCATCAGCGCAAGCGCCACGCCGCCGGCGATGGCTGGCCGTGCGAGCGGCAGATCCACGCGCCAGAACGCTCCGCGCGCACTCTCGCCCATGGTGCGCGCCGCTTCGACCAGCGACGCCGGCCGTTCGATGAACGCGGTGCGCGCGAGGAGATAGACGTACGGGTACAACACGGCGATGAACATCGCGGCCGCACCGCCCGTCGACCGCACATCGGGGAACCAGTAGTCGCCGCGTGCCAGCCCGAAGACCTGGCGCATTGTCGCCTGCACGGGGCCGGCATATTCGAGCCAGTCGGTGTACGCATAGGCCATCACGTACGCGGGCATCGACAGCGGCAGCAGCAGCGCCCACTCGAAGATCGCGGACCCGGGAAAGCGGCGGTTGGTGATCAGCCAGGCGGTCAGCGTGCCGCCGAAAGCGACCCCTGCGCCGACCAGAACGACCAGGATTGCGGTGTTCGAGAGGAAGCCCGGGAGGACAGTGGCGCCAAGATGCAACCAGTTCCCGACGCTGCCGGGCGCGAGTCCTGTCAACACCACCGACGCCACGGGCAGCGCTGCCGCCAGTGCCAGCGCCGATGCCGCGGTCACGAGCATCCGGTTGCCGCTATGCATGCCGCCCATGCGCAAACGCATCGTGTTGGCTCAAGTGGAAAGCGGATTCGGGGGCGATCGGTCGCGCATCGGGCGATTATAGGCGGGAGCCGCAGCGGCCCCGACGGTTATAATCAGGCACGCAGTCGTTTCTCGTGTCGGAAGCAGTCGGGTTCTCACTATGCGCATTCTCGTCTCCAATGATGACGGCTACTTCGCGCCGGGCATCGAACATCTCGTCGCGGCCCTGCGGTCGCGCGCCGACGTCACCGTGGTCGCGCCCGAGCGCGATCGCAGCGGCGCGTCGAACTCGCTGACGCTGGACCGCCCGTTGACGGTTCGTCGCGCGCCCAACGGTTTCCTGTTCGTCAACGGGACACCCACCGATTGCGTCCATCTTGCGGTGACGGGGTTGCTGCAGACCTTGCCGGACCTCGTCATATCGGGCATCAACCTGGGCGCGAACATGGGGGATGACACCATTTACTCGGGTACTGTCGCGGCGGCAACCGAGGGCTTTCTGCTCGGCATTCCGTCGATCGCCATATCGCTGGCTTCGAAGACCGCGGCCCATTTCGAAACGGCGGCGGCGGTGGCGCTGGAATTGCTCGACCGGCATGCGGCGAAGGAACTCGGGCCGCGTTTGCTCAATGTCAACGTTCCGGACGTTCCGTGCGCGTCGCTTCGCGGCTATCGCGTCACCCGTCTCGGTCGGCGGCACAAGGCCGAGGACACGATCAAGACCCAGAGTCCTCGCGGAGAAACGGTCTATTGGGTCGGCGCCGCGGGTGCTGCCGCCGATGCCGGCGAGGGCACCGATTTTCATGCGGTGGAGCTGGGTTTTGCTTCCGTGACGCCGCTGCAGATCGACCTCACCAACCGCGACGAGATGGCAGTGGTCGGTGCCTGGATGGGGGTCTGACCAAACGCGATGGCGACGCCTGGCGAGAAGATGTCCGGGATCGGAATGACGTCGGCGCGCACGCGGGCGCGGATGGTCGAGCGTCTGCGCGAGCAGGGCATCCGTGACGAGGTGGTGCTCTCGGCGATCAACGCCGTGCCGCGCCATATCTTCGTCGACGAGGCGCTGGCCATCCGCGCCTACGAAGACACGCCGCTGCCGATCGGGAGCGGGCAGACGATCTCCCAGCCCTGGGTGGTAGCCCGGATGACCGAACTCGCGCGCAACGGTCGCGATCTCCAAAGCGTGCTGGAAATCGGAACCGGTTGCGGGTATCAGACGGCGATCCTCGCGCAGATCGCCGCCGAGGTCTACACGGTCGAGCGCATCGGCGCGCTGGTCAACAAGGCCCGGCGCAATCTGCAGTCGCTCAAGGTCAGGAACGTGCGCCTGAAGCACGGCGACGGTTCCACGGATCTCGGCGAGGAGCTTCAGGTCGACGCGATCATCGTCACCGCCGGTGCGACGCATCTGCCGACGGCGCTGCTCCAGTATCTCAAGCCCGGCGGACGGATGGTGCTTCCGCTGTCCTGCCACGGGGAACACGGTGACGGCGTGCAGCGGCTCACCGTCGTCGAGGCCGCGCCGTCCGGCTACCGCGAGCAGGTCCTCGATGCGGTACGATTCGTGCCCCTGCTGCCCGGTCTGGCCTAGGATGAAACGACCCCCACGCTCACTACGTTCGCTGCCTCCCAAGGGGGCGCAGTCAGTACCCTTCGGGCGGCCGGGCGGGTACTGACATGAGCGTGGTCCACGCATGAGTCCTGCGCTGCGCGCATCCTGCCGTTTCGAGTGCATCGCGGCTTCGGTGCGCGCCGGACTCGCGTTAGCCCTTGCATTGTCCTTGCTGGCGTTGCTTGCGGCATGCGCTTCACGCGCGCCGGCGCCCGTGGTCGAACGCAGGCCGATGCCACCTTCGGTCATCGCCGCGCCCGCGCCACCTGCGCCCCCGCCAGTCGCAGCGCCGCCCGAGTCCGATTGGCGGCCTCAGACCTACGCGGTCAAGCGCGGCGATACGCTGCACGCGATCGCACTCGACCACGGCCTCGACTACCGCGAGATGGCGGCATGGAACAACATCGAGAACCCCAACCTGATTCGCGTGGGACAGGTGCTGCGGCTCACCGCGCCGGGGGAAAGCGGTCCGGGCGCACCGGTGGCATCGCCGGGGACGACCACTGCACCGCTGCGCGCGTCGCCCCCTGCGCTGCCGGGCGATGCCAAGCCGACACCCTCGCCTTCTGCGCAGCCGCTGGCGATGCCGGGTCCGCGCAACGCCGACACCTACAAGTCGTCGCCCAAGGTAGTCAAGGAGCCGTATTCGGAGCAGGCGCTGCGCGAACTGCAGCGCGCGCCTCTGGCATCTGCGGCGGCGTCCCCGATGCCGCCACCGGTGACGAGCGCGCCGCCTGAACCACAGGGGCTCGCCGCTCCACGCAGCGAGGAGAAGCCGGCGCCTGCCGTGGCGCCCGAACCCAGGCCCAAGCCGGCCCCGGCACTACCGACCGCCGAGGACGGCGCAATCGAGTGGATGTGGCCGGCTTCCGGCAAGGTCATCACCGGATTCTCCGACACCGCCAATCTCAAGGGCATCGATATCGGCGGCAAGGCGGGAACGCCGGTGCACGCGAGCGCGGCCGGCAAGGTCGTCTATGCGGGAACCGGACTGCGCGGCTATGGCAAGCTCATCATCGTCAAGCACAATGCGACATTCCTGTCCGCCTATGCGCACAACAAGGAGATTCTGGTGCGCGAGGGGCAGCAGGTGACGCGAGGCCAGAAGATTGCCGAGATGGGCAACACCGATTCCGATCAGGTGAAGCTGCATTTCGAGATCCGGCGCATGGGCAAGCCGGTGGACCCGCTCCGGTTCCTGCCCCCCGCATAGCCTCTGTAACGAGCGTCGCTATCGCCCGGCCGCGCCCGCCCGGGCGAGCGCGCGCGCAGGCGGAACCATCTGCAGTGCCCGTCGCAGCCGCGCCAGTACCACGGCGCGCGCGCGCGGATCGGCGCCACCGCTCATGCGGCCGTAGCGCAACTCCGCATAGGCGTCGCCGATCATGCCGAATGCGGCGGCGAACTCGGGCCATTGCTTCGCCGCGCGTGCGGCGTAATCGAGCGGGCCCTCAAACGGATTCCGGGGCAGCCCGGCGCGACCGAGGCGGCGGCACATCGATTGCCATAGCGCGTGAACGGGATCGCGCCGGCGCCGCCGCCACGCAAGCCAGCCCAGCAGAGACGCAAGCCATACCGATGCCAGCACGATGACGAGGAAGGTCATTTGCCAGGCGGGCAGCTTTTCCATCGCCAGCGCCCGCCACAGTGCGCGCTGGCGGTCCTGATTGAAGCCGACGAAGAACCGCCGCCAGCCGTGGTTGAGCGCGTCCCAGGCCAGTTGTGCCGTCTTGATCCAGCTGCTGTCGAGGCGCGCAAGCAAGGGGATCGGCTCGCCCGCGGCCAGCGCGCCGCCCAATCCGACCTCGATCCTGGACGGCGAAACGGCAGCGGTCGGATCGAGTCGCTGCCAGCGACCGTCGATCAGCGCCTCGGCCCAGGCGTGGGCATCGGATTGACGCACGATCATGTAGCCGCCATTGGGGTTGATCTCGCCGCCCTGGTAGCCGGTGACGATCCGGGCCGGGATGCCGGCCGCGCGCAGCAGCACGACGAAGGCGCTCGCGTAATGCTCGCAGAACCCGCGCCGCGTCTCGAACAGGAAGCTGTCGATGGGGCTGGCGCCCAGCAGTGGCGGCGAGAGCGTGTAGACAAACGGCTCGTCGCGGAAATGGCCGAGGATGGCGCTCACGACGGCGCCGTCGCTGCCGTGAGCGTCGCGCAGCGCCCGCGCGAAGGCCAGCGTGCGTGGATTGGTGCGCGCGAGGTCCCTCGGCAACGCGGTGTTGATGGCGGTGTCCCGCAACAGTTGCCGCTCGTCACCGGCGGCGTACGATGCAAGCGGTCGCGATGCCTGGCGATAACGCAGCGGCGAGGACACCGGCGCGCGCGCGAGGAGCTGCTGATCGCGCGTCAAGGTGGCGATGGAGGTTCCCGGAACCTCGGTGCCGGTCTCGCCTTCCAGCGTCGGGAGGGTGGCGGGAAGATCGAGCGCGAACAGCCACAGCTTGTCGTGCGGTTCGAGCGTGACCGTGTAGCTGACGAGTTGCCCGCGCGTTCGTTCGAATGCCGCTGCGGGTTGATGAGCCGCCGGACTCCACTCCCTGCCGTCGAACCGCGAAAACACGGGTCCGCGCCAATAGCGCTGCGCCGGCGGGGGTGGCGGCGCGTCGAAGTCGACCCGAAACGCGACGGCATCGGACAGCGACAACGCGCTGACGAGTCCGGGAGCCATCCGGTCGGAAAGTCCGCTCCTGGCGGCGTGATCGCTCGGCAACCCCCACAGCGGGGCGCCGAGGCGCGGAAAGAACACGAACAGCAGCGCTGCGAGCGGGATGCCCTGGGCGAGCATCCTCGCGGCCCGCGCCATCACGCGGCGCCAGGCTTCGAGCGGTTGCGCCTGCGCCGCCGGAACCGAGAGTTGCAACAGCGCGGCAGTGATGAGCAACAGCGCCGGAACCATCGCCAGGCCAGCCAGCAGCGACTGGCTGTAGAAGAAAAGCGCGACCAGCAGAAACCCTGCCAGGCAGACCAGCAGCGCGCCGTCGCGCGAACTGCGGGCTTCGAGAAACTTGATCCCCAGCAACACGTAGAGGAACGCGACGCAGGGATCGCGGCCGGCGAAATAGCCGAAGGTCATCCAGACCGCGAACGCGGCGACGAGTGCCGCCAGCAGGAGCAGCCATCCGGAAGCGGGACGCGAGGGCCTCATCGCGCGCGACCGGTCGTGGTGCAGGAGCAGGAAGCGCAGGCTGACCAGCAACACGCCGAAAAGCGCGCCCCATGCCGGGACATAGGGCGCCAGCGGCAACTGCACGCCGAACAGCATCAGCCCGATCCAGCGGATCTGGTTGGGCGAGAGCGCGCCGCTCGCGTCGAGGCGCTCGCGTTTGCGCGACCGGGGCGCGACCAGGCCGCTCAAGTTTGCGGCTCCCCGATCATGGCCAGCGCGGTGAGGGCGCGCCGGCGATGGTCGCGTCCCTGGTTTGCCGCCAGCGCAACGCTCGGCGCCGATAGCGCGAACGGCCGCGCTGCCTGTTCGGCTGCCAGCACCCATGCGGTCAGGCGGGCGATTCTGGCTTCGGTGTCGAGTTGGACGGGGAGCGCGCCCCATGACAGCAGGACGGGGCCGCCGCCGCCGGCGCCGTCGAACTCCTTCGTGTACCAGCCGGCACCGCGGGCCACGGCCTTCCACGCCACCCTTTGCAGCGGATCGCCTGCCTGGTAGTTCTTGAGGCCCGAGAGGTCCGCGTCATCGCGCGTCAGTGGTCCGCGGTCGGCTTGTCCCGCCGCCGCGGCGGGCAGCGGCGGGGCCGCCGCTTCCGGCGTTGGAAAGACGACGCCGGTCAGCGGGAAGTGCACGTAGGCCCAGGCCCGCCACAAACCGAGCGGATAGTCCGACGAAACGGTTACCCGGCCGAGTGCACGCACGCCGCGATGGCGCGTCGGCAGATCGAGCGTGACCGGAAGCGCGACTTCAGGGGTGATGTCGGTCGTGACATCGGTGCCTTCTCCCGCCCGCAGATGGATCGTGTGTCGCGGCAGCGCGCCGCCAGCCAGCGCCAGACTGAACGGCAAGGGGTTTCCGGCAAAAGCCTCTCCCGCCGACAACGGACGTAGCTCGATGCCCGCAAGATTGCGGAAAGTGTGCAGCAACCCGACCGACGCGAGACCCGTAAGCAAGAAAGTAACGATAAATCCAAGAGAAAGGGCGTAGTTGAGAGATGTTACAAGAAGTAGTGCAAGGGTCGCGATGAATGCCCAGCCGCGCCTGGTCGGCAGGATGTAGATCCGATGGTGGCGCAGGACAACGCGGTCGCGATCCGCCGGGCGGTGGCGAAAAAAGCGCTGACGTATCAGGTCGACGAGGTTGCCGGGGAAAGTAGCGGACGACACAGGAGCGAGACTGACGGTCAAGGAACGCCCGGTCATCGCCGGGGCTGGAAGCGCGGCATCATCTGCGCAGTCGACCCGGACATCGCAAGCCGGGCGGTCAAGTTGCTCAGGGCAGCGCCACGCTGCGCAGCAATGCGCGAGCCTGCAGGGCCCCCGTGCGCGCGCCGCCCGCCAGCCGATGTCCGGCCACCGAGGGAAAGACTGCCTGGATGTCTTCCGGCAGGACCATCGGGCGGGAATGGATGAGCGCCCACGCGCGTGCCGCGGCGAGGAGCATCAGCCCGGCGCGCGGCGACAGTCCCCGCCGGGCGCCCGCGTCGGCATCGCCGCCGGTATTGCCGCGCGTTGCCGCGAGCAACGCCTGCACGTAGTCCAGCAACGCCGACGCCACGTGGATGTCGGCTGCGTCGCGCTGCCATTGGAGCAGCGTGGGAGGATCGGCCAGGGCGGGCAAAGTCGCCACCTGACTGCGCCGATCGCCGCCGGCAAGCAGTTCGCGCTCGGCAGCAGGGTCGGGATAACCGAGTTCGATCGCCATCAGGAAGCGGTCGAGCTGCGACTCGGGCAGCGGGTAGACGCCGATCTGCTCGACCGGGTTCTGGGTGGCGATGACGAAGAACGGGTCCGGCAGCTTGCGCGTGACGCCGTCGATCGATACCTGTCGCTCCTCCATGGCTTCCAGCAGCGAACTCTGCGTCTTGGGTGGCGCCCGATTGATTTCGTCGGCCAACACGATGGAATTGAACACGGGGCCCGCATGGAAGCGGAATGCCTGTCCAGCGGCGTCGAAGATCGATACGCCCAGCACGTCCGCGGGGAGCAGATCGCTCGTGAACTGGACGCGGACGCAACGCAAACCCAGGGTTCCCCCCAACGCTTGCGCCAGTGTCGATTTCCCGACGCCCGGGATGTCCTCGATCAGCAAGTGGCCCCGCGCCAGCAGACAGGCCAGCGCCAGCCGCGTCGCCTGGTCCTTGCCGACGACGACGCGGTTGAGTTGCCCCAGGATGGCGGAAAGTCGCTGCGCAACCGGCACATCGGCTTCGCTCAGGGTACGGACGGTCATTCTGGCCTTTCGCGGACGCGGGCAGGCCGCGGTTGGGCGCGGCGCGCGGGAATCATGATTGTGGCGGGTCTGTCACTGTAAACCGCGAAAGCGGGCTAGTCATCACCCGCGGGCAGACGCTACACTCCTTCCAGCGGGTATTGGGGGCGCGCATTGGCCGGCCGACGTCACCCGGATGCCGCGCTGACGTTGCAGCATCCCTGTGCCGAACCGAAACCCCGCCGTCGCTGCGAGAAGCGAACACCCCTTGCCCACCGCCTACATCACGCACCCCTCGTCGCTGCTCCACGACATGGGGCCCTACCATCCCGAGTGCCCCGATCGGCTGCACGCGATCGGCGACCGGCTCATCGCCGCGGGGCTCGACGCCTACCTGCGGCATTACACGGCGCTGCCGGCGACGCGCGCGCAGATCGCCCGCGTCCATGGCGACGCGTACATCGACTCCCTCGAAGAGGCGAGCCCGGCCGACGGATTGAACTTCATCGATCCGGACACGGCGCTCAACCCGCATTCGCTCTCGGCTGCCAAGCATGCCGCCGGTGCGCTGGTGCTCGCGACCGACCTTGTCATGCGTCGGGAATGCAAGAGCGCGTTCTGCGCCGTCCGCCCGCCGGGGCATCACGCCGAGCGCAACCGGGCGATGGGATTCTGCCTGTTCAACAACGTGGCCGTGGGCGCGGCGCACGCGCTGGAAGGTCACGGCATCAAACGGGTCGCGGTCATCGATTTCGATGTCCATCACGGCAACGGGACCGAGGACATCTTTGCCGGCGATCCGCGCGTGCTGATGGCGTCGATCTTCCAGCACCCGCTCTATCCCTATTCCGGCACCGAAAACGTGGCCGACAACATGGTCAACGTGCCGCTTGCTGCAGGCAGCGGCAGCGACGCCTTCCGCGATGCGGTGCGTGACCTCTGGTTGCCGGCGCTGGAGCGTCATCGTCCCGAGATCATCTACGTATCGGCGGGTTTCGATGCCCATCGCGAGGACCCGCTGGCCGGGATGAAACTCACCGAGGCCGACTATGCCTGGGTGACGCGCGAACTGATGGGGGTGGCGCACAAGCACTCCAGCAGCCGGTTGATCTCCACGCTGGAAGGCGGTTACGCCCTGTCGGCGCTGGGACGCAGCGTCACCGAGCACATCCGCGAGATCCTCGCCGCCTGATCGGTACGCGCCCATGCCGCGGCCGCCTGCGCGGGTTGCTAGCCCGCGAGCCGGTCGACGTCGAGTTGGTTGATGAGCCGCTGCAGTTGGGCTTCGATCTTGGCGTTGAGATGCAGAAAGCGGCAGCCTACGAGCTGACTCGCGCCCGGCAGCGCGTTACGCGCGCGATACACGCGGACGAGTTCGAGCCCGACCATGACCATCTCGGTTCGACTGAGGTGCAGGCGGCAATGCTCGAACACCGTTCCCGGAACCAACTGGAACGCGGCCGGAAAATCCACCAGCGCGACGCCCCCGATGCTGATGTCGCGCACTTGCGCCAGGACCGGTTGCCCGGTAGCCCCGGCGGGCGGCAGTTCGCAGACGATGGGGCGGCTGATGGGCACATGAACGCGGTAGGACTCGCGGCGCTGGATGCGCAGCAACGAAGGCGGGAGCGGAGCACGGAACGCAGGCTTGCCTTCGAACCCGACGGTCGCGATGGTGCCGATGGAGAACTCGACGCGAATGTGATCCAGATACGCTTCGAGCCTTGCCGCGGGCGCTCTGGACAATCGTTGATTCTGCCGTTCGTCGGTGCCGCGATCGAAGGTGAGCGTGGCGCCGACGTCATCGATGGCGAGCAGGGCGGTCAGGAAAAAGTCGTGTCCGCCATTGAAGTAGACCGTGACGAGCGAATTCTGGTCCATCAGCGAGCGCAGGATGGAGAGGATCTCGGCACGCGTGCGAACGCGAAAGCGCTCGAGTTCGGCGGCAGGGTTGGGGAGCGGTGGGCCTGAGTCCGTCATGGCGTGTCGTCGATGGGAGTTCGGTCATTGTATTGTGGATCCGGCGTGTCGACGATGAGCGCCGCCGCGACTCTACGCTCCTCCGCCGCGAGGATGTTGAACGTCCGGCAGGCCGCGCGCGTATCCATGGTCTCGAGGCCGATGCCGGCGTCCGCGAGCAGCCGGGTCAGGCGCGGGTGCGGAAAGCGCAAGGTGGCGCCGCTGCCGAACAGGACGACCTCCGGGCGAAGGGCGACAACGGATGCGAAATCGCTTTCGGCAAGGCCCTCCCAGCCGTGCGGCGCCCAGCCGGGCACGACGGTCGCGGAAGTGAGCAGCAGGCTCTGCCGGTAGACGACGACGCCCACGCGAAGCCAATCGCGGCCCACGCCGGTGACGACGTTGCCGTCTCGGGACGTGCGCTGGAGTCTCATCGGGACTCGGGATCCGCCCGGTGCGTCACGGGCGAGTCCGCGCGCGCCGAGGCGCAGCGGCAACGATGCTGGGTGGCGCGGTCGGGTGGCATGGGGTCGGCGGGTGAGGGGGGTCAAGCGGTGACTCGGTGCAGGCGGCGCGCCCGGTTTCGTGTGGGCTTCGTTGCGGCAGATGGACTTAGACGATAAAATTATAGATCACCCTCCCTTCTACGTCGCTCGGACGGTTCCGGGCGCTTACGATAGAAAGACCCGCATGGCCACCTCCCCCGGCAAAGAGTTTCCGCGCCTCACGCGCCTGCCCCCGTACGTTTTCAATATCACCACCGAACTCAAGATGGCCGCCCGCCACCGCGGCGAGGACATCATCGATTTCGGCATGGGCAATCCCGACGGTCCGACGCCCCGGCACGTCGTCGACAAACTGATCGAAACCGTCCTGCGTCCCGACACGCACGGCTATTCGGTATCGAAGGGCATCCCGCGGCTGCGCCGCGCGATCTGCCATTGGTACCAGCGCCGCTGGGGCGTCGAATTCGATCCCGAGACCGAGGCCATCGTCACCATCGGCTCGAAGGAAGGCATCGCGCACCTGGCCCTTGCCACGCTCGGGCGTGGCGATACCGTGCTGGTGCCCAATCCCAGTTATCCGATCCACATCTACGGTCCGGTGATCGCGGGCGCCGACATCCGCCACGTGCCGATCACGCCGGATGTCGATTTCTTCGCCGAGCTCGAGCGCACGATCCACACGAGCTTCCCGAAGCCGAAGATGCTGATCATCAACTTCCCGTCGAACCCGACGGCGCAGTGCGTCGAGCTGCCGTTCTTCGAGAAGATCGTGGCGCTGGCCAAGGAGTACGGCATCTGGGTGGTCCACGACCTCGCCTACGCCGACATCACTTTCGACGGCTGGAAGGCGCCGTCGATCATGCAGGTGCCGGGCGCGCGCGACGTCGCCGTCGAGTTCTTCACCATGTCGAAGAGCTACAACATGGCCGGGTGGCGGATCGGCTTCATGGTCGGCAACAAGGATCTCGTCTACGCGCTGTCGCGGATCAAGGGCTATCACGACTACGGCACGTTTACCCCGCTTCAGGTCGCCGCGATCGCGGCGCTCGAGGGACCGCAGGATTGCGTGGCCGAGATCGCGATGAAATACCAGAAGCGCCGCGACGTGCTGGTGAAAGGATTGCACGAGGCCGGATGGATGGTGGACAACCCCAAGGCGTCGATGTACGTGTGGGCGAAGATCCCCGAGCAATACCGTGCCGCGGGCTCGCTCGAGTTCGCCAAGGCGCTGCTCGCCAAGGCCAGGGTCTCCGTGTCGCCGGGCATCGGCTTCGGCGAGTACGGCGACGACTACGTCCGCTTCGCCTTGATCGAGAACGAAAGCCGCACGCGGCAGGCGATCCGCGGCATCAAGCAGATGTTGCGCGACGACGGCATCGCGCCGGAAGCCCCGAATCCCGCGACTGCCGCGCCGTTGGCTGCGGTCGACGTCGCGCCACACGCGCCCTGACCGGGCGTGCGATACGGCGGCGTGGTCTCCGTGATGCGCCCGAACCTCCCTTACGCGGTTATCAGACGATGACAATGAAACCTCTGCAAGTCGGCTTGCTCGGCATGGGCACTGTGGGTATGGGAACCTGGAAAGTTCTCCGCCGCAATGCCGAAGAGATCGCCCGGCGCGCCGGGCGGCCCATACGCATCACCTGGATTGCCGAGCGCGCCATCGACATCGCGCGCGAGGCGACGCGCGGGGTCGACGGCGTCAATATCACCGATGACGCCGCGGTCGTCCTCGCGCATCCAGACGTCGACATCGTCGTCGAGCTGATCGGCGGCATCGAGCCGGCGAAGAGCTTCGTGCTGAAGGCGATCGCCAACGGCAAGCATGTGGTCACTGCGAACAAGGCGCTGCTGGCGCGGCACGGCAACGAGATCTTCGCCGCGGCGCACGCCAAAGGGGTGATGGTGGCCTTCGAGGCGGCGGTGGCCGGGGGCATTCCGATCGTCAAGGCGCTGCGCGAAGGACTGACCGCCAATCGTCTCGAGTGGATCGCGGGAATCATCAACGGGACGTCGAATTTCATCCTGTCCGAAATGCGCTCTCGCGGCGCCACCTTCGCCGAGGTGCTGAAGGAAGCGCAGGCGAAGGGTTACGCGGAGGCCGACCCGACCTACGACATCGAAGGCATCGATGCCGCGCACAAGCTGACGATCATCGCGTCGATAGCGTTCGGCGTGCCGATGCAGTTCGCCAAGGCGTATACCGAGGGCATCTCGCGCCTGACGCAGGAAGACATCCGCTATGCCGAGGAATTGGGCTACCGGATCAAGCTGCTGGGCATCACGCGGCGCACGCAGGCCGGCATCGAGCTTCGCGTCCATCCGACGCTCATTCCGGCCAGGCGGCTGATCGCCAACGTAGAAGGGGTGATGAACGCGGTGCTGGTCAAGGGCGACGCGGTGGGGCCGACGCTGTACTACGGCGCCGGCGCGGGCGCCGAGCCGACGGCGAGTTCCGTGATCGCCGACCTCGTCGACGTGACGCGCATGCACACCGCCGATCCGGAGCATCGGGTGCCGCATCTTGCCTTCCAGCCCGATCAGCTGTCGGACACGCCGTTCCTGCCCATGGGCGAAGTCGTGACCAGCTATTACCTGCGGATGCGCGTGCAGGATCGGCCCGGGGTGCTGGCCGACATCACGCGCATCCTGGCCGACCGCGAGATCTCGATCGACGCGATGATCCAGAAAGAGCCCTCGGAAGGCGAGGACCAGACCGACATCATCCTGCTCACCCATCGCACCATCGAGAAGAACGTCGACGCGGCCATCGCTGCGATCGAGGCGCTGCCGACGGTCGCCGGCGAGATCGTACGCATCCGACTCGAAGCACTCAACTGAACCGAACCTCCATGCAATACATCAGCACTCGCGGGGCGTGGCGTGATGCGCCGCAGCCCTTCTCGTCCATCCTGCTCGAAGGCCTCGCTCCCGATGGCGGCCTCGCGATTCCCGAGCACTACCCCCGATTTGACGCGGCGCAGCTCGAGGGGCTCGCCACGCTCGCGTATCCCGCCCTGGCCGACGCCATACTTTCGCGTTTCATCGGCGATATTCCCGCCGGCGATCTGTCAGCGCTGATCGGCCGGACGTACACGCCGGATGTCTTCGGCAGCGCCGACATCACACCGGTGACGCCGCTGGAACCGGGCGTCTATCTGCTGCATGCTGCGAATGGCCCCACGCTTGCCTTCAAGGACGTGGCGATGCAGCTGCTCGGCAACCTGTTCGAGTACGTGCTGGCGCGGGACGGGCGATCGCTCAACATTCTCGGTGCGACGTCGGGAGATACGGGCAGCTCGGCCGAGTACGCGATGCGCGGCAAGCGCGGCATCCACGTGTTCATGCTCAGTCCATTTGGCCGGATGAGCCCGTTCCAGCAGGCGCAGATGTATTCGCTCGCCGACGCGAACATCCACAACATCGCGATCGAGGGCGTGTTCGACGATTGTCAGGATATCGTCAAGGCGGTCAGCGCCGATGCGGCCTTCAAGCGGGAATGGCATATCGGTACCGTCAACTCGATCAACTGGGCGCGCATTGCGGCGCAGGTCGTCTATTACTTCAAGGGCTATTTCGCTGTTGCGCGTTCATGCCGCGATCGCGTCGATTTCGCCGTGCCCTCGGGCAACTTCGGCAACATCCTCGCCGGCCACGTTGCCAAGGCGATGGGATTGCCGATCCGAAGCCTGATCCTCGCGACCAACGAAAACGATGTCCTGGACGAGTTCTTCCGCACCGGGCGCTACCGTCCGCGCAAGACCGCCGACATTCACGCGACCTCGAGCCCGTCGATGGACATCTCCAAGGCGTCCAACTTCGAACGCTACATCTTCGACATCGTCGGCCGCGATTCCCAAGCCGTGCGCGACCTGTGGCTCAGGATCGAGCACGACGGCGGATTCGATCTCGCAGCAACGCCGTACTGGGCGCTGGTCCAGGCGTCGGGATTCGTTTCCGGCAGCAGCGCGCACGCCGATCGCATCCGCACCATTCGGGACACGCAAGCCCGGCAGGGCATCGTTGTCGATCCGCATACGGCCGATGGACTCAAGGTCGGGCGCGAATTGCGCGATCCCGACGTGCCGCTGATCTGCATCGAGACGGCGCTGCCGGCGAAGTTCGCCGCCACGATCCGCGAGGCGCTGGGTTGCGATCCCGAGCGTCCGGCGGTATACGCCGATCTCGAATCGCGACCGCAGCGCTCGACGGTGCTGCCGCCCCAGGTGGATCGTGTGAGGACCTATATTGCGGCCCATGCCAGTCCCGGCTGAAGACCGGGATGGCGGTCCGGTCCGGGCGGACGGTGCGGGCCGATAGCCAGGCAACGCCGGTGATCCGCCACGCGCTTGCCAAGCTCGCGCGCAACCTCCGTGCGGGTTTGCGGATCGCGCTCTTTCTTCCGGTGTCCCGCCTTGACTTCCGGATCGGGGTCGCCGAATTCATCGTTTTGCTGTTTTTTTCCGCGGCGTTCGACGTCGGCATCGACTTCGTTCGCCATGGCGTTGACGCCCGCTTTTCGTGGCTGGGCGTCGCCGGCGAAACGTATGCGGCGGGTACCGTGCTGCTGGTGTCGGCGTCGCTGGCGCTGCTCTTCCGGCAGCAGGCATTGGCACTGGGGATACCGCTCATCCTCTTCGCCTCGTATCCCGCCATCCAGGCGATGCATCTCGTTCCGGGGTTCCTGCAGCGGTGGCTGCCAGGCGCAGGCTTGTTCTCCGGTTGGCTCGATGACGTGTTGCTGCTGTGGACGATCGCGATCTTTGCTCGTGCGGTGGCGGTGGCGCTGGTGCCGGTTCGACCGATGCATTGGCTGCGCGCGCTGGCGGGCGCGCTGGCGCTGCTGGCGCCGCTCTGGTTTGGCGCCACCTTCGCCCCCGACGTGCCATGGTGGCGCTCCGAAGGCGGTCACTCTGGCGCCGATTCCCGCTATCCGAACCCGGCGTCGGAGCCGGTGATGGAGGCACAGAAGCTGCTGCTGGAGGAAGCTCTGGGTGGCTTGCAGGATGCGCGCCCCGGGATTGCCGATCTCTATGCGATCGGGTTCGCAGCCAGCGGCGACGACGCGCTGCGGCAGGATGTGACGCGGGCGTTGCGAGTGCTCGACGAACGCTGGGCGACCGACGGTCGCTCGGTCGCGCTGATCAATCACCCCGCGGCGCTGCTCGAGGCGCCGCTGGCATCGGTCTCCAACCTGCGCGCGGCGCTCGACGAGATCCGGGCGGCCATCGATCCCGATGAGGACGTCGTATTGCTCTACATCGCGGGCAACGGCGCTCCCGGCGGCGTGGTCGAGGTCGCATTGCCGCCGCTCGACCTCGTCCCGCTGTCGCCGCTGCGGGTGCGCCGGATGCTGGACGAGGCGGGCATCCGCTGGCGGATCGTCATCGTGTCGTCGTGTTATTCGGGGCGCTGGCGCGAAGCACTGGCTGACGAATCGTCATTGGTGATGACCGCTACCGACGACGACCATGCGGGCGAAGCTTGCGCACTCGATGCCGACGGGACCGCGTTCGGCGAGGCGCTCTTCAATCATGGCATGGTGGACGCGGACACGCTGACCGGCGCGTTCGACGTTGCCCGCCAGCGCGTGGCGGCGCGCGCAGGTGGCATTGCGGGGCAGGCTGGCGAGCCGCACACGCCGCAAATCGTCGTCGGCCCCGCAATGGTCGAGAAGCTGCGTGAGGTCGAGCGGGGACGCGCGGCGCGACGCGCGAGCCGCAGCGTGTAACCGCGGTCCGGCGGCGCAGGGTAAACTCGCGGCCGTGGCAGCCTCCGTCGACGTCCGCGCTCTCGAACACGCTTACGGGCGCATCGAGGTCGTGCGCGGCTTGAGCTTTGCGCTGGCCGACGGCGCGATCGGCTGCCTGCTCGGCCCCTCCGGGTGCGGCAAGACGACGGTGCTGCGCTGCCTGGCAGGATTCGAGCCGATCACCGGCGGCAGCATCGTGCTGTCCGGTCGCGTGGTCTCCGAACCCGGGCGTATCGTCGCCGCCCGAAGCGCGGCAAATCGGCATGGTGTTCCAGGACTACGCGCTGTTTCCGCATCTTAGCGTCGCGGCGAACATCGGCTTTGCGTTCGGGCGTCGTCCCGACGCCAGCCAGCAGCGGCGCGTGGCCGAAATGCTGGCGTTGATCGGCATGGATCGCGCGGGGAGCACGTACCCGCACGAGCTTTCCGGCGGGCAGCAGCAGCGCGTGGCGCTTGCGCGTGCGCTGGCCCCGAAACCCGGATTGTTGTTGCTTGACGAGCCGTTCTCGAACCTCGATGTCGATCTGCGCGAACGCCTGTCGCTCGAGGTGCGTACGATCATCAAGGCGACGGGCACCACCGCGATCCTGGTAACGCACGATCAGCATGAAGCATTCGCGCTCGCCGACGAGATCGGCATCATGCACGAAGGGCGCATCGAGCAGTGGGACAGTGCCTACGATCTCTACCACCAGCCGGCGACGAGGTTTGTCGCCGACTTCGTGGGGCAAGGCGTCTTTCTGCGCGGCATCGTCGCGGGGCCCGCGCGGGTGATCACCGAACTCGGCGAACTCGACAGCGGAGCGCCATTGCTGGCCGACGATGGTCTCGCGGTCGACGTGCTCGTGCGGCCCGACGACATCGTTCATGACGACGACGCGCCGTGGCAGGCTGAGGTTGTCGCCAGGGCGTTCCGGGGCGCCGATTTCCTGTACACGTTGCGGCTGCCGTCAGGGTCGCGCGTGCTGTCGCTCGTGCCGTCGCATCACAACCACGCGATTGGCGAGCGTGTCGGAATCCGGCTTGCCATCGATCACGTCGTGGCGTTTCCGGCGCCGGGCGAGCGCGCGGCGTGAATGGCGGGCGCAGGAGGGTGCGAAACAGGCGACCGGCATCAGCACCCTGACACACGAATTTGACCCCCGGTGGTCGAGCAGGTTATAATTAAAAGCTCAGACGCGGGGTGGAGCAGTCTGGCAGCTCGTCGGGCTCATAACCCGAAGGTCGAAGGTTCAAATCCTTCC
>CAVPXB010000022.1:0-162414 GCA_963709525.1 uncultured beta proteobacterium
CCGACCACCACCCCGAACACCTGCAAGCGGTCGCCGGGGCGCAGCACTGGATAGGCCGGATTGGCCGGGACCAGCACGGCTTCCCCGTCTTCCACCGCCAGGGTCTTCAGGTGACTCGTGGTCGATGACGGCGATGACTAAATCGCCCGGTCGGGCCGGTACGTCCCGCTCCACCACCACCCGGTCGCCCGGTTGGATGCCGGCCTCGATCATCGAATCCCCCGTCACCGGGATCAGCACGGTGCGCGAGGGCTGGCGCACCCGCCAGGCGTCGATGGAGCCGGCCTCGCCGCCGTCCGGGATTCCGACCGGCCCGCCGGCCGGGACCGGCGCGTCGGCCAGCGGCCGCGCGAAGAACCGCGCGGTCGGAACCCAGCGGTGATGCGGATGGCGTTCCAGAAAGCCGGCCTCGCGCAGCCGGTCCAGAACCTGGGCCACCCCCACCCGCGAGCGCAGCCCCAGCACCGCCCGCAAGGGACCGTAGGCCGGCAGGCTGCGCCAGCGGGCGTAATAGTCCTGGAGTTTGGCCAGGTAGGCGGCATCGTCGGCGGTTCGGGGCATGGCGCGGCGGTATTTGCGTACAAATGTACGTCAAGCGTAGAACAGGCCCACCGGGTCGTCAAGGGGAGCGCGGTCAGTGCCGGCGGTGGAGCGGAACGGGCGGGTCCAACGCGCCGTCCACCACGTCGATGATCGAGGCCAGTCGATAGGCCACGTCCAACGCGGTGGCCTCGCCCGACAGCAGGTGATCGCACAGGGCGCGCAGCACCACCGGCAGGTTGGCCAGCAATGTTTCGGCGTCGAGGTCGTCCCGGTCCTGGCGGTGGCTGCGGACCAGCGCGATCAGCCGGTCGGTCGTGGCGCTTTCGGGATCGAGGTCGGCGAGGGTCGGGCGAGGTGGGGCGGGGTAGATTTCGTCGGGCATGGCGGCAGCTCGGGTTTCAAGGTGGGAGGGGGCGCGGACCGGCCGAGCGCGCGGGCGAGGGCGTCCGCTCCCGCCCCGACGCTGGCCCCTCTAAACGGAAAATAATTATAAAAAACTGAATATCAATTAAAAATGATTCATTCTACGATGGTATTGGGGCAGCTAGGGAGTCTTGGATTGAGGAAAATAGGTCAGACACAAAATTCATAGTGGGGACTTGCGATTGCATTTTCCGGCTGAAAAATCGGGGAGAACTGGAAATCCCGGAGGGAAGCCCGCGAATCGGAGTGTCCCCGGCTTTGTGGGAGCAAACTGGATGCGTCTGGAAGGAGAGCGAGATTTATTGCCTGTAGTACACTGCCTGCGCCCGACCTAAAGGAGCTGATCACTATGTTCACTATCCGTTTCAAGACCGTGGCTTACCGCCCGGACATGCAGGTGACTTTGCGCAGCGCCGCCGATGGCTGGACCCACGACATTCCCGGTATCTACGAGGATGACGAATGGCGCTTCGAACTGCCGGAAGCGAGTTATCCCCAAGGCATCGAGTTTAAGTTTGTCCTGGAGCGCACTTACTGGATGGGCGGGGCCAATCTGCAGCGTCCCGCCTTCGCTGGCGCGGACCACGTTTTCGCCCGCCGGAAGTGGATTTCCCGCCGATGAGCGAAGTCCTCGTCGAGAATTCCCGCTTCCAGCAGACGTTTTTCGCTCCCGACCTCGATGAGAACCGCGTCTATGACGTCATTGTCATCGGCTCCGGAATCGGCGGCGGCATCCTGGCGGACCAGCTGAGCGACCTGGGCGCCACCGTGCTGGTGCTGGAGGCGGGCAGCGCCCTGTTCCCCACCCACATCGCCAATCTGCCGCGCCAGCACTTGATAGGCCAGTTCGACAAGCACGTGTGGCGGCTGTACGACCAATACAAGGTGATCAATTACGCCAACGCGGCCGGCTCAAACTTTATCGGCGGGCAGGCATTCAACCTCGGTGGGCGCTCCATGTTCTGGGGCGGGCTCATCCCGCGCATGACTTGGTGGGAGCTGGAGCCCTGGCCTCAGCCGGTGCGCTGGTTCCTGGAGGATGCCGGCTACCAGCGGGCAGAAATTCTGATCTACTGGCCCTCGGCTCCGTCCCAATACCAGCAGCGGTTCAAAGCCATGCTGAGCGGCTCGCTGCCGGATTTCGACCACTTCGATGCCCCCGTGGCGGTGCGCCAGCTCAACCCGACGTTCGGCACCATTCCCTCGGGCCTGTTCTCCTCCGGCGACCTGCTCACGGAATCGCGTCTGACCGACGATCCAGCCGGCAACAATCGCCTCATCGTCAATCTCAATCATGCGGTCACCCGGATCGAAACCGCCGCCGGGAAAGCCACTCGGGTCGTGGCCTATGATCTGCTGGTGCAGAAGGAGCGATCCTACGCCGGCAAGGTCGTCGTACTGGCGGCGGGCACCATCGAAAGCGCCAAAATCGCCAAGCTGAGCGGATTGGCGGATCCCAACGGCCAGATCGGGATGGGTATCACGGACCATCCCATCTTCTTCACCCACTTCATGATTCCCCAGGGGGCGCCTCACCACAGCACCGATTCCCAGAGCAAAACCCTGTCGCGTCACAAGCGGGCCACCCGCAACGCCCACCCCTACAACATGGTCATCGAGCTGGGCGCCGACCTGAACCAGGGCCGCTACGTTGACCCGGAGTTGATGCGGCGCCACCGCGAGGCGAAAGGCAACGCGATGCTGTGCGAAGTGGTGTTCCTATTCGATGCGGACCTGATCCCCGGCAACCGCGTAGACCAGCTAGGCCCGTCTTCCGTCAAACCCGTCATCACCATGCAGGAGAGTCCGAGCGCCAACGCCTTCTTCGGCGAGATCGACACCGTCAAGAATGGCGTCATCGGTCGGCTCGGCGGCGTTCCGCTTCTCGGGCAGGATCTGAGTTTGAAGCGCGCAGGCCTCGGCGGCGTGGCCCACGAAGTGGGTACGCTGCGCATGGGTGCGGGCGGCGCCGGCGCGGTGGACGAAAACCTCAAGTTCCACGGCTACGACAACCTGTTCGCCTGCGATCTGTCGGTGTTCCCCACCTCACCCGCCGCCAACCCCACCCTTACCCTGGCGGCGCTGTCGTTGCGGCTGGCGGACCACATCAAGACCCTCGTTTGAAGGATCATCAAAGATGATTTACAGCCAGCCCCATGCCCCGTCGCCCCCGGCTCCCCCTAGACGGCGTGGCCGCGCTGGCGGCAGGTGTCGATGGCGCTGGCGAGCGGGGCCACGACCCGCGAACCCACGGCGGTCCGGGTGCCCAGACCGAGCTTGCGCAGGATGACCCGATACCGCAAGGCGCGCTCGGCGGCGTTGTTGGTCAGCGGCGGCTCGAGATGGCTCAGGACCTGGAAGATAGCCTCCCAGTCGTCGAGCAACTCCACCGCCAAGGCACGGGTTTTCTGATGGGTACTTGTAGCAAACCGCAAACATCCGCGCCCTGGCGCGCGGGCGAACGCGGGCGGATCGGGTTGGCGAGCGCCCCGTTCGGCGGCCGTCATTTCGCCGTGGCGCGCACGAACCGGCTGAGGTGGTACGTCGCCATCTGGGCCTCCGCGTCCGACAGCCGGGCCGGGTTGTGCTCCAGGAAAGCGGGCAGCGCCTTGGGGTTCAGCACCCACGGCGAGCCCGCGCCCGGTTTGGCGGTCGTCTTCACGAACCAGCCCGGATACAGCACGACGGGCTGGACCTCGAACCGCTGGCCGGTGGATTCGAGAAGCACGTTTTGCAGCCAGCGGACTTGCGCCTTGCTTTGCGCGACGGGATCGCGGTCGGGGGTGTGCCCGGCCACGGTGACGCGCTCGCCGTCGTAGACGATTTCCGGCTTGCCCTTGGCGGGCTTGTGATAGGTCTTGGTTTCGACGACGAAGATGCCGGTCGGGCCGATCAGCGCGTGATCGATGTTGAAGCCCTCGCCGACCAGATCGTGCAGCACCCGGTAGCCGTTCGCCCGCAAGCTTTCCAGGTATTGGCCGACCGCTTTTTCGCCGTCGCGGGCGAACCGCAGCCGCTTAACCTCGCGGCGGAGGACAAACAGCTTGCGGGCGGAATACGCCGCGAAAGCCACCGCCACCAGGGTGAAGGGGCATACGCGCCAACTTAAGCCCTAACTTTCAGATATTACTGAGTCCCTGCGCTTGGCAGGTAACGATCAACCGGCGGACCTGCTCCGGTACGGTTTGGAGTTGCCGGCGGCGGGGACGCTCCTGGAGCACCTTTTCCGCTTCCGTCCAACGGTGCAGATCCCACTCCCGCACGCCACTGATGGCGCTGGTCAGTTCCCGCTGCACGAGCGTCCAGATTCGCCAAGGGGTCGCGCGGCGTGGTTGATCCAGCCGATTCCAGTCGTCGCCGCACCGTCGGCGCGCCCGTTTCTCGACCACCCAGGCATAAAGCAGCTTGCCGTGGAGGTACAAATCCGCCAGCGCGCTGTTCTTTTTGGCGCGCAGTTTATCAATATTTAATATAGATTTCAATCGCTTGATGACGAGTTCGACTTGCCACCGGACCCGGTAAAGCGCCATGATGGTCGCCGTGGGCAGGACGGCCGGCGGCACGGTGGTGAAGATCAACACCCACTCGGCCAACGCCAACGTCCGGGGCCGGATTTGGCGACCGGCCTTCTTCGCCGCCGCTCGCGCCCGGCGCCGCGCTTCCGCCGCCTGCGCGGGGGGTAACCGGCGCGCCTGCAGGTAGCCTTTCAGCCATTCCTTTTTCGGATTCCGCACGTGAACCGGTAGGCAGACGTCGGTGGCGGTCGTCTCCTTCAACTGGCGCTCGAGGTCGATTTTTTTCCCTTCGGCCTCGTAGAGTGGGATTCCGTGCGGGTTATAGCGCACGATTAAGCCCACCCCGCGATCTGCCACCTCCATCCACCTCTCGACTTGATTATACCCCCGATCCGCCATCACCACATCGCCATCTTGCAGGGAATAATGCGTCAAACTCTCTGCCGTATGTTCGTCCGTCACCACGACCTGGACCAGGTGCAGCCGCACCAGGTCGATCGCCAGGTGGAGCCGATACTGGGTACCGGTCGCACCGGGGCTTTGCACCGTCGACCCATCGGCCACCAGGATGCGCAGGCGGCCCTCCAGCAGCGGTTTCACCGCCTCGCCCATCATCCCGGTCAGCAGCGCCTTGACCCAGGGGACGCAGGCCTTCAAGCGGTTATGGATTGCCGTATCGCTGATCCGCTCCTCCAGCAGCGTGAAGTTTCCCGCCGTTTCCCGCAACACCGCGTCAAGGCCGCAGTAATTCATCACCACCTGCATCAACTGCTCCGGGGTCTTGATCTTGCGCGACCGGGCAAACGCTTTGAACTCGATCGCCAGCTCCCGGAAGTCCTCGGGCAGCTCTTGCAAGAAGCTTTCAAAGGTCGTATCCACATTTTCGAATGGCAGGCTCATCGGGGTCGGTCCTCCGGTCTCACGGTTGGTCAAGGAACCGCAAGTCTGCCATTTTTTTACATTATTTTCAAGTACTTATCAACTAAAGTTGGCGCGTATGGGGTGAAGGGGACGGGTTGCGGCGGAAACTGAAACCACCAGCGCCCCCACTCGGTCACGGTAAGGAGCAACAGCCACATGGCGGCGAACAGGTGGCCGGCGACTTCCTCGTCGAGAATGCGGTGAATTTCATCGTCGAGGGATTGGCCGGGATTGCGCAGCGGGGGCGCGGTCAGCGGGGAGCGAGTCTCGGGAGAGGGTTTGCCGGTCACGGAAGGTAAACGGGTCGGTGGGGTGAATGGTCCTGCGGCCAGAAATCAGCCGGAACCGTGCGCCAGTTTCAGTCCGATGATCCCGGCGATGATCAACCCGACCGAGACCAGCCGCAACGCGCCCGCAGAATCGCCGTAGAACGCAATGCCGACCCCGAAGGTTCCCGTCGCGCCGATCCCGGTCCACACCGCGTAGGCGGTGCCGATAGGAATGCTCCGCTGGGCCAACCACAGCAACCCGCCGCTGGCGGCCATGCAGACCACGGCGATGACCACGCCCAGCACCCGCCGGCCCGGCGTCTGCGACAGTTTCAAACCAACCGGCCAGCCGATTTCAAACAGTCCGGCCACGATCAGGTAAAGCCAGGCCATGCGGTCATCTCCTCGCGGTCAGCGGTTGCACCAGCGGGCGCAGGGAACGCCGTCGCCGTCGCCATCGAGGCGCTTCACGCCGCATTGCGTCAAGTAGAACGTCGCTTCCTCACCGCTTTGCATTTGCCCGCAAGTGGTCTTGGCGCCACAGGTCCAGCCCGAGGGGGTGGCGGCGACGGGCGCGGCGACGGTGGGGACCGGGGTTGCGGGGGCGGGCACGGCGGGAGCCGGAGCGGTGGGCGGGGGTACCCCCGGCGCCGGTGCGGCGGGCGTGGCGGCGGCCTTGCCGAAGAGCGCGGCGTAGTCTTCCACGAAGCGGTTGCCCTTGCCCTGAATCGCCTTGATCCGCCGGTTGCGCTCGATCTCCCAGGCGTCCGGCGGGTCCCTGCGGCTCCAGGCGGTAAACAACTGCTGGTCCTGCCGGGACAGGTTAAAGCCGTAGGTGTCGGCCATGTAGAACATGGTGCGGGCGATGTTCCCCTGAATCGTCTCCGACGGCTCGACCCGCCTGATGCTGGAATCGACCTCGAAGTTGCAGGTTCCAAACTCGCGTTTCTCGCCGGGGATCATGCCCCAGTTAAAGTCACTACGCTTACCGTTGACCTCGCCCACCGCCGGGACGAGATTTTGCAGGTCGTTGTGAGCGGCCTCGAACAGCGGGTCCACCGCCTGGCAGCAGGCCCGGCCGGAGAGCGTCTTGCCGTCGCTCTTGGCGCACGCGGGGAAGTCGCCGGGGTTGCGCCAGCAGGGGCGGAAGTGGCCGAACTGAGCGGCGGGAAAGAGGTGTTCGGCTTCAATCCGTCGAGCGCGTGGCTTGTCCGCTAGCGCCTCCAGCCCGCAACTGGCAAGATCGACCGTGCGGTCGGGGCTGTACGTGCAGCCGCAGTAGAAGGCGACGCGGTGATCGGCGTACACCGGCTCGTACAGCGCCCGCTGGGCGGCGGTGAAGGTGCTCGGGGTGTGGGGCAGGTTGCCGGGCGGGGGCGCGGTCCGCGCGGCCGTCGGGCGTTCCGTCGGCGGGGCGGACGGTTTCCCGTGAAACCCGTCGGTTTTGATGCCTAGGGCGGCGAGGACGGCCAGTACGATGGCGGTGATGACGCCGGCCAGGGTCTTCGGGAGGCGGGTCGAGGCGCGGGAGCGGGCGGGGCGTTTGGCCATGGAGGCGGTCCGGTCGGGGTGAAAGGGCTACACTGTAGCAAACGACTGCCCGCCCTGAGCCGAGGGGTCCTGATGCAACCGCCCTGGCATTACCGCCATACCCAGTTCGGCACGGTGATCGTGGCGTCGCTGCTGCTGGCGGCGGCGTTGGCCGCCGGCGTGGGCGTGCTGACGGGGCTGACGTTGATCGCCGTGATCGGGCCGGCGCTGATGGCCGTGTTTCTGGCGCTGTTTTACGCGCTGACCGTCGAGATCGACGCCACCCACCTGAGCTTTCGCTTCGGGATCGGCTTGATTCGGAAGCGCGTCCCGCTGGCGGAGATCGTGGAGGCCCAGCCGGTCCGCAATCATTGGCGGTACGGCTGGGGCATCCACCGCACCCCGCACGGTGGGCTGTACGACGTGTCGGGCGGGGAGGCGGTGGAGATCGCGCTGGCGTCGGGGAAGCGGTTCCGGCTGGAGACCGACGAACCCCGGCGGCGGGCGCAAATCCTGCGGGCGGCCAAAGGGGGCCGATAAGCGCTGGCCCACGAGGAACCGCGAGCGGGTTTCCGCCTCAGCCGTGAAACGCCTCGGGTGAGGCCCGGTCGGCACGTTCCTCGGGCGTGCCGGGCCGCTCCAGAAGGACGTTGCGGGGTGGGAAGCGGCCGTAGTGCGCCTTTTGGCGCCGGGCGGCCTGGTTTATGGCGATTCCCCGCCCGGCGGGCAAGTTCCCAGATAAACCGCCTCGATTCGGTTCTGCATGGCGACGGTTTCGGCCCCGTCTTCGCCGGCGGCGAAGCGGACGTTGAGGAAACCCTCCAGGCGGGTCGCGGTGAACTCGACCTCCCCGTGCCCCTCGATCTTCAGATCGCCCCCGCACTGGAGGTCGAAGTTCAGGCGCCGAGCGGACGCTTGCCGGTTCGCGAACTCGCAGCCGGACGCTCCGGAGGCGCCCAAGCCGGTCAGCAGCCGTTCCGGTTGCCGCGCATCCTGTTCGGTCAAGCACTGGGTGAGTTGAAAGGGTTCCGGATTCCAGTCCGGCGTCGCCGCCACCCGGGATTCCAGGGCGATCCGCCAGAGTCCCGGTTGGATCTCCTCGGCCACCGCGCCCGTGCCCGTGGCGATCAGGGCCATCGCCGTCAATGCCTGGAAGGTTTTCATCGTGTTCTCCTCATGGGAGTGGATGGATGGGATTCGCGCATCGGACCCATTACAGCGGCCCCTGGCGGTACTGTTGCGCCCGATGCCGCGCCTGTTGCCACTCCGCCGTCGCTCAATTCCGCTGTGACGCCGGGCTGCACATCCAGCGCGTCCCGCTCGCCCTGTTCGGCGGCCAGGCCGAGCCAGGCGTCAGCCTCGATCCGGTCCTCGGGTACGCCGGCACCGGTGCGATGAAGCAGCGCCAGGCGGTTTGCGCCGGCGCGAAGCCCTGAAGGGCGGATTGACGCAGCCATGCCGCCGCCTGCTTGAAATCCCGATGCGGTTCCAGGGCGTGGTAGCTGCCCAGCTCAAACCGGCGTGGCTGCGGCGGCCTGGCCGATCCAGCGCCGGGCGGTTTGTTCGTCGGGCGCGATGCCCTGGCCGGTGACGTAGCGCAGCCCCAGCTCCAGTGGGGCGCCGGCGTCGCCAGCGGCGGCCCGCTGCTGGCGTTCGGGCGCCAACGGTGGGACGACCGGCGCGATTTCTGCCTCCCGATCCGTACAACGGACGCAGCCAAGACCGATCAACGCGAACGAGGCACGAGGGTGAATGATCGTGGGGGCGGTGGGTCCAGCACCGCCCCGCCCGTGTCTCGGTGATTCACGCCGCGCTGGCCGATCGCGACCAACGCCGACGCCGGCAAGAGGACGCGGCCCCTCCAGACCGTCACCCCGGACCCGCTGTCCGTCCGCGATGCAGGACCGCCCCGGCGCGGGGTCGAACCCGCTTTCTGCGGTCCACGGTCACGGTTCTCGTTCCAGGGCCTCGCGGATTTTGGCGGCCAGTTCCCGCTTCGCGAACGGCTTCTGGAGGAAATGCACCCCGTCGTCCAGCACGCCGTGGGGGGCGATGACGCTGGCCGGGTAGCCGGACATGAACAGGCGTTTGAGGTTCGGGTAGAGGGACAACAGCCGCCGGGCCAGGTCCCGGCCGTTCATCTCGGGCATCACCACGTCGGTCATCAGCAGATGGATCGCGCCGGCGTGCGCCTCGGCCAGCCGGATCGCCTCGCCCGGCGTGCCCGCCGCCAGCACCCGATAGCCCAGTTTTTCCAGCATCATCGCGCCCAGGTGCAGGAGCGCCGGTTCGTCTTCCACCAGCAGCACGGTCTCGTGGCCGCGGCCGGCCGGCTCGGCGGGGCCGGCCCGCGCGGCCGGAGCCGCCTGGCCCCGGTGGCGGGGCCAGATAGAGGGTGAAGGTCGTCCCCTGGCCGGGCTCGCTGTACACGTTGACGAAGCCCTGGTTCTGCTGGACCGCGCCGTAAAGGGTGGCCAACCCGAGACCGGTGCCCCGGCCCACGCCTTTGGTGGTGAAGAACGGCTCGAACAGATGCGCCAAGGTCTCGGCATCCATGCCGCAGCCGTCGTCGCTCACGGCCAGCCGGACATACTCGCCGGGCACGAACCCCGCGTGCTGGGCGCCATAGGTCTCGTCGAGGCTGGCGTTGCCCGTTTCGATGGTAATCTGGCCCACGCCCGCGATGGCGTCCCGGGCGTTGACGCACAGGTTGACCACGATCGGGTCGATCTGGGCGGGGTCCACCTTGACCGGCCACAAGGGGGAACCCGGCCGCCAAATCAGCGCGATGGGTTCGCCGATGAGCCGCCGCAACATCTTGAGCATTCCCGCGACGGTCTCGTTCAGGTCGCACACCTGGGGCGCGATGGTCTGCTTGCGCGCAAACGCCAGCAGTTGGCGGGTCAGGTCGGCGGAACGCTGGGCGGCCTTCTGGATTTCCAGCAGGTCGGCATACAGCGGTTGCGCGGGGTGGGCGTTCTCCAGCGCCAGCTCGGTATGGCCGAGGATCACGCCCAGCAGGTTGTTGAAGTCGTGGGCCACGCCCCCCGCCAGCCGTCCGATCGACTCCATCTTCTGCGCCTGGGCCAACTGCGCTTGCAGCTTTTCCCGCTCTTGCTCGGCCCGCTTGAGCTCGGTGATGTCCAGCGCCGTTGCGGCCAGGAACCGCGGGGTGCCGGCGGCGTCCTGGATCACGGAAGCATTCATCAAGGTGGGGAATACCGACCCGTCGCGCTGCCGATGCCAGACCTCCTCGGCGGCGAAACCACCCTCCCGGACCAGGCGCTCGAGCAGGGCCTCGACGCGGACCAACTGGTCTTCGCGGTGGAAAATGGCGAGATGGCGGCCCGCCAGTTCGGCGGGTTCCCAGCCGTGCATGCGGGCAAAGGTTTCGTTCACATAGGCGATGTTGCCATCCAAGTCGGTCATGGCGACGCCATAGGTGGCCTTGTCGGCGATCGTGCGAAAGGTGCGGATCTCCTCTTTCGCCCGCTCGTGCGCGGTGAGGTCGGTGAAGAGGCAGGCGAACTGCCGGGGCGCGGGGCGAAAGGCCGTCACTTGAAAGTATTTGTCCAGATCGCGGGCGTAATTCTCGAAGGAGGCCGGTTCGCCGGTCAGGGCCACCCGGCCGTAGGTTTCGATCCAGTACGGCTCGGTGCCGGGCAGAACTGCCCGCACGGTCTTGCCCACGATGTCTGGCGCCTGCAGACCGGTCAGTCGCTCGAACGCCGGGTTGACGGCCAGGAAGCGGTAATCGACCGGCCGGCCCCGCGCGTCGCAGAGGATCTCGTGCAGGGCGAAACCATTCAGCATTTGCTCGAACAGGGTCTGATAGCGTTCCTCGGCCCGCTTGCGCTCGGTGATGTCCGCGAACGTGGTGTACACGCTGTGGGGCTTGCGCTCGCCGGGGAGAAATTCCGGCACCGCATCAATCATCAGCCAGCGGTGCTCGCCACTGTGCGGATGATAGACCCCCATGATCGCGCCCGCGACGGTTTCGCCGGTACGCAACGCCACCATGGCGGGGTGGTCGGCGCCAGGAAACGGCGAACCATCCTCATGAATGGATTGCCAGGCCGGATCGATGCTGGTTTTGCCGCGCATTTGATCCAACGACAGTCCGAGAATCCGTTCGGCAGCCGGATTGGCGGCGGAAATGTGGCCTTCAGCGGTTTGATAAACGACCCCCTGCGCCATGGTCTCGAACAGGGTTCGATAGCGCTGTTCGCTCTCGTGCCGCACCTGCTCGACCCGCTTGTGCTCGGTGATGTCATGAACCGTCTCCACGACGCCGATGAGGTTGCCGTCCTCGTCTTTGAGGGGCACCGCTTTCGACAGCCATGTGCCTTGCGTAACCGGCCCGCCTTCCGGAGGCTCGGGGGTCAATTCGGCTTCGCCGGGTTCCCCTGTTTGGATGGCCTGCGCCACCGGACAGTGACGGCACGGTTCGGCCAGCCCCCAGACGGAGTGGCACTGCCTTCCTTCGATCTCTGGCAAAGACAAGCCGATGGCGTTCAGGTAGGCCTTGTTTCCCCAGACCACCTGCTGATCCCGATCGTGAAAGGCGATCATCACTGGAACGTTATCCAGGATCTCGGCCTTCAGGGCATCCGGCAGTGGGCGCGTCATGGCGACTCTCCGAGGACGGGTTTGGATCGGGAGAACCCCGCCGGTTCCCCCATCGGGTCGCCGGACTCGACCCTGCCGATCGGCGCCGCCACGGCGTCAGCGACGTCGCCAGCAGGAACCTTGCCGCCCAGGATCAGGTCGGCCGGGGCGCGCAACCGCTCCGGCAGCCGTTCCAGCAGCGGCTCGCCGGTCTCGTAGGGAATGCCCTGACGGTTGGCGTGGGCGTGGGCCACCAGGTCCTCGGTGGTGAGGGGCGGTTCGGCGTGTCAGTCGGGCCGGCGCGGCAGGGAGCGGGGCCTTCCATCGTGCGGCGAGATCGGGCGAGCGGGGGCGGCGGGTGGCGTTCAGCGGCGGGTCCGGGGCCTGATCCAGATCAACCCGCCGGTTTCGCCGGCGAGCGGGCCGTGCTGGGCCGGCGCCGGACGCCGCATCGCCTTCAGGAGTTGGGTATCCGCCGTCCAATAGGGCACGTACCACTCCCGATCCACGTCCAGGATCAGCACTTGCCCGGTGGAGGCATCGTAGGCCCCGATGGGCGAGACGTGCGGCCCATCCCAATCCCCCGTCACCACCCCCTGATTGAAATAGACCAGGATGACGTCGCGGTCGGACGCCTCGTTGTCGGCCAGCACCTGCCGCAGCCGCGCCAAGGTCTCGGGCCGGCTCGTTCGCCGGACGGATGACCTCGACGCCGTAGTCTCGCAACTGGAACCGCGCCAGGCTTTTCTTCACGAGGGCGACCAAGCCGTCGAACGTGACGCCACTGCCGCCCTCGGCCACCTGTTTCCTCCACGTCGCCTGGCCCATGTTCTTGAGCAAGATGGACTGGGTGACGAGCCGCTGGTCGGAGCGGGCCGGCAGTCCCCGCAGCGCGTTCAACGCCATGGCCAGGCTGGCGAGCGAACAGGCGCTGGAGGTCTGTTGCGGTACGATAAAAAGGACTCAGTTTCCAGTAATCGGGCGCCGGCGCGGTGCGGAGGTACTCGGTCTGTTGGGTGATCGGCACGGCCTCCGGGCCGAGCTTGGGTTGGCCCTTCAGAGCGAGAGCAGGTTCGGCCCACAGTCCGGCCAGCACCAAGGTGGTCAGTAGGAAACCGCGCATGGGAATCTTGATGTTCGTTTGTTAATCTGTAACTCAATTGACTATAGGGTAGCCGAGAGCCTCTCGCCACGCGGAAAACAACGCTGCCAGCGCCAGCGCCTGAGCGCGCGGGGCCTGGTCCACGTGCAGGGCTGGGTCACGCCCGCCAGGCCGAGGCCATCCGCCGGATCATGGCGGAGCGGGGCGGGGATGCGCTGGTTGAAGGACGGCGAGAGCGGGAGCGGGAGCGGGAAGCCGGGAATGGCGCGAATCAGAACCCGGCCTGAGTGTGCCGGTTAGTCCTGGCCGATGTGGCGGTGACCTCGATCCACCGGGAACGGCGCGAACCGGCCCGAAACCGGCAGCGGTTCTACGCCATCACCGTGACCCAGACCCTGTTCGGCTCCTGGGCGGTCGTGCGGGAGTGGGGCCGGATCGGACAGCCGGGCACGGTGCGGGAGACGGGGTTCGAGACGGAAGGCGAGGCTTGGGAGGTGAGGGAGCAATGGCGGACGCGGAAGGAGAAGCGGGGTTACCGGGCGGTGGGCGGATAACGCGACTTGTGGAATCATCCGGCTGGGTCAGCCAGAGAAGGATTCAAACAATAACAGCGAAGGGCATGGACAAGGCATGAATCAAGTCACTATCGACAACCCCGTCATCAACTCCCCGTTCGAGGAGCCGCAGCGGCATTTCCGCTTTGCCGACGAACGGCATCACCGACGAGATCGTGCCGGGGCGGCGGCGGAGCACCTATTTCATTCCCATCGCCAAGCCCAAGCTCAAGGGCGCGCAGAAGCAGGCCGCGCTGGATTTGAACGTCCAGCATCGGGCCGAAGAGAACAAGCTGATCAACGACCTGCGGGAGCGGGTTTCCCACTGGCGGCAGGCCGGGCGGCCCTACACCACGGCCATGACCCGGCGCTTGCTGGACTACTGGACCCGCCCCGACCGGGAGCGGCGGCTGTTCTTCTGCCAGATCGAGGCGGTGGAGACGATCATCTACCTGACCGAGATCGCGCCCCGCCACGACGCCAACCACGGCACCTTCATCCTCGAACGGTTCCGGCAGGCCAACGCCCAGGCCACCCCGGACGGCCATGCCGCGCTGCTGCGTTACGCCGCCAAGATGGCGACCGGCAGCGGCAAGACCGTGGTGATGGGGATGCTGCTGGCCTGGCAGGCGCTCAACAAGCTGGCCAACCGCCAGGATCAGCGGTTCTCCGACGCGTTCCTGATCGTGTCGCCGGGCATCACCATCCGCGACCGCTTGCGGGTGCTGTTGCCCAGCGACCCGAACAACTACTACCGGCAACTGGACCTGTTGCCGCCGAGCCTGCGGGAGGAACTGGGCAAGGCCAAGGTGGCGATCCTCAACTACCACGCCTTCATCCGCCGCGAGCGCAACAGCGCCGCGTCGCTGACCAAGAAGCTGCTCACCGCCAGCGGCGAGGCCAGCCCGTTTCAGGAAACCGAGGGGCAGATGGTGGCGCGGGTCTGCGCCGACCTGGGCAACAAAAAGAACATCGTGGTGCTGAACGACGAGGCGCATCACTGCTACCACCGCCGCCCGGTGGACGTGGACGAGAAATTGAGCGGCGACGACCTCCAGGAAGCGAAACAGCGCGAGGAGGAGGCGAAAATCTGGATCAGCGGCCTGGGCGCGGTGCAGAAGAAGCTGGGCATCCGGGCCGTGTACGACCTGTCCGCCACGCCGTTTTTCCTGCGGGGGTCGGGTTATGACGAGGGAACGCTGTTCCCGTGGGTGACCTCGGACTTCTCCCTGACCGACGCCATCGAGAGCGGCATCGTCAAGGTGCCGCGGGTGCCGGTGGCCGACAATACCGACCAGGCCGAGAACCCGACCTATCGCAACCTGTGGGCGCACATCGGCAAGGACATGCCCAAGGGCCGGGGCGGCAAGGAGGACGGCCAGCGGGAGCCGGTGTTGCCCAAGGAGTTGCAGGGCGCGCTTGCACAGCCTGTACAGCCACTACGAGAAGGCGTACCAGCAGTGGCAGGCGCAGGTGCAGGAGTACCCGGCGCTGATGCCGCCGGTGTTCATCGTGGTCTGCAACAACACCCGCTCCTCCAAGCTGGTGTTCGATTACCTGGCCGGTTGGGAGAAACCCCTGCCGGCGCCCGATCCGGCCACCGGCCAAAGCACGGTGCTGGTGCCGGGGGCACTGCCGATCTTCAGCAACGTCGAGGACGGGCGCTGGTCCAGCCGCCCCAACACCCTGCTGATCGACAGCCGGCAACTGGAATCCGGCGAGGCGTTGAGCGATGACTTCAAGGAAGTCGCCGCCCGCGAGATCGAGGAGTTCCAGGCCGAGATGCGGGAACGCTACCCCGGCCGCAACGTGGAGGAGGTGACCACCGAGGACCTGCTGCGCGAGGTGATGAACACCGTCGGCAAGCGCAACAAGCTGGGCGAGCACATCAAGTGCGTGGTGTCGGTGTCCATGCTCACCGAGGGCTGGGACGCCAACACCGTGACCCACATCCTGGGGGTGCGGGCCTTCACCACGCAACTGCTCTGCGAGCAGGTGGTGGGCCGGGCGCTGCGGCGGGTGAGCTACGAACTGGAAGCCGCACACCGTCATCGTCAACGGGCAGGTCGTGGAATTCGAGGCGTTCCCCGTGGAATACGCCGAGGTCTACGGCGTGCCGTTCGAGTTCATCCCGACCGCTGGCGTCGCCAAGCCCCGCCCGCAGCGGAACACCACGCACGTTTGCACGGTGGAGGCGCGGCAGGATGCGCGGATCACCTTCCCGCGCCTGAGCGGCTACCGCTACGAACTGGCGGGGGAGACGCTTGAACGCCCAGTTCACGCCCGCCTGCCGGTTGACGCTGACCACCCGGCAAATCCCCACCGTGGTGGAGAATGCGCCCATCGTCGGGGAATCCAGCATTCACCGGCTGGACGATCTCAAGCAGCGGCGGCTCGAACGAGGTGGCGTTCCTGCTGGCGAAACTGGTGCTGGAAAAGTATTTCCGGCAGGACGCCACCGGAATACGTCATCGGCGGCGCCGGTGCAAAACGAGGTCAAGGCGTGGCTGTTGCCGCAGGTGCTGCGCATCGCCAAGCAGCTGGCTGGCGGAGTGCCTGGACCTGAAGGATGAAACCTTCCCGCAACTGCTGTTGCTGGTCGAACTGGCGCACGACGCCGCCGACCGCATCTATCAGGCCATCGTGGCGGCGGACCGGGGGGCCAGCACCCTCAAGCCGATCCTGCAACCCTACAACACCGTGGGCGACACCAGCGGGGTGAGCTTCAACACCAGCCGCGCCACCTGGCAGACCAACCACAAGTGCCCCATCTCCCATGTGGTGCTGGACAGCGGTTGGGAGGGGAAGATGGCCCAGGCGCTGGAATACCTGGATGAGGTCTACAGCTACGTCAAGAACCACAACCTGGACTTCCGGATTCCGTACACCTTCGAGGGCCAGGAGCACCACTACCTCCCGGATTTCATCGTGCGGGTGGACGACGGCCACGGCAAGGACGACCTGTTGAACCTGATCGTCGAAGTCTCCGGCCCGCCGCTGCCGGCCAAGGCGGCGAAGACGGCGACGATTCAGAACCTGTGGGTTCCCGCCGTGAACAACAGCCGGCCAGTTCGGGCGCTGGGCGTTCGTGGAAGTGAAGGACCCGTACAGCGCGATGCAGACGGTTCGAGAGTTCCTGCAAGCCCGATCCGCCGCAATCCGGAAGGCCGCTTGACCATGCCCCCCAAGAAGAAAAACCCCGATTCCGCCCCAGACCATCGCCGTGGACAGCCACAAGCACAAGGCCGCCACCCGCACCAACATCCCCACCGAGGAACTCCGGGACTTCGTGGCCGAGGACGAAGCCGCGCCCAAAACGATGCGCTATCCCCGCAATCCCGACCTCGATCCGCAACTGGTGTGGAAGGGCAAGGACGAGCAGGACAGCGCAGACCTGGCGGTGCCGGTGGTGCCGGTCTACATCCAGGAGAAGATTCACCCGCAGGCGATCATCGAGGACGTGCGGGCCAGCGCCAAGCGGGGCCAGGCCGGCACGCTGGACCTGTTCGCCGACTTCAACGGCATCCGCTCTACAGCCCCGAACTCATCGCCACCCAGCAGGAGTATCTGCTGGCGCTGCGCGCCCGCGAGCAGCTCGGCGCCAGCGAGATTCCGTCGGTCGCCCGGGGCGGCGCGAACCTGCTGGAGGCCGCCAGGGAACGGCTGCGCCTCTGGGACATCAGCGCAGCCGACATCGCCGAACTCGAGCGTACCAGGAACGGTCCACCGCGCCTTCGATCTGCACGCGGAGGTCAGCGCCCTGCAGGCCTCCTGGGACCAGCATCCCCCTCATCGCCTTGTATTCCGTCGCGAGATTCTGATACCTGACACCCGGAACGACGGAGAGGTAATCGAAGATCTTGAACGAAATCATCGCGTAGCCGGCGCTCTTGTCTCGAATCCGAATAGTAGTCGTTGATGACGGATCCGAGCTTGTTGACCTGGTATCCTTCCAGGGAGCTGACGCGCTTGGCGACCGGCAGCATGTCCCACATCAGGTTGATGTCGGTGGGATACTCCAGATGGTAGTCGCCGTTCAAAAACTCCCCGTAGTCATACCCCTCGTCGATGAAGTTGAGGTAGCTGATCCGCCCGCCGAACATGATCAGGCCGGGAAAGGCCTGCTGGATCGCCGTGACCACCGCGCCGCCGCCCGAGTACCCCTGATTCCCTGAAGCGGAATTGTAGTCGTAATTGCGGGTACGGTGCTGGTACATGCCGCCGAACTTGAGCTTCGCTGCCAGCCAGTCGGCGAGCGTGAAGTCCGTCTGCAGGTCCATCGCTCCGGTCAGCGTGCGCTCCTTCGAGACACCGCGAGGATCGGAAATATCCATCAGGCCTGCCCGTGAGGCATCCGATTTGACGTACGAATCGAGGACGTCCGGGCGCATCTTTGTCAGATCGCCCAGTTGCCCAGACCGATGCTGTCCTGGTAGAAGTTGAAATACAGGTCTTCCGGATTGATGGTCTCCGTATAGCTGTGGAACCCTTCCGAGGCCTCCAAACCACTCCGTGGCCCTTCCATGTAGCGAATGATCGGCATCCAGCAGCGCGATCAGCACGTTGACGTCCAATAGCGCACGCATTGTTGATCCGGCACGGTGATGTATGAAGTTCCGTTCGGGCTGTCGAAGCCCCTTCGACTGACTCAGGGATGAGTTTCCGTTCGGGCTGAGCGCGTCGAAGCCCTTTCGACTGACTCAGGGACGAGTTTCCGTTCGGGCTGAGCCTGTGAAGCCCCTTCGACAAGCTTCCTTCGACAAGCTCAGGACAGGCCCTTCGACAAGCTTCCTTCGACAAGCTCAGGACAGGCCCTTCGACAGGCCCTTCGACAAGCTCAGGACAGGCCCTTCGACAAGCTTCCTTCGACAAGCTCAGGACAGGCCCTTCGACAAGCTCAGGGCGAACGGTTCAATCACATTCGCTCCGGATCAATAGGCGTCGTCGTCGCGCAATCGGTCGATCAGATCGTTGGTAACGATGGCGCCGCGCTTTGGAAACGGTCGGAAGCCATGGAGCTTCCTTCGGTGGCCGCGAGCCCGCGGACTCCCGCGGTGACGTCAGGGCGCTGCGCGCGAGCTCGGAAATGACCTCGCCTGCGGTCTTCTTCTCCCGGCGCGCGCGTTCTTTGGCGGCTTGCAACACATCGTCGGCGATGTCGAGCGTGGTACGCATGCATCAGATGCTAACGCATCAAACATCACTGCGTCAACGCTACATAGCACTGCAACGGCGGGTTCCGGATACGCATTCCCCGCGCAAGGCGAGGGGCCCGGAGGCGCGGTCAGCGACTTGCCGTACCCGCTTCGTTCCCGGTACCCGCCGGGAGCGGTAGAGCGCCGATGATGCGAACGTCACGCTCGGGAAGGGAATGCTGATCCCGTGCGCCTTGAATGCCCGCCAGATCGCGCGGTTGATCGAGTTCCTGAGATCGCCCTGGCCGTTTTCCGGATCGTTGATCCAGAACCCGAGTTCGAGATCGATGCCGCTTTCGCCAAATCGCATCAGGAAGGCACTCGGCGGATTCGGCGCCTTCAGCACCCGCTGCTGTGCCTGTGCGGTCTCCACCAGCAGCGCGAGCGCCAGCTCGACATCGCTGTCGTAGCTCACCTGTATCGGCAGCGCGACGCGGGTCTCACGCGTCGAATACGAGTGGTTGAGCACCGTGGTGGTGACCAGCGTCTCGTTGGGCACGATCGCTTCGACGCCGTCGAGGCTGCGCACGACGACGTAGCGCGCGGTGACCTTCGACACCGCGCCGAAGCGATTGTCGACGGTAATCATGTCGCCGAGGCGAATGGAGCGATCGAGGAGGATCGTGAATCCGGCGATGTAATTGCTTGCGAGCTTCTGCAGGCCGAGCCCGATGCCCACGCCCAGCGCGCCGCCGAACACCGACAGCAGCGTGAGATCGAAGCCGATCGCCTGCAGCGCGAACAGGACGGCAACCACCAGCAGGACCGCGCGGACCGCCTTCGCCGCGACGACGCGCAGGCTGGAGTCGAGCTGACCGGCGCCCATCAGCCGCGCCTCGAGCGTGCTGGACACCCACAGCGCCAGCGACAGCGTCAGCATGACCACCAGCACGGCCCTGCCGATCGCGAGCAAGGTGACGTTCGTCTTGCCGACCGGGAGGGCGATGGTGTCCAGCTCATCGGCGATTTCCGGCAGCACGCCGATGAAATAGAGAACGACGAGCGCCCAGACGGTGAAGGATATCGCGCGTTCCGACGTGCCGACCCAGGAGGCATGGCCGAAAATGCCGCGCAATGCGTACACAAGCAGCCGAATGACCGCGAGGGCGACCACCAGCGGCAGCGCCAGCGACAGGAAGAACGGGGGCCGGAAGCGATGGAACACGACGTTCGCCGCGATCAGCAGCAGCAGCGCCATCACCGGGAACAGCAGGCGGTTGACGCCGCCCACGCCGACCTTGAGCACGCCGATCGTGGCCGCGGTGCGCAGCCGAACGCGGCGATCGATCAGCCACGCGATGGCGAGGCAGCCCACGACCAGCGCGAGTTCGGCCCAGCCCGCGGGTGTGGACAGTGCGCGCTCGACGCGGTCAAAGTCGATCGACGAAACCATGGCCGAATTCTACAAGACGGCGGCTGCCGGCGCGTTGGCGATCAGCGCCGCGGCGCAGCGCCGATGCGCTCAACCCTGCCGCTCGAGGAGGGCGGCGAAGAACCCGTCGCAGCCATGGCGGTGCGGCAGGAGCTTCAACGTCGGCCCGGTATCGAGGGCGATGCCGGCATGCGCGAGCGCGGTGGCCGCGTCGCCGGCCGAGAATTGGGGATGCGCCGCCAGAAACGCTTCGACGACGGCTTCGTTTTCCTCCGGCAGGATGCTGCAGGTCGCGTAGACGAGCCTGCCGCCGGGCTTGACCAGCGCTGCCGCGGCGGCAAGGATGGCCGTCTGCTTGGCGGCGAGTTCGCCGATCGCCGACTCCGCCTGGCGCCACTTGAGATCGGGATTGCGGCGCAGCGTGCCAAAGCCGGTGCAGGGCGCATCGACCAGCACGCGGTCGATCTTGCCGGCGAGACGTTTGACCCGCGGATCGCGCTCGTGGGCGATGAGCTGCGGATGCACGTTGGACAGGCCGGAGCGGGCGAGTCGCGGTTTCAGATGGGCGAGCCGCTTGTCGACGACGTCGAATGCATACAGCCGTCCGTGCGAGCGCATCAACGCGCCCAGGTGCAGCGTCTTGCCGCCGGCGCCGGCGCAGAAATCGACGACCATGTCGTTGCGCCTGGGCGCCACCAGCCAGCCGATGAGCTGGCTGCCTTCATCCTGCACTTCGAGCGAGCCGTCGACCAGCAAGGGATGGCGACTGAGCGAAGGCCGTCCGGCGACGCGCAAGCCCAGCGGCGAGTATGGGGTCGGCTCAGCCGCGATGCCGCCTTGCGCCAGCGCAGCGCGAGCCGCGTCGCGCGTCGTCTTCAGCGGATTGACGCGCAGGTCGAGCGGTGCCGGGAAGAACAGCGCCCGGGCGAGCGCCGCGCGTTCGTCGTTGCCGTACGCGGCTCCCAGCCGCGCCCACAGCCAGTCCGGCAGCTCGGCGTCGATCGCGGGTTCGAGCGGGGCGTCGCCGCGGGCCTTGAACTCGCGCAGCCACTTGACTTCGGTTTCGCGCACGATGCCTTCCAGCGGCGCACGTTGCGGTGCAGAGCGCGCACCAGCGTCGCCAGCGCGAGCCTGGATGGCTGTGTCGTTTCGGCGAGCGATTCGATGGAGCGGCGCCGGCGCAGGTAGGCGTATACGCCCTCGCTGATCAGCGCGCGGTCGGCGCGTCCGATCTCGGAGTGACGACGGAAATAGTGATGGAGCAGGCTGTCGGCGGTGGCCGTCAGCGGGCGGATCTCGGCGATGGCGGCAGCGAGGCCCGCAATCTGGTTGGCGCGCAAGGTCATTGCTGGGCTACTTTCTCGTCGACGCGGATCGAGCCGAGCAGCGCCTCGATGCTGCCGCGATCGGTGTTGGAAACGCGCATCTTGATCGGGATGTAGTTGAGCGACGGCGCCAGCCACACCAATGCCTCGGTCTTGCCGTCTTCGCTGCGCCGGTGCCAGCGCTCGGTGTCGACTTCACCCTGTGCCCAGGCGATGCGGTCGCTGCCCTCCCGGCTGAACTGGTAGCGCAGAACGCGGCGCGTCGTGGCGACGGCAAAGCCGAACTTGCCGTCAGTCGGCGGCGAGAAGTAGAACTGCCACATCAGCGTCAACGGGTCGAAGGTGGGCAGATCGAGCGCCTCGGCTTTCAGCTCGTGCAGCGTCACCATGCCGGTTTCCCAGTCGAACAGCGCGGTTTCGCGCCGTTCGCGACTGCCGCGCTCGACGCTGAACTCCAACGGCTGCAATCCGCTCGCCGTGATCGTGCCCCGACTTTCGAGCTTGCCCTGGCCGCGCAGCAGCAGCGCGGCCAGCCCCCTCGCCTCGCCCACCGTGGCAATGCGATAGTGATTGTCGGCGTGCTCGAAGCGGTAGGTGGCCTCGCCGATCACGAAGCCCTGCGTGCCGAAGAAAACGGTGTAGACGAGATCGACCCGCGGCGGCAGCGTCTTGTCGAGCGTCGAGGCGGGGGGCTCCGCGGCCTCGGTCGTCGCGAGTTCCGGCGGCGGTGGCGGAAGTTCCGGTCCGGTCGCGATGGCCTCCGCCGTCGGCTCGAGAGTCGCCGGCTCGGGTTTCGCGGCGACCTCGGGTGCGGCGACCGGCGCCGGCGCGCGCACGGCGCGCTTTGCCCGCGCTTTGCCAGCCGCGCGGTTGGCGGCCGGGGTGGCAGTGGGTCTGGGGGGAGGCGGCATCTCGGTGATCGACGCCTGCAAAGGGGTGGCGTCCGCCTCCGTGGGCAGGCGCGCCGGCCACAGCGAAAACGCCAGATGCACCGACAGCGACAGGACAAGCGCCGCCGCCAAACCCGGTCGCAGGCGGCTGCCGCGCAACCTGGCGGGGGGGGCGTTACCGGAGGCGGCAGCGGGGTTCACGGGGGTTGGAGTCGAAACGCCGGGGTCGCGTTCCCGGCCAAGGTCTACGCCGCAGGAACGAACAGAGCGTCGCCGCCCCTGCGCTCGCCCTTGACGCGCACCCGCCGTCCTTCGATGACGAGGCGGTGCTCGCAAAACGCCCGCACCGCGGCGGGCAGCAGCCGATGCTCGGCTTCCAGCACGCGGGCGGCCAGCGTGGCCTCGGTGTCGTCCGGCAGGACCGGAACCGCCGCTTGCCCGACGATCGGTCCGTGATCCAGATCCGGCGTCACGAAATGGACCGTGCATCCGTGCACGCGCACACCGTCCTCCAGCGCGCGCCGATGGGTGTGCAGGCCCGGATAGGCGGGCAGCAGCGACGGATGGATGTTGAGCATCCGCCCGTCGAAGCGGCGCACCAGCGCGGGCCCGAGGATGCGCATGAATCCCGCCAGCACGATGAGATCGGGCCGGCTGGCCTCGATGGCCTGCGCAAGCGCCGCGTCGAAGAATTCGCGGCTCGCGTGTGCGCGATGGTCGACCACCGCGATCGCCGCTCCATGGGCGAGCGCGATGGCGAGGCCCGCCGCATCGGCCTTGTTGCTGATCACCGTGCATAGATTGCCATGCAGGGCTTCCGCCTTTTCGGCGGCGACCAGCGACGCCAGATTCGAGCCGCGTCCCGAAATCAAAACGGTGATGCGCGGCAGCGGCATGGACGAGCTCGCGTTTCTTCGCCTAGGACGCCGATTCGCAAGTACGCTCACATGAAATCGCGCCTTTCGGGCCATGGCGGCGCGCAAATCCTCGCGATACCACGCGGTATCGCTGCGGTTTGCGCCTTGCCCGACGAAACGCATCGATTTCATCGCGTGTGCGTACCTACGAATCGGTGTACTAGGCGAGTGGGGAACGCCCCTGTCAGAGGACGACGGTGCCCGCGGCGCCGGGCGCGCGCGGGATGACGGTGCCGATGCGGTAGACGATTTCGCCGGCCTGACGGAGCAGTTGCTCGGCGCGTTCGGCGTCGGCGGCGGCGACCACGACGACCATGCCGATGCCGCAGTTGAACACGCGGTGCATTTCGGCGGCGGCGACATTGCCGTGCTGCTGCAGCCAATCGAAGATCGGCAGGCGCGGCCAGCGCGTGCGATCCAGTTCCGCCGCGACGGCATCGGGAAACATCCGGTGCGTGTTCTCGAGCAGGCCGCCACCGGTGATGTGGGCCATGCCCTTGACGGCGATGTCGCCCATCAAGCGCAGCAGAGGCTTGACGTAGATCCGCGTGGGTTCGAGCAGCGTCTCGCCCAGCGTTTGCGTTCCCGTCACGCCGGCGATGCACTGATGCAGATCGGCGCCGGACACATCAATGATGCGCCGGATCGAATAGCCGTTCGAGTGCGGGCCGCTCGACGGCAGTCCGAGCAGCACGTCGCCGGCAGCGATGCTGCGGCCGTCGATCGCCTTCGACTTCTCGACCACCCCGACGGCGAATCCTGCGAGGTCGTATTCGCCCACGGCGTACATGCCGGGCATTTCGGCGGTCTCGCCGCCGATCAGCGCGCAGCCCGCCATTTCGCAGCCCGTGGCGATGCCCTTGATCACCTCGGTGGCGGTCGCAACGTCGAGTTTGCCGCAACCGAAATAGTCGAGGAAGAACAGCGGCTCGGCGCCCTGCACCAGGATGTCGTTGACGCTCATGGCGACAAGATCGATGCCCACGCTGTCGTGGCGATCGAGGCGGAAGGCGAGCATCAGCTTGGTGCCCACGCCGTCGGTTCCTGCAACCAGCACTGGCTCGCGAAAGCGCTTGCCGATCTCGATCAGCCCGCCGAATCCGCCGATGCCGGCCAGCACTTCCGGGCGCATCGTCCGCCTGGCGAAGGGCTTGATGCGTTCGACCAGCGCATCACCGGCATCGATGTCGACACCGGCTTCGAGATACGAGAGAGAGGCGGGCGTCGCAGAGGCGGGGGAGGTCATCGTCGGCGGGACCTGCCCAAACGGGCTCGGCCAAAGAGCGCCCCCGAAAAGTCGAAGCACGCGGGCGCGGGATTGAGCAATTGCCAGGCGACGCGTTACAGTGCGCCGCTCTCCAGCCGATTTTACCGGAAATGCAAGAACCCCGACCGACTGTTCCCGACCCTGCGCCGCAGCGCGAGCCGCGATGGAACAGCTGACCCTCGCGCTGGCCGCGCCCGATCCGCCGAGCTTCGACAATTATGTCGTCGGGCACAACGCGGAGGCGCTGGCAGCGTTGCGCGCGCTGGCGGGTGGGGCAGCGGGTGAGACCGGGCTGCTGCTCTGGGGGGCGTCCGGAGCCGGGAAGACCCACCTGCTGCGGGCGACAGTCGCCGCGGTGCGATCGCGCGGCGCTGCGGTGATGCTGTTCGAGGCGCCCGGAGCGCTGGTCGCCGCGGATGCCGAAGTGGTCGGCCGCAATGCGCTCATCGCGGTCGATGCCGTCGACAGCGCCAGCCCGGAGGCGCAGGCGCGGCTGTTCACGCTGTTCAACGTCCTCCAGGCAGCGGGGGGGCGTCTTCTCGCAGCCAGCCAAGCGCCGCTGGCCCGGTTGCCGTTGCGCGAAGATCTGCGCACCCGGATGGGTTGGGGGCAGGTGTACGAGGTCCAGCCGCTGGCCGACGCCGACAAGCCGGCGGCGCTGCTCGCCTGGGCCAGGCAGCGCGGCTTCGGCCTGGCGGATGAGGTGATTCGCCATCTGCTCGTGCATGGCCGGCGCGACATGACCACGCTGCTGGCGACGCTGGAGGCGCTCGACCGGCACTCCCTGGCCACCAAGCGCCCGATCACCGTGGCGCTGCTTCGCGGTTCGTTGCAACACGAAATGCACCTGCCGCGCTGAAAAATCGCCCGCCGCGACCCACGAGCGAAGAAAAGTTTGCGCCAGATCAAGGTTTTAGCGATTCATCGGGGGCCGGATGTAAACGGATGTGTCAACCGCGTATCGAGGGGGCGCGTTATTCGCGGCGACACCCGTTGCATTGTGTCATCCACCCACGCACCCACGTTGAAGACTGAGGAAAATACGATGAGCAAGCTCCTGATGGCCCTGATCGCCAGCGCCTTCGCCATGACCGCCTACGCGCAAGCCCCGGCCCCGGCTCCGGCCAAGGCCGCCGCCCCGGCGCCCGCCGCTGCCGCCGCTCCGGCTCCTGCCGCAGCTGCTGCCCCGGCCCCGGCCGCCAAGGCGCCCGAAGCGGCGAAGGCATCCGCTGACAAGAAGTCCGCCGACACCAAGGCCGCCGCCGACAAGAAGGCCGCCGACAAGAAGGCCGCCGCCGACAAGAAGGCCGCCGACAAGAAGGCCGCCGCCGACAAGAAGGCCGCTGACAAGAAGGCCAAGGCCGACAAGAAGGCCGCCGACCAGAAGGCCGCCGCTGACAAGAAGGCTGCTGGTGCGGCCAAGCCTGCTGCCCCGGCCGCTGCTGCTGCCCCGGTTGCCAAGCCTGCTGCCCCGGCCGCTGCTGCTGCCCCGGCTGCTGCGCCGGCCGCCAAGCCTGCCGAAGCGCCCAAGAAGTAAGCATCCGAGCTTCGAACATCGCGCCAGCGGCGGGGTAACCCGGCGCTGGCGCCTTGTTTTTGGGGATCCGGAGCCGGTGATTGCGCGATTGACCGCGGGGCAGGTGCTACAGTGTCGCGCCCCGTCGCCACTCGAACCGTCATGCGCGAACTCGCACTGCCCCGACCCGCCGCCACGGTTGCCACCGTTGTCTTCCATGACAACGGGTTCCTGTTCGTCGAGGAAACGACCCGCGCCGGCGTACGACTGAACCAGCCAGCCGGCCATCTGGAGCCGGGGGAGACGCTGGCCGACGCCGCGGTCCGCGAGACGCTCGAAGAGACCGGCTACCGCGTGCGCCCGACGGCCTTGATCGGCATCTACCGCTGGCAGGCGCCGGAAACAGGGGCGACGTTCATCCGTTTCGCATTTGCGGCCGACGTCGTCGCCCACGAGCCGCTGCTGCCGCTTGATGACGGCATCCTGCGCGCCCTCTGGCTCACCTACGACGAGGCGATGGCACAGAAGCTGCGCCATCGCAGCCCGCTGGTCCTGCGCTGCATCGACGATTTCCGGGCCGGGCGCCGCCACCCGCTCGATTGCATTACCGACATGGCGCCATGATCTGATGCGGCGCCAGAAAGTGATCGTCGGCATGTCGGGCGGCGTCGACTCGTCGGTCGCCGCCTGGCTGCTCAAGCAGCAGGGCTTCGACGTCGTCGGCCTGTTCATGAAGAACTGGGAGGACGACGACAGCGACGACTACTGCACGTCGCGCAGCGATCTCGTCGACGCGGTGTCGGTCGCCGACGTCATCGGCATCGACATCGAGGCCGTCAACTTTGCCGCGCAGTATCGCGAGCGGGTATTCGCCCACTTCCTGCGCGAATATCAGGCCGGGCGCACGCCCAATCCCGACGTGCTGTGCAACAGCGAGATCAAGTTTCGCGCCTTCCTCGACCGGGCGCTGGAAATGGGTGCCGACCGGATCGCCACCGGCCACTACGCGCGGGTGCGGCGGGGCGGTTCCGGCGTCGAACTGCTGAAGGCGGCCGACGCAACGAAGGATCAGAGTTATTTCCTGCACCGCCTGACGCAGGCGCAGCTCGCCCCGGTGTTGTTTCCGCTGGGGGAGATAGCAAAGCGCGACGTGCGTGCGATCGCCAGGCGCGAGGGCATTCCGACATGGGCGAAGAAGGACTCGACCGGGATCTGCTTCATAGGCGAGCGGCCGTTTCGCGACTTTCTGGCGAAGTACCTGCCGCGCGAGCCGGGTCCGATCGAGACGCCGGATCGCCTCGTCGTGGGAGGGCACACCGGACTTGCGTATTACACCTTGGGCCAGCGTCAGGGGCTGGGGATCGGCGGCACCAGGGCGGGCAGCGATGCGCCCTGGTTTGTTGCCGGCAAGGACCGATCGCGCAACGCGCTGATCGTGGTCCAGGGACACGAGCACCCGCTGCTTTATCGCGGGGAGGTCGCAGCGCAGGAGATGCACTGGATCGCAGGCGCGCCATGCGCGTCGGAAAGGCATGCGCGCCTGGGTGCCAAGACCCGCTATCGCATGCCGGACGCCGCGTGTGCGATCGAGGTCGATCGCGTCGGTGGCGTCCGCGCACGCTTCACCGCGCCGCAGTGGGCACCGACGCCCGGACAATATCTGGTGCTCTACGACGAAGACGTGTGTCTCGGGGGCGGCGTCATTGTCGAGGCGACCACGGCGCCCGAGGCCGCCCGCGAAAGCGCAGGCGCGACGACAGGCGCTGCGTGAACAGGCGAAGGCGCCTGGTCGTCAGCGCAACGCTGGCGGCAGAATCAGAACGGAATGTCGTCGTCGAAATCGTCGGGATTGGATTTTTTCGGCGCGGCTGCGGGTTTGCTCGCGCCGCCGCTCGGACGCGCCGCGCTGGTGCCGCCCGAGCCACTGCCGCCGGCGAATTCGGCATCGCCGCCGCCACTGCCACCTGCCACCCTCGCGGGCGCTGCCAGCAACTGCATCCGTCGCCGACGACCTCGGTCGTGTAGCGATCCTGCCCTTCCTTGTCGTGTACTTGCGGGTTTGAGGCGGCCCTCGACGTAGACCGGACGGCCCTTTTTCAGGTATTCGCCCGCGATTTCGGCCAGGCGGCCAAACAGCACGACGGTGTGCCATTCGGTCTTTTCCTGTTTTTCGCCGCTCTTGTCCTTCCACGTTGCGGTGGTGGCCAGCGCAGGTTGGTGACGGCATCGCCGCCGGTCGTGTAGCGGGTCTCGGGGTCGCGGCCGAGGTTGCCGATCAGGATGACCTTGTTCACCGATGCCATTATGTTTCTCCCATCGAATAGTTGGCGGGGTGGTACACCGGCGGCGCACTCATCGTTGCGCTCACCGCTAGCCACAGTGCCGTGAGCACCAGGCAAAAGCCGAACACGGCGGCGCTGCCGTAATGCTGCGAGAGCCAGCCGCCGGCGGCCGCTCCGACAAAGGCGCCGAGGAATTGCACGCTCGAGTAGATGCCGCTGGCGGTGCCCTTGATGGCCGGCGGGGCGTACTTGGACACCAGCGACGGCAGCGTGGCCTCGAGCAGATTGAAGCCGGTGAAGAACACGACCAGCGCGGCAATCGTGATGGCCAATGATGATCCGGCAAGCGCGAGCAGCGCCTGCCCGATGAAGAGCACCGCAACCGCACCGATGAATATCGGCTTGCCGCGCCCGGGACGATCTGCCCGCATCATCGCCGGCATCATCAGGACGATCGACGCCACCAGCACCGGCAGATAGACGAGCCAGTGCCGGGCGATCGGCACGCCGTTGTCGCGCAGCATGAACGGCACCTGCACGAACAGCGCCATCAGCGCAGCGTGCAGCGCGAAGATGCCGTAGTTGAGGCGCAGCAGCTGGCCGTCGAACAGCGCGTCATGCCATTGACCGGCCGAGTCGCTGCGCGGGGGCTCGGCCTCGGGATCGGGGACGGTGCCCTTGAGCAGGCCAATGGCGGCGAGAGCGAGCACGCCGGTGAGGATGAAGATTCCGGGTACCCCGATGACGGTGGTCAGCGCCGGGCCGGCGATCAACGACAGCGCGAAGGTGGCGCCGATGGTCATGCCGATCACCGCCATCGCCCGCGTGCGCACGGCGTCGCGCGTCAGGTCGGCGGTGAGCGCGATCACGGCTGCGGAAATGGCGCCGGCGCCCTGCAGCGTGCGCCCGGCGATGGTCCACAGGATCGTCGGCGCCCACGCGGCGACGAAGCTGCCGGCGGCGAAGATGATCAGTCCCGCGATGATGACGGGTTTGCGGCCGAAACGATCCGACGCCCAGCCGAAGGGAATCTGCAGGATCGCCTGCGTGAGGCCATAGGCGCCCAGCGCCAACCCGACCAGTGCGTGGTCACGCCCCCCGGGCAAGGTTTCGGCGTACAGCGCCAGCACCGGCAGCACGATGAACATGCCGAGCATGCGCAGGCCGTAGATGCCGGCCAGCCCAGTGGTGGCGCGCCGCTCGGTCGGGGTCATGCGCACCTTGGGCGGGCGCGAGGTCGAAGCAGCGGCGGCAGCGCGGTCTTGCGGCATGGAATGAAGGGGCTCGGGCAGGGCGTTGCGGACCGGCTATCGATCGAACCGCCTGCGCGGCTGGAGAGGAGTTGCGAATTGGCAGTATAGTAACAGGTTGCCCGTCCCTCCCGCATGCGACGGACGGATTAGGCCGCTCGGCTGCGCACTGGCGCCGGGCGGTCAGCCCGCAACGCCCAAGAGCACATTCGCCCGACCGATGGAATACATACGCATCCGCGGCGCGCGCACGCACAATCTGCGCAACGTCAACCTGGATCTGCCCCGGCACCGGCTGGTCGTGGTGACCGGGCTTTCCGGTTCCGGCAAGAGCTCGCTCGCCTTCGACACGCTGTACGCGGAAGGGCAGCGGCGCTACGTCGAATCGCTGTCGTCGTATGCGCGGCAATTCCTGCAGCTCATGGAGAAGCCCGACGTCGACCTGATCGAGGGGCTTTCGCCCGCGATTTCGATCGAGCAGAAGGCAACGTCGCACAACCCGCGCTCGACAGTGGGCACGGTCACCGAGATCCACGACTACCTGCGCCTGCTCTACGCGCGCGTCGGCGACCCGCATTGTCCCGATCATCCGGAGCACAAGCTCGCCGCGATGACGATTTCGCAGATGGTCGACGCCACGCTGGCGCTGCCCGAGGACACGAAGCTGATGATCCTCGCGCCGGTGATCGTCAATCGCAAGGGCGAGCAGATCGAGCTGTTCGTCGAACTGCGCGCCAAGGGATTCGTCCGCGTCCGCGTCGACGGCAAGGTGTGCGAGATCGATGCGGTGCCCAAGCTCGCGAAAAGCACCAAGCACACGATCGAGGTCGTCGTCGACCGCCTGAAGATCCGCGCCGACATGAAGCAGCGGCTGGCCGAGTCGTACGAGACGGCCCTGCGCACCGGCGACGGCCGCGCCATCGCGGTCGAGATGGACAACGGTCGCGAGCACCTCTACTCGGCGAAGTTCGCCTGCCCGATCTGCAACTACTCGCTGTCCGAGCTGGAGCCGCGGCTGTTCTCGTTCAACAGCCCGATGGGCGCGTGCCCGCGCTGCGACGGACTGGGGACGATCAGCTTCTTCGATCCCAAGCGCATCGTGGCCTTTCCGCAGTTGTCGCTTGCCTCGGGGACGATCAAGGGCTGGGACCGGCGCAACCAGTTCTTTTTCCAGATGCTGCAGGGGCTCGCCAAGCACGCGGGCTTCGATCTCGACCGGCCTTTCGCCAAGCTTCCCGAGCGGGTGCAACAACTCGTGCTCTACGGCAGCGGTGAGGAGAAGATCCCGTTCACCTACGTGTCCGAGCGCGGCAAGCCGCTGGTGCGCGAGCACAGCTTCGAGGGCATCATCCCCAATCTCGAACGCCGCTACCGCGAAACCGACTCGATGATGGTGCGCGAGGAATTGGCCAAGTACCTGAACTCCAAGTCATGTCCCGAGTGCGCCGGGACCCGGCTGCGGCGCGAGGCGCGGCACGTGAAGGTCGGCAACGGCGCCGATGCGCGCGCGATCTTCGAGGTTTCCGGCATGCCGTTGAAGGAAGCGTCGGCACACTTCGCGCGCCTCTCGCTCGAAGGGCAGAAGCAGGCGATCGCCGACAAGATCGTCAAGGAGATCGGCAACCGGCTGCAGTTCCTCAACAACGTCGGGCTCGACTACCTGTCGCTCGACCGCTCGGCGGAAACGCTTTCCGGCGGCGAGGCGCAGCGCATCCGGCTCGCCTCGCAGATCGGATCGGGCCTGACCGGCGTGATGTACGTGCTGGACGAGCCGTCGATCGGGCTGCACCAGCGCGACAACGATCGCCTGCTCGCGACCCTCAAGCACCTGCGCGACCTTGGCAACAGCGTCATCGTCGTCGAGCACGATCACGACGCGATTTGCGCCGCCGACTACATCGTCGACATGGGCCCGGGCGCCGGCGAGCACGGCGGCCAGATCGTCGCGCAGGGCACGCCGGAGGAAATCCGGCTGTCGCCGCAGTCGCTGACGGGGCAATACCTCAGCGGGCAGCGCCAGATCCCGATGCCCACGCGCCGGCATCGCGCGGATGCGCAGCGCAAGTTCGTCATCGAGGGCGCGCGCGGCAACAATCTGCAGGGCGTCACGCTCAACCTGCCGGTGGGGCTGTTCGTCTGCGTCACCGGCGTGTCGGGATCGGGCAAGTCGACGCTGATCAACGACACGCTCTACCACGCCGTCGCGCGGCAGATCTACGGCAGCACCGAAGAGCCGGCGCCGTTCGACGAGATGCGCGGGCTCGAGCACTTCGACAAGGTGATCAGCGTCGACCAGAGCCCGATCGGACGCACGCCGCGCTCGAACCCGGCGACGTACACCGGCCTCTTCACGCCGATCCGCGAGTTGTTCTCGCAGGTGAAGGAAGCGCGCGAGCGCGGTTACGGTCCGGGTCGCTTCTCGTTCAACGTCAAGGGCGGCCGCTGCGAGGCCTGCCAGGGCGACGGCCTGATCAAGGTCGAGATGCACTTCCTGCCCGACGTCTACGTGTCCTGCGACGTCTGCCACGGCCAGCGCTACAACCGCGAGACGCTGGAGATCCGCTACAAGGATCGCAACATCCACCAGGTGCTGGCGATGACCGTCGAGCAGGCGCACGCGTTCTTCGAGCCGGTGCCGGTGGTCGCGCGCAAGCTGCGCACCCTGCTCGACGTGGGGCTGGGCTACATCACCCTGGGCCAGTCGGCGACGACGCTGTCGGGCGGCGAAGCGCAGCGCGTCAAGCTCGCGCTCGAGCTCTCCAAGCGCGACACCGGCCGCACGCTCTACATCCTGGACGAGCCCACGACGGGATTGCACTTCCAGGACATCGAGCTGCTGCTGTCGGTGCTGCACCGGTTGCGCGATCATGGCAACACGATCGTCGTCATCGAGCACAACCTCGACGTGATCAAGACCGCCGACTGGATCGTCGACCTGGGCCCCGAGGGCGGCGCGGGGGGCGGGCGCATCGTCGCGCAGGGGACGCCCGAGGAGATCGTCACCGTCGCGGGAAGCCACACCGGGCGCTATCTCAAGCCCGTGCTCGACGCGCACAAGCGGCGGCGCCCGCGCGCCACTTGAGTCCAGCGGCGGCAGACTTTGTAGGAGCGCCTTCAGGCGCGAAAGTGGTGGTGGCAGGCGAAGAATTCGCGGCTGAAGCCGCTCCTGCAGTATGCGAATCCCGGCGGTTGCGCCAACGCTTTCGCGCCTGAAGGCGCTCCTACAAGGGCTCTGCCTTCCTTGGGGTGCCGCTGATCGCCGCGAGGATGCCCTGCAGCATTGCGGTGGGCGTGGGCGGGCAGCCGGGCACCTCGATGTCGACCGGAATCACGTTCGCGACGCGGCCCATGCTGGCGTAGCTTTCGCCGAACACGCCGCCGGTGCAGCCGCAGTCGCCGACCGCGACCACCAGCTTGGGATCGGGCGTCGCTTCCCAGGTGCGCTTCAGCGCAATGGCCATGTGCTTCGACACCGGCCCGGTCACCAGCAGCATGTCGGCGTGGCGGGGACTCGCCACGAACCTGATGCCGAGGCCCTCGATGTTGTAGTACGGATTGCCGAGGGCGTGGATCTCGAGTTCGCAACCGTTGCAGGAACCCGCGTCGACCTGGCGGATGGTGAGCGCGCGCCCGATCGTGCGCCAGATCGCGTCCTGCAAATGCGCGACATCGACGCCCGCTCCTGCCGGCACCGGGGCGGGTTCGGTCTTGATGCCCGTGCGGGCGATCTGGCGCAGGATGTGCAGCATGAGCGATGAGGGCTACAGGTCCTGCCCGCTGTACGACAGATTGAACGACTTGTTGATCAGCGGAAAATCGGGAACGATGTTGCCGATCACCGCGTGCTCGAGCACCGGCCAGTTGGCCACCGACGGATCGTGCGGATGGCAGCGGCGGATCGCGCCCTCGGGCCCGCTCTGGAGCGCGATCAGCACCGCCCCCCGCCAACCTTCGACGAGGCCGATGCCCCAGCGCTTCGGCGCCGGCGTTGGCACCGGCATGACCGTCTCGCCATCGGGCAGTCCGTGCAGGATCATGCGGATGAGCCGCAGCGACTCCAGCGCTTCGTCGAAGCGAACGGCAACGCGTGCCGCGACGTCGCCTTCGCTGCGCACGGCCTTCTTTACCTGCAGCACATCGTAGGGTGCGCCGGGCATGTCGCAGCGCAGATCCTGCGTCTGCCCGCTCGCGCGGGCCGCGAGCCCCGTCAGGCCCAGCTTGACGGCCAGCGCCGGGGCGACGATGCCGCAGGTGCGGAAGCGATCCTGCAGCCCCGAATGGTCGTCGAGGATGTCGTGCAGCAGGCGGATCTCGTCGTCGAGGCGCGTGCACTGGTCGTGAATCGCCGACGCCTGCTCCGCCACGAGATCGCCGGCGACACCGCCGGGAACGACGTAGTCCATCATCAGGCGGTGCCCGAAAGCGCCCAGATTGACGCGCAACACTTCTTCCTTCAGGCGCGAAAACTGGGCCAGCCCGAAGGCAAATCCTCCGTCGTTGGCGAGATAACCCAGGTCGCCCAGGTGGTTGCCGAGACGCTCTCGTTCCAGCGCCAGCGCGCGCAGCCAGGCGGCACGGGCAGGCACGTCGACCGCCGCCAGCGATTCCAGCGCCTGTGCGTAGGCCCAGGCGTAGGCAACCGTGCTGTCGCCGGAAATTCGGCCGGCAAGGCGATAGCCTTCCGCAAGCGAGAAATCCTCGAAGCGTTTTTCGATCCCCTTGTGCACGTAGCCCAGCCGCTGCTCCAGGCGCAGCACCTTTTCGCCGACGATCTGGAAACGGAAATGGCCGGGCTCGATGATTCCCGCGTGCACCGGTCCGACCGGTATCTCGTGGACGCCATCGCCCTCGACCCGGACGAACGGATAGTCTTCCTGTCCCGGCTCCCATTTCTCCGATGCCTTGAAGTCGCGTCGCAGCGGAAACTGGTCGATGGGCCAGCAGGCCTGCCACACCCATGGCCGCTGGTCGTCTGCCTCGCAGGCGAGGCCGACGAGGTCGAAGGCCGCGCGCTGCATCCGGTTGGCCGCAGGAAAAATCGTCGCCAGATCCGGATAGTGCCCGTCGGGAGGCAGCGAATGTTCGAGCAGCGTGAGGCCTTCGGCGTCGCGCAGCAGCACCCGCAGGCAGTAGCCGCGGGCGTAGTCGCGCTCATCGCTGGCCCACAGCGCCACCAGTTGGCCGCCCTGTTCCCACGCCAGCCTGCAGGCGGCGAGCAACTGCCCCGAGCTCACCTGGCAGCACTGGCCCGGCAGTGTCGAGCAGAGCGGCGTGGCCGAGAGGCCAAGCGGATTGACGTTCATCGTCGCAACCGTGCGGGTCAGCCGATCAGCCTCGCGGCCTGGCGGTACCAGTCGGCGAGGAAGGGGGGAATCCACAGGCCCAGCATCAGCACCAGGGCCAGGTGAACGAACACGGGAATCATCGCCGGGCGCACGGGCAGGCGCTTGGCGGTCGACTCCCCGAACACCATGGGCTGCACGCGCGAGAAGACGGCCGCGAACGCAATCCCCAGCGCGATCAGCAGGAAGGGTGTTGCCCACGGGTGCTCGCGCATCGCCGTCGTCAGGATCAGGAATTCGCTCGCGAACACGCCGAACGGCGGCATGCCGAGGATCGCGAGCGTCCCCAGTGTCAGCCCCCAGCCGATCATCGGGCTTTGCGCGATCAGGCCCCGGATGTTTTCCATCACCTGCGTACCGGTCTTCTGCGTCGCGTGGCCGACGGCGAAGAAGATCGCCGATTTGGTGAGCGAGTGAACGGTCATGTGCAGGAGACCGGCGAAGCTCGCCACCGGCCCGCCCATGCCGAAGGCGAAGGTGATGATGCCCATGTGCTCGACCGACGAGTAGGCGAACATCCGCTTGATGTCCTTCTGTCGCGACAGAAGGAACGCGGCGACGACGACCGACAGCAGGCCGAAGCCCATCATCAGATCCTTGGCGAAGGAGGTATGCACGGCGCCCTCCACCAGCACCTTGGTGCGGACGACCGCGTACAACGCCACATTCAGCAGCAGGCCGGAGAGCACCGCGGACACCGGCGTCGGACCTTCGGCGTGCGCGTCGGGCAGCCAGTTGTGCAAGGGAACGAGACCGACCTTGGTGCCGTAGCCGACCAGCAGGAAAACGAACGCGAGCGACAGCACCGTGGGCTCCAGCTGCCCCTTGACGGCGTTGAGTTCCGTCCACAGCAGCGCGCCGCCTTCCGCGCCGAGGATCTTCTCCGCCGCGAAGTAGAGCAGGATGGTGCCGAACAGCGCCTGGGCGATGCCGACGCCGCAAAGGATGAAGTATTTCCACGCCGCCTCGAGGCTCGCCGGCGTGCGGTACAGCGACACCAGCAGCACCGTGGTGAGCGTCGCGGCCTCCATCGCGACCCAGAGTATGCCCAGGTTGTTGGTGAGCAAGGCCACGAGCATCGTGCAGTTGAAGAGCTGGTACATGCTGTGGTAGAGACGCAGCCGGCCCGTCGTGAGGCGCCCGTGTTGCTGCTCGATTCGCATGTAGGGACGCGAGAAGATCGAGGTCGTGAATCCCACGAACGCGGTCAGCGCGACCAGGAACACGTTGAACGGATCGACGAAGAACTGCTTGTCCAATACCAGCAGCGGGCCGTTGGCGGCAACGCGCCAGGTGAGCGCCGCGGCGGCCAGCAGGGTGAGCAGGCTCACGCCAACGTTGACCGCATGCGCTTCGTCGCGCTCGCCGATGACGGCCAGCACGGCGGCGCCGAACAGGGGAAATCCGAGGACGGCGAGGATCTCGATCACGTCCGCGCCCTCCTAGGCAGGACACAGGCGTGCCGGCATGGCGTGACGGGCGCCCTCGCTCGCGCGGCGTCGGCCCCTTCGGGCCTCTGCGCCGCATCACACGGCGCCCTCCTGGGAGTACACAGGCGTGCCAGCGGTGGCGCGTCGGGCGCCCTCGCTCGCGCGGCGTCGGGCCCTTCGGGCCTCTTGCGCCGCGCTCACTCGCCCTCCTTCAGCTTCTCCAGGTGCTTCAGGTCGAGGCTGTCGAACTGTTCGCGGATCTGGAAAAAGAACACGCCCAGGATCAGCATGCCCACGAGCACGTCGAGCGCCACGCCGAGTTCGACCACCATCGGCATGCCGTAGGTGGCGCTGGTGGCGGCGAAGAAGAGTCCGTTTTCCATCGCCAGGAAGCCGATCACCTGCGGAATGGCCTTGCGCCGCGTGATCATCATCAGGAACGAGAGCATCACCGACGCCATCGCGATGCCCAGCGTGGCGCGGCTGACCGTCGTCGCAAGCTGCGTGATCGGCAGCGCGAGGTTGAACGAGAACACCACCAGCACGATGCCGATCAGCATCGTCGTCGGCACGTTGATCAGGCCTTCGACGTCCCAGCGCACGTCGAGCTTGCGGATCAGGCGATGCAGGATCCACGGCAACAGCACGACCTTGAGCGCCAGCGAAAGCCCTGCCGACCAATACAGGTGCCGCTGGCCGGTGCCGAAGGCGACGATGCCCGTCGACAGCGTGAGCGCCAGGCCCTGGGCGGCAAACAGGTTGATGAGCGAAAGCACCCGCCGCTGCGTCAGCATGGCGAAGGAGAGCAGGAGCAGGACCGCCGCCAGGAGGTTGATGATCTGTGCGTAGAGTGGAACGCTGGCCACGGTCTCAGCTTTCGAGCAGCAGGTTGACCAGCATTCCGAGCACGGCCAGCAGGAACGCCGTGCCGAGAAACTCGGGAGCGCGGAAGATGCGCATCTTCGCCGACAGCGTTTCGATCAGGGCGAGCGCGAAGCCGCCGAAAGCGAGCGCCATGACCAGCGCCGGAATGGCGGCAAGAAGCTCCTTCCAGCCGGCGTCGCCGGTCGCGATGCCGAAAGGCAGGAACAGGGCGAGCCCGATGCAGGAATAATTGAACAGCTTGAGCGCCGATGCCCACTCGATCAGCGCCAGGTGCCGCGCCGAATACTCGAGGATCATCGCCTCGTGGATCATCGTGAGCTCGAGATGCGTCGCCGGATTGTCGATCGGAATGCGCGCATTCTCGGCCAGCGACACCATGACGAAGGCCACGCCGGCGAACGCGAGGCTGGGATAGATGGCGAATTCGCGGCGGGCAAAAGTCTCGACGATCGTCGGCAGCGACGTCGAGCCCGAAATGAGCGACGGCGTGAACAGCACCATCAGCAACGCGGGTTCGGCGAGAAAGCCGACGAACATCTCGCGCCGCGCGCCGAGCGAACCGAACGCGGTGCCGATGTCCATCGCGGCCAGCGCGATGAAAACGCGCGCCAGCGCAAAGATGCCCACCAGCGCGATCGCGTCGGCAGCCGCGGCGAAGGGCAGTGCCGTCGACAGCGAAGGCACGATCGCCGCCGCGCAGCACATCGCGCCGAAGACGAAATAGGGCGCCACGCGAAAGATCGGCGAGGCGTTGTGCGCGACGATGGCATCCTTGTGAAAGAGCTTGCGTATCGTGTGGTAGGGCAGGAACAGTGACGGCGCGGACTTGTTCTGCAGCCAGGCGCGGCACTGGTTGATCCAGCCGACCAGCAACGGCGCCAGCAGCAGCGCGACGACAAGCTGGAGCAACTGCGAAAGGATGTCGAAGGCGCTCATCGAACGAAGAACAGCAGCGCCAGCAGGGTGCAGAAGCTGTAGGTGAGATACGCCGAGATGCGGCCCTGCTGCAAAAGGCCGACCAGGCGGGCCAGGACCTCGGTGACGTGCGCGATCGGCAGGTACAGCCAATGCCACGCGTGGTCGTCGGCCTTCACGGCATACCTGGGCGCCTTGTCGAACGGCGACGGCAATTGTCGTTCGATGCGAAAAAACGGCTCGAAGACCTGCCGGATCGGCTGCCCGAAACCCTCCGCCGTGTCCTGCATCCGGTGCGTCTGGGCCGGGAAGCCGCAGTCCCACGCGGGGCCGCGCCGCAGTCGTCCATGGTAGAAGCGGTGCACGATCAGCGTGGTGAGCAGCACCGCGGCGGCGATGACCGCGAGCACGATCAGCGGGCTGTAACTGGCGCGGTCCGGGCGAATCGGTGAAATCAGCAACCAGTCGCCGACCAGTTCTCCGCCCGCGGCGACGCCGACCAGCATGGAGGTGACGGATCCCAGCATCGCGATGACGGCAAAGGGAAACACGCCCAGCAGGACGCAGCCGGCGGCGAGCCAGGCGAGCGCGGCACGTTCGTACCAGCCGGCGTCGCGAGCGTGCGCAAGCGAGGGCTCGCGCGGCCGTCCCAGGAAGATGACACCGTAGAACTTGACCATCACGTAAGCGGCCAGGGCGGCGGCCAGCACCAGCGCTGCCGCGGCAAGCGGCACCAGCATGTTGACGAACGACTGCGGCAGGCTGGGAGTGAACAGGAATGCCTGCAACAACAGCCATTCGGAGACGAATCCGTTGAGGGGCGGCAGGCCGGCAATGGCGAGCGCGCCCACGAGGGCGAGCCACGCGACCCACGGCATCCGATGGATCAGGCCGCCAAGCTTGCCGAGGCTGCGTTCCCTGGTGGCGTGCAGCACCGATCCCGTTGCCAGGAACAGCAGGCTCTTGAAGAAGGCGTGATTCAGCGTGTGATAGAGCGCCGCGGTGAGGGCGAGGGTCGCGAGCTGGACCTTGTCGTACGCCTTGAACAGGATCGCCAGGCCGATGCCGGCGACGATGATGCCGATGTTCTCGATCGACGAATACGCCAGCAGCCGCTTCATGTCGCTTTGCACGCAGGCGAAGATGATGCCGAACAGCGCCGTGAACAGGCCCAGCACCAGTGCGGTGATGCCCCACCACCACAGTTGCGTGTCGAGGAGGTCGAAGGTGACGCGCAGCAGGCCGTAGATCGCGGTTTTCAGCATGACCCCGCTCATCAGCGCCGATACCGGGGAGGGCGCGGCGGGATGCGCTTCGGGCAGCCATACGTGCAGCGGAAAGAGCCCCGCCTTGGCGCCGAACCCGAACAGCGCCAGGAAGAAGGCTGCCGTTGCTCCCATGCCGGTGAGATGCGTCGCCCGCATGGCATCGAAGGTGTAGTCGCCGCGGCCGCCCTGCAACGCGCCAAAGCACAGCAGGATGGCGATCGCGCCGACGTGCGCGATCAGCAGATAGAGAAAGCCGGCGCGGCGGATTTCGGGCAGGCGGTGATCGGTGGTCACCAGGAAGAACGATGCCAGTGCCATCGTCTCCCAGGCCACCATGAACACATAGGCATCATCGGCCACCAGCACCAGCGCCATCGCGGCGAGAAAAACGTGGTACTCGAGGCAAAGCAGTCCGGGCGCCGTGCCGGCACCGGCGCGGAAATAGCCGACCGAGAAAACCGAGATCGCCGCGCCCACAACGCCCAGCAGCAGCAGGAAGAAGGCGGACAGCGAGTCGAGCCGCAGATGGAAGGGCAGGTCGGGCAGCCCCAGCGGCAAGACGACCGTTTGCGGCCCGGCGCCGATGGCAATGAAGGCGATCACCGCGAGCGCCAGGGCGATCGCCGCGCCGATCGGGAACAGCACCCGGCTCACGAACACGAAATGGCGCGGGCGCACGATGCCCAGCACGCCGGTGACGATCCAGGCGACGATCAGTGCGACCACGAGGTCGAGTGCGGTCAAAGCCATCCGTGTCGGGTCGTCGGTGGAAGCGTGCCGCCGGTCAGGACGTCATTTCACGCGCATGCCGGGCAGGGCGCCGGTGTCCGGCGCCAGCAGGAAGATGCCCGGTCCGTCACCGGACGCGGCGAGCACCATGCCCTCGGACAAGCCAAACTTCATCTTCCGCGGCGCGAGATTGGCCACCATCGGCGTCAGGCGTCCGACGAGATCCTCCGGCTTGTAGGCCGACTTGATGCCGGCGAACACCGTGCGCTGCCGACCTTCGCCGACATCCAGCGTGAGCTTCAACAGCTTGGCCGCACCTTCGACGTGCTCGGCCGCAACGATGCGCGCGATGCGCAGGTCGATGCGGTTGAAATCATCGATGCCGATGGTCGCAGCATCCGCCTCTGCAGCAGCGGGCGGGGCAGTGCCGGATGCCGCCGGAGCCGGGTTTTCCGTGGCGGCGGCGGACTGCTTTGCGGTCGCTGCCTGCGCGGCCGTCTTGGGCCCTTCGAGCAGGGCATCGATGGCCCTGGCATCGATGCGCGTCAGCAGGTACTCGTAGGACTTGCAGTGCGACAGCAGGCGGACGTTGTCCCATTCCAGCGCGTTCTCGTTGAGGAAGCTCGACACGCGCTCCGCCGTCACCGGAAGGATCGGCGCCAGGTACTTGGTCAGCAGGAAGAACGCGTTGAGGCTGACGCTGCAGATCTGGTGCAGCCGCTCGCGGAAACCGCCGCCGGTGGCCATGGCCTTGGCGAGTTCCCAGGGCTTCTCGGCGTCGACGTACTGGTTGACGAGGTCGGCCAGACGCATGATCTCGCGCACCGCCTTGCCGAACTCGCGCTCTTCGTAAGCGCGCGCGATGCCGGATTGCGCGCCGCGCAAGGTTTGCAGCAACTCTTCCTCGGGCGCCTCCCACGCGGTGGTCAGATGGCCTTCGAAGTGCCGTGTTATGAAATTGGCGGCGCGGCTGGCGATGTTGACGTACTTGCCGACGAGGTCGCTGTTGACGCGGGCGACGAAATCGTCGGGGTTGAAATCGAGATCCTCGACCCGGGCATTGAGCTTGGCGGCGAGGTAATAGCGCAGCCACTCCGGATTGAGCCCCAGATCGAGATACACGTCCGGGCTGACTCCCGTGCCGCGCGACTTCGACATCTTCTCGCCGGAGAAGGTGATGAAGCCGTGGACGAAGACGTTGTCGGGCACCTTGTACGGGGCGCCGGCAAACTTGAGCATCGCCGGCCAGAACAGCGTGTGGAAATAGATGATGTCCTTGCCGATGAAGTGGTACTGGTCCACGTCGTCGCCGGCAAGAAATTGCGCGAAATCGACGCCCAGCCGAGCGAGGTGCGCCTTGAGGCTGGCGAGGTAGCCGATCGGCGCATCGAGCCAGACGTAGAAATACTTGCCGGGGGCGTCGGGGATCGGGATGCCGAAATACGGCGCGTCGCGGGAGATGTCCCAATCGGACAGGCCCTTGTCGCCGCCAAGCCACTCCAGCGCCTTGTTGGCGACCTCCGGCTGCAGCCTTCCGCTCTGAGTCCATTCGCGCAGGAAATCGGCGCACACCGGGTCGGACAGGCGGAAGAAGTAATGCTCCGACGACTTGCGCACCGGCGCCGCGCCGGAGATCGTCGAGTAGGGGTTCTTGAGCTCGGTGGGGGCGTAGACCGCGCCGCAGGCTTCGCAGGAATCGCCGTACTGGTCCTTTGCCCCGCACCTGGGGCACTCGCCCTTGATGTAGCGGTCGGGCAGGAACATCGCCTTGACCGGGTCGAAGAACTGCTCGACCGAACGCGTCGTGATCAGCGACGGCGCGCGGTCACGGAGCTTGCGGAAGATATCCTGCGACAGCTCGATGTTCTCGAGCGAGTCGGTCGAATGCCAGTGATCGAAACTGATGTGGAATCCGGCCAGATGCTTCGGGCGTGTCGCGGCGATCCGCGCTACCAGCTCCTGCGGGGACACCCCCTCCGCCTCGGCCTTGAGCATGATCGGCGCGCCGTGCGTGTCGTCGGCGCAGACGAAGTGCACCTCGTGGCCCTGCATCCGCTGGAAGCGCACCCAGATGTCGGCCTGGATGTATTCCATGATGTGGCCGATGTGGAACGGGCCATTGGCGTAAGGCAGCGCCGTCGTCACAAAGAGGCGACGGCGGCGGGGCGTTCGCGAGGGAGTGACGGACATCGGAGCGAACCTCGGGTGCGACGCATGGGGGCGCACAAAAAAACCCTGTACGCTGTGCGGCAAACCGCGATTCTAGCAAAGCGCTCGTGCGGCGAATATCGAAGGCCCCCGTTTTTCGCTAGAATTGAACGCTTTTCGCGTCCCTCTCCCAATTTCAGAACGGAGCCTTTCATGGCCATCACCGAGGCCGACATCCAGGGCCGCCTGCGCGCGCTCATCGATCCCAACACCGGCAAGGATTTCGTGAGCGGGAAGGCGGTGAAGAAGATCTCCATCGCCGGCAGCGATGTGACCGTCGACGTGCAGCTGGGCTATCCCGCCAGGACCCAGCACGAGTCGCTGCGCAAGCTGATCGCCGGCGACATCGCGGCGCTTTCGGGAATCGGGCGCGTGACCGTCAACATCGCACAGAAGATCACCTCGCACGCCGTGCAGCGCGGCGTCAAGCTGGTGCCGGGCGTCAAGAACATCATCGCCATCGCGTCGGGAAAAGGCGGCGTCGGCAAGTCGACGACGGCCGTCAACCTGGCGCTGGCGCTGGCCGCCGAGGGCGCGACCGTCGGCGTGCTCGACGCGGACATCTACGGCCCGTCGCAACCGACGATGCTGGGCATCGCCGGACGGCCCGAGTCGAACGACGGCAAGACGCTCGAGCCGCTCGAGGCCTACGGGCTGCAGGCGATGTCGATCGGATTCCTGATCGACTTGGATACGCCGATGGTTTGGCGGGGTCCGATGGTGACGCAGGCGCTGGAACAGTTGCTGACCGACACCAATTGGCGCGACCTCGACTACCTGATCGTCGACATGCCGCCGGGCACGGGCGACATTCAGCTGACGCTGTCGCAGAAGGTGCCCGTCACCGGCGCGGTGATCGTCACCACGCCGCAGGACATCGCCCTGCTCGACGCCCGGAAGGGGCTCAAGATGTTCGAGAAGGTCGGGGTGCCGATCGTGGGCATCGTCGAGAACATGAGCATCCACATCTGCTCGAAGTGCGGCCACGCGGAGCACATCTTCGGCGAAGGCGGGGCGAAGAAGATGTGCGCCGACTACAACGTGCCCTTCCTGGGCGCGCTGCCGCTCGACATCAGGATCCGCGAGCAGGTCGACTCCGGCCGGCCGACGGTGATCGCGGATCCCGACGGCCCGATCGCCGGCATCTACCGCGAGATCGCGCGCAAGACCGCGGTATTCGTTGCCCAGAAGGCCGAGGACTTTTCGGCCAGGTTCCCGAGCATCGTGATCCAGAACACGTGACGGCAGCCCGCCAATGATCAAGTCGGACAAGTGGATCCGCCGCACGGCGGCGGCGCAGCGGATGATCGAGCCCTTCGAGCCGGGGCAGGTGCGCGAGGTCGACGGGCGCAAGATCGTGTCCTACGGCACGTCGAGCTATGGCTACGACATCCGCTGCTCGCGCGAATTCAAGATCTTCACCAACATCAATTCGACGATCGTCGACCCCAAGGCCTTCGACGCCCGATCGTTCGTCGATTTCGTCGGCGATGTCTGCATCGTTCCGCCGAACTCGTTCGCGCTCGCCCGCACCGTCGAGTACTTCCGGATACCGCGCAACGTCCTGACGATATGCCTGGGCAAGTCGACGTACGCGCGCTGCGGGATCATCGTCAACGTGACGCCGTTCGAGCCGGAGTGGGAAGGCTACGTGACGCTGGAGTTCTCCAATACCACGCCGCTGCCGGCGAAGATCTACGCCAACGAGGGTGTCGCGCAGGTGATATTCTTCGAGTCCGACGAGGTCTGCGAGACCTCGTACAAGGATCGCGGCGGCAAGTATCAGGGGCAGCAGGGCGTCACGCTGCCGAAGATCTGACGCCGAGCGATCCTTTCCCGCAGAGGCCCCCGTCATGAAGTTCCGCTTTCCCATCGTCATCATCGACGAGGATTTCCGTTCCGAGAACACGTCGGGCCTTGGCATTCGGGCGCTCGCCGCAGCGATCGAGAAGGAAGGCATGGAGGTGCTCGGCGTCACGAGCTACGGCGACCTGTCGCAGTTCGCGCAGCAGCAGTCGCGCGCCTCCGCCTTCATCCTGTCGATCGACGACGAGGAGTTCACGCCCGGCCCCGAGATCGACCCCGCGGTCGTCAACCTGCGCAACTTCATCGAGGAGATCCGGTTCAAGAACGCGGAAATCCCGATCTATCTCTATGGCGAGACGCGCACCTCGCGGCACATCCCGAACGACATCCTGCGCGAATTGCACGGCTTCATCCACATGTTCGAGGACACGCCGGAGTTCGTCGCACGGCACATCATCCGCGAGACGCGCGCCTATCTCGACTCGCTGGCGCCGCCGTTCTTCCGCGCGCTGGTCGACTACGCGCAGGATGGCTCGTACTCCTGGCACTGCCCGGGCCACTCCGGGGGGGTCGCGTTCCTGAAGAGCCCCGTCGGCCAGATGTTCCACCAGTTCTTCGGCGAGAACATGCTGCGCGCCGACGTCTGCAACGCCGTCGACGAGCTCGGCCAGCTGCTCGATCACACCGGGCCGGTCGCCGCGGCGGAGCGCAACGCGGCGCGGATCTTCAACGCCGACCATTGCTTCTTCGTCACCAACGGGACGTCGACCTCGAACAAGATGGTCTGGCACGCCAACGTCGCCCCGGACGACATCGTCGTCGTCGACCGCAACTGCCACGTGTCGGTGCTCCACGCGATCACGATGACCGGAGCGATTCCCGTTTTCCTGCCGCCGACGCGCAACCACCTGGGCATCATCGGCCCGATCCCGCGCGAGGAATTCCGGCCCGAGAACATCCTCAAGCGCATCGAGGCCAACCCCTTCGCCAAGCGCAGCGGTACCCTCAAGCCGAGGATCCTGACGCTGACGCAGAGCACCTACGACGGCGTCGCCTACAACGTCGAAATGATCAAGGAAACGCTCAACGGCTACGTCGACACGCTGCACTTCGACGAGGCGTGGCTGCCGCACGCGGCGTTCCACGATTTCTACCGCGACATGCACGCCATCGGCCGCGACCGGCCGCGCAGCAAGAACGCGCTGATATTCGCGACGCACTCGACGCACAAGCTCCTCGCCGGCATTTCGCAGGCCTCGCAGATCATCGTCCAGGAGTCGGAGACCCGGAAGCTCGACCGCCACATCTTCAACGAGGCGTACCTGATGCACACCTCGACCTCGCCGCAGTACGCGATCATCGCGTCCTGCGACGTCTCGGCGGCGATGATGGAGCCGCCCGGCGGCACCGCGCTGGTGGAGGAGTCGATCATCGAGGCGCTGAATTTCCGGCGCGCGATGCGCAAGGTCGACGACGAGTGGGGCAAGGACTGGTGGTTCAAGGTGTGGGGTCCCGAACGCCTCGCCGACGAGGGCATGGGCAGCCGGGAGGACTGGATCCTGCGCGCCAACGAAAAGTGGCACGGTTTCGGCAACCTTGCCCCGGGATTCAACATTCTCGATCCGATCAAGGCGACGGTGATCACGCCCGGGCTCGACGTATCGGGAAAGTTCGCGACCACCGGCATACCGGCGTCGATCGTCACCAAGTTCCTGGCCGAGCACGGCGTCATCGTCGAGAAGACCGGCCTGTATTCCTTTTTCATCATGTTCACCATCGGCATCACCAAGGGCCGCTGGAACACGCTGGTCACCGCATTGCAGCAGTTCAAGGACGACTACGACCGCAACCAGCCGCTGTGGAAGATCCTGCCCGAGTTCGTCGCCAAGCAGCCGCGCTACGAGCGCGTGGGGCTGCGCGAGTTGTGCCAGCAGATCCACGACACCTACAAGGCGCACGACGTCGCGCGGGTGACCACCGAGATGTACCTGTCGGACATGCAGCCGGCAATGAAGCCCTCCGACGCCTTTGCCTGCATGGCGCACCGCGAGATCGATCGCGTCGAGATCGACGAGCTCGAGGGCCGCGTCACCAGCGTGTTGCTGACGCCCTATCCGCCCGGCATTCCGCTGCTGATCCCGGGCGAGCGCTTCAACCGGACGATCGTCGAGTACCTGCAGTTTGCACGCATGTTCAACGAGCGCTTTCCCGGCTTCGACACCGACATCCACGGGCTCGTCGAAGAGCCGGATGCCGCCGGGCGCGTCCGTTACTACATGGATTGCGTGCGGGCGAAGTAGGGCAGCGCTGCGGCGCGGTTCGCGCGCCTGCGTCAGGCAGCGCGGCGCAGGCGGGTCGCGCGGGAGCAGGCGTGCAGCGACGCCAGCACGCAGGAAGCCATGCGGACTTCCAGCGGGTCGCCCCGGGCGGGCAGCACGATCGGCACGCTTGCCCCGAGGACCAGGCCTGCGGCGAGTCCGCCGGTGATAGCCGTGAGGGTGCGCAGCACGAGCGCGGCGGCTTCCATGTTCGGGGCGACGATCACATTGGCCCGACCCGCAACCGCGGAGACGCCGCCATCGGCACGCGCGGCGTCGCCAGACAGCGCGTTGTCGATGGTCAGCGGTCCGTCGATGTGCGCCTCGCCGAAGAGCCCCTGGGCAGCCATCGACTTGAGGGCGGCGGCGTCCGCGGTCGACGGAAAAGCCGGCGACACCACATCGGTCGCCGCGACCACCGCGACGCGGGCCGGGTGGATTCCAAGTGCCAGCGCCAGCTCGAGCGTGTTCTCGAGGATCTCCTTCTTGGCGGCGAGATTGGGATTGACATTCAGTTGCGCGTCGACAACGAGCAGCGGCCAGGGCCGGCCCGGCAAATCGAGCACGTAGGCGTGGGAAAGGCGGCGCCCGGTACGCAGTCCGTTCTCCGCGGCGGCGACCGGCGTCAACAGCTCATCGTTGCCCAGCGCTCCCTTGACCAGCGCGCCGACCTCGCCCGTGCGCGCGAGGGCGACCGCATGCCAGCTGGCGGCCCGCGGATCGTCGGGAGTGTCGGCGATGCGCAGGCGCGAGATATCGAGTCCGGCGCTGTCCGCCGTGCTGCGGATGCGCTGGATCGGGCCGACCAGCAGCGGGTCGAGGTAGCCCGCGAAGGCGCCGGACTGTGCGAGCTGCAGCGACTCGCGATCGCAGGGAAAAACGACTGCGGCCGGCAGCGCAGGCAGCAGACGCACGTCGTTGGCGAAACGCTGGAAATGCGGGCGGGCGAGCATCATGCGAGGCTCGCGCCCCGTCGGGACATTGTCAATCCGATTCCGATGGAAGGCGCCTGGCCCGGCGCGCGCGGCGCGGTCGGAGCGTTTGTGCGGCGTCGGTCTACAGCGCGGCGAGCGTTTGCCGCAGGATCTCGACGATCGTATCGATGTGCCCGCGATCGGCGATCAGCGGCGGCGCGATGATCGCCGCGTCGCCGGTCGTCTTGAGGTGCAGGCCATTGTCGAACAGCCTTTTCTGCAGCACGTATCCCCGCCGGCCGGGGACGCCGTCCGGATGGACATCGATCCCCGCCAGCATCCCGTAGCCGCGGATGTCGGCGACTACCGGCAGGTCCCGCAGGGAAAACATCGCGTCGAGAAAATACGGCGACAGGTCCCGCCCGCGCTCGAACAGCCCTTCATCCTTGTAGATGTCGAGGGTCGCCAGGCCCGCCGCGCAGGCGGCCGGGTTTCCGGAATAGGTGTAGCCGTGGAAGAACTCGATGGCCCCGTCGGGCGCCGCCTCCATCACGGTGTCGTGTATGCGCTCGCTGATGGCAACGGCTCCCATCGGCTGCGCGCCGTTGGTGAGTGCCTTGGCCATCGTGATCATGTCGGGCGTTGTGTCGAAGCTCTGCGCAGCGAAGGTCTGCCCCGTGCGGCCGAAACCGGTGATGACTTCGTCGAAAATGAGCAGAATGCCGTGCTGGTCGCAGATCTGACGCAGTCGCCTGAGATATCCTTTCGGCGGCACCAGGCAGCCGGTGGAGCCCGCGATCGGCTCGACGACGCACGCCGCGATGTTCTCCGCGCCATGGAGGGTGACGAATCGGGCCAGGTCTTCGGCGAGTTCGGCGCCGTGCGCGCCTTCACCCGGCGTGAACAGGTTCTCCTTGAGGTGGGTGTGCCGCATGTGCGCGATGCCGGGCAACGCGGGCCCGAAGCGGCGCCGGTTGTTGACCAGCCCCGCCAACGAAACACCGCCGAAGTTGACGCCGTGATAGGCGCGCTCGCGCGAGATGAACATCGTGCGCCCGCCCTGGCCGCGCGCCTGGTGGAACGCCAGCGCGAGTTTCATCGCGGTGTCGATCGCTTCGGAACCGCTGTTGGCGAAAAAGATCCGCTTGAGGTCGCCGGGCGTCAGCTCGGCAATCCGGCGCGCGAACTCGAACTGCAGTGGATGGCCGCGCAGGAACGGGGCGATGAAGTCGAGTTCGGCGAGTTGACGCCCGACGGCCTCGCTAATCTCCCGGCGGCCGTGACCCGCGGCGCAGCAGAACAGGCCCGAGGCGGCGTCGATGATCCGTTGTCCGCGGTCGTTCCAGTAATGCATGCCCTCCGCGCGCACCACCATCTTCGGATCGCGCTTGAAATCGCGGTTCGGCGTGAACGGCATCCAGTACGCGTCGAGCGAGACGTCGCGCGCCAGGGCCTGGTTGTGCAGCGTGCGTTCGGCTTGACCCATCGATTTCTCCGCGTTGGCCGTTCGGCCCGTGTCGGGACCGCGATCGCGGGTCCACGGAGTCGAACTGCAGTCGATCATCGTACACCCGCGCGGCAACCGGCCGGGTGGGCACGCGGCGAGACGGGCGCGCGCCTCGCCGTGCCGGAGGGCGCCCATTTCCGGTGCGTGTGGCTTGACTTGCGTCCCCCGGTGGGCGCCCAATACCGCGGTCAACGCAATGCGATTGAAGGAGGACTTGCAATGAAGATTCGACCCTTGCGGTCGCTCTTGGCGGGACAGAGGCCGCTTACGGTTTCGGGCACGGCGTTTGTGCCGGAGGCGGCGCGGCTGATGCGGGACCGCAATGTCGGCGCCCTCATGGTCATGGACGGGACGCGGCTTGCCGGGGTGTTTACCGAGCGCGATGCGCTGTTCCGCGTGCTGGCGGCCGGGCGCGACCCGGCAACCACGCCCGTCTCGGCAGTGATGACGAAAAGTCCGCAGACCGTCCACCCCGACAAACCCTTCGTCGAGGCGCTGCGGATGATGCTGGAAGGGGGGTTCCGCAACGTTCCCATCGTGGAAAACGGGGAGGTGCTGGGCATGGTATCCGTCCGCGACGCGCTCGACCCCGAGGTCTACGAGGCAAAGCGGGATCTCTCGCAGCGCGAGTACGATCGGTAGCGCGGCCGGGTGCCGTCTTGTCCGGCGGCGCCGGCAGCAGCTAAGCTCGCTCGCTGACCTTCAGACGGAGGTCCGCGTTCTTTTTTCTTTTGGAGTTCTCGTCATGCGCATCGGTGTTCCCAAGGAAATCAAGGTTCTCGAAAACCGGGTTGGACTCGTGCCCGCCAGCGTTCGCGAAGCTGTCGCCCACGGGCACGAAGTCATCGTCGAGCACAATGCGGGGCAGGGCATAGGCATGGACGACGACGCGTATCGCAAGGCGGGCGCGCGCGTCGTGGGCACGGCCCAGGACGTGTTCGACGCGGCGGAAATGGTCGTCAAGGTCAAGGAGCCGCAGGCCGGCGAGCGGAAGATGCTGCAGCGCGGGCAGATCCTGTTCACCTACCTCCACCTCGCGCCGGATCCCGAGCAGGCGAAAGACCTCGTGGACAGCGGCGCCGTCTGCATCGCTTACGAAACCGTGACTTCGGCGACCGGCGGGCTGCCGTTGCTCGCCCCGATGTCCGAGGTCGCCGGCCGGATGTCGATCCAGGCCGGGGCCTATTACCTCGAAAAACCGCACGGCGGTCTGGGCGTGCTGCTCGGCGGCGTGCCAGGCGTCGATCCGGCCAAGGTGGTGATTCTCGGCGGCGGCGTCGTGGGCTCGCACGCGGCCGACATCGCGCTCGGGATGGGTGCGGATGTCTGGGTCCTCGATCGCAACACCGAGGTGCTGCGCGCGCTGTGGCGTCAGTTCGGCCGTCCGCTCAATACGGTGTTTTCGACGCGCGACGCCATCGAGCGGCACGTCACGTCCGCCGATCTCGTCGTCGGTGGCGTGCTGATCCCCGGCGCCTTCGCGCCCAAGCTTGTTTCGGCCGAGATCGTCAAGCGGATGAAGCCGGGGTCGGTGATCGCCGACGTGGCCATCGATCAGGGCGGTTGCTTCGAAACCTCGCATCCGACGACGCATGCCGATCCGGTGTATGTCGTCGACGGCGTCACCCATTACTGCGTGGCGAACATGCCGGGCGCCGTGCCGCGCACGTCCACCTTCGCGCTCAACAACGCGACGCTGCCGTTCGTGCTGTCGCTGGCGGACAAGGGCTGGAAAAAGGCGCTCGGCGACGACCCGCACCTCAGGAACGGGCTCAACATCGCGTTCGGCAAGGTCACCTGCCAGCCGGTGGCAGAGGCGTTGGGCTATGGATTTGTCGCGCCCGAGGCGATGATGGCGTAGGCCAGCCCCGGCAGTCACCAGGGAAGATCTTCCGCTGCGTCGAGGCGACTGCGCCAGATCATTGTTTTTATCGGGATTTGGGCCTTCCTTACATCGCTGTCACACGCTTTTTCGAATTTGTCATCGCGCTGTAACAGGCGGCCGCAATGATGCGTGCTGTCTGCAACCCGCGAGGACCATCGAAATGCGCATGACGTTGACCCAAGGTTTCATCGCCGCCGCCTTCGCGTGCGGCCTTTCGCAAGCTGTTGCCGCCGACATCACCGGTGCCGGTGCGACGTTCCCCTATCCGATTTACGCCAAGTGGGCCGATGCCTACAAGAAGGCCACCAACATCGGCATGAATTACCAGTCGATCGGATCCGGCGGTGGCATCGCGCAGATCAAGGCCAGGACCGTCGACTTCGGCGCGTCGGACGCGCCGCTGAAGGCCGAGGACCTGCAGAAGGAAGGCCTGCTCCAGTTCCCGGCGATCATCGGTGGCGTCGTTCCGATCGTGAATCTGGAAGGCATCGCCCCGGGGCAGCTGCGCTTCACCGGCCCCGTGCTCGCCGACATCTATCTGGGCAAGATCAAGAGCTGGAACGACAAGGCGATCGCCGACATCAATCCGGGCGTCAAGCTGCCCGCCGACCCGATCACCGTCGTGCGCCGATCGGACGGCTCGGGTACGACGTTCCTGTGGACCGACTATCTGTCGAAAGTGAGCCCCGAATGGAAGCAGAAGGTCGGCTCTTCGACCGCCGTCGCGTGGCCAGAAGGCGTTGGCGGCAAGGGCAACGAGGGCGTGGCCGCCTACGTGCAGCGGATCAAGGGTTCGATCGGCTACGTCGAGTACGCCTACGCGAAAAGGAACAAGATGTCGTTTGGCGGGGTCCAGAATCGCGACGGTCAGTTCGTGCTGCCCGACGACGAGACGTTCCAGGCCGCCGCCGCCGGTGCCGACTGGAAGGGCACGCCGGGAATGGGCGTGGTGCTTACCGACCAGGCCGGCAAGGCGAGCTGGCCCATCACCGGCGCCTCGTTCATCCTGATGCACAACAAGCAGGAGAAGGCGGCCAATGGCATCGAGGTGATGAAGTTCTTCGAATGGTCGTTCAAGAACGGTGCGGCGATGGCCACCGAGCTTGATTACGTGCCGATTCCGAGTGGGGTCGCGAAGCAGATCGCCGATGCCTGGAAGGCGAACGTCAAGGACGCCGACGGCAAGGCACTCTGGAACTGACGTCGATGTCGCGGGGCCGCGGGCGGCGTCCGCGGTTCACGGCGTCCGGCGGCCGCTGGTGCGCAGTGGCCGTTCCGATTTTCCAGGGGGTATCATGAGCAACCACGCGGCGACCGCCTCGCCTCCCGGATCCATGTCCACCGATCGACCGCCTCGCGAGCAGCGCGAGCCGCAGCCTCCCGCGCGACGCGAGTCCGCCGGCCGCTGGCAGGACGTGTTGTTCGAGAACACGACGCGCTTTTTCGCGTTGCTGGTGCTCGCGACGCTGGCCGGCATCCTGCTTGCGCTGCTGGTCACCGCATGGCCGGCGCTGCAGAAGTTCGGCGCTGCCTTCTTTTTCACCAACGTCTGGAATCCGGTCACAAGCGACTTCGGCGGCCTCGCGCCGATTTTCGGCACGCTGGTCACCTCGTTCATCGCCCTGCTGATCGGCGTGCCGGTCAGCTTCGGCATTGCGTTGTTTCTCACCGAAATGTGCCCGGCGCCGCTGAAGCGCCCGTTGGGCACCGCGGTCGAGTTGCTCGCGGCCATTCCTTCGATCATCTACGGCATGTGGGGGCTGTTCGTCTTCGCCCCGCTCTTCGGCGACTACATTCAACCGTTGCTCACGGCGACGGTCGGCAAGCTGCCGGTGGTCGGCGCGCTGTTCCAGGGCGCCCCTAATGGCATCGGGATCCTGACCGCAGGGATCATCCTGTCGGTGATGATCATCCCCTTCGTCGCTTCGGTGATGCGCGACGTGTTCGAGATCGTGCCCCCGGTGCTGAAGGAGTCGGCCTACGGCATCGGCGCGACCACCTGGGAGGTGGTCTGGAACATCGTGCTGCCCTACACCAAGGTCGGTGTGATCGGCGGTGTCATGCTGGGCCTGGGCCGTGCGCTGGGCGAGACGATGGCGGTGACCTTCGTCATCGGCAACGCCTACAAGATCAGCGCCGGTCTGTTCGAGCCGGGCAACTCGATCGCCTCGGCGCTCGCCAACGAATTCAACGAAGCGGCCGATCCGGTGCATAGAGCGTCACTGATCGCGCTCGGGCTGGTGCTGTTCGTGCTTACCTTCATCGTGCTCGCTCTGGCCCGGATGCTGATCGCCCAGCTGGCCAAGGGCGAAGGCAAGCGAACCTGAGATGGCTACCGAAATGTCCACGACTCAAGCGACCACCACGGCCCCGGCGCAGGCCACCTCGCCGCTCTACCGGCGGCGCCTGCGGACCAACCGCATCAACCTGATCCTGTCGATGGCCGCGATGGCCTTCGGCATGGCGTTCCTGCTCTGGATCCTGATCGTTCTCTTCGGCAAGGGCTTCGCTGCGCTGTCGCCGACCTTGTTCACCCAGATGACGCCGCCGCCCGGATCCGAAGGCGGCCTCGCCAACGCCATCTTCGGCAGCGTCGTGATCGTTGCCGCCGCCACCTTCATCAGCACCCCGATCGGCATCCTGGCCGGGATCTACCTCGCCGAGTTCGGCAAGGACGGCTGGGTCGCAAGGGTGACGCGGTTCATCAACGACATCCTGCTCTCCGCGCCATCGATCGTCATAGGCCTGTTCGTCTACACCGTCTACGTCGCACCCGTGCAGCACTTTTCGGGCTGGGCGGGCTCGGTCGCTCTGGCGCTGATCGCGGTGCCGGTCGTCGTGAGGACGACGGAGAACATGTTGCACCTGGTCCCGGTAAGCTTGCGCGAGGCGGCGGTCGCGCTCGGCGCGCCGATGTGGAAGGTGATCCTGATGGTCACGCTGCGCGCCGTGCGCGGCGGCGTGATCACCGGCATCCTGCTGGCCGTGGCCCGCGTTTCCGGCGAGACCGCGCCGTTGCTGTTCACCGCGCTCAACAACCAGTTCTGGAGCGGCAACATGAACGCCCCGATGGCGAACCTGCCGGTGGTCATCTTCCAGTTCGCCATGAGTCCCTACGAGGACTGGAAGGCGCTGGCCTGGGCAGCGGCGCTCCTGATCACGCTGACCGTGCTGGTCCTGAACATCCTCGCCCGCACGCTGTTCCACCCCTCGTCGACGCGCTGAAGCAACCGAAATCCCGGAGAATCCGATGGTGTTCCAAACGGTCGTACCGCGGCCCGAAGCGCAGATGAAGACTCTGCCTCCGGCGGCGGCCAAGATGTCGATCCGCAAGCTCGATTTCTTCTATGGCAAGTTCCAGGGGCTGAAGGACATCAACCTCGATATCGGGGAGCGCCAGGTGACCGCGTTCATCGGCCCTTCCGGCTGCGGCAAGTCGACGCTGCTGCGGACGCTGAACCGCATGTACTCGCTCTACCCCGGCCAGCGCGCCGTCGGCGACATCCAGTTCAACGGGCAGAACATCCTCGCGCCCGGGGTCGACCTCAACATGCTGCGCGCCAAGGTCGGGATGGTGTTCCAGAAGCCGACGCCGTTTCCGATGTCGATCTACGACAATATCGCGTTCGGAGTGAGCCTCTACGAGACGCTCTCGTCCCGGCAGATGGACGAGCGCGTCGAGTGGGCGCTGACGAAAGCGGCAATGTGGGATGAAGCGAAGGACAAGCTGAAACAGAGCGGCATGGCGCTGTCCGGCGGTCAGCAGCAGCGCCTTTGCATCGCTCGCGCGGTGTCAGTGCAGCCGGAGATGCTGCTGCTCGACGAACCGACGTCGGCGCTGGATCCGATTTCCACCGCCAAGATCGAGGAGCTCATCACCGAGCTCAAGCGCGACTACACGGTGGCGATCGTCACCCACAACATGCAGCAGGCAGCGCGCGTCTCCGACTTCACCGCCTACATGTACCTCGGCGAGCTGATCGAGTTCGGGGCGACCGACTCGATCTTCGTCAAGCCGGCGCGAAGGGAAACCGAGGACTACATCACCGGGCGGTTCGGCTGAGCGCTGCCGGAACGCCGCAGCTCCGCACCCATGGACCCAATGGAAAGCAAATGAGTGAACACACGCACAAGCAGTTCGACGCCGAGATGGATTCGATTCGCGCCGGTGTCCTTGCGATGGGCGGCCTGGTCGAGACGCAACTCGCGCGCGCGATCGAAATCCTCAAGGATGGAGACGATCAGGGAGCGATGGATCGGATCGGTGCCGTCGAGCGGGAAATCAATGCGGCGCAGGTCGACATGGACCAGCTGTGCAGCCAGATCATCGCCAAGCGGCAGCCGGCCGCGATCGACCTGCGGATGATCCTCACCGTCACAAAGATCGTCAACGACCTCGAGCGCATCGGCGACGAGGTGAAGAAGATCGCCTACAAGGCGGCGCAGACGCGCGATGCTTCCCGCCTTCAGCAAGTGCGCCACTTCACCGCGACCCGCGCGGCCGGGCAGGCGGGCGCGATGCTGCAGCTCGCGCTGGATGCGTTCGCGCGGCTTGATCCCGTTGGGGCGACCGAGGTTATCGATCACGACAAGGAGATCGATGCGGCGTTCGCTGGGATGCTGCGGCAGCTGATCAGCTACATGATGGAAGATCCGCGGACGATCTCGGCTGCACTGGAGATCGTCTTCGTGGCGAAGTCGATCGAGCGTGTCGGCGATCACGCCAAGAACATCGCCGAGGCCGTCGTGCAGCTGGTCAAGGGTACCGATGTTCGGCACGCTTCGGTCGCCGAGATACGCGCCGAGGTGGCCAAGGAATGACGCCGGTCATTCTGGCGGTCGAGGACGAACCTGCAATCCTCGAACTGCTCAAGGTCAATCTGGTCGATGCCGGCTACGAGGTGCTGACCGCTCCCGACGCCGAGACCGCGGAGCAGTTGCTCAGGGATGCGCTGCCCGACCTCGTGCTGCTCGACTGGATGCTCCCGGGCAAGTCGGGGCTCGACTGGGCCAGGACGCTGCGCGCGAGCGCCCGGACGCGCGAATTGCCGATCATCATGTTGACTGCGCGCAGCGACGAGGCGGACAAGGTCGTCGGACTGGAGGCCTGGGTCGACGACTATGTCACCAAGCCGTTCAGCCCGCGCGAACTCAAGGCGCGGATCAAGGCGGTGCTGCGCCGCCGGGCGCCGGAGGCCGCGCAGGAACCGCTGGAGGTCGGCCCGCTCAAGCTCGATCCCGGCACGCACCGGGTGACCGCCGGCGGCGCGCCGGTCGTCCTGGGCCCGACCGAATTCCGTTTGCTTCGGTTCTTCCTGGCGCGGCCGGAGCGCGTGCACACGCGAATGCAGCTGCTCGACCAGGTCTGGGGCGATCACGTCTACATCGAGGAACGCACCGTCGATGTCCATATCCGCCGCCTGCGCCTCGCGCTCGAGCCGTTCGGCCACGCGGGAATGATCGAGACGGTTCGCGGTACCGGTTACCGGCTTGCGGCGCCGCGTTGAGACGGAAAGGCGAGGACGCTGCACGATGAAACCGGCAGTCCTGGCGGGCTTGGCTGTGCCGATCGCGGTGCTCGCGCTGGCGCTTGCCGTCGGAGCGCTGATCGGCCCCTGGTCGGGCTTTGCGCTGCTGGCGGTCGGCGCCGGTGCCGTCATCGGGTTCCATCTCGTCAACGTGCAGCGGCTTGCCGATTGGTCCGCGGCGGCGCTGGATGCGCCGGTGCCGGAAGGGCGGGGGCCGTGGCGGACCGCCTTCTCGGCGCTCTATCGGCGGGTGCGCGTCCGCGCAGGGTATCAGCGCGAGCTGGCCCAGACCATCGAGCGGTTTCGCAGCGCGGCCGAGGCGATTCCAGACGGCATGGTGGTCATCGACACGGCGAGCCGCATCCGCTGGGCGAACGCCGCCGGGGTCGCCCAGTTCGGGCTGGAGCTCGCAAGCGACCTGGGGCAGCCGCTCGGCAACCTGGTACGGCAGCCCGAGTTCGTCCGCTATCTCGAAGCCGGTGATTTTTCCGATTCGATCATGGTCGATTCGCATCGTTCACCCGGCGTCATGCTGCAGATCCAGATCGTGCCTTTCGGGGTCGAGGAAAAGCTGGTGATCAGCCGCGACGTCACCCGTCTCGAGGCGGTCTCACGCATGCGCCGCGACTTCATCGCCAACATCTCGCACGAGCTCAAGACGCCGCTGACGGTCATCAGTGGCTTTATCGAGACCTTGCAGGATCTCGACCTCGAGCCGCGCCAGCGCGATCGTTTTCTGCAATTGATGCACGAGCAGGCAAAGAGCATGCAGCGCCTGGTCGACGATCTGCTGACGTTGTCATCACTTGAAAGCGAGCAAAACCATCTGCAGGAGTCCGTGTTCGCGGTCGTGCCGCTGATCGAGGAGCGCGTGGCCGACGCGAGGGCGCTGGCGGCCGGGCAGCACGTGATAGACCTCGAAGTCGGCGAAGCGGCGACGCTCAGCGGCAACCGCGACGAGATCGGGAGCGCAATGGCCAATCTCCTCAGCAATGCGATCCGATACACGCCGGCCGGCGGGGCGATCCGGGTGGCGTGGCGAATCGACGATCAGGGCAACGGCATGCTCTCTGTGGCGGATTCGGGGATCGGCATTGCGCCGGAGCATATTCCCCGCCTCACCGAGCGCTTTTACCGTGTCGACCGAAGCCGCTCGCGTGCGACGGGGGGACCGGACTCGGGTTGGCCATCGTCCGGCACGTGCTGCTGCGGCATCAGGCGGACCTTGAGGTCGCCAGCGAACCGGGAAAGGGAAGCACGTTTCTCCTTGCGTTTCCGGCCCGGCGGGTTCGGCGGATGACCGAGACTCCCGCCGCGCCCGCCGGCGGCGCAGCCAACGGCGAACACGATCGCGCGGTGCACCCGCCATCCTGACAGACGGCCATTGCGAGCGCCAAGCCCCTGTTTGGGGCGCCGGTTTCGGCCGCTGCGTCGCACTCGCGACTGGCCAAAAATTACGCGAAAACAAAGGCATGCGACTTCACCCGACGATTGCGGTCGCGACCGTGCGAGGGAGGGGTCAGGCTCACCGGCGTTTGACACCAAGGCGGGGGAATCGCTACAATTACGAGTTTTCCGGAGGGGTTCCCGAGCGGTCAAAGGGAACAGACTGTAAATCTGTCGGCTCTGCCTTCGAAGGTTCGAATCCTTCCCCCTCCACCATTTCAGGGATCAGGAGTCAGGTATCAGGTAACCGGTGTCAGGGAACAGGGATCAGAAAATCGCGTGAGTGCAACAGCCGTGGGCGCTTCTCTGATCCCTGTCGCCTGATCCCTGATACCTGACACGCGGGTGTAGCTCAATGGTAGAGCAGAAGCCTTCCAAGCTTACGACGAGGGTTCGATTCCCTTCACCCGCTCCAGCAGCGCCGGCGCGGGCGCACGCCGGCGGCGGGTCGGGCAACATCAGGTCGGGGCCTCGCAGGTTGTGCAGGCCGGGTTCGGTAGCGGTACTCGCCCATGTAGCTCAGTGGTAGAGCACTCCCTTGGTAAGGGAGAGGTCGAGCGTTCAATCCGCTCCATGGGCACCACGAATTGGTGCAGTTGTCAGTCAACGATCCTGTGGGATCAACGAAGTCTGAAGGAGTCGCAAGATGGCCAAGAGCAAGTTTGAGCGGACGAAGCCGCACGTGAACGTGGGGACGATTGGGCACGTTGATCACGGGAAGACGACGCTGACGGCGGCGATGACGATGGTGCTGGCGCGCAAGTATGGTGGAGAGGTGAAGGCGTACGATCAGATTGATGCGGCGCCGGAGGAGAAGGCGCGGGGGATCACGATCAACACGGCGCACGTGGAGTACCAGACGGCGAACCGGCACTATGCGCACGTGGATTGTCCGGGGCACGCGGACTACATCAAGAACATGATCACCGGGGCGGCGCAGATGGACGGTGCGATCCTGGTGGTGAGTGCGGCGGACGGTCCGATGCCGCAGACGCGGGAGCACATTTTGCTGGCGCGTCAGGTGGGGGTGCCGTACATCATTGTGTACATGAACAAGGCGGACATGGTGGACGACAAGGAGTTGCTGGAGCTTGTCGAGATGGAGGTGCGGGAGTTGCTGTCGAAGTACGATTTTCCGGGTGACGACACGCCGATCATCATTGGGTCGGCGAAGATGGCGATGGAAGGTGACACGAGCGAGATGGGAGAGGGATCGATCATGAAGCTGGCGGCGGCGCTGGACAGTTACATACCGCAGCCGCTGCGGGCGATTGACGGTCCGTTCCTGATGCCGGTGGAGGACGTGTTCTCGATCTCGGGTCGGGGGACGGTGGTGACGGGACGGGTGGAGCGTGGGGTGGTGAAGGTAGGCGAGGACCTGGAGGTGGTGGGTCTGAAGCCGACGCTGAAGACGGTGTGCACGGGGGTGGAGATGTTCCGCAAGCTGCTGGACCAGGGGCAGGCGGGGGACAACGTGGGGGTGCTGTTGCGGGGCACGAAGCGGGAGGAGGTGGAGCGGGGACAGGTCTTGGCGAAGCCGGGATCGATCACGCCGCACACCAAGTTCACGGCCGAGGTGTACGTGCTGTCGAAGGAGGAGGGTGGTCGGCACACGCCGTTTTTCCCGGGGTATCGGCCGCAGTTTTACTTCCGCACGACGGACGTGACGGGGGCGGTGGAGTTGCCGGCGGGGACGGAGATGGTGATGCCGGGGGACAACATTTCGATTGTGGTGCAGTTGATTGCGCCGATCGCGATGGAAGAGGGGCTGCGGTTTGCGATTCGCGAGGGCGGCCGGACGGTCGGCGCCGGCGTCGTCGCCAAGGTGCTCGAATAGGCCGGGCGGGTCTTCGTAACGGTTCTCTGCGCCGAATCGACGGGCTTGGCCCGCGATTCGGCGGAAAACAGATCGGGCAAAAGTAGGGTTGCACTTTTGCCCGCCGAAGTTAGGCCAGTAGCTCAATTGGCAGAGCGGCGGTCTCCAAAACCGCAGGTTGGGGGTTCGATTCCCTCCTGGCCTGCCACTTTCATGCATCAGGTATCAGAGGTCAGGTATCAGAAAGTGGCGGCGGCAGCAAAGGGCAATGAACAAGGGGCAACTTGGAGAACCTGGCGAAGAAATCCGTGGCGGGCGCGATGGCGCCGGTTTGATCTGATACCTGTTCCCTGTCACCTGTGACCTGATAATGATCGAAAAACTCAAAATTGCATTGGCCGTCGCCTGCGTACTCGCCGGCGTCGTGGCGTACTACCGTTTCGCCGAGGTCGCGCTGCTGTACCGGGTGCTGATGGTGCTGGGCGGGCTGGGTGCGGCTGCGGGCGTGGCGTGGCTGTCCGCGCCGGGCAAGGAGTTTTTCGCCTTCGCCCAGGAAGCCTGGCAGGAGTCGGGACGCGTGTCGTGGCCGACGCGCAAGGAAACGATTCAGACCACGTTGGTCGTGTTCGCATTCGTCGTCGTCATGGCGCTGTTCCTGTTTTCGGTGGACACGTCGCTGGCCTGGTTCGTCAAAATGCTGACCGGTCGGAGCGAGTGATGACCAAACGCTGGTTTGTCGTTCACGCGTATTCCGGATTCGAGAAGAGCGTGCAGAAAGCCCTGAAAGAGCGGGTCAAACGCTCGGACATCGCCGATCAGTTCGGCGAAATCCTCGTGCCGGTCGAGGAAGTGGTCGAAATGAAGAATGGCGCCAAGGCGATCAGCGAGCGCAAATTCTTTCCCGGCTATGTGCTGGTCGAGATGGAAATGACCGACGACTCGTGGCACCTCGTCAAGAGCACGCCGAAGGTGACGGGTTTTGTCGGGGGGACGGCGAACAAGCCGACGCCGATCTCGCAGAAGGAAGTCGATTCGATTCTGCGCCAGGTGCAGGAAGGGGTGGAAAAGCCGCGGCCCAAGGTGCTGTTCGAGTTTGGCGAGGCCGTGCGGGTCAAGGAAGGGCCGTTCACGGATTTCCACGGCAATGTCGAGGACGTGAATTACGAGAAGAGCAAGCTGCGCGTCTCGGTGACCATCTTCGGTCGCTCGACGCCGGTAGAACTGGATTTTTCGCAGGTGGAAAAGGCCTGATTCCGCGGGCGCTTGCGCGCGGCATGAGGCAGGTCAGGGCGGCCATTGCGGTCGCGGGAACGGGGAGGGCGCCAGCGCCCGTTTGAACCCAACAGGAGAAAGTCATGGCAAAGAAAATCGTCGGCTTTGTGAAGCTGCAAGTGCCGGCCGGGAAGGCGAACCCGAGTCCGCCGATCGGCCCCGCGCTGGGTCAGCGCGGTCTCAACATCATGGAATTCTGCAAGGCGTTCAACGCCGCGACGCAGAAGCTCGAGCCGGGGCTGCCGATCCCGGTCGTGATCACCGCCTACGCGGACAAGAGTTTCACGTTCGTGATGAAGACCCCGCCGGCCACGGTCCTCATCAAGAAGGCAGCCAAGGTCGAAAAGGGCAGCCCCAAGCCGCATGTCGACAAGGTCGGCAAGCTCACGCGCGCGCAGGCCGAGGAAATCGCGACGGCGAAAATGCCGGACCTCACCGCCGCCGACATGGATGCCGCCGTGCGCACCATCGCGGGCAGCGCGCGCAGCATGGGTATCACCGTTGAAGGGGTGAAGTGATCATGGCCGAGCAAAAACTCCCCAAACTCTCGAAGCGCATGACGACGGTGCGCGGCAAGGTCGACCGCAGCAAGGTCTATACACTCGACGAAGCGCTGAAGCTCGTCAAGGAAACCGCCGTCGCCAAGTTCGACGAATCGGTCGACGTAGCCGTGAACCTTGGCGTCGACGCCAAGAAGTCCGACCAGACGGTCCGCGGCTCCGTGGTGCTGCCCGCAGGCACCGGCAAGACGGTCCGGGTCGCCGTATTCGCGCAGGGCGAAAAGGCCAAGGACGCGCTGGCTGCGGGCGCCGACATCGTCGGCTTCGAGGATCTCGCCGCCCGGGTCAAGGAAGGATTCATGGAGTTCGACATCGTCATTGCGTCTCCCGATGCGATGCGCGTGGTCGGCCAGCTGGGCCAGATCCTCGGTCCGCGCGGCCTGATGCCCAACCCCAAGGTGGGCACCGTCAACGCCGACGTCGCCACTGCGGTGAAAAATGCGAAAGCGGGCCAGGTGCAATACCGCACCGACAAGGGCGGCATCATCCAGTGCACGATCGGTCGGGCGTCCTTCGGGTCGGACAAGCTCAAGATGAACCTCCTGACCTTGATCGAGGCGCTCAACAAGGCGAAGCCCGCCGGTACCAAGGGGGTCTACCTCAAGAAGGTGAGCGTCTCAAGCACCATGGGCGTCGGGGTTCGCGTCGATACGGCGAGCCTCGTGCAGCAGGCAGCGTGACAGGGAACAGGTAACAGGTAACAGAACGATTTTGAGGGAACGCCGGACGGAGCAATGTTCGGCGGGCCGTCAAAGACCGCGGGAGCTTGAGGCTTAAAACGGAGCCGATGAAGTGCGGCGGATGGCAGGACGGAATTTCTGTCCTCTGTCCTCTGTCTTCTGATGCCTGATCCAGCGCAGATGGTGCCCCGAAGACAGGATTCTTCCTGATGTAAGGTCACCGCAACAGTGCCTGCTCCGGTCCAGCGGAGGGGCACGGGACGAAGGGCGCGTTCGACGGCACATCCGATGTCGAGCGTGGCTTTCGATGAGATGGAGGTAGACCTTGAGTCTAAATCTGCAGCAAAAACAAGCGGTAGTCGCGGAAGTCGCGAAAGAGGTCAACGGTGCCCAGGCCATCGTCTTGGTCGAGAACCGCGGCCTGCCCGTGGCAGCCCTGACGAAGCTTCGCGCCAAGGCACGGGCTTCCGGCGTGTATTTCAGGGTGATGAAGAACACCCTGGTGCGCCGCGCGGTGGTCGGTACGCCGTTCGCGCCGCTGGCCGACAAGATGGTCGGTCCGCTGGCGTACGGCATGAGTGCCGATCCGGTTGCCGTGGCGAAGGTCCTGAACGACTTCGCCAAGGGCAACGTGAAGTTCGTGATCACGGCAGGGGCAATGCCCGGCCGGGTCATGTCGGCGAAGGACATTGCGGCGCTGGCCGCCCTGCCCTCGCGCGATGAACTTCTCGCGAAGTTGCTCGGCACCATGCAGGCGCCGGTGGCGAAGTTCGTCCGGACCCTGAACGAGGTGCCGTCGAAGTTCGTCCGAACGCTTGCCGCCGTGCGCGATGCGAAGCAGGCTGCGTAAGCCGATGCCGTCCACGATTACCCGTCATACAACCTTACGAATCAGGAGTTGATCATGTCTGCTGTGCAAACTGAAATCCTCGAAAAAGTCGCTTCGATGACCGTGCTGGAACTCTCCGAGCTGATTAAGGCGATGGAGGAGAAATTCGGCGTTTCCGCGGCCGCAGCGGTGGCTGCCGCCGGCCCCGCTGCCGCGGCACCCGCCGCCGCGGTCGAAGAGCAGACCGAATTTACCGTCATGCTGGCCTCGTTCGGCGAGAACAAGGTCAACGTCATCAAGGCGGTGCGCGAGCTGACCGGCCTGGGCCTGAAGGAAGCCAAGGATCTGGTCGACGGCGCGCCGAAGCCGGTCAAGGAAGGCGTCAACAAGGCCGACGCCGAAGCCGCCAAGAAGAAACTCGAGGAAGCTGGCGCCAAGGTCGAGGTCAAGTAACACCGCGCCGGATCGTCCCGCTCGCGGATCCGTTCCGCGGCCCGGCGATCCGGCACCTTCGCGAAGGCGAAGGCAATCGGATTTGGCGACAAGTCCCATTGCCTTCGTCTTCTGAAGCGACTGCAGAAGACGGGCTTGGTCGGACGGTGCACGCTAAGGCAACAAGGCGAGCGCCGTTGTCCGCCAGCGGCTGGTAGAGGCCAGCCACCACGCCAGGGAGCGCAATGCTCCCGCCAGTCGATGAGCGACTGACGCGCGTCCGCCACCCGGCGGCGCGTTTCGGGAACGGGCAATGCAGCCCGTCCCGCGTGATTCGGAGAAGGTATGGCCATCGAAGCGACGACTTCGCAACAGTACTCGTTCACCGAACGGAAGCGCATCCGCAAGAGCTTCGCCAAGCGTGCGAGCGTATTGCAGGTTCCGTTCCTGCTCGAAACCCAGCTCGCGTCCTACCGCGCCTTCCTGCAGGCGTCCACCGCGCCCGACAAACGCAAGGATGAAGGTCTGCAGGCCGCGTTCACGTCGATCTTCCCGATCTCGAGCCACTCGGGCAACGCACGCCTCGAGTACGTCTCTTTTTCGCTGCTGTCGCCGGCGTTCGACGTCACCGAATGCCAGCAACGCGGCCTCACGTTCTGCTCGGCCCTGCGCGCCAAGGTCCGCCTCATCATCATGGACAAGGAGGCGCCGAAGGAAACCGTCAAGGAGGTGAAGGAGCAGGAGGTCTACATGGGCGAAATCCCGCTCATGACCGAAAATGGCTCCTTCGTCATCAACGGCACCGAGCGTGTCATCGTCTCGCAGCTGCATCGTTCGCCCGGCGTGTTCTTCGAGCACGATCGCGGCAAGACGCATTCGTCGGGCAAGCTCCTGTTCTCGGCGCGGGTGATTCCTTACCGTGGCTCGTGGCTCGATTTCGAATTCGATCCCAAGGACTTCCTGTTTTTCCGCGTCGACCGCCGGCGCAAGATGCCGGTGACGACGCTGCTCAAGGCGATCGGCCTTTCCAACGAGGATATCCTCAAGCAGTTCTTCCAGTTCGACACCTTCCACCTGTCGACCAAGGGCGCAGAAATCGAGTTCGTGCCCGAGCGCTTGCGCGGCGAGATGGCGCGCTTCGACATCCTGGGCAAGGACGGCAAGGTGGTCGTCGCCCGCGACAAGCGCATCACCGCCAAGCACATCCGCGAGCTGGTTGAAGCCGGCGTCAAGAAGATTGCCGTTCCGGCCGACTACGTGCTGGGCCGCGCGCTGGCGACCAACATCGTCGACACCAGCACCGGCGAAGTGCTGGCCAAGGCCAACGACGAGATCACCGAGGAAGTGCTGCAGAAGCTTGCCGATGCCGGCGTGCAGAAAATCCAGACGCTCTTCACCAACGATCTCGATCAGGGCGCGTACCTGTCGCAGACGCTGCGGGCCGACGACACGCCCGACCAGACCGCGGCACGCGTGGCGATCTACCGGATGATGCGCCCTGGCGAGCCGCCTACCGAGGATGCGGTCGAGGCGCTGTTCCATGGCCTTTTCTTCTCCGAGGAGCGCTACGACCTGTCGGCCGTCGGCCGGATGAAGTTCAACCGCCGCGTCGGCCGCACCGAGCTGAAGGGCCGCGGCACGCTCGCCAACGACGACATCATCGCTGTCATCCGCATCCTGGTCGAGCTGCGCAACGGCCGCGGTGAAATCGACGACATCGACCATCTCGGCAATCGTCGCGTGCGCTCCGTGGGCGAGCTCGCGGAGAACCAGTTCCGCTCCGGCCTCGTGCGCGTCGAGCGCGCGGTCAAGGAGCGCCTGGGACAAGCCGAAAGCGAAAACCTGCTGCCGCACGACCTCATCAACGCCAAGCCCATTTCCGCGGCGATCAAGGAGTTCTTCGGCAGCTCGCAGCTGTCGCAGTTCATGGACCAGACCAACCCGTTGTCCGAGATCACGCACAAGCGTCGCGTCTCGGCGCTGGGGCCGGGCGGGCTGACCCGTGAGCGCGCGGGCTTCGAGGTGCGCGACGTGCACCCGACCCACTACGGCCGCGTGTGCCCGATCGAGACGCCGGAAGGCCCGAACATCGGCCTCATCAACTCGCTCGCGCTGTACGCCCGCACCAACGAGTACGGATTCCTCGAGACTCCATACCGCAAGGTCATCGCCGGCAAGGTGACCGACGAGATCGACTATCTCTCCGCCATCGAGGAGGGGCAATTCGTGATCGCCCAGGCCAATGCGCAGCTCGATGCGCAAGGCCGCCTCGAGGACGAGCTCGTCTCCTGCCGCTGCAAGAACGAGTTCATGCTGTCGACGGGCGACAAGGTCCAGTACATGGACGTGGCGCCGGCGCAGATCGTGTCGGTCGCGGCATCGCTGATCCCGTTCCTGGAGCACGACGACGCGAACCGCGCGCTGATGGGCTCCAACATGCAACGGCAGGCGGTGCCCTGCCTGCGCGCCGAGAAGCCGCTGGTCGGCACCGGTGTGGAGCGCACGGCCGCGGTCGACTCGGGCACGGCGGTGCAGGCCCGTCGTGGCGGCAGGGTCGACTACATCGATGCCAACCGCATCGTCATCCGCGCACACGATGCCGAAACCGTTGCCGGCGACGTCGGCGTGGACATCTACAACCTGACCAAGTACACGCGGTCGAACCAGAACACCAACATCAACCAGCGGCCGCTGGTGCGCGTCGGCGATGTCATCGCCCGCGGCGACGTCATCGCCGATGGCGCGTCCACCGACCTGGGCGAACTGGCGCTGGGGCAGAACATGCTGGTCGCGTTCATGCCCTGGAACGGCTACAACTACGAGGACTCGATCCTGATCAGCGAGAGCGTCGTCGCCGACGATCGCTACACGTCGATCCACATCGAGGAACTGACGGTCGTCGCGCGCGACACCAAGCTCGGCCCCGAGGAAATCACCCGCGACATCTCGAGCCTGGGCGAGGCGCAGCTCTCGCGCCTCGACGACTCGGGCATCGTCTACATCGGTGCCGAAGTCGAGGCCGGCGACGTGCTGGTCGGCAAGGTCACGCCGAAGGGCGAGACGCAGCTGACCCCGGAGGAGAAGCTGCTGCGCGCGATCTTCGGCGAGAAGGCGTCCGACGTGAAGGATACGTCGCTGCGCGTGCCGTCCGGCATCTCGGGCACCGTCATCGACGTGCAGGTGTTCACCCGCGAGGGCATCGAGCGCGACAAGCGGGCCGCGCAGATCATCGACGACGAGCTGAAGGGCTATCGCAAGGACCTGAACGACCAGTTGCGGATCGTCGAGAACGACGCGTTCGCCCGGATCGAGAAGCTGCTGCTCGGCAAGGTCGTCAACGGGGGCCCGAAGCGCATTGTCAAGGGCACCAAGATCGCCGCCGACTACCTCGAGGGCGTGGCCCGCCACGACTGGTTCGACATTCGCCTGGCCGACGAGGAGATCGCGCGCCAGCTCGAGGCGATGAAGGATTCGCTCGCCCAGAAGCGCCTGCAGTTCGACGCCATGTACGAGCTCAAGAAGAAGAAACTCACGCAGGGCGACGAGCTGCCGCCGGGCGTGCAGAAGATGGTCAAGGTCTACGTCGCCGTCAAGCGCCGCCTGCAGCCGGGCGACAAGATGGCGGGCCGACATGGCAACAAGGGCGTCGTTTCGAAGATCGTGCCGGTCGAGGACATGCCCTACATGGCGGATGGCACGCCGGTGGACATCGTGCTGAACCCGCTCGGCGTGCCGTCGCGGATGAACGTCGGTCAGATTCTCGAGGTTCATCTGGGCTGGGCCGCGAAAGGGCTCGGACGCAAGATCGACGACATGCTGAAGGCCGAAGCCAGGTCAGCCGAAATGCGCAAGTTCCTCGAGCAGATCTACAACGGCACCGGGCGCACGGAGTCGATCTCCTCGCTCAACGACATCGAGGTGAAGACGCTGGCGCAGAACCTGACCGGGGGCGTGCCGTTCGCGACTCCCGTGTTCGACGGCGCGACCGAGGCGGAGATCAAGGGCATGCTCGAGCTCGCCGGGCTGCCGAAGTCCGGCCAGGTCGTGCTGCACGACGGGCGCACCGGCGAGGCCTTCGATCGCCAGGTCACCGTCGGCTACATGCACGTGCTGAAGCTCCACCATCTCGTCGACGACAAGATGCACGCGCGCTCCACCGGCCCCTACAGCCTCGTCACGCAGCAGCCGCTGGGCGGCAAGGCGCAGTTCGGCGGCCAGCGCTTCGGCGAAATGGAAGTCTGGGCGCTGGAGGCTTACGGCGCGGCGTACACGCTGCAGGAGATGCTCACCGTCAAGTCCGACGACGTCAACGGCCGAACCAAGGTGTACGAGAACATCGTCAAGGGCGAGCACAAGATCGAGGCCGGGATGCCGGAGTCGTTCAACGTGCTGGTGAAGGAAATCCGTTCGCTGGCGATCGACATCGATCTCGAGCGCTTCTGACCTATCCGCGCACAGCCAACAGCCCCGGGCTGCCAGCTTCGAGCTGCCAGCGGAAAGACTCAAAGGAGTAGCGAATGAAAGCATTGCTCGATCTCTTCAAGCAGGTGACGCAGGAGGAGGAATTCGACGCCATCAAGACCGGCCTCGCGTCGCCGGAAAAAATCCGCTCGTGGTCGTACGGCGAGGTCAAGAAGCCGGAAACGATCAATTACCGGACCTTCAAGCCCGAGCGCGACGGTCTGTTCTGCGCCAAGATTTTCGGGCCGGTGAAGGACTACGAATGCCTTTGCGGCAAGTACAAGCGCCTGAAGCACCGCGGCGTGATCTGCGAGAAGTGCGGCGTCGAGGTGACGCTCGCCAAGGTGCGCCGCGAGCGCATGGGCCACATCGAGCTCGCGTCGCCGGTCGCGCACATCTGGTTCCTCAAGAGCCTGCCGTCGCGGATGGGCATGGTGCTCGACATGACGCTGCGCGACATCGAGCGCGTCCTGTACTTCGAGGCCTTCGTCGTCACCGATCCGGGGCTGACGCCGTTGAACCGCGCGCAGTTGCTGACCGAGGACGACTACCTCGCCAAGGTGGAGCAGCACGGCGACGACTTCTCGGCGTCGATGGGTGCGGAAGGGATCCGCGAGCTCCTGAAGGCGCTCGACGTTCCGCACGAGATCGAGAAGCTGCGCAAGGAACTCGAGACCACGGGTTCGGACACCAAGATCAAGAAGATCGCCAAGCGCCTGAAGGTGCTCGAGGCATTCCACAAGTCGGGCATCAAGCCCGAGTGGATGATCCTCGAAGTCCTGCCGGTTCTGCCGCCGGAATTGCGGCCGCTGGTGCCACTGGACGGCGGCCGCTTCGCGACCTCCGATTTGAACGACCTCTATCGGCGCGTGATCAACCGCAACAACCGGCTGAAGCGGTTGCTCGAATTGAAGGCGCCGGACATCATCGTGCGCAACGAGAAGCGGATGCTGCAGGAGGCCGTCGACTCGCTGCTCGACAACGGCCGTCGCGGCAAGGCGATGACGGGCGCCAACAAGCGGCCCTTGAAGTCGCTGGCCGACATGATCAAGGGCAAGGGCGGGCGCTTCCGGCAGAACCTGCTCGGCAAGCGCGTCGACTACTCCGGCCGTTCGGTCATCGTGGTGGGGCCGCAGCTGAAACTCCACCAGTGCGGGCTGCCGAAGCTGATGGCGCTCGAGCTGTTCAAGCCCTACATCTTCAACAAGCTGGAGACGATGGGCCTCGCCACCACGATCAAGGCGGCGAAGAAGATGGTCGAGAACCAGGAGCCGGTGGTATGGGACATCCTGGAAGACGTCATCCGCGAGCATCCGGTGATGCTGAACCGCGCGCCGACGCTGCATCGTCTCGGCATCCAGGCTTTCGAGCCGGTGCTGATCGAGGGCAAGGCGATTCAACTGCACCCGCTGGTGTGCACGGCGTTCAACGCCGACTTCGACGGTGACCAGATGGCCGTTCACGTGCCGCTGTCGCTCGAAGCGCAGATGGAAGCCCGCACGCTGATGCTCGCGTCGAACAACGTGCTGCTGCCCTCGAATGGCGAGCCCTGCATCGTGCCCTCGCAGGACATCGTGCTGGGCCTGTACTACGCGACGCGCGACAAGATCAACGCCAAGGGCGAAGGCATGTACTTCGCCGATCTGGCCGAGGTGTCACGCGCTTACGAGTCGCGCCAGGTGGAGCTGCACGCCAGGGTCCACGTTCGGATCAAGCAACTGGAAACGGGTGCCGACGGCGAGAAGATCGAAAAGATCGTCCGCTTCGAGACCACGGTGGGCCGCGCGCTGCTCTCCGAGATCCTCCCGCCGAACCTTCCGTTCCCGACCATCAACAAGCCGCTCAAGAAAAAGGAAATCTCGAAGATCATCAATGCGAGTTTCCGCCGTTGCGGCCTGCGGGAAACGGTGATCTTCGCCGACAAGCTGATGCAGGCGGGCTACAGCCTCGCCACGCGCGGCGGAATCTCGTTCGCGGCCGACGACATGCTGATCCCGCAGGAGAAGCCCGCCATCATCGCCGAGGCCGAGTCGCAGGTGAAGGAGATCGAGGCGCAGTACACCTCGGGTCTCGTCACGCAGGGCGAGCGCTATAACAAGGTGGTCGACATCTGGGGCCGCGCCGGCGACGACATCGCGAAGGCGATGATGAGCCAGCTGGGCACCACCGACACCCTGACCCGCGACGGCCAGCCGGCCAAGCAGGAGTCGTTCAACTCCATCTACATGATGGCCGACTCGGGCGCCCGGGGCTCGGCGGCGCAGATCCGCCAGCTCGCCGGGATGCGCGGCTTGATGGCGAAGCCGGATGGCTCGATCATCGAGACGCCGATCACGGCAAACTTCCGCGAGGGCCTAAACGTCCTGCAGTACTTCATCTCGACCCACGGCGCGCGCAAGGGCCTTGCCGACACCGCGCTGAAGACCGCCAACTCGGGCTATCTGACACGGCGCCTGGTCGACGTCACGCAGGATCTCGTCGTCACCGGAGACGATTGCGGTACGTCGAATGGTGTCGCGATGAAGGCGCTGGTCGAAGGCGGCGAAGTGATCGAGGCGCTGCGCGAGCGCATCCTCGGCCGCTCGGTCGCCGCCGATGTCGTCAATCCCGAGACTCAGGAGACGCTGTACGAGGCTGGCACGCTGTTGAGCGAGGACGAGGTCGAGCAGATCGAGATTCTCGGCATCGACGAGGTCAAGGTTCGCACCCCGCTTACCTGCGACACCCGCTACGGCCTGTGCGCCACCTGTTACGGGCGCGACCTGGGTCGCGGCCATCTCGTCAACGTTGGCGAGGCGGTGGGCGTGATCGCCGCGCAGTCGATCGGCGAGCCCGGCACGCAGCTCACGATGCGCACCTTCCACATCGGCGGCGCGGCGTCGCGGACGGCGGCTGCGTCGCAGCTCGAAAGCAAGTCGGCCGGCACGGTGCGTTTCTCGGCGCTGATGCGGTATGTCACCAATGCCAAGGGTGAAGCGGTGGTCATCGCGCGTTCCGGCGAGGTGCTGATCCTGGACGACAACGCTCGCGAGCGCGAGCGCCACAAGGTTCCCTACGGCGCCACGCTGCAGGCGAAGGACGGCGACATCGTCAAGGCCGGCCGCGTGCTGGCGACCTGGGACGCGACATCGCGTCCGATCGTGACCGAATACGCCGGTCGAGTGAAGTTCGAGAACGTCGAGGAAGGCGTCACCGTCGCGAAGCAGGTCGACGAAGTGACCGGCCTCTCCACGCTGGTCGTCATCGATCCGAAGCGCCGCGCCGGCGCCGCGGCCAAGGGTGTGCGTCCGCAGGTGAAGCTGATCGACGCTGGCGGCGAGGAGATCAAGCTCGCGGGCTCGGAGCTGTCGGTCAACATCACGTTCCAGCTGGGTTCCATCATCACGGTGAAGGACGGGCAGGAGGTGTCCATCGGCGAGCTGCTCGCGCGGATCCCGCAGGAAACCTCGAAGACGCGCGACATCACCGGCGGTCTGCCGCGGGTGGCGGAACTCTTCGAAGCGCGCTCTCCAAAGGACGCCGGTTTGCTGGCGGAAGTCACCGGCACGGTGTCGTTCGGCAAGGACACCAAGGGCAAGCAGCGGCTGGTCATCACCGATCCCGATGGCGTTGCCCACGAGTATCTGATCCCGAAGGACAAGCACGTCACCGCGCACGACGGGCAGGTCGTCAACAAGGGCGAGTCGATCGTCGACGGCCCGGCCGACCCGCACGACATCCTGCGCTTGCTGGGGGTCGAGGCGCTCGCGCGCTACATCACCGACGAGGTGCAGGACGTCTACAGGCTGCAGGGCGTGAAGATCAACGACAAGCACATCGAGGTGATCGTGCGGCAGATGTTGCGCCGCGTGCAGGTCATTGATCCGGGCGACACGCGCTTCATCCTGGGCGAGCAGGTCGAGCGCTCCGATCTTCTGGACGAGAACGACAAGGTCGCAGCGCAGGCCGGGGACAAGCGGCCAGCGGTCTACGAGCACATGTTGCTGGGCATTACCAAGGCGAGCCTGTCCACCGATTCGTTCATCTCGGCGGCATCGTTCCAGGAGACGACGCGGGTGCTCACCGAAGCCGCGATCATGGGCAAGAAGGACGACCTGCGCGGCCTGAAGGAAAACGTCATCGTCGGCCGCCTGATACCGGCGGGAACCGGTCTTGCCTACCACAACGCCCGCAAGAAGCAGAAGCTGTCGGGACCCGATGTCTTCGTCACGCCGGGCGGAGAGACGGCGGCGCCCGACATGCCGGTGGCGCCATCGGCGGAGGTACCTGCCGACGCAGCGTAGTCACGCGCGCCGGGGATCGCGGCGGGGCGGCGGGAAACCGCCGGCCCCGCCGGTTTCAGGCAGATCCATTGTCGCCCGGGCACGGGTTGGCTCCGGTGGCGCGCGCGAGCACTCGACGCCTCGATCCCGCGTCGCAGCATGGGATTGACATGACTCCAAGGTCGTCATAGAATTGACGGTCTTTTCGCCTCTCGGCCCGAGGAAAACCGCGGCCGTGATGCGGGCGTACCCGGACGAACCGCCAGCAATCAGGTGTCGGCCGTGGCGCAAAGAAGGTGGCCCGGGCCTGTCGCGCGAGATTCGCGCCATGGCGGGGCCACTTTGGTTTGTTGTACCCGAAGCGGTTTCGCAAAGCGATGAGCCCTGCGGCCGATAACGCTAGGTCGCACGAAACGGAAAATCAGGATGCCTACCATCAATCAGCTCGTCCGGAAGGGCCGTGAGCCCGCCGTGTCGAAAAGCAAGGTCCCGGCGCTCCAGCAGAGCCCGCAGAAGCGCGGCGTCTGCACGCGCGTTTACACCACCACTCCGAAGAAGCCGAACTCGGCGCTGCGCAAGGTCGCCAAGGTTCGTCTCACCAACGGCTTCGAGGTGATCAGCTACATCGGCGGCGAAGGCCACAACCTGCAGGAGCACTCGGTGGTCCTGATCCGGGGCGGTCGCGTCAAGGATCTCCCCGGCGTGCGCTATCACATGGTGCGCGGCAGCCTCGATACCGCAGGCGTCAAGGACCGCAAGCAGAGCCGGTCCAAATATGGCGCCAAGAAACCGAAGACCACCTAACGCCCCAATGCCCTTTCCGCATTGAATCGACTGGCTTTGCCAGCGATTCGATGGAAGACTTTCCGGCCCAAAGTAGGGCTTCACTTTGGGCCGAACGGAGATATTTATGCCCCGACGCAGAGAAGTACCGAAACGCGAAATCCTTCCCGATCCGAAGTTCGGCTCCGGCGATGTCGCGAAGTTCGTCAACGTGCTGATGACCGCCGGCAAGAAGTCCGTGGCCGAGCGCATTCTGTACGGTGCGTTCGAGTCGATTTCGAAGAAGGGCGGCAAGGATCCGCTGGAGGTCTTCAATCAGGCCCTCGCCAATTCCAGGCCGATGGTCGAGGTGAAGAGCCGCCGCGTCGGCGGCGCGAACTTCCAGGTTCCGGTGGAAGTGCGCCCGGTGCGCCGCATGGCGCTGGCAATGCGCTGGCTGCGGGAGGCGGCGCGCAAGCGCGGCGAGAAATCGATGGGGCAACGCCTCGCGGCAGAGCTTACCGAGGCTTCGGAAGGCCGCGGCGGCGCCGTGAAAAAGCGCGAGGAAGTGCACCGCATGGCGGAAGCCAACAAGGCCTTCTCGCATTTCCGGTTCTGATCCGCAACGGCAAGCGAACAGCCCTCTCGACAGTAAATCGGCACGGAGCCGGAACGGCTCCGTTGCCCCAACAGGCGTTGACCCAAAGTGGCCCGATCTACCCCCATCAACCGGTATCGCAACATCGGCATCAGTGCGCACATTGATGCCGGGAAGACCACGACCACCGAGCGCATCCTTTTTTACACCGGCGTCTCGCACAAGATCGGCGAAGTACACGACGGCGCCACGGTCATGGACTGGATGGAGCAGGAGCGCGAGCGGGGCATCACCATCACTTCTGCGGCCACGACCTGCTTCTGGAAGGGGATGGACGGCAATTTTCCCGAGCACCGGATCAACATCATCGACACGCCGGGCCACGTCGACTTCACGATCGAGGTCGAGCGCTCGATGCGCGTGCTGGATGGCGCGTGCATGGTCTACTGCGCGGTCGGCGGCGTGCAGCCGCAGTCCGAGACCGTGTGGCGGCAGGCCAACAAGTACAAGGTGCCGCGGCTCGCTTTCGTCAACAAGATGGACCGCCAGGGCGCCAACTTCTTCAAGGTCTACGAGCAGATGAAGTCGCGGCTCAAGGCCAACCCGGTGCCCATCCAGATGCCGATCGGCGCCGAGGAGAAGTTCGAGGGCGTGATCGACCTCGTCCGCATGAAGGCGATCTACTGGGACGATTCGACCCAGGGGATGAAGTACGAGACGCGCGAGATTCCGCCCGAACTCCTCGATACCGCCAAGGAGTGGCGCGAGAAGATGGTCGAGAGCGCGGCCGAGGCCAACGAAGAGCTGATGAACAAGTACCTCGAGGGGGAGAACTCTCCATCGAGGAGGTCAAGGCCGGTTTGCGCCAGCGCACGATTGCCAGCGAGATCGTGCCGATGCTCTGCGGGTCGGCGTTCAAGAACAAGGGCGTGCAGGCGATGCTCGACGCCGTGATCGAGTACATGCCGGCCCCGACCGACATCAAGCCGGTGGGCGGCGAGCTCGAGAACGGCAAGCCGGGCCAGCGCCGGGCCGCCGACGACGAGCCCTTCGCCGGGCTCGCGTTCAAGATCATGACCGACCCCTACGTCGGCCAGCTGATCTTCTTTCGCGTGTATTCGGGCGTCATCAACTCGGGCGACACCGTCTACAACCCGAGCAAGGGCCGCAAGGAACGCATCGGCCGCATCCTGCAGATGCACGCCAACCAGCGCGAGGAAATCAAGGAAGTGCGCGCCGGTGACATCGCCGCCGCCGTCGGGCTCAAGGAAGCGACGACCGGCGACACGCTGTGCGCGCCGGACCACGTGATCACGCTGGAGAAGATGATCTTCCCCGAGCCGGTGATCCACGTGGCGGTCGAGCCGAAGACCAAGGCCGACCAGGAGAAGATGGGCATCGCGCTGAACCGCCTTGCCCAGGAAGACCCGTCGTTCCGCGTCCGCACCGACGAGGAGTCGGCGCAGACGATCATCTCCGGCATGGGCGAGCTGCACCTCGAAATCCTCGTCGACCGGATGAAGCGCGAGTTCGGCGTCGAGGCCAACGTCGGCGCGCCGCAGGTCGCGTACCGCGAGGCGATCAAGAAGCACGTCGAGGTCGAGGGCAAGTTCATCAAGCAATCGGGCGGCCGCGGGCAGTACGGACACGTCTGGCTCAAGATGGAGCCCAACGCGCCGGGCAAGGGTTTCGAGTTCGTCGACCAGATCAAGGGCGGGACGGTGCCGCGCGAATACATTCCCGCGGTGCTGAAGGGCCTCGAGGAAACGCTGCCGAACGGCGTGCTGGCGGGTTACCCCGTCGTGGACGTCAAGGTCACGCTTTTCGACGGCAGCTACCACGACGTCGACTCGAACGAGAACGCTTTCAAGATGGCGGCGTCGATTGCCTTCAAGGACGGCATGCGCAAGGCCACGCCGGTCCTGCTCGAGCCGATGATGGCGGTCGAGGTCGAGACGCCCGAGGATTTCATGGGCAACGTGATGGGCGACCTGTCGTCGCGTCGCGGCATCGTCCAGGGAATGGAAGACAATCCCACCGGCAAGGTGATCAAGGCCGAGGTGCCGCTCGCCGAGATGTTCGGCTACTCGACGACGCTGCGCTCGCTGTCGCAGGGCCGAGCCACGTATTCGATGGAATTCAAGCACTACACCGAGGCACCGAAGAGCGTCGCCGAAGCGGTGATCAACAAGAAATCCTAACGTACATATCGACACTTCAGGACAGAGGTAACGAAAATGGCCAAGAGCAAGTTTGAGCGGACGAAGCCGCACGTGAACGTGGGGACGATTGGGCACGTTGATCACGGGAAGACGACGCTGACGGCGGCGATGACGATGGTGCTGGCGCGCAAGTATGGTGGAGAGGTGAAGGCGTACGATCAGATTGATGCGGCGCCGGAGGAGAAGGCGCGGGGGATCACGATCAACACGGCGCACGTGGAGTACCAGACGGCGAACCGGCACTATGCGCACGTGGATTGTCCGGGGCACGCGGACTACATCAAGAACATGATCACCGGGGCGGCGCAGATGGACGGTGCGATCCTGGTGGTGAGTGCGGCGGACGGTCCGATGCCGCAGACGCGGGAGCACATTCTGCTGGCGCGTCAGGTGGGGGTGCCGTACATCATTGTGTACATGAACAAGGCGGACATGGTGGACGACAAGGAGTTGCTGGAGCTTGTCGAGATGGAGGTGCGGGAGTTGCTGTCGAAGTACGATTTTCCGGGTGACGACACGCCGATCATCATTGGGTCGGCGAAGATGGCGATGGAAGGTGACACGAGCGAGATGGGAGAGGGATCGATCATGAAGCTGGCGGCGGCGCTGGACAGTTACATACCGCAGCCGCTGCGGGCGATTGACGGTCCGTTCCTGATGCCGGTGGAGGACGTGTTCTCGATCTCGGGTCGGGGGACGGTGGTGACGGGACGGGTGGAGCGTGGGGTGGTGAAGGTAGGCGAGGACCTGGAGGTGGTGGGTCTGAAGCCGACGCTGAAGACGGTGTGCACGGGGGTGGAGATGTTCCGCAAGCTGCTGGACCAGGGGCAGGCGGGGGACAACGTGGGGGTGCTGTTGCGGGGCACGAAGCGGGAGGAGGTGGAGCGGGGACAGGTCTTGGCGAAGCCGGGATCGATCACGCCGCACACCAAGTTCACGGCCGAGGTGTACGTGCTGTCGAAGGAGGAGGGTGGTCGGCACACGCCGTTTTTCCCGGGGTATCGGCCGCAGTTTTACTTCCGCACGACGGACGTGACGGGGGCGGTGGAGTTGCCGGCGGGGACGGAGATGGTGATGCCGGGGGACAACATTTCGATTGTGGTGCAGTTGATTGCGCCGATCGCGATGGAAGAGGGGTTGCGGTTTGCGATTCGCGAGGGCGGCCGGACGGTCGGTGCCGGCGTCGTCGCCAAGGTGCTCGAGTGACGATTCGGCGAAAAGTGGACCCCTACTTTTCGCCGGAACAACAGAAGTCAGCGCGAAAGGCTTGGGGCGGCCCGGCGCCTTTCGCGGACGAAAGACAACGCAACACCGAGCGCACGAGCGTGCGGTGGAGCCAAAGGTGAACCGATGCAAAATCAGAGAATCCGCATCCGCTTGAAGGCGTTCGATTACAAGCTGATCGACCAGTCGGCGCAGGAAATCGTCGAGACTGCCAAGCGCTCCGGCGCGGTGGTCCGCGGTCCGGTCCCGCTGCCGACCAAGATCGAGCGCTACAACGTTCTGCGTTCGCCGCACGTCAACAAGACGTCGCGCGACCAGTTCGAGATCCGCACGCATTTGCGGCTGATGGACATCATCGACCCGACCGACAAGACCGTCGACCAGTTGATGAAGCTCGACCTGCCGGCGGGTGTGGACGTCGAGATCAAGCTGCAGTGACAGGGAACAGGTAACAGGTAACAGGTAACGGAATCAAGCAAAGGTGCCCGGGCAATTCCGCCGGGCGTTGGAAAGCGCCGCCGGTCAATCGAAATCGGCGGCTTCAAAAGGAATACGAAAATGAGCCTGGGACTTGTCGGGCGCAAGGTGGGCATGACCCGCATCTTTTCCGACGACGGCCACGCCGTCCCGGTGACGGTGCTGGACGTGGCCAACAATCGCGTCACGCAGATCAAGACTCCCGAGACCGACGGCTATTCCGCCGTGCAGGTCACCTACGGGAAACGGCGCGCGTCGCGCGTCTCAAAGCCGCAAGCCGGCCACCTCGCCAAGGCGGGTGTCGAAGCCGGTGAACTGCTCCGTGAATTTCCGGTGAGCCCGGAAGCACTCGCGAACCTCAAGGTCGGCGAGACCGTCAGCGTCGAGACCTTCAAGGTCGGCGAGCTGGTCGATGTCACCGGCACCACGAAGGGCAAGGGCTTCACGGGCGTCATCAAGCGCCACCATTTCAGGTCCAATCGCGCGTCGCACGGCAACTCGCGCTCGCACAACACGCCCGGCTCGATCGGCATGGCGCAGGATCCCGGTCGCGTGTTTCCCGGCAAGCGGATGGCGGGCCAGCACGGCAACGTGACGCGCACCGTGCAGACGCTGACGGTGATCCGCGTCGATGCCGAGCGTGGCTTGCTGCTGGTCAAGGGTTGCGTGCCCGGCGCCGATGGCGGTCACATCATCGTGCGGCCGGCGGCGAAGACCCCGGCAACGAAAGGGGCCTGACGATGGATCTCAAGCTCATCGACGACAAGGGCCAGGCGTCGGCCACGGTCGCGGCATCGGACGCGCTGTTCGGACGCGACTACAACGAGGCGCTGATTCACCAGATCGTGACGGCATTCCAGGCCAACGCGCGCAGCGGCAATCGTGCGCAAAAGGGCCGGGCCGACATCAACAAGTCGCACAAGAAGCCCTGGGCGCAGAAGGGCACGGGTCGCGCACGCGCCGGCCAGGCCAACAGCCCGCTGTGGCGGGGCGGCGGCAGGATCTTCCCGAACTCGCCGGACGAGAATTTCTCGCAGAAGGTGAACCGGAAGATGTATCGCGCCGGCATTGCGGCGATCCTGTCGCAGCTCGTTCGCGACGAACGCCTCCTGGTCATCGAGGGCCTCGCGATCGACGCGCCGAAGACCAAGCTCTTCGCGCAGAAGATCAAGGCGCTGGGACTGTCCGGCACGGTGCTGCTGGTGACCGACAACCTCGACGACAACGTGTTTCTTTCGTCGCGCAACCTGCCGAACGTCCTCGTTCTGGAAACCCGCGAAGTCGACCCGGTGAGTCTCGTTCGCTTCCAGAACGTGGTGCTGACCAAGGGCGCCGTGGCGCAATTCGAGGAGATCCTGGGATGAGCACCGCCAACCACTTCAACCCCGAGCGTCTGGCGCTGGTGCTGCTCGCGCCTGTCGTGTCCGAGAAGGGCACCTACATCGCCGAAAAGCACGAACAGGTGATCTTCAAGGTGCTGCAGGATGCCACCAAGCCTGAAGTGAAGGCTGCCGTCGAGGCCATGTTCAAGGTCGAGGTCGACAGCGTCCAGATCGTCAACGTGGGCGGCAAAGTCAAGCGCTTCGGAAAATTCACCGGGCGCCGGCGCAACTGGAAGAAGGCCTATGTGTGCCTGAAGCCGGGCCAGGAAATCAACTTCGCGGCGGAGAACTGACATGCCTCTGCAAAAAGTAAAACCCACCTCGGCGGGCCGCCGGGCGATGGTGAAGGTCGTTCACCCCAACCTGCACAAGGGGAGGCCGATCGACGCGCTGACCGAGAGCCAGAAACGTGGCTCGGGCCGCAACAACAACGGCCACATCACGATGCGGCACAAGGGCGGCGGCCATCAGCAACAGTACCGGATCGTCGACTTTCGCCGCAACAAGGACGGCATCGCCGGCAAGGTGGAGCGCCTCGAGTACGATCCGAACCGCAGCGCGCACCTGGCGTTGCTGCTGTACGCGGACGGCGAGCGCCGGTACATCATCGCACCGCGAGGCGTGACGGTGGGGACGCAGCTCCTGTCCGGATCGGAGGCCCCGATCAAGCCGGGCAACTGCCTGCCGCTGCGCAACATCCCGGTCGGAACGACGATTCACTGCATCGAGATGACTGCCGGCAAGGGCGCTCAGATCGCGCGCTCGGCGGGCACGGCCGCGCAACTGCTCGCGCGCGAAGGCACTTACGCGCAGCTGCGCCTGCGCTCCGGCGAAATCCGCAAGGTGCACGTCGATTGTCGCGCGACCATCGGCGAAGTGGGCAACGAGGAACACAATCTGCGTTCGATCGGCAAGGCGGGCGCCAATCGCTGGCGCGGCATCCGCCCGACCGTGCGCGGCATATGCATGAATCCGGTCGATCACCCGCACGGCGGCCGTTCCAACGGCGGCGGCCATCCGGTCTCGCCGTGGGGCACGCCGACCAAGGGCTACAAGACGCGCAGCAACAAGCGCACCGATTCGATGATCGTGCGCCGCCGGCACGCGACGAAGGGATAACGGGAAATGGCACGTTCGATAAAGAAAGGTCCGTTCGTCGACGATCACCTCGTACAGAAGGTGAACGCGGCGCGCGCGACCAAAGACAAGAAGCCGATCAAGACCTGGTCGCGCCGTTCGACGATCACGCCCGATTTTGTCGGGCTCACGATCGCTGTCCACAATGGCAAGGCGCACATCCCCGTGTACGTGTCCGAAAACATGGTCGGCCACAAGCTCGGCGAATTTGCGCTGACCCGCACCTTCAAGGGCCACTCGGCCGACAAGAAGGTCGCGACGCCGGCCAGGAAGTAGGGGAGACGTGATGGAAACCAAAGCAGTCCTGCGCGGCGTGCGCCTGTCGGCCCAGAAGGGCCGGCTGGTTGCCGACCAGATCCGCGGTTTGCCCGTCGATCGCGCGCTGAACGTCCTGGCCTTCAGCCCCAAGAAGGGCGCCAAGATCATCAGGAAGGTGCTCGAGTCGGCGATCGCCAACGCCGAGCACAACGACGGCGCGGATATCGACGACCTGAAGGTGAAGACGATTTACATCGACAAGGCGGAGAGCCTGCGCCGCTTCACCGCGCGCGCCAAGGGCCGTGGCAACACCATCCTGAAGCAGACTTGCCACATCTTTGTCGCCGTCGGCGACGGCAAATAAGGACGGATTCATGGGACAGAAAATACATCCGACCGGCTTCCGCCTTTCCGTCACCCGGAATTGGACATCGAAGTGGTTCGCGAACAGCAAGAATTTCGCGCCGATGCTCGCGGAAGACATCAAGGTTCGCGAATACCTGAAGAAGAAGCTCTCCCACGCGTCGGTGGGCAGCATCACCATCGAGCGACCGGCAAAGAGCGCGCGCATCACGATCCACAGCGCGCGGCCGGGGGTGGTCATCGGCAAGAAGGGCGAGGATATCGAGACGCTGCGCGCCGATCTGCGCAAGATGATGGGCGGCGAGGTGGGCCTCAACATCGAGGAAATCCGCAAGCCCGAAATCGACGCCCAGCTGATTTCCGACTCGATCGCGCAGCAGCTCGAGAAGCGGATCATGTTCCGTCGCGCGATGAAGCGCGCGATGCAGAATGCGATGCGCCTTGGCGCGCAGGGCATCAAGATCATGACCGCCGGGCGCCTGAACGGAATCGAGATCGCGCGCACCGAGTGGTATCGCGAGGGTCGCGTCCCGTTGCACACGTTGCGGGCCGACATCCAGTATGGTTTTTCCGAAGCCAAGACCACCTACGGCGTCATCGGCATCAAGGTATGGGTGTTCAAGGGCGAAATGCTGGCGCACAACGCCGACCCCTCGGCGGCGCCTGCGCCGTCCCCTGAAGCGCCCAAGCGCCCGCGTCGAGCAGGAGTGAAGAATGCTGCAGCCAGCTAGAAGGAAGTACCGCAAGGAGCAGAAGGGACGCAACAAGGGCGTTGCGACCGTCGGCAACAAGGTGAGCTTCGGCGAGTACGGCCTCAAGGCCGTCGGCCGCGGCCGCCTGACGGCACGGCAGATCGAGGCGGCACGGCGGGCGATGACGCGGCACATCAAGCGTGGCGGCCGCGTGTGGATTCGCATCTTCCCCGACAAGCCGGTGTCCAAGAAGCCCGCCGAAGTCCGGATGGGCAACGGCAAGGGCAACCCCGAGTACTACGTCGCCGAGATCCAGCCCGGCAAGGTGCTCTACGAGATGGATGGCGTGGAAGAGATCATCGCCCGCGAAGCCTTCGCGCTCGCGGCGGCCAAGCTGCCGATCAAGACGACGTTCGTTCACCGCCTGGTAGGTTGACGAGAGGCTTTAGATGAAACTGACCGAAACCAAGAAAGCCCTGGCTGCGAAGAGCGCGCCCGAGCTGCAAGTCGAGCTCAATGCCCTGTTGAAGGAGCAGTTCGGATTGCGGATGCAAAAGGCCACGCAGCAGCTCCAGGACACTTCCAAGATCCAGGCCGCGCGCCGCAACATCGCTCGCGCGCGGACGCTCATTCACCAGAAGAAGGCGGGGGTAGCGCCATGACGCAAGCCACCGAAGCCACCGTGACAACGGCCAGGAAGCCCATCCTGCAGACGCTGACCGGCCGGGTCGTCAGCGACAAGATGGACAAGACGGTGACCGTCCTCGTCGAGCGCCGGGTCAAGCACCCGCTGTACGGCAAGATAGTCACGCGATCAAGCAAGTACCACGCGCACGACGAGAACAACGAGTACAAGGAGGGCGATCTGGTCGAGATCGAGGCGTGCCGCAAGCTCGCCAAGACCAAGGCCTACCGGGTGACCCGCCTGATCGAGAAGGCAAAGCTCGTCTGACCGTAAACGTGGCTGGGGGCTTGCGTTGCGCGCAAGCTCCTGCCATAATCGATCCTTCGCCTGCCGCGGCCGGCAGATGTCGTACCCAAAGGCTCGCTTCGCTCGGGGCCAGGCGTTTCACCCGAGAATCAAACGAGTCCACCGGCTGCGGTCCTTCCCCGAACGGGGTCCAAAACTGGCCGCAGGCATTTTCGCCCGACCGCAGCATTTTCCGCTGCACCGAGCTCTGCGGATTAAGTTGGAGAAGTAGCATGATCCAGATGCAATCGATGCTTGACGTCGCCGACAATACCGGCGCGCGGCGAGTCATGTGCATTAAGGTGCTCGGCGGGTCCAAGCGCCGCTACGCCCATATCGGCGATGTCATCAAGGTCACCGTCAAGGACGCTGCCCCGCGCGGACGCGTCAAGAAAGGCGAGATCTACAGCGCGGTTGTCGTTCGCACCCGTCAGGGCGTCCGCCGGGACGACGGTGCGCGCGTACGCTTCGACGCCAACGCGGCCGTGCTCCTGAATGCCAAGCTCGAGCCGATCGGCACCCGCATCTTCGGGCCGGTCACGCGGGAGCTGCGCACCGAGCGATTCATGAAGATCGTCTCGCTCGCACCGGAAGTGCTGTAGGAGATATGCGATGCGCAAGATCAAGAAAGGCGACAACGTGGTCGTGATCACGGGTCGCGACAAGGGCAAGCGCGGCGACGTCTCGCGCGTCGTCGACGCCGAGCACGTCGTGGTGGCCGGCATCAACCAGGTCAAGAAGCACCAGCGCCCGAACCCGATGAAGGGCGAGCAGGGCGGCATCGTCAACAAGGACATGCCGATCCACGTCTCGAACGTGGCGCTCTGGAACCCGGTGACGAAGCAGGCCGACCGCATAGGCTTCCGCACGCTGGAAGACGGCCGCAAGGTCCGCTTCTTCAAGTCGAACGGCGAGCTCGTCGGCGCGTAAGGAGAAACCATGGCCCGCCTGAAGGAAGTCTACAAGACCGAAATCGCGCCCGCGCTGATCAAGCAGTTCGGGTACAAGTCGGTGATGCAGGTCCCGCGCATCCAGAAGATCGTGCTGAACATGGGTGTGGGCGACGCAATCGGCGACAAGAAACTGCTCGACAACGCCGCCGCCGACATGCAGAAGATTTCCGGCCAGAAGCCGGTCATCACCAAGGCCAAGAAGGCCATCGCCGGCTTCAAGATCCGCACCGGGTACCCGATCGGCTGCATGGTGACGCTGCGCCAGGACCGCATGTACGAGTTCCTCGACCGCCTCGTGTCCGTCGCGCTGCCGCGCGTGCGCGACTTCCGCGGCATGTCGGGGCGTGCGTTCGACGGCCGCGGCAACTACAACATGGGCGTGAAGGAACAGATCATCTTTCCGGAGATCGAGTACGACAAGATCGACGCGCTCCGGGGAATGAACATCACGATCGCCACGACCGCCAAGACCGACGCCGAAGCGAAGGCTTTGCTTGCGGCGTTCAAGTTTCCGTTCAAGACCTGAGGCCGCCATGGCGAAGCTGTCCCTGATCAACCGCGATGAGAAGCGCCGCGTATTGGTGAAGAAATACGCCAAGAAGCGCGCCGCCCTGCTCGCAATCATCAACAACACGAAGGCGTCGGATGACGATCGATTCGCCGCGCGGCTCAAGCTCCAGCAGTTGCCGCGCAACGCGAATCCCACGCGCCTGCGCAACCGCTGTGCGATCACCGGTCGCCCGCGCGGCTTCTTCCGCAAGTTCGGCCTCGGCCGCAACAAGCTGCGGGAGTTCGCCATGCGCGGCGAGGTTCCGGGTATCGTCAAGGCCAGCTGGTAACGAAAACGCAGGTGAGGTGATTCATGAGCATGACTGATCCTATCGCCGACATGCTGACGCGCATCCGCAATGCGCAGATGGTGGAACAGGCGGCCGTTGTGATGCCCTCTTCAAAGGTCAAGCTGGCCATTGCGAAGGTGCTGAAGGACGAAGGCTACATCGACGGCTTCAAGGTCTCCGATGCGGAATCGAAGCCGATCCTCGAGATAGGCCTCAAGTACTACGCCGGCAGGCCCGTGATCGAGCGCATCGAACGCGTTTCGTCCCCCGGCCTTCGCATCTACAAGAGCAAGGACGATATCCCGCGCGTGATGAACGGGCTCGGGATCGCCATCGTCTCGACGTCGCACGGGGTCATGACCGACCGCAAGGCGCGCGCCACCGGCGTCGGCGGCGAAGTGCTCTGCATCGTGGCCTGACCGGAATCCAGGAGCACACGAACATGTCGCGTATCGGCAAACACCCCATTCCCCTGCCGGCGAAAGTCGAGGTCACTCTCGCCGCCGGAGCGATTACCGTCAAGGGCCCTCTTGGCACGCTGACCCGCGAATTCGGCCCCGAACTCTCCATCGAAAGAGATGGGGCTACGCTGGTCTGCAAGGCGGCCAACGAGGCCGCCAAGCCGATGCACGGGACGCTGCGGGCGCTGGTGGCCAACATGGTCAAGGGTGTGACCGATGGTTTCGAGCGCAAGTTGACGCTGGTCGGCGTGGGCTATCGCGCGCAGGCCGCGGGCGACAAGCTGAACCTGTCGCTGGGATTCTCGCACCCGGTCGTGCACAGGATGCCGCTGGGCGTCAAGGTCGAAACCCCGGTGCAGACCGAAATCGTCGTCAAGGGCATCGACAAGCAGGCTGTGGGACAGGTCGCGGCCGAGATCCGCGCTTACCGTCCGCCGGAACCCTACAAGGGCAAGGGCGTGCGCTATACGGGCGAGCGCGTCGTGATCAAGGAAACCAAGAAGAAATAGGAAAGGCGGTCAGGAGCCTGCACGGCTCTTGAACGGTTTTTCGCAGGCATAGTCAGCTGGAAGGATCAACGATGAACAAGAAGGAAGCTCGAGTCCGCCGCTCCCGCAAAACCCGGGCGCGCATTGCCGAGCAGCGTGCAACGCGGCTGGTGGTGAACCGCTCGAATTCGCACATCTACGCGCAGATCATCGCGCCGTCGGGCAACCAGGTGCTGGCGTCGGCATCGACGGCTGAAGCCGACGTGCGCAAGGATGTCAAGAACGGCGGCAACAAGGCCGCCGCCGCGATCGTCGGCAAGCGCATCGCCGACAAGGCCAAGGCGCTGGGCATCGAGTCCGTCGCCTTCGATCGTTCCGGGTTCCGGTACCACGGCCGCGTGCAGGTGCTGGCAGACGCGGCCCGCGAGAACGGCCTCAAGTTCTGACGCCAGAAACGCATCCAGGAAAGCTAAACATGGCGAGAATGCAGCAGCAGCAGGACGAGCGCGGCGATGGCCTGCGCGAGAAGATGATCAGCATCAACCGCGTCACCAAGGTGGTGAAGGGCGGCCGGATTCTCGGCTTCGCCGCGCTGACCGTGGTCGGCGACGGTGACGGCCGCGTCGGCATGGGCAAGGGCAAGGCGAAGGAAGTTCCGGTCGCCGTGCAGAAGGCGATGGAAGAGGCGCGTCGCAGGATGATCAAGGTCAACCTCAAGAGCGGCACCGTGCACCACGCGGTCGAAGGCCGGCACGGGGCGACCAAGGTGTTCATGCAGCCCGCCTCCGACGGTACCGGCGTGATCGCCGGCGGCCCGATGCGCGCCGTATTCGAGGTGGTTGGCGTGACCAACGTGCTGGCCAAGTGCCACGGCTCGACCAATCCGTACAATCTGGTTCGCGCGACATTGAACGCGCTGTCGAACCTCAATTCGCCGGCCGAGATCGCTGCCAAGCGCGGCATGACGGTCGCGCAGATCCTGGAGGCCTGATCCATGTCGGCGCCGAAGAAGCTGCGTGTGACGCTGGTCAAGAGCGTCACCGCGACCAAGCAGGATCACCGCGCGACGGTGCGGGGCCTGGGGCTCAAGTGGACCAACCACTCGGTCGAGGTCATCGACACGCCGTCGACGCGTGGCATGATCAACAAGGTCGGCTACCTGCTCAAGGTAGCGGACGCGAACGCGTAATTCGAGTTACAGGAGCCGGCCCATGCGCCTCAATACGATAAAACCTGCCGCAGGATCGAACAAGCCGCGCCGCCGCGTCGGCCGCGGAATCGGTTCCGGTCTCGGCAAGACGGCGGGCCGTGGCCACAAGGGTCAGAAATCCCGTTCGGGCGGTTTTCACAAGGTCGGTTTCGAGGGCGGCCAGATGCCGTTGCAACGCCGCTTGCCGAAGCGCGGCTTCGTCTCGCTTGCTCGCAACGATACCGCGGAAGTCCGGCTGTCCGATCTCGCCAGGCTTCCGGTGACCGACATCGATCTTCTTGCGCTCAAGTCCGCCGGGGTGGTTCCGGCGCTGGCCAAGTCGGCCAAAGTCATCAAGGCGGGCGCGCTCACGAAGGCGGTGAAGCTCACCGGCATCGGCGCCACCAAGGGCGCGAAGGCGGCCATCGAGGCCGCCGGCGGCAGCCTCGCCTGAACAACGGCGCGAAACTGCGCAATCGCAACTGACAGGAAGCAACGTTGGCCCTCAATAATCCGGCCCTGAAGAGCGGTTCCAAGTACGCCGATTTGAAGCGGCGGCTGTGGTTCCTGCTGGGCGCGCTCGTTGTCTATCGCATCGGAACCCACATTCCGGTGCCGGGGATCAATGCGAACGTGCTTGACGAGCTCTTCCGCTCGCAGCAGGGCGGCATCCTCGGACTGTTCAACGTGTTCTCGGGCGGCGCGCTGTCGCGCTTCTCGATCCTGGCGCTGGGGATCATGCCCTACATCTCTGCGTCGATCATCATGCAGCTGTGCACGGTGGTCGTCCCGTCGCTGGAGGCGCTGAAGAAGGAAGGCGAAGCCGGACGCCGGAAGATCACGCAATACACGCGCTACGGCACGCTGGGTCTCGCGTTGTTCCAGGCCCTGGGCATTTCGATGGCGCTCGAGGCGCAGCCCGGTCTTGTCCTCAATCCGGGGGTCGCGTTCCAGATGGTGTCGGCGATCACGCTGGTTACCGGCACGATGTTCCTGATGTGGCTGGGCGAGCAGATCACCGAGCGCGGCCTGGGCAACGGCATTTCGCTGCTGATCTTCGCCGGCATCGCCGCCGGCCTGCCGCGAGCGATCGGGCAGACGCTCGAGCAGGCGCGCACCGGAGCCTATTCGATTCCGCTGGTGCTGGGGATCGCGATCCTGGTGGTCGTCGTCACCGCCTTCGTGGTGTTCGTCGAGCGCGCGCTGCGCAAGATCCTGGTCAATTACGCCAAGCGGCAGGTGGGCAACAAGGTCTACCAGGGTCAGAGCTCGCATCTGCCGCTGAAGCTCAACATGGCCGGCGTCATCCCGCCGATCTTCGCCTCGTCGATCATCCTGTTCCCGGCAACGCTGGCGCAGTGGTTCGGCAGCGGGGAAGGCACGATCTGGCTGCGCGACCTGTCGGCCACGCTGGCGCCGGGTCAGCCGGTGCACGAGATCCTGTACGCCGCGGCGATCATCTTCTTCTGCTTCTTCTACACGGCCTTGCAGTACAACCCGAAGGAAACAGCGGAAAACCTGAAAAAGGGCGGCGCGTTCATTCCCGGCTACCGGCCCGGCGACCAGACCGCGCGCTACATCGAGCGCATCACGCTGCGCCTCACGCTGCTGGGTTCGATCTACCTGGTGATCGTGTGCTTCGTGCCCAATTTCCTGATCGCATGGAAAAACGTGCCGTTCTATTTCGGCGGCACATCGTTGCTGATCATCGTCGTGGTCACGATGGACTTCATGACGCAGGTGCAGGCCTACCTCATGTCGCAGCAGTACGAAAGCCTGCTCAAGAAGGCCAATTTCAAGGGCGGGCTGCCCACGCGCTGATGGCGAAGGAAGAAACGATCCAGATGCAGGGCGAGATCCTGGAAATGCTGCCCAACGCAACATTCAGGGTCAAGCTGGAGAACGGCCACGTCGTGCTGGGACACATCTCCGGCAAGATGCGGATGCATTACATCAAGATACTGCCGGGCGACAAGGTTACCGTCGACCTCACGCCCTACGATCTGACCCGCGCGCGGATCACGTTCCGCGCCAAGTGATGATCGGATCGTTTCACGGTGACAAGGCCGGACACGGCGCGCTGGCAGCGCCGGTCCCGCGCCACGGATTTTGGAAGGAACTGAAATGAAAGTTCTCGCTTCGGTAAAGAAAATCTGCCGCAATTGCAAGATCATCCGGCGCAACGGCGTCGTACGCGTCATTTGCTCCGACCCGCGCCACAAGCAGCGGCAAGGCTAACGAACTCGAATTCGACAGGGTAGAGACAGGTAACCGCTATGGCCCGTATTGCAGGCGTCAACATTCCCAATCATCAGCACGCGGAGATCGCATTGACGGCGATCTACGGCATCGGCCGCGCGCGCGCGCAGGCCATCTGCGTCGCGGCAGGAGTCAAGCGTTCGGCGAAGGTCAAGGACCTTTCCGACGCGGACATGGACAGGCTGCGCGAACAGATCCAGAAGTTCACGATCGAGGGCGATCTGCGCCGCGAAGTGACGATGAGCATCAAGCGGCTCATGGATCTCGGGTGCTACCGCGGGGTGCGGCATCGCCGCGGCCTGCCGGTGCGCGGGCAGCGCACGCGCACCAACGCCCGCACCCGCAAGGGGCCGAAGAAATCGCGTTCGGGCATGAGCAGCAAGCCGGCAGGCAAGCCGGCAGGCAAGTAACGGTCAAGGACGACTCAGCATGGCACAGCAATCCTCGCACAAAGCCGCCGCCCAGCGCGCGCGCAAGAAGGTCAAGAAAAACGTCGCGGAAGGCATCGCGCACGTTCACGCGTCCTTCAACAACACGATCATCACCATCACCGATCGTCAGGGCAACGCGTTGTCGTGGGCGACGTCGGGCGGAGCCGGGTTCAAGGGCTCGCGCAAGTCGACGCCTTTCGCAGCGCAGGTCGCTGCGGAAAAGGCGGGCCGCGTGGCAGTCGAATGCGGCATCAAGAACCTGGAAGTTCGGATCAAGGGTCCCGGGCCCGGCCGCGAGTCGGCGGTGCGCGCGCTCAATGCGCTCGGCATCAAGATCAGCAGCATCTCCGACGTGACGCCGATTCCGCACAACGGCTGCCGGCCGCCGAAGCGGCGTCGGATCTGAACACGGCGGCGCGCGGAGCGCGGGCTCCACTCTCACTCTGGATGGCCAGTCGTCAACCGGGAGAGACCGCATCGAATCGCAGGCTCATCGATTCATTCATCAACTGATTTCACTGGGATAGCAACGTGGCTCGTTATATCGGACCCAAATGCAAGCTGGCGCGACGGGAAGGCACTGACCTTTTCCTGAAAAGCGCGCGTCGATCGCTCGACTCCAAGTGCAAGCTGGAAACCAAGCCGGGTCAACACGGCGTCAAGTCCGGCATGCGCATGTCGGATTACGGCAAACAGCTGCGCGAGAAGCAGAAACTGCGCCGTACCTACGGCATCCTCGAGCGGCAGTTCCGCCGCTACTTCGCCGACGCGGCCCGCAAGAAGGGCTCGACCGGCGAGAACCTCCTGCGCCTGCTCGAGTCGCGTCTCGACAACGTCGTCTACCGGATGGGCATCGGCTCGACCCGCGCCGAAGCCCGCCAGCTCGTCGGCCACTGCTCGATCACGGTCAACGGCAAGGTTCTCAACATCCCCTCGGCGCAGGTCAAGGCCGGTGACCTTGTCGCTGTCACCGAAAAGGCCAGGGGCCAGCTGCGCATCCAGGATTCGCTGCAGCTCGCCGAGAAGGTCGGCTTCCCCTCGTGGGTCGAGGTCGACGTGAAGAAAATGACCGGCGCCTTCAAGGGGTCGCCGGAGCGCTCGGAGTTCGCGCAGGACATCAACGAAAGTCTGGTGGTCGAGCTGTACTCGAAGTAACCGCCCGGCTTGCCGGTTTGAGATTCGCTTAGGGATTTCGCATGCAGAGCAATGCCTTGTTGAAACCGCGCATCATCGACGTGCAGTCTTCGTCGCCGTTCCACGCCAAGGTCGTGATGGAGCCGTTCGAGCGGGGCTATGGCCACACGCTCGGCAACGCGCTTCGCCGCGTCCTGCTGTCGTCCATGCCGGGGTATGCCCCGACCGAGGTCCGCATCACGGGGGTGCTGCACGAGTACTCCGCGCTCGACGGTGTGCAGGAAGATGTCGTCGACATCCTCCTGAACCTGAAGGGGGTGGTGCTGAAGCTGCACAACCGCGATCACGTGCTGCTGAAGCTTGCCAAGAACGGCGAGGGTGCCGTCACCGCGGCCGACATCGAGCCCAATCACGACGTCGAGATCATCAATCCCGAGCATGTCATCGCCCATCTCACGGCCGGCGGCAAGCTGGAGATGGAGATCAAGGTCGAGCGCGGCCGCGGCTACCAGCCGGCGACCGCGCGGGTCAAGCCCGAAGGCGGGCGCACCATCGGCAGCATTCTCCTCGATGCGTCGTTCAGCCCGGTTCGCCGCGTGAGCTATTCGGTGGAGAGCGCGCGCGTCGAGCAGCGCACCGACCTCGACAAGCTGGTGCTGGACATCGAGACCAACGGCGTGGTCGAGCCCGAGCAGGCCGTGCGTTATGCCGCATCGGTGCTGGTCGAGCAGCTGTCGGTGTTTGCCGACCTGCAGGGAACCGACAGCCCGCTGGCCGAGCGTTCCACGCCGCAGGTCGATCCGATCCTGCTGCGCCCGGTCGACGACCTCGAGCTCACGGTCCGTTCGGCCAATTGCCTCAAGGCCGAGAACATCTACTACATCGGCGACCTCATCCAGCGCACCGAAACCGAGCTGCTCAAGACCCCCAACCTCGGCCGCAAGTCGCTGAACGAAATCAAGGAAGTGCTCGCCTCCCGCGGGCTGTCGCTCGGCATGAAGCTCGAGAACTGGCCCCCGGCCGGGCTCGACCGTCCGTAACGCCCGAGCGCGACACGAAGGAAAATCACCATGCGCCACCGCCACGGCCTGCGGAAACTCAACCGCACCAGCAGCCATCGCCTCGCGATGCTGCGCAACATGACCAACTCGCTGCTGACGCACGAGGTCATCAAGACCACGCTGCCGAAGGCCAAGGAACTGCGCCGCGTCGCGGAACCGATGATCACGCTGGGCAAGACGCCGACGCTGGCCAATCGCCGGCTCGCGTTCGACCGCCTGCGCGACCGCGAGGTCGTCACCAAGCTCTTCAACGAGCTGGGGCCGCGCTACCAGGCGCGCCCGGGCGGGTACCTGCGCATCCTCAAGTTCGGTTTCCGCCAGGGCGACAATGCGCCGATGGCGCTGGTCGAACTCGTCGACCGTCCCGCGCCTGCCGTTGAGGCAGCACCGGCGAAGGCCGAGTAATCCGCTAGACCGCACGTTTGCAAGATCGGCCGCGGCCGACGTTGCAAAGGAGAAGCCGGGCTGCTACGCCCGGTTTTTCTTTGGTGCATCTGCAAGCGGGTATCCAAGCGGCCACCTGCAGTGCCTGGCCTCTCGGTGCCGACTTTGCGTGCCTTGCGAAGACCTTGAGTACATCGGGTTTCGCTCGACACCCCGGTGCCGCTAAGGCACGGCAGAGTCCGAGGCCCCTCGATCACGCGGTCGCCACCACCTTCAGCGCCTCGACCCGGATCTCCTCGGTCAGCCGCGCCTTGATCGCGGAGAATTCCGGGCGTCGTCTTCACCGTGTAGTGCCGCGGGTGCGGCAGGTCGACCGCGACCTCGGCCTTGATGTGGCCGGGGCGCGCGCTCATGACGACCACGCGGCCGGCCATGAAGATCGCCTCCTCGATGTCGTGGGTGACGAACAGCACGGTCTTCTTCTCGGACTCCCAGATGCCGAGCAGCAGTTCCTGCATCAGCGCCCGCGTCTGGTTGTCGAGCGCGCCGAAGGGCTCGTCGAGCAGCAGGATCTTCGGGTCGTTGGCAAGCGCGCGCGCGATCGCGGTTCGCTGCTGCATGCCGCCGGACAGCATCTTCGGAAAGTGATGCTCGAAACCGGTGAGGCCCACCCTGGCGATGTAGTGGTCGACGATCGCACGCTGCTCAATCGCCGGCGTGCCTTTCTCGCGCAAGCCGAAGGAGATGTTCTGGCGCACGGTGAGCCACGGGAACAGCGTGTAGGACTGGAAGACCATGCCGCGATCGGCTCCCGGCCCCGCCACCGGCGCACCGTCGAGCAGCACCCGGCCGGTGCTCGGCCGGTCGAGGCCGGCGACGATGCGCAGCAGGGTCGACTTGCCGCAGCCGGAGGGACCGAGGATGGTGATGAAGTCGTTGTCGGCGACGGTGAGGTGCGTGGGTTGCAGCGCCTCGGTGGGCGGGCCCCCGCGCACGCCCGGGAACGTGCGTCCGACGCTTTCGACGCGGAGCTTGCTCATCGCGTTTCGGTCACGCCAATGACCATGGAAACAGCCGCTGGTTCGCCCACTTGAACAGGAAGTCGGACACGAGCCCGATCGCCCCGATCACGATGATGCCGAAGATGATCTGCCCGGTGTTGAGGAGCGCCTGGCTGTCGGTGATCATGTGGCCGATGCCCGACGACGCGCCGATCAGCTCGGCGACGATGACGTAGGTCCACGCCCAGCCCAGCACCAGGCGCAGCGTTTCGGCGATCGCGGGTGCGGAACTCGGCAGCAGCACGCGGCGCACCACGCCCGTCGACGACGCACCCAGCGTATACGCCGCCTCGACCAGGTCGCGGCGCGTGGCGCCCACCGTCATCGCGACCATGAGCACGATCTGAAAATATGAACCGATGAAGATGACGAGGAGCTTCTGCATTTCGCCGATGCCCGCCCACAGGATCAGCAACGGGATGAACGCCGATGCCGGCAGGTAGCGCGCGAACGAGACGAAGGGCTCGAAGAAGGCCTCGACGGGCTTGTACGCGCCCATGGCGATGCCCAGCGGGACCGCGAGCAGGGTGGCGAGGACGAAGCCGCCCACGACGCGCCAGACGGTCATGCCGACGTCCTTGGCGAAACCATGCGCGGCGAACAGCGCGTAGCCCTCGCGCAGCATGGTGATCGGGTCGGCGAGGAAGGTGCGCGACACGAACCCGCCGAAGGTGGCGGCACTCCAGACAGCGAAGAAGATGACAAAGAATCCGACGCCGAGAACGATGCGGCGCGGCGCGGAGACGGCCTTGAGGGGGGTCATGACCCGGGCGCTGCGTCAGGCGCCGCGACAGCATCTCCGCGCGCGGCGGGAATGCTGTCCACTGCGACCGACGGCAGGCGCTACTTGATGTACGAGGCGTCGATGAACGTGTTGATGTCCGGAATCGCCCGGATGCTGCCGACCTCGAGCAGCAGCGCGGCGGCTTCCTTGCTGAAGGCCTGGATCTCGCCGGCGAAGAATTTCTGGTTGGCCGCCTTGTCCTGCCAGCGCAGGAACGACGCCGACTTCGCGAACTGCTCGCCGGTCTGCTTCACGTCGGCGCCCATGATCTCGTAGCTCTTGGCCGGCTGCGTCTTGATCATCTCGACCGCCTCGAAGTAGCTGTCGACCATCGCCTGCACGGCTTTCGGGTTCTCCTTGATGAATTTCGGCGTGCAGCCGAAGGTGTCCATCACCATCGGATACTCGAGGGTCGTGGCGATGATCTTGCCGGACTCCGGCTTGTCGCGCACCGTCGACAGGTACGGTTCGTAGGTGAACGCGGCGTCGGTCTGGCCGGAGACGAAGGCCTGCGCCGAGGCCTGCGGGCTCATCGTCGCGACGGTGACGTCCTTGATCGACAGGCCGTTCTTCTTGAGCATCCATGCAAGGCCGAAATAGGGCGAGGTTCCGGGGGCGTCGACGCCGACGGTCTTGCCCTTGAGATCGGCGATCTTCGCGACGTTGTTGCGCACCGCGAGGCCATCGGCGCCATACGACTTGTCGAGCTGGACCAGTTGCGTGATCGGCACGCCGTTGGCGTTCCAGGCGATGTAGGTCTCGACCGTCGTGGCAGCGCACTGGACGTCGCCCGAGGCGATGGCGAGATGGCGGTCCTTGGCCGGGATCTTCTTGATCGTCACGTCGACGCCGTTCTTCTTGAAGATGCCGGCTTCCTTGGCGAGCGTCAGCGGCGCGAAGCCGGTCCACCCGGAAATGCCGATGTTGACCTTGGTTTCCTGGGCGGCGGCGGGCGGGCAGATCAACGCGGCGACCGCGAGCAGCAGCACGGGTGAGAGCTTGTGGGACATCGATATCTCCGGAAGTCGTGGGCAATGACGAAACGCAACCGGGAGAATCTAGGCGCCAACGACCCCTGCTGTCAATGACAATTGCAGGCGCGCGGTCACGGTGCGGGCAATCGCGCCTGGACCGAACCGGGGCGCGTTGGCGATACGGCTGCGTTCACACTACAATCTGCCGCTGGGTGTGCTGCGCTGCCGGCGGCACGGTCCCGCCCCTCTTCATGCACGCCACCCGACTCGTTCCGCCCGCCGAATTCCGCGTGATGCCGCGGAAAGACGGTCGCGGGCGTACGGCCGGGATCCACGTGCATCCCAAAGCCGCGGCGCCCGATGCGCCCGGCGAGCTTGCCTGTCGCATCGGGCGCAATGCGCTGGTTGCGGCCCTGCGTGCCGGACCAAGAGTCGGGTAGGCGCCGCGATGGACCTCCACGCGATCGAACGCGGCGACGCGCCAGTCATCATCGACGTTCCCCACGCCGGCACGTTTCTGCCGGAAGCCATCGCCGCGCGGCTGACGCCGTACTCGCGCACGGCGCCCGACACCGACTGGCACGTCGAGAAGCTCTACGGCTTCGCGCGCGAGCTCGGCGCGACGACGATGGCGGCCACGCATTCGCGCTACGTCGTCGATCTCAACCGCGATCCCTCGGGCGCCTTGCTCTACCCGGGCGCCGACAACACCGAGCTCTGCCCGACACGGACATTCTCGAACCAGCCGATCTATCTGCCGGGCGAGGAGCCGGGCGCCGGTGAAATCGCCGACCGCCGCGCGGCATATTTCGACCCTTACCATCGCGCGCTCGCCGCCGAGATCGCGCGCCTGCGCGACCGCCACGGATTCGTCGTGTTGCTGGACGGGCATTCGATCGTTTCCGAGGCGCCGCGGTTCTTTGCCGGACGATTGCCCGATCTCAATCTCGGCACCGGCGGCGGAATCAGCGCGGCACCCGAGGTCGCGCGCATCGCGACGGCGGTGCTGGCGGGCGCGCCGGGATTCACGCACGTGGTCGACGGCCGCTTCAAGGGCGGGTACGTGACGCGGCACTACGGGCAGCCCTCAAGCAGCGTCCACGCGCTGCAACTCGAAATGGCCCAGGCTTGCTACATGGACGAGGCGCCGCCGTATCGGTACCAGCCCGATCGCGCGGCAACGCTGATCGGCGTATTGCGCCGACTGGTGCACGCGCTGCTTGCCTGGCATCCGGGCTGACGACCGATGTTCCGCTTCTATGTCGCGCGCCAGCGATACGACGCCTACCTCATCGCCGATCGGCTGAACCAGGCCGGCATCCGCGCGCACGTGTTCAACGAGCACGCGTCGTCGATCGTCGGCGACGTGCCGCCCGACGTGGCGCAGCCGCAGGTGTGGCTCGAACGCGAATGCGACCGCGAGCGGGCGCAGATTCTGTTGCGGTCGATCGAGGCGGACGCGGCTGCCGGAGGTACGCGGCATTGCAACGCCTGCGGCGAGAGCTCGCCCGGCACTTTCGATCTGTGCTGGAATTGTGGCGGCGACCTGGAAGCACGCTTGTAGGAGGGCTTCGAGGCACGACCGCGTACGCGGCTGAGGCGGCTCCCGCTGATCGGGCACGGTGACGCATGAAGCTCCGTTCGGGCTGAGCCCGTCGAAGCCCCATCGATCGATTCTGGCGGGCCCTTCGACAAGCTCAGGGCGAACGGTTCAATCACATGATTGAATAAGGGCGGGCCCTTCGACAAGCTCAGGGCGAACGGTTCAATCACATGATTGAATAAGGGCGGGCCCTTCGACAAGCCCAGGGCGAACGGTTCGATCACATGATTGAATAAGGGCGGGCCCTTCGACAAGCCCAGGGCGAACGGTTCAATCATATTCATGCCGGATCAATGAGAGTCGATGTGCGCGTCGGGCGTTGTCGCTGCGAGCTGCGCGGCCATTGCCTCGGCAACGAGATGTCCGTTCTTGATGCAGTCGCTGACCGACACGCCGCCCTTGTAGTTGGCGCAAAACAGGAGGCCCGGAAAGCGCTCTTCGGCGCCCACCACGCGCGCGACGCGCTCCAGGTGGCCGAGGTTGTATTGCGGGATTGCCTGCGGCCAACGGACGACCTCGGTCCACATCGGCGTGCCGGCGCCGACCAGTGCAGCCAGTTCAGCCAGCGCGACCTGCGCCACCGCATCGTCGGACAGGGCGGCGATTTCGGGATTGCGTCGCCCTCCGGCAAAGGTGGTGAGGAGCACCGTTCCCGCCGGTCCCCGGTTCTCGAACATGCTGGTCGAGAACAGCGAGCCCAGTATCCTGCGCTGCTCCTTGCGCGGAACGAGAAAGCCGAACCCTTCGCAGGAATGGGCGACGTCGGCGCGGCGAAACGCTGCGACGACGACGGCCACCGGCGCGTACTCGATCGCGGCGAGCGCCTCTGCCGCATCGGGTGCGAATCCGCGCACGATGTCGGCGGCGGCGTAGGCGGGTGTGGCGACCACCACGGCGCGGGCACGGCGGACGAAGGGCGCGCCGTCCTTCTCGCCTTCGACCCGGAATGCGCCGTCATCCTCGCGCGCAACACGCCGCACGCGCGCGTCGCACTCGATGCGCGCGAGCTTGCTCGCGACGCCGTCGGTGAGGGTCTGCATGCCGTTGCGGAACGAGAAGGTCTTGGCGGCGTTTTTCGCGACTTCCTTGTTTTTCCTGCGCTCGCGGGCGCCCAGGATCTGTCCCCTGATGAGGCCGCCGTATTTCTGCTCCAGCGCGAGCAGTCGCGGAAACGCGGCCGCGACCGAGATCTGCTCCGGGTCGCCCGCGTAGATGCCGGCGACGAAGGGGTCGATCGCGTAGTCGAGGAATTCGTTGCCGAGTCGGCGGCGGACGAAGGCGGCGATCGACTCCTCGACTCCCGGGGGCGTGGGCGCGATGAACCACTCGCGCAGCAGCCGCAGCTTCGCACCCAGGGTGAACGCCGGCGTGGTGAGGAAGGCTCCGGCCGAGGTGGGCAGCGGAATGGGCGCGCCGCCGCGAACCACGTAGCGGATCGACGCCGCGGCGTTGGCGTCCATGCGCTCGCCGGCAAGGCCGATGTCGCCCAGGAGTTCGTTGACCAGCGGCGTCGTGTCGAGCGTGCTGTTGGGGCCCATTTCGTAGAGCAGGCCTTCGCGGCGCTTGCTGCCGATCGCGCCGCCGACGCGCGGCGCGGCCTCGAGCAGCTCGACGCGGAGCCCCGCTTTCTGCAGGCCAAAAGCCGCCGCCAGCCCGGAGATGCCGCCACCGATCACAATGACATCGACGTCGCTATTCATCTTTGCTTCTTTCGTCCTGGCTGAATCAGTTGATGGTGCCCGGAGACGTCGAGCGGGTCAGCAGCGCGAGCCGGTCGGCACGAGCGATCGCCGCGACCAGCTCGCGGTGCGACGACGATCCTTCCGGCAACTGGGCGGCGAGCTGTCGCCAGTATCGCGCGGCGGCGTCGAACTCGCGTGCTTCGTAGGCAGCGCTGCCGGCCATCTCCAGCGCTCTTGGATGCGCGGGGCCGATCGACAGGGCGCGCATGACGAGTTCGCGCGGCTTGCCGGCAAGCTGCCCGCCCTGCGCCATCCCCAGCGCGTCGGCGTACTCGCACCAGACGCCGGCGTCGGCTGCCACCTTCGGCGATGCCGCGAGCGCACGCTCGAAGGCCAGCGCCGCGTCGGCGAACCGATCGGCGCCCGCCTCGGCGCGGGCCAGCAGCACCCAACCGCGTCCATCGCGCGGATTGCGCTCGAGATGGCGGACGAGTTCACCGCGCGTGCCCGGGGTGGCCAGGTCGGCCGCGCTGTCGAACACCCCTGGACTCGCATCGCCGCGAACCGCGGACGGATCTCCGAACAGCACGTAGAGCGCAATTGCCGCTGCCGGAAGGACCAGCGATACCACCACCGCGGTCCGTCGCGCGCCGCCGACGGGTGCTTCGGGCGGCGCGTCGTCCTGCGTGTCGGCAAGCAGGCGCCGCTCGAGCTCGCCGCGCGCCGTTGCCAGTTGTTCGGCGGTCACTTGTCCGGATTCGTGTTCGGCCTCCAGCTCCGCAATCTCCCGGCGATAGATCGCCGCGTTCAGTGCGGTGCGCGAAACCGCCACGGTATCGCGCGGACCGCGCCAGAGTCGCGGCAACACCAACAACAGCGCCGCGAGCGTCATCGCGGCGGCAACCAGCCAGAAAACGAGGGAGGTGGGGGAGAGATCGATCATCGGCAGCGAAGCCCGCCATCCGGGCCGCAACGCTTTTTGTCGAAGCGCAGGATGCGATTATCGCGCCGCGCCATGGAAAAAGGCGGGACGACGCGTCCCGCCCTTGTCCGAAATCAACCCCGGTCTACTTGGGTGCCGGCGGCGCCGTTGCAGGTGCCGGAGCGGCGGCAGTCATCGCTGCGCCGCGCTTCGCAGCCATCGCGTCGTCGAGCAGCTTGATGCCCTCCTGCGAAATGACCATCGACTTGTTGATCGACTCGATAGACTGATCGGGATTGTGGAAATAGGTGCCGTTGCCGGCCGCCCACCATTCCCAATGCACATGTGCTTCGTAGTGCTTGTCGCGGACCTGGTTCAGCACCGCTTCGTCGACGCCCGCGCCCCTGGCTTCCTCGAACTTGTCGATCATCCGCGTCAGCCAGAACTCGGCCTTGCGCATCTTGCCCTGTTGCTTGTTCTTGAGCGAATCGATGACGTAGTTGGCCTGTTTTTCGGTCCAGCCCTGGTGGCACTGCAGGCAGGTTTCCTTGATGTAATGCTTCGGGCTGGTCTGCCAGTGCGACGTGTAGGTCTTGCCGGTCTTCTTGTCCTTGACCTTGGGCATGTGGCACTGCGAGCACTCGACGCCGGCCTTCTGGTGCTTGGATCCGTAGTAGGTTTCCACGTCCGGATGCTGCGCCTTCCACAGCAGCGCACCGGTGATGCCGTGCTTGAAGTCGCGGAACTTGAGGTCGGTGTAGTGCTTGGCGATCTCGTTGACGTTCTTCATCGGGAAGTGGTTGGTGCGCACGTCGGTCATGCCGATGGGCTGGCCGGTGGCGAGGTCGGTGCCGGGGTTGCAGTTGTACTCGACGTGGCACTGGCCGCACTGCAGGTTGGTGTCGTAGCGGTCGAGCAGGCCGATCTTGCGCGTGTAGCCGCGCAGGCCCATGTCCTTGACCTCGAGCTTGCCGGCGCGCGCGTCGCGGTGCCACAGCGTGTCCTTCTCCGGCCGCGTCAGCGCCTGGATCAGGCCGTCGCGCACGATGCGCGGCTTGGCCGAGTGCGGGTCGTGGCAGAAGAAGCAGTTCAGCGCATGGTTGAGGTCCTTGACCATCTCGTTGACCTTGGACGTGCGGCTCCACTTGGCGCCAGGCACGGGGTCGCCCATGTAGGCCCAGTCGAGGATGTGGTCCTGCGTCTTGCAGGACAGGCACACCGGATTCGCCGCCGCGGCGGTACCGGGCTTGAACACCTTGTGCGGCTCGCCCGGGTACTTGTCTTCGATGGTGTCCCAGAGCTTGGCGTTGCCGCCGGCAAGTGCCAGGCCCTGCCAGCCCTTCTTGTTCTCGAAGCGGCCACCGAAGGCGCGATCGACGACCAGCTGGTCATACAACGCAAACGCGTGCGAGCGCGGAAGATTGTGTTCGCGCGTGAAGCCGTGCGGCATCATCAGCTTGTCGAAGGCCGGGTTCGGCGACGGGCCGGTGGCGAGCGACTTTTCGCTGCGCGCCTGCTTGTCCCAGTTCATCGTGTACAGGGTGTCGAACTGGTTCTTGTGGCACGCGCCGCAGACGGCCGGATCGGTCCTGGTGACCGGGCGCGCCTTGATGTCCTTCAAGTGCGCGTCGGTGCCGTCGTGGCAGGCGCTGCAGGCGAGTCCCTTGTGCTTGCCCGAATCGTGGAAGGCCTTGATGGGCTGGTGGCAGCCGAGGCACGGGGAGGCGTCGAACGCTGCAGTCTTGACGGCGGCGGGCTTGGCCGCCGCGACCTTGGGTGCCTGCGCGATTGACGGAGGCGCGGCGAACACGAACGCCCCCAGCGCGATCATGGCCGCAGCGCGCGCCAGTGTACGAACGAGGTTGAATGACATGCGATGCTCCCGAGAATGGCGTTGTGGAACGCTACTTTTTGTTCTCGGAAGTCTAGCAAGTGCGCCACGACGCAAACGTCTCGCAGCGCAAAAGCTTGATACGCATCAAGCGGGCGAAGGATCGCCGCTGCGTCGTGGATCAGAAGGAAAACACAGGTGCGGCAATCCGCCGCACCGACGGTCAGGGCAGCGCCGAATCGATGACGATTGCGATGCCGGCGGTGCCAGCCTTCAGCGGTTTGGAGAGGCCTTCGAGATCACCGGAAGCGGGCATCGCGCTGCCCGACTTGGAGACGCGCGCACCGACGACGATATCGGGAAAGTTCGAGATCTTCATCGTCGGAGCCATCGCCATCGAGTCGTCGAGCGTGAACGACGCCGGCAGATCCTTGACCTGCAGTTTCAGGATCGCGAGCGGCATCCTCGAGCCTTCGGCAGGGCGGGCGAACACGAATACGGCATCGGTAGGCGCGGCTTTGGCCGCTATCGCGGCGCTCAGCTTGACGCTGCCGGAAACGCTGGACCCGGGCATTGCCGGCGCCGCTGCGGAAGACGGCGCGGGCGCTGCCGTGACCGCAGGGGCGCGCATTGACGCCGCGGGCAGCGGTGGTGCCGAGGCGACGGGACCCGCCGGCAAGCCGCCGAGCTGGCGCGCCTCGGCGATGCTGGCGTCGATCGAGCGGGCAATGTCTGATTCGGGCGGTACCGTGGGCTTCAGGCGCTCCCAGTAGTCGACCGCTTTCCGGTAATCCTTCTGTTCGAACGCGGCGGTGCCGGCCAGCGCAAGCGCTTTCCAGTGCGTCGGATCGAGCTTGAGCGCACGCTGGACGAGCTCCATCGGCTTGCCCTGCAGATTGCCGCCCTGCGCTGCTCCCAACGTGTCGGCGTAGTCGGCGAGCAGGTCGGGAACATCGGGTTCGAGCGCGACGGCTTTCTCGAAGGCGCGCGCCGCCTCGGGGAATCGCTTCATCACGTAGTAGGTGCGCGCAAGCACGACCCAGCCTTCCGTGTTGCCAGGCTCCTTCTCGAGCCTCGCGGCGAGCTTGACGACCATGTCCTCGACTTGCGCGGAACTGGCATCGTGCGGGCTGGCAGTCCCTGCGTTCGCGTTCGCCTGCGCCTGCGGCGAAAACGCGTCGGGATTGCCCATGAACGCGTACAGCACCGCGGCAGCGACGGGCAGCAGCACGCCCAACGCGATCGCCGACCACACGCCGGTCCGCGGCACCGCCGCACCCGTCGGGGTGGTGCTTGCCTGCGATTCCTCGAGCACGCGCTGTTCGAGCTCGCGTCGCGCGGACTCGTACTGCTCGGCAGGCATCACGCGATTCGCAAGATCGGCATCGAGTTCGCGCAACTGGTCGCGCAGGATGGCGACATTGGACGCCTCGCGATCGACCTCCTCGGCACCACTACGACGCAGCAACGGGATGAGGACCCACGCGAGGGTCACCGCCACCATCAGGGCGGCGATCAGTACAAAGGCAGTCACTTGATGTTGTTCCCGGTTTCGCCGGCCAGGAGGCGCGCCGCGCGCTCCCGTTCTTCGGCGGTGAGTGGAAGGTCGTCGGCCACGCGGCGGCGGGCACGCACGATGCGAAACAGCGCGAAGGCACCGATCAGCAGCAGCAAGCCCGGGCCGCCCCAAAGGAGCAGCGTCGTGGCCTTGACGGGCGGCTGGTAGAGCACGAAGTCGCCGTAGCGCTTGACCATGTAGTCGATGATGTCCGCGTCGGTCTTGCCCGCTGCGATCTGCTCGCGCACCTGGCGGCGCAGATCGACGGCGAGTTCGGCGTTGGATTCGCCGATGGTCTGGTTCTGGCAGACGAGGCAACGCAACTTCTCGCCGAGCTTGACGGCGCGCTCGGCAGCGACCGGGTCTTTCTCTGTGGGCACGGCGTCGGCGGCGTATGCGCCCGAGATCGAGGTCAGCGCAACCAGCGCCGCGAACGCAAGCGTGACAGGCAGGCAGGCAATTCGCGTCATGATTTCTGCAGCTCCCGCACCAGCGGCATGATCTTCTTCTCGAGGGCCTCGACGGTGATCGGGCCGATCTGCTTGTAGCGGATGGTGCCCGTCTTGTCGATCAGGAAGGTTTCCGGAACGCCATAGACGCCAAAGTCGATGCCCACGGCGCCGTCGCGATCGACGACCGAGAGGTTGTACGGATCGCCGTTCTGTTGCAGCCACTTCATCCCCGCGGCGGGCTCGTCCTTGTAGTTGAGCCCGATGATGGGCACGACCCTGGCCTTGGAGAGTTCGACCAGCAACGGGTGCTCCTCGCGGCAGGACACGCACCACGACGCCCAGACGTTGAGCAGCCACACCTGGCCCTTCATGTCGGGCGTGCCCAGGGTCTTGCCCGGCGCGTGCAGCTGCGCGAGCGAGAACATGGGCGCCGGCTTGCCGATCAGTGGGGATGGAACCTCGCGCGGATTGAGGAACAGGCCGACGAAAAGGAACCCCACCAGGACGATGAAGATGCCCAGCGGAATGAATAGCTTCTTGTTCACCATGGGCTCCCGTCAATCCGCGCCGGCCGCGCGCGCGCCCTGCGGCACGAGGGTCTCGCGCCGGGACACGGTGCGGTACCGGCGGTCGGTGATGGCGATGAAGCCGCCGAGCGCCATCACGAGGCAGCCGCCCCAGATCCAGGTGATGAAGGGCTTGCTGTAGACGCGCACGCTCCAGGAGCCGTCGGCGATCGGGTCGCCCAGCGACACGTAGAGGTCGCCGAACAGGCCGGAATCGATCGCGGCTTCGGTCATCGGCATGCCGCCGGCGTTGTACAGGCGCTTTTCCGGATGCATGACTTCGACGTGCTTGCCGTCCCTGGACACGTTGAAGGTCCCGCGCGTGGCCCGGTAGTTCGGCCCGCGGGTTTCGGTTACGCCGTCAAAGCGGAAGCTATGGCCGCCGACGGAAACCGTGTCGCCGATCGCCATCTTCACGTCGCGCTCGGTCTCGTAGCCCTTCACGAGCGTGACGCCGAGAATGAACACTGCGATGCCCAGGTGGGCGACGACCATGCCCCAATAACTGCGCGGCTGGCGCGCGAGTTGGGCAAAGAGGCCGCTGCGCACGCCGCGCAGCCGGTCGAACACGCCGACGACCGTCGTCGCAATGACCCAGAACGCGAGCAGGAGGCCGAAGCTCTTCATCGGCGTCCACTTGCCGGCGATGAAGGGGACCGCCAGCGCAGTGACGACGCTGACCGCCAGCGCCCACCTCAGCCGCAGCCACAGGTCGGGCAGCTTCGCTTCCTTCCACTTGGCGATCGGTCCGATGCCCATCAGGAAGACCAGCGGCGTCATCACCGGCACGAACACGGCATCGAAGTACGGCGGGCCGACCGAGATCTTGCCCAGCGCCAGCGCATCGAGGAACAGCGGATAGAGCGTGCCCAGCAGCACCGAGCCCATGGCGACGATCAGCAGCACGTTGTTGGCGAGCAGCATCGACTCGCGCGACACCGGCTCGAAGCGGCCGCCGCCGCCGACCTTGGGCGCGCGCACCGCGAACACCGCCAGCGAGCCGCCGATGACGATGGCGAGGAAGAGCAGGATGAACACGCCGCGCCGGGGGTCGGTCGCGAACGCGTGGACGCTGGTCAGCACGCCCGAGCGCACGAGGAAGGTGCCCATCAGCGACAGCGAGAAAGCGCAGATCGCAAGCAGGACGGTCCAGGCCTTGAACGTGCCGCGCTTTTCCGTCACCGCCAGCGAGTGGATCAGCGCGGTGCCGACGAGCCAGGGCATGAACGACGCGTTCTCGACCGGATCCCAGAACCACCAGCCGCCCCAGCCCAGTTCGTAATACGCCCACCAGCTGCCCAGCATGATGCCGCAGGTGAGAAAGCACCACGCCAGCGTCGTCCACGGCCGCGACCACCGCGCCCAGGTGGCGTCGAGCTTGCCGCCGAGCAGGGCCGCGATGGCGAATGCAAAGGCCACCGAGAAGCCGACGTAGCCCATGTACAGGAGCGGCGGGTGAAACACCATGCCCGGGTCCTGCAGCAGCGGGTTGAGGTCGCGTCCTTCCGGCGCCGGCGGGAACAACCGGTCGAAGGGGTCGGAGGTGAGCAGCATGAACAACAGGAACCCGACGGCGACCAGGCCCATCACGCCCAGCACGCGCGTGACCATCTCCTCCGGGAGGTGGCGGGAGAAGAGCGATACGGCCACCGTCCAGCCCGACAGCATGAACACCCACAGCAGCATCGAACCTTCATGCGATCCCCAGCTGGCGGCGATCTTGTACTGCATCGGCAGCTGGGTGTTCGAATTGGTGGCGACGTTCACCACCGAGAAGTCGCTGGTCGCGAACGAGTACGCAAGGCAGGCCCAGGCCAGCGTCACGAACAGGAACATTCCCTGCGCTGCGGGCCGGGCAACGGCCATCCAGGGACCGATGCGCCGGTGCGCGCCGATGAGCGGTAACGTGCCCAGGATCGTCGCCAGCAGCAGCGCGAGGATCAGGGCGAAATGTCCGATTTCAGGAATCATGGGGGCGACCTCGTGTCAGGGCTTCAGCGTCTTGGCGGCTTTTTCGGCCATCGCCGCGCCGCCGTTTGCATTGGCGCTCGCAAGCGCGGCGGCGGCTTCGGGCGGCATGTAGTTCTCGTCGTGCTTGGCGAGCACTTCGGAGGCCTGGAACACGCCGTCGGGACCGATCTTGCCCTGCGCCACGACGCCCTTGCCCTCCTTGAAGAGGTCGGGAAGGATGCCCGTGTAGACGACCGGGATCGTTTTCGCGGTGTCGGTCACGTTGAAGCGGATGGTGAGGCCGTCCTTGTCGCGCTGCAGGCTCTTGTCCTCGACCAGCCCGCCGATGCGAAACGCGCGACCCTGCGGCGCTTCCCTGGCGGCGACCTGCGTCGGCGTGAAGAAAAATACCAGGTTCGATTGGAACGCGTTGAGCACCAGTGCGGCGGCGACGCCGACCAGCACGACGCCCCCTCCGATCCAGGCAAAGCGGCGATGGCGGGGTTTCATTGGGCACCTCCAGATTTGACGGGGGCTGCGGGCTCGTCGGGCGCGGACAACCGCGCTTCCTCGAGCGTCGCGCGACGGCGCGAGCGCACCGCCAGGGTTTCGAGGACAAGGATGAGGGCGGTCACGCCGTACGAGCCCCAGACGTAGAACGCGTAACCGCCCATGGCCAGGAATTCGCTCATGATTTCATCTCCGGCAGCGCCGCGATCCACGCCGCACCTCGCTCGCGCCCGATGATGATCGAGCGCACGCGATGCAGCGACACCGCGATCGAATAGAACCAGGCGGCGAAGGACATGATCAGCATGCCGGAAAGCATGATGGCCGCCATCTTGGGCGCCGCGGTCATGCTGACCGAAGAGCCCTGATGCAGCGTGTTCCACCACTTGACCGAGTAATAGATGATCGGCACGTTGATCGCGCCGACCAGCGACAGCACCGCGCAGGCGCGATCGGCGCGGCGCGGATCGTCGATGGCGTTGCGCAGGGCGATGATGCCCAGATAGAGGAACAGAAGGATCAATTCGGAGGTCATCCGCGCATCCCAGGCCCAGTAGGTGCCCCACGTCGGCCGGCCCCACAGCGAGCCCGTCCACAGCGCGATCAGGGTCATCAGCGCACCCGTCGGCGCGATCGACTGCGCCATCATCGCCGACAGCCGCGTGTTGAAACCCAGCGCCAGCGCGCCCCAGAAGGCCATCACGAGGTAGAGGAACATCGACAGCCACGCTGCGGGAACATGGATAAAGATGATCCGGTAGGCCTCGCCCTGCTGGAAATCGGTCGGCGCGATGCCGAGGCCGATGAAGAGGCCGATCACCGTCAGGACCGCGGCCGCCCAGCCGCACCAGGGGATCAGTTTTCCCGCCAGCGGATAGAACTTGGCGGGTGACGCGTATTTGTACCAGTTGATGGCCATGACGAAGCGATCAATCCATTGCGATGCGCACGGCGGCGGCCGCGGCGAAAGGGGCGCCGACGATGGCGAGCAGCAAGCCCGCCCCCAGCAGCGACAGGTTGCCGGAGACGTCGAGTCCCGAGCGCCACATGTCCACCGACCCGGCGCCGAAGATCAGGATGGGGATGTAGAGCGGCAGCACCAGCAGCGCGAGCAGGCTGCCGCCGGCGCGCAGGCCCAGCGTCAGCGCGGCGCCGATGGCGCCCAGCAGCGACAGGATCGGCGTGCCGAGCAGGAGCGCGATGGTGAGGATGACGAGCGCGTCGCCCGACATCGAGTACTGGATGCCGAGCAACGGGGCGAGCACTGCCACCGGCAGTCCCGTGGTCAGCCAATGGGCGAGGATCTTGCCGGAGACGAGTGCTGCGAGCGGATGCGGCGACAGCGCGATCTGTTCCAGCGTGCCGTCGGCGTAATCGCCGGCGAAGAGGCGCGGCAGCGACAGGAGCGAGGCGAGCAATGCCGCCACCCACAGCACGCCGGGGCCCATTGTCGCCAGGAGAGTCCGCTCCGGCGTCGTCGCCAGCGGGAAGAGTGTCACCACGATGACGTAGAACAGCAATTGCACGCCGAGTTCCGCGCGCGAGCGCAGCGCAATCCTGAGGTCGCGCGCCAGGCCCCAGCGGATCGCCGGCCAGATCGCGCCGGCATTGTCGTCCGCGTCGTCGAGGCGCGCGGCAGCATCGCCGGCGGTCATGCGAGGGACAGCGTGCGGACACGCGCCTCGGGCAGGCCGAGCGGCGCGTGGGTGGCGGCGACAGCGAGTCCGCCGCCGTTGAGGTGCTCGGCGACCAGCCCCGCGAGCAGCGCCATGCCCGCGGCGTCCAGCGCGGTCACGGGTTCGTCCAGAATCCACAGCCGGCGCTGCAGCAGGCGCAGTCGCGCGAGCCCGATGCGACGGCGCTGGCCCTGCGACAGCACGCGGGCCGGGAGATGGCGTTTCTTGCCCAGCGCGACCGCATCGAGCGCCAGGTCGATCGCTTCGTCGGCGACGGGTGCCCCGGAAAGCGCGACCAGAAGGCGCAGGTTCTCGTCCGCGGTCAGTTCGTCCTTGAGCGACGGAGAGTGTCCGGCAAAGGCCAGCGCCCCGCGCAACTCGGCGTCGAACGGATGGACCTGCCTCCCATTCCAGAAGATCTGGCCGTCGGTGGGTGGCGAGAGCCCGGCCAGCATCCGCAGCAGGGTCGTCTTGCCGGTGCCGTTGGCGCCGATGATGACGAGCGCCTCCCCGGCGTCGACGCGGAACGAAAGTCCCGAGAACAGCACCGAATAGCCGCGCTGCGCGGCAAGGTCACGCACTTCAAGCATCAATGGCAGGCCGGAGGGATCGGGAAAACGTGGTTTCGGGCGCGCCCGCGCGACGAACGCTTGCGGCGGGGTGGGGCACCCGTTCGGAAATCGACCTGCGATTATACCGGACACGTGGGCGACTGCCTTACGCCGGCTTAAAGTGCGGAAAGCCGTGGGGATGGGTGATCGCGCTGCGGAGGGGCGAGTCGCGCTCGACCATTCGGCTATCATGGACGGACCCCTCTGCTTTCTCCCTGGATATCGTCATGTCGGACAAGGAAATCCGCGAAGCTTCTCTCGAGTACCATCGCCAGGCGCCCCCGGGAAAGCTCTCGGTCCAACCCACCAAGCAGCTGACCAACCAGCGCGATCTGGCACTCGCCTACTCGCCGGGCGTGGCGGCCGCCTGCGACGAGATCGTCCGCGACCCTGCAGAGGCGCGCCACCTCACCGCCCGCGGCAACCTGATCGGCGTGGTGACCAACGGCACCGCGGTGCTGGGTCTGGGTCCCATCGGCCCGCTGGCCGCCAAGCCGGTGATGGAAGGCAAGGCGGTGCTGTTCAAGAAGTTCGCGGGCATCGACTGCTTCGACATCGAGATCAACGAGCGCGACCCGGACCGGCTGGTCGAGATCATCGCCGCGCTGGAACCCACGTTCGGCGGCATCAATCTCGAGGACATCAAGGCACCGGAGTGCTTCTACGTCGAGAAAAAACTGCGCGAGCGGATGCAGATCCCGGTGTTCCACGATGACCAGCACGGCACGGCGATCGTCGTCGGTGCGGCGATCCTCAACGGCCTGGACGTTGTCGGCAAGCGGCTGCACGAGGTCAAGGTCGTGTGCTCCGGCGCGGGCGCGGCAGCGCTCGCCTGCCTCGATCTCCTCGTGAGCCTCGGCATCCCGCAGGAAAACATCTGGGTGTCCGACATCGCCGGCGTCGTCTACGCCGGGCGCACCGAGGAAATGGACGACAACAAGGCCCGCTACATGCAGGAGACCGCCGCGCGCCGGCTGCCCGACATCCTGCCCGGCGCCGACGTTTTCCTCGGCCTCTCGGCGGCGAAGGTGCTGAAGCCCGAGTGGCTCGCGCTGATGGCGGAGCGGCCGCTGATCATGGCGCTCGCCAACCCCGAACCCGAGATCATGCCGGATCTCGCCAAGGCGGCGCGACCCGACGCCATCATCGCCACCGGCCGCTCCGATTTCCCGAACCAGGTCAACAACGTGCTGGTGTTTCCGTTCCTCTTCCGCGGTGCATTGGATGTCGCGGCCAGGCGGATCAACGAACCGATGAAGGTGGCGGCGGTGCGCGCGCTGGCGGAGTTGGCGCGAGCCGAGCAATCGGACATCGTGGCGCAGGCGTACGGCATCCACAACCTGCGCTTCGGTCCCGAGTACCTGATCCCCAAGCCTTTCGACCCCCGGCTCATCGTCACCATCGCGCCGGCGGTCGCCAAGGCCGCGATGGACTCGGGGGTGGCCGCGCAACCGATCGCCGACTTCGCCGCGTACCGCGAAAAGCTCACCCAATTCGTCTATCACTCGGGCCTGCTGATGAAGCCCGTGTTCCAGGCGGCGAAGAAGTCGCCGATGCGCATCCTTTATGCGGAAGGCGAGGACGAGCGCGTGCTGCGCGCCGTGCAGGTCGTGCTGGATGAAGGCCTCGCGCAGCCGATACTCATCGGGCGGCCGGCGGTGCTCGCCAGGCGCATCGAGCAGTTCGGGCTGCGCATCGAGCCGGGGAAGGACTTCGAAGTCATCAACCCCGAACACGATTCGCGCTACCGCGATTATTGGGGCGAGTATTACCGGCTGACCGCGCGCAAGGGCGTGTCGCAGCAGTACGCGAAGATCGAAATGCGCCGCCGGCAGACGCTGATCGGGGCGATGGCGATCCATCGCGGCGACGCCGACGGCATGCTCTGCGGCACCTTCGGTACGCACCAGCTGCACCTCCATTTCATCGATCAGGTGCTGGGCCTGCGCCCGGGGGTCAAGGGCTACGCCGCGATGAATGCGGTGATGCTGCCCGAACGCACGGTGTTCGTGGCCGATACCTATGTGCACGTCGATCCGACCGCCGAGGAACTCACCGAGATCACGCTGCTGGCGGCGGAGGGACTGCGCCGCTTCGGCCTGACGCCAAAAGTGGCGCTGCTGTCGCACTCGTCGTTCGGGACCAGCGACCATCCGCAGGCGAAGAAGATGCAGGCCGCGCTGGCGCTGATCAGTGCCCGGGCGCCCGACCTCGAGATCGAAGGCGAGATGCACGCCGATGCCGCGCTGTCCGAGGAGGTCCGCCTGGCGGCATTCCCCGGTTCGCGCCTGAAGGGTGAGGCGAATCTGCTGATCATGCCGACGGTCGACGCGGCCAACATCTCGTTCAACCTGCTCAAGGTGTCCGGGGGCGGCAACGTCACCCTCGGGCCGATTCTCCTCGGCGTGGCCAGGCCGGTGCACATCCTCACGCCGTCGTCGACCGTGCGCCGGATCGTCAACATGACGGCGCTGACCACCGTCGATGCGCAGATGTGGGGCGGACAGTTGAGGTAAAATCGCGGGCTCCACCAGAGCAGTGCAAAACGGAGAGGTGGATGAGCGGTTTAAGTCGCACGCCTGGAAAGCGTGTTTAGGTTAATAGCCTAACGCGGGTTCGAATCCCGCCCTCTCCGCCAAGATCGCATCCGGCAACGTCCAAAGCGGTCTTCGGTTAAAGAAGAAACCTATAAAGAGCAACAATCCGACGTTCTGGAAGGACCGAAGTCGTCCATTGACAGCGGGGGGCAAACGGGGGCAACACTTCGACGGTGTATTCCCTTCGCTGAAAGAGTGGCCCCCATGTCCCTCAACGTGTCGCAAGTTGCCGCTGCGTTGCCACGATTGAAGTCGTACAAGCGCGCCGATGGTGAAGGCATGTACCTGCCAGTGCTGCCGGCGGGAACGAAGTACTGGCGACTCGAGTACCGCTTCGGCGGCAAGGAAAAGAGCCTGTCCTTCGGGGTCTGTCCCGACACTTCGCTCGCCGACGCGGGCTCGAACACGCCGTCGATGACCACGCAGTGAAAGTGCAGGTGCGGATTGAGCGTGGAGCCGAAGCGGTCGATGAAGGCGACCGCGCCGAGACCGGCCGTGGAACCTGAACCAGGGCTGTGCGCGCGCAGGCAGGACTCCACGGCGCGCAGGAACAGCCGCAAGGCGACGCCGTGGAGGTCGGCATCGCGTTCCAGGAAGTAGCGCAGCCGTTTTGGCACGGCGAGGACCCACTGCCGCACCGGCAGGTCCGGCACGACGTGATCGGCGAGATGCGCCGCGGTCGCCACCATGCGCCGGTTGTTGCACGATGGGCACACGCCACGCCCCTTGCACAAGAACGCGATCAGGAGGTCGTGGCCGCACTGCCCGCACCGCGCCGGGGCAAAGCCATGCGCAAGGATGCCGCATTCCAGGTAACGGCGGAACTCCCGCACCGCAGGCGCCTGCACCGGCCCGGCATCGTCGTGGCCCTCGTGGCAGGGGGTGAGCCAGGTCTCGAACGGTGCGTACTTTGATTCGCTCACGACGGGCCTTGTCTATGCCTAAGCAGCGTTGAACCGGACGTCCCGCAAGCGGGCCGCCGGTCAACTGGTACGTTGGGCGCCCTGTGGCCGCTCGTTGCGATACGATTGCACACGATGAGCCTCACCGTTTTTCGTGAAGATGGCTTCCGCTTCTACTTCTTCTCGCGTGAAGAGTCGCGAATGCACGTCCACGTGCAGAGTTCCGAAGGTGAGGCGAAATTCTGGCTTGAGCCGGCGGTCGAGCTGGCGCACAATTATGGTTTGAGCGAGCGGCAGCTCCGCTCGGTGAAAGCCCTCATCGAGACGCACGAAAATGACATCCGCAATTCTTGGGCGAGACACTTCGGCGGTTGAAGTTACCAATGTGTCGAAGCATGGCTTCTGGCTTCTCCTCGGAGACGAGGAGTTGTTCGTGCCGTTCGCCGATTTTCCGTGGTTTCGTGACGCGCCTATTGGCAAGCTCACCGACGTTGAGCTTCCGTCACCGCATCATCTCTACTGGCCTGCCCTCGACATCGATCTAGCTGTCGATTCGATTCGACGCCCCGACCAATTTCCGCTTGTGTCGCGCGCAGGCGCCTAACCCGGCTCTACGGACGTCCCGCAAGCGGGCCGCTGGTTAACTGGTACGTTGGGCCTCTCAAGCCTCCCTCCTGCCACAACGGTGTCAGGAGGGCATATCTACAGTTGAGGTCGGTTTGTTTGGCAAACTTCGCAATCTCGAGAAAGCTTCATCGCAGATGCTCCTGTCCGCAGGCATACGTTCAGAAAAGCGGCTCATCAGGAAATCGAGTGGGCGAATCTGGGACATTTCAGAGTTCGGGGAGCATGCAAGTGAGGATCTTGAGTCGCAAGCATTCCTCGTCGCGCAGTCCGTATTCGCGGCGCTGGACGACGCGGATCTTGTTGTTGAACCCCCCGACGAAACCGAGCGTGACCTTGTTCTCGGGCTTGCAATAAGCGGCGATGCCATCCCAATGACGCTCGATCATCGCGGCGAACTTCTCGTAGGGGTCGGATTCTCCGGTGTTGATAGGTCCAAACGAGGGCCGCCGATAGCGCAGCCGGATCAGATCAATCAGTGGCGGCAAGGTATTGTCCATCGATGCAAGACTAAGCTGCCGTCTTCTCTTACCTTTTCTCGCGGCCGTACGCACTGGCGTGCCGCCGGGTGATCCGCGTGCCGCATATGGCCGTCCCTGCAGTTGATGCGAACGCCTCGGTCACGACGCTAGACAACGGCGTGCGCGTGGTCGTTCTCCGGCTGTCGCACGTGGCCACGGCGGCGGTCAGTGTCTTCGTGCGCAATGGCAGCCAGCATGAGAGCTTGCGAAGCAACGGCATCAGCCATTTCATCGAGCACATGGCATTCAAGGGCACGCGTACACGCGACTGCCAGCAGATCAACCTCGATGCTGAGCGCCTGGGCGCCGAGGTCAACGCCCATACCGACAAGAACCATACCGCATTCCACATGCGCGGCCTGGCGCGTGATTCCGGGGCCTTCCTGCGAATGCTGGGAGACATCGTCCGCCAGAGCACCTTTCCCGAAGCCGAGCTCGAGCGCGAGCGCCAGGTCATCCTGCACGAGTACGCCGAGGACGAGGACGACGCGCTGTCGACAGCGTTCAAGTTGTTCGACAAGGCCTGCTACGGCGAGCACGCGGTGGCGCGTCCGGTGATCGGCAGCCGCGCCAATATCCGACGTTTCACCCGCGCCGAGATGGTGGCCTACGTGCAGCAGCAGTACACCGGCGCGAACACCGTCGTCGGCGTTGCCGGCAACGTCGATGCCGACCGGATTGTCGACGAGGCGGTCGCGGCGTTCGGGGACATGCCCCGCGGTAGCGACAACCGGGTCGCGGCGCCGGACTACGTGGGCGGAGTCCGCTCGCGCCGGATGCCCGGCTGCAGCCAGACGCACGTCGTGCTCGGCTTCCCGATCCCCGGGCTGCTGGGCGAGTACCAGGGTGCCGTCGTTGCCGCAGCGCTGTTCGGCGAAGGCATGAGCTCGCCGCTGCTTGACCAGATTCGCGAACGGCGCGGCCTCGTCTACCACGCGGATTGCTCGGCCGACGTGACGGACCTGTGCGGTCAATTCGTGATCGAGGCGTCGACCATGCCCGAGCACCTCGACGAATACTTCGTCGAGGTCACCCGGCTGCTCCGCGAGCACGCCGACGCCACCGACCCGGTTGGTCTGGAACGCGCGCGCAACCAGATTATCGTGCGCGGCCTGTGCGCGCACGAAGACCCCTCGCAACGGCTGGAGGTCGCGGCACTCGATCTCTTCGCCTTCGGTCGCGTACGCCCGCGCGAGGAGCTGATGGCCGGCATCGCGGCGGTCAGTCCGGTGGAGGTGCGGGAGGCGTTCGCGCGAATGCAGGGCGCGGGCGCCGCAGTGGCGATGGCCGGCAAGATAGCCAAGGGCGCGGAGGAACGGGTCGCTGGGCTGGTGACCCGGCGCGTTGGCTGAGCTGACACCTCGCGACACTTTGGCTCCGTCACGAGTTTGGCATTTGGCGCTGCACCTGCGGCGACCGCCGCCTCTGCTTCGTCATGCGGGTGTGGATGGCCGCTTCCGGAATTGGGGTGGCGAGGCTGAACGGCCTAAGCGCCTCGATGTTGACTCACGGCGAACCTGTGGCACTCGCTGCGACGAACGCGGACAACAAGGCGGCAAGTGGCGGAGGAAGCCTTGCAAGCTCATGGGCAAGGGCGAAAGCGTAGAATGAAAAACAACGAGAGTCTCAGATAGGCGTGCGCTCCTGCGACGTCCTGGATTTTATGAAGGTGCGGCGTTTGTGTGTGCGAGCTAGATTCCCAGCTTCATACTGCATTGGCGTATTTGGAGTGAGTTGAAGGGGAGGCGGCATGAAACTGCTAGGCAGGATGCCTTTCGCGTGTGCGGTTATCAGTATCGTTGTTAGTAGCTTCGTCCCGAGCGCGGCGTACGGGTTCGCCGTTGTGCAGAGATTTCGTATCTTGGATACCAACGGCGTGTTTACCGGGTACGCGACGCCGGCAAACCTAGATCAAGCGCCGCGCTGGGACGCCACGTCCCTTGGTGCCGTCGACCTCACCTACGGCTTGGCGGGGACAACAGGTGAAGGCAGCATCGACGCCTTCTGGAACGCGTTCACGTTTACTGACGGAACAACTGCTGCTGAACTCGAAATAGGAGTGAGTGACGCGTTCCGTATTTGGTCCGATACCCCCTGGCTGGGAGGTGATGGCCCCTTGATGTTTCAGCAAACCACTTTGAACACTGCGACAAACATCGATTGGGGAACATGCGGCGGCTTAGCCGGCTGCCAGCTTACAAATCCTGCTGCAACAAATCGCATCGGCAATGCTATTGATATTGTCCCCCGCGGCGCTCGGTTCCGATGCTGCGGGGATTACGATTGTCTTTGGCGATGAACAAGACGTAAATCTTACCAACGGCTTCGGCTTCGATTCGATCGGCGGTTTGTTCCCGAGTTGGAGAATTCTCTCCGTGGATCTGGCCATGAATACGTCAGACCCGTGGTCCCTCGTAACATGGGAACAGACCCTGATACATGAGTTGGGACACGCGCTAGGGCTCGGCGATGTCGATGCGGCAGCCAGTCGTTTCTTTGATAATGACGCCGACATCACGAATCCGATCCCCATCAATCAACGCGGGGATGTGCGAGAAGGCCTTCCGGTGAGCGGCACCGGCCCCATCAGCGTTTCGCGAGCTGATAGTCACATCCTGATGTGCTCTGGGTGTCCGCTCCTCCCGGCGCTCAAGAACGACGATCTTGGTGGAATTCGGTTTCTCTATCCGATTCCCGAACCCGCCACCTTCGCCCTATTGGGCCTCGGCCTCGCCGGCATCGCTGCATCGCGTCGGTGCCGGCTGAGTTAGGGCGCAGCGCCCACAGAGAACCCGCCCACGTGGCGGGATTTTCTTCTGCGCTCAATACGCCACGCCAATTATCGGCCAGCGACCAGGGCGGCGTGGCATCACGTCATCATCGGCGCCTGCCTCGCGCATGAACACGGGGCAGGAGTCGCGCAACGGCGCGCCGGTTACGCTCGGGGGCAATGCAGATGAACATCGCCTACGCCGGCAGTTTGCGCCCACGTTTGCTCTGACCAGTGACACAAGGGGCAGCCGACGCGCATCAGCCATTCTCGCCGAATCGTGACGGGCATGGTCGTCGGTGATTCTGTCCGACGCCACCAATAACAAACCCCGCCGGAGCGGGGCTGTCGTCGGAGCGAAATCGGTCTACTGCTTGCGGCGCGAGAACCGAGTCCGGCAAGGCCGAGGCCGAGTAGGGCGAGCGTGGTCGGTTCAGGAACCGCCGTCACCGAGTACGTTACGAGCAAGTTACCGTTTTCACCAAACGGGATTCGCCCGCTGTTGACGCTGGAATTGAAGATCAAAGGGTCGAGAAAGTCGGGAATCTGCGTTCCTGTCAAGCGCGCCAAATCGTCATAGACGTTGGCATTGGCACACTGTGCACTGGTATTGGTGTCGCAATACTGAGTGAACCCGTTGATCACAATCGCTGACGATGTCCGGCTCAGTCCGACGAACCGCACCGCGTCCTTGCCAATGTACTGTGGGGTGAATTCAGGGTTGCCAAAGAACGGGTAACTGCTGGGGCGGGAGAGGTCCCCGCAAAACGGCGGAGGTGGGGTACCGGGAGGATAGTCACACACAAGCACGTCCCCGTCGCCCCCGGTCTGGACGAAGGCGCCGATGGACAATCTCCACGACGCGACGGCGCTCGTCCACCGGCCAATGTTGGAAAACGGCTCTTGATCGAGTACCGGTAGGCCCAGAGTGAAACTCAGATGAACGGGGTCGCCGAGCGTGAGACCTCCCGGGCCCGCCAACTCCACTGGCACAGCCGTCACTGACCCGACAAAGTTGTATGTAGCGCCGGCCCACACGGGCTGAACGAACGCACCGAATGCCAAGGCTGCGACCAATGTCGCGCGCGCGGCGGCGGCTGGAAGTGGGATGGCGGCAATCGCTGCAAAGGACATGTCCCAGAGGCATCTAATCGAAGCCGCGACGATTCGGGATCTCATTGTTTTCTCCCTCTTTTGGCAGCGAAAATCCGCAACTCACCCCAAGCAGAGACCATGCCAATCTGTAATCTATTGATTTCGCAAATTGCATACCTTAACGTTCTGGTAAGGATGTAAATCGTTTCGACACAGGGGCTGTGGCTGCGACGGTTAGTCGGTGGAGGCAAGCGAGGATCGCGGCCAGCATCGGCGGAGCCTTGCTGTTACCGGCGTCGCCGGCAGCGGACGGACGGGTCGCGATCGAGCTGCTTGACGCGATCGTCGCGTTGCTGATCGGCAAGGGACGCCGGCAGTAGTCAGATCACGCGGGCATAGGCATGCCGCCACCGACAGCGCGAGCGACGACCAGTTGGCGCCCATCACAGAACGGGCAGGGGCTGAGGTCGGGGGCGGTCATTTGGCGAGGATAGTGTGGGCAGCCTCCCCTGCACCTGACATAATCGACAGCGCCGATCGGGATTCGAACTCGCTGCGAATTCGAATCCTTCGCGGCGACATCAGTGACGAAAGCGCAATCAGCGGGGGATAGGCGGGGGATACAGACCCCATTGCGCCGGAAGCCTTATCTGGCGCGGGTTATAGCGGACGCCCTCTCCGCCAAGACCGCATCCGGCAACGTCCAAAGCGGTCTTCGGTCAAAGAAAAAAACCTATAAAAACGGCTCATCAGGAAATCGAGTGGGTGAATCTGGGGTCTTTCAGAGTTCGGGGAGCATGCAAGTGAGGATCTTGAGTCGCAAGTATTCCTCGTCGCGCAGTCCGTATGCGCGGCGCTGGATGACGCGGATGGTTGTTGAACCCCTCGACGAAGCCGAGCGAGACCTTGTGCTCGGGCTTGCAGTAAGCGGCAATGCCATCCCAATGACGTTCGATCACTTTGGCGAACTTCTCGCAGGGCTGGAGCCGTTGCCATTTCAGGCTGGCACGTTGCTGAGTTGGCCTGCGTTCGTGGCGTGTCGCAGCGAGCGCTGCGTCTAGCCTGCGCGCAACCGGGTCATTGCAGTCCGGTGGCGTTGTCGAGAACGGCGGGCGGCCGTGTATTCCAGTTCGGTCCGGCACGCGCCTTCTGGTAGCCGACGTCGTAGAGCTGTTGCATCAGGACCGGATCGAAGGTCTCGTCGCCCCGCAATTCGATGCCGTTCGGAATGGTGATCCAATGGTAGCCCGAGCTTTCGAAGGTCGTCATCGCATAAATGCGAAACAGGTCGCCGATCATCGCCGAATGGGTCGCGGCCTCCAGCGTGCGCAGCGCCACGCTGGGAATCGTGCGCCGGGTCAGCCCCGGGCTGGAGGCGAGCTGTCCGTTGTGGATGACGTAGACGTCTTCCCGTGACGCGCCGCGCCCCGCCTCCTGGCGCAGTTGCCGCGTACCGAAAAGATTACCGCTGTAGAACACGTTGACGGCCACCCCGCCGTCGACGTGCAACTCGTCGTACCGGCGGCCGTCGCCGGCCTCGACTTCGAACAGCACCGGCGCGAAGGCGACCGGAATCGACGCGGAGGCCAGCATCACCTTGCGGAACAGGTCGACGGCATCGGGACTTCCGCTGGTAGCGATGAGACCCATGTTCCAGATGATGAAGCGCTGCGAGTCGAGGTCCACGGTGCCGATGTACAGGCGCCGGCCACCGAGGTGTGCGGCCGCGATGTCGCGCAGGAACGCGTCGTCGATGTGGGTGGCGATCAGCGCTGCCAGTGGAGCCGTGTCGGCGATGCCGTCACTGAACAGCAGCTGCCGCACGATTGAACTCAGCGCGCCCAGCACGAAGATGTCGCGGGTGCTGGTGTTGGTGTAGAAGTTGCGCAGCGCGTCGTCCTGGGCCGACCCGAGGAAGGCGAAGGGCGCCATCAGCGCGCCGGTGGATACACCCGTGACGGTCTTGAATACGGGACGCGTGCCGGTGCTGGTCCAACCATTGAGGAAGCCCGAGCCGAACGCGCCGTTCGCCCCGCCGCCGGATAGCGCCAGGTGCGGGTACACCACGATGCCGTCGGCACCGGGGGGGAAGTCCTTGGGCGACTCCTGCGTGAAGGAGATCGCCATGTCGCGCGCCATGAACGCATCGGCGCGGCCGGCGGGTGCCCGCACGTTCGGCATCCCGGGAATCGTGGCGGTGGCCATCAGGTCGACGGGCACGCCGTTGCGCAGCAGCGAGCCGCAGCCGGTCAGTGCCAGCGTGCCGAACAGCAGCGCGATATGAACGTGCCGCATGAAAGGATGTTGCCTGCCGAGCAGGCTGCGGACTCCTGCGCTGCGCAATCTATCGTTCATGTGCCCGTGCCCGCATCAAAGTATCGAATTGAAGTCGAACGAAGCCCGCTTGCCGACATCGCCGCGGCAAAGCATCGCGATGAAGCGCATTTCCTTCAGCAGCGGCATGTTGAACGAAATTTCGTTAGGAATAGTACCGCCCCGTTTGCGGACGGTGCGTACCAAGACGCATTTTTGGTCCGTCGCAGCTACGTTACCGGTGCCGGGGTATCGACCGCAATCATCGAGACAATGCGGGCTTGCGGAAAATGATTCGACGTTGCGAGCCGCTGAATTATTTTCACGAGGTCACGATCGCGTTCCAGGTGCCATTGGCCGAGGAGACGCGACAACGGCCTTGCGCAATTCGTTCGCTGTTGCGATGGGTTCGGCAAGTCAACGACCTCTTCGTCTGACGCCGGCTCGCGCTTGAGCTTGCCGATCCGGACCCGATTGTCGAGTTCAGGCGATGTCATCGTCGGACCCGATGACGAAGAGTCGCGGCTGGCCTGCGACGCGCGACACGAAACCGGTGGCTTGACTACGCTTGCGCCGCCATTCCGACAGGCGCATCACATTGGGATTGACGGTCCGCGCGAGCTCCGCCTCGGCCACCTGCAGCGCCGAGAAGACGTCCGCGTAGTCGAGCTTGTCGGCGATCACCATAAGGTCGATGTCGCTCGTCGCCCGATCCTGCCCCTTCGCGATCGAGCCGTAGACGAAGGCCGCACGAATGCGGTCGGCGAGTGGCGCCAGCGCGGCGCGTAGCGGCGCGACCAGTCCGGACGTCTTGACGATCAGCCCATGCAACTCCGCGAATACCGGGCTTGCCCGGTTCGCCTGGTAGTGCTTCTGGTTGCCAATGCGCTCCACGGTGACCAGTCCGACCTCAGCGAGGCGGGTCACCAGGCGGTGCGCGGCGCCGGTGCCGGAAGCGGCGAGACGGATCAGCTCCGCGCTCTGGAAGCGACGATCGGGCTGGCCGAACAGCAGTCCCAGGACCCGCTGCTGGACAGGGGTGAACAGCACGCCTCCGAGGCCGGAGATCGGTGTCGGGGGCGTGTTGGCCTTGGAGGGCATTCCCATTTCGGGAATAATCATACCCGAAACGGGAATCACGGTAGACTGGGAAATTCAACTCAATGCCGCGAAGAAGACACCCGCTGGCGGTGAGCGTGAAACTCGTCGCACGCCAAGCCTGAAATCTACAATCCGAGGGATTTTGCGGGCAGGCCCATCGCCAGGCCGAGGAGCTGCGGGTAGAGCAGGGTGCGGATCGCCGGGGCGGGAGTTTCCGCCTGCACCGAGTCGAAGCGCAGGTGGCAGTGGGGGCAGGCCGTGCACAGCACTTCGGCCCCGGACTCGAGGGCATCGACGATCTTGGCCCGCGTGATGCGACCGGACAGCGAGGCGTTCGCCTCGTGCAGCGGATCGCCACAGCAATCGAGGCGGCGCGGCCAGTCGACCGGGGTCGCGCCGGTCACGCGGATCAATGACTCGAAGATCGTCGGTTCCATCGGGTTGTCGAACCCGGTCACGTTGCCGGGGCGCAGCGCATGACAGCCGTACTGGGCGGCGACGCGCAGGTCCGTACGCGGAGCGCGGATTGCGGCGGCCAGGGTGTCGACGCCGAGTTTTCTGGCCAGCACCGACAGCAGGTGCAGGACCTCGGTGTTCCCGGACCAGGCAAGGCCCTCAGCGGCCAGCAGCTGCGCCACGCGCGAGCGGAGTTCCGCATCCTCGTCCAGGAACCGGATCGCGTGCCGCAGGGTGCCGAAGCAGCACTTGCAGGGTGTCAGCACGTCGAGGCCGGCGCGCTCGGCCAATGCCAGGTTGCGGGCGGCGGCCACGACGAAGGCGTCGCGGCTGACGTTCCGGGCCGGGTAGCCGCAGCAGTTGAACTCGAGGTCGATCAGCGTGACGCCGAGATGCGCGAGCACGGCGCGGGTCGAGGCTTCGTAGGCCGGCAGCCGCGACGGGGTCGCGCAGCCGAGGAACAGCGCGTACTTCATGACGCCTCCCTGCGGCCCCGGACGGAGCCCAACCGCTGCACCGCCAGCGCGCGCAGTTCGCACATGATGTCGGTCACGCGAATGCCTTCCGGGCAAGTTTCCTGGCACTGGTAGCAGGTCGCGCAGTCCCAGACCATGCGCGAACCCAGCGTGAGGTCGCGCATGCCCAGCCGCAGCAGGTTCATCACCCGCTGTGGTGTGAGGTCGATGCCGTAGTCGCAGTCGATGCTGTGCGCCACCACCGGGCACACGTTGGTACAGGTCTGGCATTGCACGCACCGGGAGAACGTGCGGCGGTCGGCCGACAGCGGCGCCGAAACGGCATCCGGGCCGGCATGTGGAGGCTGCCCGGGACCCGCCGCCAGGGCCTCGGCCCACGCCAGCGCCGGGTATGCCTGCACCCATTGGGCCGGTGCCGGAAGGCCGGCGGCGACGAGGTCGCCGCGCCCGGCTGTCCACAGGTCCGCGAGGTCGAGCCCCACGGGGCAATGGCGGGTGCAACGGCCGCAGTCGGTGCAGAGGAAAGCGCCGTCGGCGGCGCGCAATGCGTCGGTCCCATGGGCATCGTCGCCGGACCGCAACAGCCGGCCGCTGGCCATCGCAGCGGTGGCAATGAGCTTGTGCGAGGGCAGCAGGCCCGGATTGCCGAGGTAGCGCGCCAAGGGAGCCACCGAGCAGTCCTGGTCGCAAATGCCGCATTGCACGCAGGCGTCGAGTGCCAGCGCCCGCTGCGACGCGCGAGCGGCGAGCGGGGGCGCCTCGCCGGAGGTCCTGCCAGGCTGCGTCGCCGCGCTGACGAGCAGGCCGAGCGGCGAGGCGACGACGTGGAAAAAGCGCGTGAACGGCAACGTGGCGAGGCCAAGCAGGCAGGCGAACACGTGCAGGTCGAGCAGCCACGCCTCCGCGTTCCAGCGGTCAAGGACGCTCGTCACCGGCGCCATCATCCGGGCGACCGGATAGGAGACGAACGCGGACACGGGCCGCGTGTGGCAGGACGCGCAGGCCTCGCCGTGCAGGTCACGGCCTTGCTCGACCAGCGCCGGATCGATCGGCTCCGCCAGGCCCTCGAACGCCACGCCGAACTCGCGGGCCCAGAGCGCGCGCAGCGGCGCGAGCTTCGCCGGATCGGTCCCGCTGCTGAACTGCTCGGCCATACGGTCGAACGCGCGCGGCGAGGCGATCTTGTGCGCCTCGAGCAGGAACCCGCTGGCGATCACCCACCCGAGGAGTGCCACGAACACCGCGGCTGCCGGGTGGTGCGCCTGGCGCGGGTTCGTGCGCGAACGCCGGCGCCCGATGAAGAGCAGCGCCACGCCGGCGAGCAGCAGCGCGCCGAAGAGGTTGCGCAGGAAGAGGAAGGGATCGAGCGTGGGCTGGTAGCCCGGGAACAACTGGGCGGTCACCAGCGGCGCCAGCGCGTGCATCAGCAGCAGCAGCGTGAACCCGACAACGATGAAGAGGTGGGCGAGCCAGCGCAGCTTCGCCGTCGCGAACAGCCGGCGCAGCAGCAGCACGTCGAGGAGGAACGCGCCGAGCACGTCCGCCACGCGCCGACTGACGAGCATCGAAGCTGTCCTGCGCAACGCGGCGGCCACTCTGCCGAACGGCGTGACATCGCCGACATCGGGGCCGACGCGGACCCGGAACCACGCCGACGCGCGCCACACGAGGCCCGCGCCGCACAGCGCCAGCGCCGCGTAGAGGGCCATCTGGAAGAGCGGCGACGACATCGTCGACCTATCCCGTTCCGGAGCGGCGGAGGTCGCCCGCCACCTGGCCGACTGCCGCCCACGCCGTCGCGATCGCCAATCCCGAGCCGCACTTGGAGCGCATCCAGTCCTGATGCGCGAGAATGGAGCCGACAGCGTAAAGCCGTGGCCACGCCGGTTTTCCGCCGGCGTCCAGCGGCCGCCAGGCGTTGTCGACGTCGAGCCCGGCGCGGTTGATTGCGTGACCCGACGGGTCCAGGAAGTCGGGCCGGTGCCATGCCTCGCGCGAGCCTGGCTGGATGACCGGCAAGCCGAGGATGCTCTCGCGGGCGCCGCCGCGATCGGCGGTGAGCCCGCGGCCGCTGAACCGCCCCGTCGCCAGCACGACGGCGCGCGCGACCACGCGTTCGCCACTGCCGGCTTCGCTTCCGGAATCGCTGGCGAGGTCGAGCGTGGCCGTCGTCCCCCCGCGTCGAAGGCCAGCGAACGTACGCGAGCCTGGTGGCAACGATGGACTCCGCGGTCGGCCACGGCCGCCTCCAGCGCCGCGAGAAGCCGCAGCCCGGGCACCGATGTCGGCATGGTGGGAATCTCGAACACGGGTATCCCCAATGCTTCCTCGAACGCGGCGTGAACCTCGGCGCTTTGCGCGAGGCCCAGCACCGCCGGAAAGCCGACTGCCTGCGCGTCGCCCAGCAGCGGCCGCACGAGCGCGATCGTCCGCTCGCGCGTCGCCCGGGATTCGAGCGCACGGGCGAGGTGCGCGGCGTAGAGCTCGGGCGTGCCGTCGCACCCCGGGAACTCGATGCGCTGGTGGCGCAACCCCGGCCAGCGATCGCCCAGCGTCGCCACGATCTGGCGGGCGCTGAACTCCCGCAGTCCGCGGAAATCCACCAGCAGGCACGGCGGCCGCGCGTCCAGCGCGGCGACGCCTGCAACCATCGATCGCGGCACGCCGAACGTGGACTTGAGCGTGCCGATCGACGTCAGCACTTCCCGGTTCGACTCGCCCAGCGGCGCGTAGGGCAGGCCCGCCGAGCCCAGGGCAGCGACGAAGGTCTCGAACGCGTTCCGGATCGACGCAGCGTCGATGCGCGCCAGCGGGTGCTCCGGCTCGTCGTGCGCGAGCGCCGCCAGTGCCTCGTAAGGGGATCGCCAGCGGCGGCGCGCGTCCACCGGGTGCACGCCCAGGAGGTCCAGCAATCCGCTCGCGAACAGGAGCCCGCCGCCGTTGCCGATCTGGATGCACGAAAGGCCGCGTTCCGCAGCAAACAGGGCCGTCGCCATGCCCGCCATCCCGGCGCCGACGACGACGACGTCGCAGCTGTCCTGCCGGGCGCCCGTCATGGCGGCAACTCGCCCGCGTGGGCGGCGTTTGGGGCCGGCCTGGGGAATCGCGCGTCGGGCATGCCGGCGCCGCACAACTCCTCGCCGAAGAGCCCGCAATGCAGCGCCTCCATCAACTCCGCCTGCGCCAGTTGCTCGCCCCACAGGACCGCGCGCTGGCTGCGCCAGCGCTCGGCGATGAACTCGACGATCTCGGCGAGGCCGCGCGTCGCCGCGAAGTCGCCGCGCTGGTAGAGGTGGGCCACCGTGCGCACCGCGCAGAAGGACCCTTGGCAGGCACCCTTGCCGACGCGGCTGCGCAGGCCGATGTCGGTCAGCGTTGGGATATCGCCGTTCGCCCGCAACGCCGCGTAGATGGCATCGACGGCGCCGGCCGACACCATCTCGCACTCGCACAGCAGCGGGTCTCCCGGCGCGTGCGATCGCATCCACGCGCGCGGGGCGTGACCCGGCTCGGTCCAGGCGCATTCCGGGGCCACTGGCAACGGCGTCGTTGCGGTCACGCAGGGGCGACTCACGCCGAGGCGGCGGCAGACGAGGTCCGCGGTCCGCTCGGCCATCAGCCGGCAGGTCGTGAGCTTGCCGCCGGTGATCGTGGCCAGGTTGTCGAGGCCGTGGTTCTCGTGGTCGAACAGGGCGAAGCCGCGGGAGACGGCGCGCCCATCGGCGGCCCCCGCCGATCCCACCAGCGGCCGCACGCCGGCGTAGGCGCGGATGAAGCGCATCGTCGCCAGCGCCGGCACCATCCGAGCGGCTTCCTCGACGATCAGGTCGGCCTCCGCCGCCGTTGAGCGGACGTCTTCCAGGTCGTCCACGCGCGTCGACGTGGTGCCGACGATCGAGACCGTGCCGCCCGGCATCATGATGTCGGCGTTGCCGGGCCGCCGCAGGCGGTTGACGACGCGACTCGCGAGGCGCGTGTGCGTGACCAGCAGCGTCCCCTTCGAGTACGTCATCTCGATCGGCGCGCCGGCGAGCCCGGCCACCTCGCGCGCCCAGGCGCCGGCGGCGTTGACGATCTGCGCGGCCTCGATCCGCACGTCTTCCTCGCTGGCGAGGGAACGCGCGCGCACCGCGACGATGCGCCGACCCTCGCGCTCGAAACCCACGACGCGGGTCCGCCGCAGCAGCCGCGCGCCGAGGCGTTGCGCGTCGGCCATGCTCTCCAGCGAAAGCCGGAACGGGTCGATCGATGCGTCGGGCACCGCGAACACGGCGATCGCTCGCTCCGACAGCGCCGGTTCCAGCGCGCGCGCCTCGGCGACGTCCACCGTGCGCGCGGTGATGCCCGAGCGCTCGCAGTACGCGGGGAAGTCGGCGATGTAGCGCTCGTCGTCCCCGGGCACGGCGACGAAATAGCCGCCGGTGTCCTGGATCGTCTGCGCCGCGATGCGCTTCAGGATGTCGCCCTCGGCGCGGCACTCCATCGCTGCCTCGCGGTCGCCGGCGACGTACCGGGCGCCGCTGTGGAGCAGGCCGTGGTTGCGCCCGGAGGCGCCGGCGTTGATGTCGTCCTTCTCGACCAGGACGCAGTCGACGCCGCGCATGGCGAGATCGCGGGCCAGCGCAGTGCCGGTGACACCGCCGCCGATGATCAGGACCTGGGTTTGGATGAAGGGCGGGGAATTCAATCCTGCCTCTCTTAGGGATAGCCATTTCAACCGCGCGAGCCTGAGTGTGGAGGGGGTCGGTGGCACGGGTCAAGCGCCGATTTGCGGTGGCAACTGGCTACGGACTGCTCCGCACGCTTGTAGTGGCACTTCCGGGCGGGCGCGGACGGCAGGGTGGCTGCGCGCGGGCAGGCGTTGGCATTGACCCCGGTGGTGGCACTGAAGATGACCCCGCCCGTGGTGGCGGAGTCGAACACGCCGTCGATGACGACGCAGTGAAATTGCAGGTGGGCATTGAGGCTGGAGCAGAAGCGGTGAATGAAGGCCAATGCGCCGCAGGGCTCGAACCTGGGCTGTGCGCACGCAGGCATGGCTCCCCCGCACGCAGAAACAGGCGGAGGGCGGTACTCTGGAAATCGGCATCGCGGTTCAGGAAGTGGCGCAAACACTTGACGACGGGCACCTGGGGACGCCGTCACTCATTTCAGAAATCGTCGACAGTTATGCGGCGCGCGCCGCGATCGGGGAATGAGCCCGTGCCACGGTGGGGCCGAGCAACCCAGCATGGCGGCCCCGCGGTGGATGATGCGCGCCGCGAGCTATCGCGTGAACTTGCGGGACAGGACACTAGGGCTTGCCCGCAGTCTCCGGCGGGACGCCCGCGGAGACGGCAACGGCAAAAGCCGCGGCCTGCGCGAGTGCGCTCGCGAGCGCCGTGTTGGCGGCGACGACGCCGCCGTCGGGGTCGTCGGACGCCGCGGCGACGTCGACGTCGACGACACGCGCCGCGATGACGCGGCGGCCGCGGAGGTCGAGGAGCCGGAAGCGCAGCGACAGCTCGACACGGCTCGGCCGTGTCATGAAGTTCTGCTGCAGCCGGATGAGCTCGGTGTCGAGCCTCAGGTCGGCGGGGACGCCCGCCGGCGCAGGCACCACCGCGCGGAAGTAGCCGGTCTGCTCGAGCGCATGCGTGAGCGGTGGTCCGATCATGCGGGCCGGCGCGTCCACCCAGCGATGCGTGGCGAACGCGTCGAGCACGAACGGTTTCTGCACGTACAGCAGCGCAGCGGTGTCGAATCCGGGCGCGGAGCGCGGCACGCTCACCTCCAGCACGAGCTCGCGCGCCGCCTGTGCGCGCGGGATCGCGGGCTTCGCATCGAGCACGTGCAGCACGGCCTCCTCGATCTTCGGCGATGGCAACGCGCTGCAGCCCGCCACGAGCGTGGCCACGATGGACAACACGGTGCGCAGCATCGGTCGGCTCCGATGCTCGGCGGCATCCCTGGCCGAGCACATGCCGGCGCGCGCAGCGCGGCCCGGCGCAAATTGGTTCGCGTTCCTCATTCGCCGGGCCCCTTCTTCGCCGTCGGCCGCCCGTAGAGGAGGACCGACGGGTTGCGATCAACTGCATCGCCGACGCGGCGCAGCGTCGCGGTCAGGCCGCGCAACTCATCGACGAGCGCGCGCACTTCCGGTAGCGTTGACCCCGTGAACTGTGCGAGATCGGCGCGCGTGCCGTCGAGCGTTCCGCGAGCACTCGCGCCGGCGCCGGCCACTTCGGTCGCCATGCGCTCGAACGCGATGGCCGTGTGCTCGATGCGTTGCACCAACTGCGGCAGCTGGTCGGCGATCGCCGCCGCCTTGTCGGTCGTGCGCGCGGCGGCGTCCATCGTGCGCATGGTGCTCGCGAGCGCGGCGTCGATCGTCGCCGAGCGCGCGGCAAGCGTGCGCGACAGCTGCGACAGGTCCGCGAGCGTGGCCTTCACCGCGCGCCGGTTCTCGTCGTCGAGAAGCGCGTTGACGCTGTCGCTCACACGGTTCAGGTTGGCGAGCAGCTCGGGGATCGACGTCTCGACACGGTTCATGAGCGACGGTGCCGACGCGATCACCGGATATGGTTCGCCAGGCCGCGCACGCAGGCCCGCCGACTCGCGGTGGCCCGCTGTCAGCTCGACGTAGGCAATGCCAGTCAGCCCCTGCGTCTGCAGCGTCGCCAACGTATCCTCCTTCACCGGCGTTCCGCGTTCGATGTCGAGCGTCACCTGCACCTGCTCGACGTTGCCGGGCGCAAGCGCGATCTTGCGCACACGGCCGACGTCCACGCCGCGGTAGCGGACCGGCGCGTTGAGGTTGAGTCCCGCGACCGACTCGGCCATGTACGTCTCGTACATATCGTAGCTCTTGCGGTAGTACTTGCCGCTGGACAGCCACAGCACGCCGGTGATCATCGCGACGGTCAGCACGATGACGAACGCGCCCACGACCGCGAAGTTCACTTTCGCTTCCATGCCTGCTCCAGTGCGGCGCGCCCGCGCGGGCCGTGGAAATACTGGCGGACCAGCGGGTCGTCCGAGTGCGACAGCTCGGTCATCGACCCGATGCCGACGATGCGCCCCTTGCCCAGGACGGCCACGTTGTCCGCGGCGCGCCACATGAGGTCGAGGTCGTGCGTCACCATCATGATCGTAAGACCGAGTCCGTCGCGCAGGCTGCGCACCAGTTCGTCGATCCCGCTCGCGGAGAGCGGGTCTAGGCCCGCGGTTGGCTCGTCGAGGAACAGAAGTTCCGGATCCAGCGCCAGCGCGCGCGCGAGCGACGCGCGCTTGCGCATGCCGCCGGAGAGCTCGCTGGGGTATTTGGGTCCGGCATCAGGCGGCAGTCCGGTCAGCGCGACCTTCACCGCGGCGATCTCGCGGACCAGCCGCTCCGGTAGGTCGGTGTGCTCGCGCAGCACCAGGCCGACGTTCTCGGCGACCGTGAGGGCGCTGAAGAGCGCGCCGCGCTCGAACATCACGCCCCACCGCCGGCGCAGCGGCAGCGCGGCGGCGTCGGAGAGCCCGACAACCTCCTGCCCGAAGACGCGGATCGAGCCGGATGCGGGCTGCTGCAGCAGGATGATCTCGCGCAACAGCGTGGACTTGCCCGCGCCGCTGCCACCCACCAGCGCGAAGATCTCGCCGGGGTTCACCGCGAGGCTCACGTCCTCGTGGACGACCGCGTCGCCGAAGCGCGTGCTGACGCTGCAAACGTCGACGACGGCGGCAGGCGGCGGATGCGGGTGCGCGTCCATCACAGGTCGAGCCAGAGGAAGACAATCGAGAAGATCGCGTCGGTCACGATCACGAGGAAGATCGACTGCACGACGCTCATCGTCGTCTGCGCGCCCACGCTCTCCGCGCTGCCGGTCACCTGGAAGCCGCGATAGCAGCCGACGAGGGCGATGATCATCGCGAACACCGGTGCCTTGGCGAGTCCCGTCCAGTAGGAGGATAGCTGGACCGCCTCGTCGAGCCGGTCGACGAAGACGTCGAAACCGACGTCGAGCTTCAAACGCGCCATCACCATGCCGCCCAACACGCCCGTCACGTCGGTGTAGACGGTCAGCAGCGGCATCACGATGATCAGCGCGATCACCTTCGGCAGCACGAGCAGCTCCTGCGCGCCGACGCCGATCGTGCGCAGCGCGTCGATCTCCTCGGTGACCTTCATCGTGCCGATCTGCGCCGTGTAGGCCGACCCGGAGCGGCCGGCGATGATGATCGCGGTCAGCAGCGGCGACAGCTCGCGCAGCATCGCGAGCGAAACGAGGTCGACGACGAAGATGTTGGCGCCGAAGCGCTGCAACTGGTCGGCGCCCTGGTAGGCGATCACCACTCCCATCAGGAACGACAGCAGACCCGTGATCGGCAGCGCCTCGACGCCCGCCGTCTGCACGTTGTGCAGGATCGGCCGCCAGCGCAGCCGTTGCGGATGGCGCAGCGCGCAGAGCATCGCGATTGCGCTCTCGCCGACGAACGCCAGGTAGCCGGCGCTTCCCGTCACGTTCGCCCATGCGTGCCGCCCCAGGCGTTCGAGCCGGCCCGGCACCGGCGGGGCCGGCGACGCGAGCGGGATCTCGCGCGACGCGATCAGTTCGAGCAGCGACGCGAACTCCGGGCGCAGGCCGACGAGGCGCGCCGTGCAGCCGCGCGCCTCGAGTTCACGCACGGTCCGGTGCAGCAGCCACGCGCCGGTCGTGTCGAGGGGCGACACGCCAGACGCGTCGATTGCGACCTCGCCCGTAGCCGGCCACGGTACACGGGCGAGGCGGGGCTCGACGTCCGCGATCGTGCGGACTGTCCACGCGCCCGCGCAGCGCACGTCCCGCGCGTCCGTCGCGGGGGAGTACGTCAGGACTGGGGAGGGTACCGTGGCTTCGGAGGACATCGCGCGAGGCTGGATTGTCGGGTACGCCAGGGATGCCGCAAGCGCCGCGACGATGCATGCGCCGCTATCGACGCTTGCGAGCAACTACTAAGTACCCCGTTTCGCAAATACGCACACATGAGATCGCGCCTTTCGGGATGGCGGCGTTGCAAATCCTCGCGATACCACGGGGTATCGCTGCGGTTTGCGCCTTGCCCTGACCGAAACGCATCGATCTCATTGCGTGTGCGTACTTACGAATCGGTGTACTAAGCGTCACTTGAATACATGACAAACACTTTGTCGTTCCCGCGAAGGCGGGAACCCAGCGGCTTTCGTCGCACGCCATTGGATCCCCGCCTTCGCGGAAGGATAGGAAATCCAACCTCCGAGGCGCCCACCGGGAGAGGTTATCACGGGTTGACGCGACCGGGCGGGCGGGGAGATGGAGTGGCTGGGCGTCACCGTGGGGGCGTGTCTGTCCCGTTTACAGGTGATCCGCCTGCGCCGGAGTGCCCGCGGCTCGCGCACGGCGGCCGCATTTGTCCGACGTATGATCTGCGGCAAACACCGGCAGACTGGATGGGGCTGCCGCACCGGCAGCGGCAGGTTGCGCATCGAGGGCGGGAAGTAATCCGCTGTCCACGGCATGGAGGCTACTTTCGCCGGATTGCTTGTCGGGTGGCGCGCATTTCGGCTGCGCTCAACGGTGCGCCTCCCGCGCTCCGCCGGATATCTCGTCGACAGCCGCGAACCGTGCGCCCAAACGCCGCATCTCGGCCTCAGGGTGCGTGGCCTTGAACACAGGGATCGCATTTTGAGCAAGCCGCAGCCCGGGCACGTGATCGGCCCCCCGGGTACCGCGAGCGATCCCGTGACGAAATCGTTCTGCATGTCCACGACGACGAGCGCATCGTCGGGCGCCAGGGCAAGTGCTGGCTGGCCGGCCGTCTTCATGATTGCTGCTGCTGATCCGGTTGCGTCGCGTTCGTCTCGGAACTCCTCAGGTGCGGGCGTCGATCTCGGCCGCGAGCTCTCGCAGTGCCGGCGCGAGCTCGACCTGCGGGGGCACTTGGCCATCCAGCGCCCGCAATGACTCCGGCAGCCGCGCAACTTCCTCACACACGCGTTGTCGGATCACGGACAGCTCCGGCAGCGGCGCGACCAGGCGTCCTTCGCGCACCACTGGCACGAGGAGCGGCGTCCCGGGAACCGGATGCGACGCCAGCGTCACCACGTCGCGCTGCCATCGACCCGCGGCGTCGTATTGCCGATAGACCTGCTTGCGACCCGGCCACGTGGCCTTTCCCTCGGACCGCTTGCGCCGGGGTTCTCCGTCGTATTCCTGCAGCTTGTAGGCGCAGTCGAGATAGGGAGCGTCGGCGGAAGTATTCATGCGCGTCCCGATGCCGAAGCCGTCGATCGGCGCGCCTCGCGTGAGCAGGTCACGGACCTGGAACTCGTCGAGATTCCCGCTCGCGAAGATCGACACTGCCGCAAGACCGTTCGTGTCGAGAATCGCGCGCACGCGCCGCGCATGCTCGGCCAGATCTCCGCTGTCGATGCGCACGCCCTTGATCGCGATTCCCTCGGCGGCCAAGGTGCGCGCAAGCTGCACGACCTTGTGCGCGGCGCGCTCGGTGTCGTAGGTGTCGATCAGGAGGATCGCGTTCTCCGGTTGCGTCCGGGCGAAGGCCGCGAACGCCGCACTCTCGTCCGCGTGGGCCTGGATATACGAGTGAGCCATCGTGCCGTAGATCGGCACACCGAACTGCCGACCGGCGTCCACGGTGGCCGTGCCCGAAAACCCGGCGAGATAGCTCGCCCGCGCCGAGAGCAGCGCGGCTTCGCCACCGTGCGCGCGGCGCAACCCGAAGTCGACGAGCAACCGTCCCGGCGCAGCGAGCGCGCAGCGCACGGCCTTGCTGGCGACGATCGTCTGGTAGTGCATCAGGTTCATCACCCGGCTTTCGACGAGCTGCGCCTCCCGTATCGGTGCGGTTATGCGGATCATTGGCTCGTCGGGGAAGCACGTGGTGCCTTCCGGCATCGCGTCGACGTCGCCCGTGAAGCGCAGGTCGCGCAGCGATGCGAGAAACGCCGGCGCGAATCGCCCCGTTACCCCGAGGTAGGCAAGCTCGTCGGCCGTGAAGCGCAGGTCGAGCAGGTATTCGGCGACCTGCGCAAGGCCGGCCGCCACGAGAAAATTGCGCTGCGACGGGAGCTTGCGCACGAAAAGCTCGAACACCGCGATCGCGCTCATGCGCTCGGCCCAGTAGGCCTGCAGCATCGTGAGCTCGTACAGGTCGGTCAGAAGGACGGATGGCGACTGCATGTGCGAACGATCGTCGGATGCCCGTATTTGCGAGGACGGCTGGCGATGCGCGCAGCGCAATCGCAGAGGGAGAGCAAATCCAACGCTCCCGACGCACCGTCGAGAGCACCTTAGCACGTCTTGACTTGCCCGGAGCGACGGGAAGCTGGGGTGATCAGGAGTCGCTGCGGGGCCACGGTAGCCCCGGGGTGCGGGTGTTTCCCGAGGGTCAGCGAGCTCGCGCCGCGTGCCCGGCGGCCGACGGGCAGACGGAGTGGTTGTGCGTCGCCGTGGGGGTGGTTTCCCGCGTTGCGCGGGTGACACGTGCCCGCCGACGCGCTCGCAGGTCGGGCACGACGGCCGCAGGCGCGGGCCCGCCCGTCGCGGCTATGTCCTTCTGGACCAGACGCATCGGGAGTGCGTCCGGGAACACGGATGCGACAACGTCGCTGAATGCCCGCTGCGAAGGCTCTTCACGGGCATCGAGTTCGGTTCGAAGAAAGGAAAGGCCAAGACAGATTCGGGATCGAATCGCGATTAGGCGTCAACGCGCTCAGGACGTCGCGCCAGGAATCGGGCACGTCCGGAAGAGCAGGCCCAAGCCCCTGAGTCTTCAACCTGTCAACCCGGTCGCTCACAGTTGACGTGGCCGCGCGACCCTCAACCCTTGACGGCGCCCATCGTCAGCCCCTTCACCACATACTTCTGGAAAATCATCGTCAGAACTATCGCCGGAGCCATGATCGCGACGGCGGCGGCCATCACACCGCCCCAATCGACTTCCGCATAGGAAAGAAAGTTGTAGACGGCGATCGGGAGGGTCTTCGTCTTCTCCATGCTGAGCACCTGCGAGAACATGAAGTTGTTCCAGGAAAAGATGAAGGACAGCGTCGTCGCGGTGATGATGCCCGGCCCCGACAGCGGCAGGATGATCTTCCAGAAGGCGTACTGCCGGGTCGCACCGTCCACCATCGCCGACTCCTCCATCTCGGGCGGAATGGTAAGGAAGTAGCTGGACATGATCCAGACGACGATGGGCAAGGCGATGAGCATGTGGCTCAGGATCAGCGCCGTGTAGCTGTCCATCAGGCCCAGCCGCGAAAAGACGATGTACCAGGGCATCAGAAACGAGATCCCCGGCATCAGGCGGGCCAGCAGAATGAACACGGCGAGCTTTCTTTGCGTGAACCGCGCGATCGAATATGCCGCAGGAAGACCGAGGACGAGCGACAAGCCCACGGCGGTCGTGCCGACGATCGTCGAGTTCAGGAAATACTTCAGAAAGTCCTGTTCCCCGAAGACCTTCTCGTAGTTCTGCAGGGTCGGAGTGAAAAGCATCTTCGGCGGCCAGGAGATGATGTCGACCTGTGTCTTGAACGACGACGACAGCATCCAGAGAAACGGGAACAGCACGATGAGCACGATCCCGACGACTGCGAGATAGAACAAGGCGGTCGACAGAGACTTCTTGTTCATCGGGGGCTCCTCGCTCGGTTCCTCAGGCAACGCCGCGGGTCACGGCTCGCTCACTCTTCCGACTGCGGCGCGCAGCTTCATGATCCCGAGGCTGCAACCGAAAACGACAACGAAGAGAACGACGAGAATGACCGCCGACTGTCCCATGCGGAAATACTCGAAGCTGTACTTGAAGCCCATGATGTTGAGCGTTTCCGACGCGTAGCCGGGGCCGCCTCCGGTCATGGCGAAGATGATGTCGAACGTCTTGAGAGCGTCGATCAGGCGGAGGATCAGTGCGGTCAGAATGACCGGCATGACCATGGGAATGGTGACCCACCGGATAATCTGCCACTCGCTCGCGCCGTCGATTCGTGCAGCCTCGACCGGCTCCTCCGACAAGCCGGCGAGACCCGCGAGAACGATGAGCGTGATCATCGGTGTCCACTGCCACACATCGACGAGCACCAGCGAGGGGATGACCGACTTGGCGCTCGAGATCCACAGGCCGGGAGGCAATCCGAACGACTGCAGAACGAAATTGAGCAGGCCGATGGTCGGATCGAAGAACAGGTTGAACACGATCCCGATGGCGACCGGCGTTGCAACGAGAGGCAGCAGCAGCAGCAACTTGGCGAGGGTCTTGCCGACAAAGGCGCGGTTCAGGATGAGGGCGGCGGCGACGCCGAGTACACCCTCGATCGCGACCGCGAAGGCAGTGAAGGCGAACGTCCTGCCAAGCGCGTTCAGAAAGCGGGGTTCGGTCAGTACTCGCGCGTAGCTCCCGAAGCCGACGAACGTCGCCGGCATGCCGGAGGTGAGATTCCAGTTGGTGAAACTCAGATACAACGTGTAGAGAACGGGAAAGACCATCAGCATGGCGACGAAGATGATCGCCGGCAGCGGGAACAGGATGTGCAGATTCCGATCCGTAAAGCTTGCCCGGCTCATGAGCAACCCCGCGATCCACAAGCTTTGGACCGCGGCGCGATCGGCGAATGCGTTCCGGCCATCCAACGTAACCTCCGCGGATGGCCGGCACTGCATTCGTGCGATGCCGCGACATCACCGGGCTTTGAGCGCCGATCGCGGCGATCCCGGCTACGCGCCTCACTCACTTTCCGTATTCGCCGGTGTCCTGGAGGAGCTCGTTCACCTTTTCGACTTTCTCCTTCGCCATCTTCTCGAGATTCGGCGACGCTCCCTTGGTGTTGATCGACTCGATGATCAACTCGCCGATCACGTCACGCGCTTCGCCGACTGCGCTCATGTACGGGCGGTCGAGCGGATAGCCGTTCTTGGCGGCGAAGGCCCGCGTCTCGACCAGTCCCGGATTCACTTTCGCCAGCACCGCCTTGTCTTCCCAGACCGAGGATCGCGCCATGGTGATGTTGGCCAGCATTCCCTCTGGCCGCGAGTTCCTTGCCGGTCGCCCAGTCGATGAATTTCATCGCCAGATCCTTCTTCTTCGACTGCTTCGCCACGGCCATGCCCCACGACGTCACGATGAACGGCGAACTCGCCTTCGGGCCCGCCGGGAAATTGGCGATACCGACCTTGTCCGCGCCCAGCTGCGTCTTGGCAGGATCGACGATCTGGCCGTAGAAGACCGAGGCATCGGTCCACATGGCGACCTTTCCGGCCTGGAAGAGCGGCATGATGTTTTCCCAGGACATCGACGTGACGCCCTTGGGCCCGTAGTTGCCGAGCATCTTCCCGTAGAACCGCATGGCGTCGACAGCCGGCTTGGAGTCGAATACGGCGACGCCCTTGTCGAGATACAGGCCGCCGTAGTTATAGACGTAGCTCGATAGCTGGGTGACGGCCGCCGCGCCCTTTCCGCGCGAGGCGAAAGCCGGCGACGCTCTCGGAATTGAGCTTCGCCGCAGCGGCCTCGAGGTCGGCGAAGGTGGCGGGAATCTTGATTCCGGCGCCGGCGAGGAGATCCTTCCGGTAGTAGAGCACCTGCCACTCGGTCACCAGCGGAACGATGTACGACCTCGCTCCGAAGGTCGCGACACTCATGACGTTCTTCGGATAATCGGCAAAGTTGTAGCCCGTGAGCGGTTCGTACCAGCCGTTCTTGTAGAACATCTTCCCTTCCTGCAGCGGACGGGTCATGAACACATCGACCGAGGAAGAATTCGTGGCGAACTCGGTCGTCAGCTTGGTGGTGAGCTGGCTCTCCTGGAGGCTTTCCGCATTGACCTTGATCCCCGTGGCGCTTTCGAACTCGGGAATGGCCGCCTTGAGCAGTTCGCCGTAGGGATGATTCGCAAGCAATACGCGAATTTCCTTGGTCTGGGCCTGCGCCACGGCACTCGCGACAAGGCTGAGCGAAGCACAACGCGAACAGAGCGTTCCTGATGACTTTTCTCATACACCCTCCATGAAATGGTACGAACCTGCTTGCATAGCAACGGACCTCGAAGCCGAGCGCCTAGATGATGGTCTGAGACGTCTCGGAGTCGAACACATGCGTTCTTCGCCATTTTCAGATCGACTTGCAGCGCATCACCGACGCGAAGCGGATTTTCCGGTACCTCCATCTTGGCGACGATCGAATGCGCACCGCACGTCAGATGAGCGAATATCTCCGAGCCCAGGGTTTCCACGACTTCGGCCTGCGTCATGATCGTGTTTCCGCCATCGGCCCCTGCCGAGGAATCGTGCGCCACGATGATCCTCCGGCCGAACGCCGAACACGACTTGCCGGCCAAGAAACGGTTCGAAGCCGCGAGCGAAACGACTCGGGCACCTTGACCCGGAGTGCGCCGGCTTCGATGAAAAGGTCGCCGTCTGCATCGACCACCTTGGCGTCGATGAAATTCATCGCCGGCGAGCCGATGAAGCCGGCGACGAAGCGGCTTGCCGGATTCAAGTAGACCTCCATCGGTGTACCAATTTGCTGCAGGAGACCGCTTGCTCATGATGAAGATCCGGTCGGCCATCGTCATGGCCTCGACCTGATCGTGAGTTACGTAGATGATGGTGGCACCGAGACGGCGATGAAGCTTGCTGATCTCGGCGCGCATCGCGACGCGCAGCTTGGCATCGAGGTTGGAGAGCGGCTCGTCGAACAGGAACAGCTTCGGCTTGCGCACGATCGCCCGCCCCACCGCTACGCGCTGCCGCTGGCCGCCGGACAGTTCCTTCGGCTTCCTCTCCAGCAGTTCGTTGAGACCCAGGATGTCCGAGGCCTCCTCCACGCGGGCATCGATTTCCTTCTGAGGGAGCTGCCGGATCTTGAGCCCGAAGCCCATGTTCTCGCGGATGTTCATGTGCGGATACAGGGCGTAGTTCTGGAACACCATGGCGATGTCCCGATCCTTGGGCGGCATGTCGTTGACGCGCGTATCGCCGATGTAGATGTCGCCGGAGCTGATCGTTTCGAGGCCGGCGATCATGCGCAGCGCAGTCGTCTTGCCACAGCCCGAGGGCCCCACCAGAACGGCGAACTCCTTGTCCTGGATTGTGATGGACAGGTCGTCGACGGCCTTGATCGCGCCGAACTGCTTCACGACGTTCTTCAGGGTCACACCAGACATGACGCCGACCTCGTTGATTGAAACCCGCGTATGGCGGGCCGCGCGCTTATCGCTTGCATCCCAGGAGTTGATGGTCGCGCGGTTCGCAGTCTTCCCATTTCCCGTGCCCATTGGAACGGCCGACGCGCAAATCCTTATCGATCCATCCAGGAGCTCCATCGTTCACCTGGGGCGGTGGCCGACGACCGTTGCCGTGAACGTCACGCTCGAGGCCAAGTGGACTGCGCTGCCGGAACTCGTAAGTGCCGTTAAACCTGGTGCGGAAACAGTCGCCTGAGATTGGGTCGTACTGGCGCATAGGAACAACATCGCAGCGACGGGCAAACAGCAAACGACCGAACCGAAGCGGTGCGTCGAAATGAACCATCCGCCAGGGCAGTTGATGGCCCAAGCAACTGGTTTATGTTAGTCGCATCGCCATCGACGACTTTGCGCCAAGTCAAGGTCGTGCACGGTTCGGGTGCCGTCCGCCAAACGTGTAGCGGGGGCCGCGTCCAGATGTTGGGATGCCATGCAACTGCCGCGGGTGGTGGATCAAAGCATTTCGCTCAACATCGCCTCGCGCGGCGCTGTGCGGCGAACGCGACCAGTGCCACGACCAACGCGCTGCCTACCGGAACCCAGGGCGCGAGCGGCACCGGCTGGGTCGACGTTGCCGCCCCCGCGAGCTGCAAGTGAAAATGGGTGTTGACGTCCCTTTGGCCGGGAAGCAGGTCGATTGGTACACCGGGCAATGTGCAGCCGGTCACCGTCAACGCGCTCGAACAGCTGAAAAAGAACGGGTCGGCGGGCGTCCCGGTGCCGGCGACGAGCACGCAGGCGGGATACGGCGGCGATTGCAACGTGCAACTCCCGACGTCGCCGGTGATGACGGTCGCGGGGCCGAAACGGCGGACCGACCAGGCGTAGGTCGAGTTGGTGGGCCCGGTCGAGTGCGAGGTTGTGGTTGACTCGGTCCACACCTGTGCGAAGGCCAATGGCGGCAGTCCCAGCGTGAGCGCGATGGCGATGATGATGCGCGGTGCGTTGAGCACAGTCTTGTTCCCTTCACGATGATACTGCGCGTCGATCCCGGCGGAGCGCGCGGCGCGAGTCCTTGAGGGCACGACGGTACATCATCGTGCCACGAATAAGCTGCCACAGGTCGAGGAGCAGCGCTTTCGCTGACCATGGCAGCGCGCCCAGCATGATGCGCCGCCGACGGGCCGGTGGCCGGATCTGCGCATGGGCGCAACGTTTTTTTGCGTCGCGCGCATGAACATGCCGCAGGATCTGCGTAGGGGTGCGCCGGGTCGTCAGATAGGCGTGGGCGAATCGAGTCTGGCAATACTCCGACCCTCTGCGCTCGTGGCATCGTTGCCTCGACAGCTCCGACGGAGTCCAATATGTCGAATTGACCGTTCGGGTCGCGCGGCCCGCGCTGACGACGGTCAGACAGAGAGGAGAAATCCATGACCAAGGCTATCGCCCTGATCCTCGTTGCCGTTCTCGCCGGCTTCGGCTTTCATGCCTTCGCGCAGGTTCGAGCGGACGCTCGCCCTGCCATCACGCCGATTGGCAACTCGTCCTCCAACGGCATCTCGTTCGCCTGGTTCTACGACTCGATCGAGCGGGTGGTCTATGTCTGCCGTACCGGGCATGGCAGTGGAGATGTCGTTGAGTGCAAGGCCAAAACGCCTTTCCCGTAGCGCGGAGAGGAGGCGCTGACGCCGGCATCGGAACGCTCAGGCGCTACGATCTGCGCCGCGCCATTGGAAACATGAGTGCGACCGGATACGGCGCGCTTACTGGGTGCGCTACGTATCGTGCCGCCACCAACGACAAACCCCGCCGCAGCGGGGCTGTCGTCGGAGCGGAAACGGTTACTGCCTGCGGCGCGAGAAGGCGAGACCGGCGAGACCGAGGGCGAGGCCGAGGAGGGCGAGGGTTGCGGGTTCGGGAATCGATTGCAACCCGTCGACGAATTTGCCCGCCAGAATCTCGTGGCCGCGCGTCGTCGGGAAACGAGTATCCCAATAGAGGTATTGATTCGGACTTCCACAGATAGTCGTTCCCGAATAGCAGGAGTCAGTTACGTTGGTGAGGCCGTAGGCTCCGGGGTTCGCGACCATGTTGTTGACCGCCGCGAAGGTGTCGAACTCGGTGATGTCGATCATGGGAAGTGCAGCGCCAAGCTGCGTCATAATCACCTGCAATTGCGCATTGAACGCAAGGCTCCACGCACGCGCAAGGGCCTGCGTGCCGGAAGGACTGGAACGGAGGAAAGGCGTCAGCGAGAGGTCCGGCATGTTGGGCACGAAGAAATGCCTTGCGCCCAACCCCCCCAGAGTCATGATCGAGTCCGCGATGTTACTCAATGCCAAGGACAATTCGTCCGGCACTAGCGGACCAGCGGGGAAAAAGAAGTTGTCCGCTCCGGCCCAGACGACATAAAGCGCGTCAGGGTCGGCGAACGGTCCGACGATTTGCGTCTGATAGGCGGCGATCTGTGTTCCCACTCCGGGGAAATTGGAGATGCCGATGGTTGACGCGGTTCCGCCGTCGACACCGTTGCCAATGCCGGTCGTGGCACCGATCCATGCATAATCGATCAGCGGCACGCCCAGCTGCTGCGCGAGGTACTCCACCGCAACCGGTCCATTGGATCGGCGGCCAAGATAATACGGCGGACTTGGCGGGACAGCGCCTGATGTCTTGGCGTAGAGGTTGCCATTATCCGAATAGCCGTCTCCGAATACGTAGAGGCGGGTGTATGCCGATTGCGCCGAGAACGAAATCAGCAAGAGAAGGCAGGAGCAAACGACCGCTGTGATTGGCGACCGAATCCCTCGCATGGTCTTCCTCCTTGCAGGATGCAGCGGACGCCGTATCAGCTACCGCTGCCGGCTAGAGAAGTCCAGCCCCGAAAGGCCGGCGTTGAGGAGGCGCACTCATCCTCTTTGTCAAACCGCAAGCAAGCGACGTGCCGACCACAATAATCATATGGTTATGAGTTTCCTCCCAAGCGAGTGTCAATTCCTTCGACATTGACGACCCGCGGAATGACTATCGTCTGCGGCGTTCTGTCTCAGCGCCCGCCGACCTCGACGACGCCGAACTCGACGCGGCCCGCGTTAACCGCGCGTGGCCCGCGTTGCATCGTGATTGTCCTTCGGGCAGCATATTGCCGGAGGCACCTATCGCGATGAGTTCCTGGTCCTGTCCGCACGATCTCGACAACGTCTGCCAAAAGGTAGTTGGCGCGCGCTGCGATCCCGGCATGCGGGGCTGCGTCTTGCACGGACGATTCAGGTTCGCGCGAGATGAGGACGGGACCGTTCGCAAGCCGGTTAAGGCGGTGCCGGAGTCGTCCTCAACGACGCCATCAAGCAAGCCGGGGCCACAAGGGCGTCGCGGACCCTAAACCGTTCGGCAATTTGTCGAAGACCGCCTTGCGCCAGCAGTCGGGATTCTCGACGGTCGTGAGAGGTCACGCTGCAGCGTCAGCGGTGCAGAATGCGATGATGGACCGCGATCTCGAGCCCATCGCCAATGCGCTCGCCGATCTGCCAAACAAGCACCTCCGGTCGCTCGGCGGTTCCATCAACGCCATGCCGGCGTCTTTGGTCCTTGCATGGTTTGCGGGCCTCGTCCTGTGGGAACGGAAACGACGCTTCGGCGAAGTGCCCGGTGACTTGCCCGAGCCGGGGATCCCACCCGAACAGTTGCCGATAGCCATGCTGCTGCTGAACATCTTTGCGGAGCCATTCCGGGCTGACGCCAAGGTGCAGGAGCTTGAACCGCCGATCCGTTTGTTCGAGGCGGCGGCGGCCCGTCTGGTGACCGAGTTGGGGCGAGGCGGGGCGCGGGTTCGGTAGCGGCGCACTGCGCGACGGCCCCAGGGATGTCAAACTGGCTTCGACACGGACGAGGCGCCACCGGACCCCGCGGGGACATGGATTCGGAGCCCGCACCTCAGCCGCCATCAGCCCTTCAGCGCACCGGGGTGCCTGATCTACGTGAAGGTCGGGCATCTCGCCGACGAGTAAGACAAACCCCGCCGGAGCGGGGTTGTCGTCGGAGCGGAATCGGTTAATCAGTTACTGCTTGCGGCGCGAGAAGCCGAGACCGGCGAGGCCGAGGCCGAGGAGCGCCAGAGTAGCTGGCTCCGGTATGACCCGTAGCGAGTAGCCGTCTGCCTGAGAAAGCCGCATGAAATCACCCGTTGTGCCTATGTCACCATCCAGGTCGATGAAAATATCCGCCAGCATCGGGTCGAAAAAGTCGACACTCGCGCTACCGCCGAGCCCGGCAGCCACCGTTGCATTCAGCGATAACGTCAGCGCGAAGGGTATTCCGAGGTCGACCAGAAAGCCGTTCGAGCGAACGGTGGTATCGATGTAATGAGTCGTCTCCATCTGCCTCGTAGCACTGGGGAGGCAATGTACCCGGAGTGTTTGGGTAACCGGGGATATCGATGCAAACTGCGCCGAGATTGGCAGTGCCGTTCATAACCAGCACCGAGGTTCCACTGGGGACCTCTGGGGAGGCCCGAAAGGAGAGTATGTGAGTGAAACTGGCGACGCTTCCGACGCTGGCCGCGAAATCACCTTTGAAGTAGATGTCGGCAAAAAGGAGCGCGCTCGCGGCGGGACCCGACAGCTCTTGCCACCGACGTGTCGTCGCAAAGCCCGCGATCGAGGGCGTCGTCGTTCCGTCTGATGTAGTACTGACTTGGATCTTCGCGTCCAAATCAAGCGGTGACGCATACACGTCGGCGGTGTTGGCGGCAGAGACGTACGACAACTGTTGCGCGCTGTTGGTGTAATTCCGCCCGGGCTCATTTTGCAGCCCATCGCTGGGAGTGATGCCTAGGTTGACGAAATTGGCGACGATTTCGGCCGAGCTTGCGACTTGGGCAAACATCGCGAGACAGAGGGCGAGCGCCAGTGAAAGGTGACCGAGCTGCCGCATTTTGGCCATATCGTTTCTCCTTGCATTTACGAGCGAGACGACTCCTCGGACTTGAAGCATATCGCGCGCCAAGCCGCGAAGCCCATGATTTCTATATGGTTATGCCGCAGACTGATTCACGGTTGTAAAGAATCTCGACAGCCGGCTGATCTGAGTCTGAGTTTCAGGCCCATCGCTCCTGCGAAATGGGGCGCGCGATGGGTCTCGGGCGCACATCAGATGCCAACGTCCCATACGACGATTCGGCGGGTGTTTGGCGCGTTGTTCGCCGCCACAAACAACAAACCCCGCCGGAGCGGGGCTGTCGTCGGAGCGGAATCGGTTACTGCTTGCGGCGGGAGAAGCCGAGACCGGCGAGGCCGAGGCCGAGAAGGGCGAGGGTGGCGGGTTCGGGTAGGTCAGTCGAGATCTTCGTAACGCTCAACTCAGTGAAGTCGAATGCCGTGTACGGTTCGTTGGGCGCGATGAAATCGACCCGTAGGAAACCATCCCACCCACCGCCGGCGTGTGCGGTAAAGACTTCGGTGAAGTTCAACAATGCCGAGGCGGCCTGAATCAGGCCGTCGGCGGCACCCGGTTGGGTTGTCAAGGTGACGGTCCGTGCAGGAGCCGACGCGAACGTAAGCGTGACGTTCGCAGGGACGACGTCGTAGTCCCCGAAAATGAGGTTGAAGAACAACTGCGTCGACGGGTCCACGTCTGCCGTAGCGACGAAGAATTTGTACACGAAGCTAGGCTGGTTCGGGGTCGCAGGCCCAGCCGGATCGGGGAAATCCGGTCCGGTGAAACTGGTCGAGAGCGAAATGTCGGTCCACTTGGACCCGGACGACCCATTGTCGATGAAGCCGCTGCCACCGACTGGCGCGGTGTTCGCTTTTTCCGCGGCCGACCGATTGTCAAAGTCATCGCCGCTGCCGGTCGCAACCGAGCCGTTACTTGTTGCGATCCGGAAGGAACTCAGTCTGCTGCAAGAGGTTGTTGCCGTTGGTGTCGGCTGGCGTGTTGTGCGGGGATCCCGTGGCCCTGACCAGTCCTGCCGTGGGCGCGTAGCCAAACCCGTCGAGATCGCCAAGCCGGATGAAATTGAATGGAACCGCCATCGCGGACGGAACCAGCAGCAACGCCGCAACCGCAACGCCAAGTCTCTTGCTCATGATCGTAGGTTTCATTCCCCGCTCCCCGTTGTGGAACTGCAGTTTCGGCGCTCTCCTATTGATCCGGCATGAATCTGATTGAACCGTTCGCCCTGAGCTTGTCGAAGGGCCCGCGTTGAGTCAATCGAAGGGGCTTCGACGGGCTCAGCCCGAACGGAAATTCATACATCACCGTGCCGGATCAATAGTCGACAAACAGTTGCGGACCAAGGCGACGCAACGATTGTGCCAAGATAATGATTCTTATTCACATCATATGCTTAGGTCCGCCTTCGGATCGACCCGAGGGTTTGAGTGTAAAATTTTTCGACACTCGATTGGGAGCAGAACCGGCGGCGGGGGCTGGACTTCCCGCTGCAGCCGCCGGAAGCCGCCATCGGGGGACCGGCTCGCCGGATGGGGTCGCAGGCGTCCAGCCGCCGCTATCGTGTGAGCAACTTTGGCGGGTTCATGTTTCCAGTGTTCTGCTTCGTAGATAGAGGTACCAAGGAAAACGATGGATTCCGATTCGTGGCAAGGCGCAAACCGCAGCAATAGCCCATGCTATTGCGAGGATTTGCAACGCCGCCACGGACCGGAAGGCGCGTTTTACGGTGCCGATATCTGCGAAGCAGAGCACTAGGCCCCGCAATGCGACTGCCGCCCTCGCTGGTTCGGCCCGCGCCGCACGCTCCTTCCATCGCTGGGTCGGGCGATAATGCCGGATGGCCACCCGAATCCCGAAGCCCGTCAAGCCGCGTTCCAGCGGCAATCTGCGCATCGGCGATCAATGGAATGCGATCACCATCATCGCGCTGTCGCAGAGCAATCCCCTCAAGGCGGTGGCCGAGCTGGTCGAAAACAGCATCGATGCGCGCGCAAAGTCGATCGTCATCACCCGGGGCAAGGAGAAGGGGCAGCACTACCTGCGGGTGAAGGACGACGGCGAGGGAGTGCGCAAGAATGCCGACGGCGAGCCCGATTTTCAGTATGTGGCGACGCACGTCTGCGACTCGGTCAAGCGGCAGCTGAAGGCGCAGGGCGCGGGCGGCCTGCAAGGCGAGTTCGGCATCGGCCTGCTGAGCTTCTGGACGCTGGGCGAAGAGCTTCTTCTGACCTCGGCCAGCGCGGACGGGCGCACTTTTCAGATGCACCTGCGCAAGGCGGATCCGAGCTATCGGATCACGCAACGCCCGACGCTCTTCGCCGAGGCGGGTTCGGAGGTTCTGATAAGAGGCATCCTGCCGGGCATCAAGAACTTCAGCGGCGACAAGATCCAGTGGTATCTCGCCTCCGAGCTGCGCGATCGAATTCGTCATTCCGGCGTCGCGATCCGCGTCGTCGACCGAACCGCGCGCGCGGAGTACAAGGTCGAGCCGCGCCAGTTCGAGGGCCGACTGCTGCACGAACTGGGTGGCGCGCTGCCTCCCCAAAGCGAAGTGTATGCAGAGCTGTACCTGCACGCGCATTCGCCGGCCAACGCGGTGTCGCTGTACCGTTCCGGCACGCGCGTGCTCGGCAATCTGACCGAGCTCGACGCCTTCGCGCGCCTGCCCTGGACCAGCGGCTACGTGCAGGGGATCATCGATGCGCCCTATCTCAATCTGACCCCGGGCACGCGGCTCGGCGTCATCCACGACGCGGCATTGGCACGGCTGGCCGACGAGCTCGGGCCGCTCGAGTTGCGTCTGGCGAAGATGGTCGAGGACCAGCAGCGGGCCGAAGAAGAGCGGGCGAGCCGCGATGTGCTGCGCTCGGTGCAAGGGGCCCTCAAGGAGGCGCTGCTGGCCCTGCCGGCGGAGGAATACGACTGGTTCGATCTGCATCGTGGCGAGGGCCGGCGTCGGCCGCGAGCGACCGCGCACGCGCAGCCCGCAGAAGCGTCGGGAGCAGACGATCAGGGCATCGCGATCGAGGCCATGGACGAGCAGGACGCCGCCGAAGCTCAGCGGCAATTCTTCGAGTTCGCGGGCCCGCTGTTTTCGGTGATGATTTCGCCGACGTCGAGCGTCATCGAAGTCGGCGGGTCACGCGCCTTGCGCGCCGTCGCACGCGACAGGGCGCGACGCCCCGTCGAGCACGAACTCGCGTACGCGTGGACGATGCTCGAGGGCGAAGGCACGCTGGACTCCGCGAGCGGGGAGATGGCCACGTTTCGGGCGGCGGCCGAACCGGGGCTCGTGCGCATCGAGGTCACGGTCACCCAGGGCGACGTCGCCTGCAAGGCCGAAGCGCAGATCACCGTCGCGGCGTCGTTGCTGCCGAAGGCGAGCGGCGGCGATTCCGCGTACCAGGGCCTGCCGGGTTACACCTTCCACAAGGCTGCCGGGGAGTTGTGGCGTTCGCGCTTCGATGCGGAGCGCAATCTGGTCGTGATCAACAACGGCCATCGCGATTTCGTCTACGCTGCGCGCGGCAAGATGCTCAAGCTCCGCTACATCTGCCGCCTGTTCGCCAAGGAGCTGGTGCTCAAGAATTTCATCGGCATCCCCCCGGATCAGCTGCTGGAACGCTTGCTGGAGCTGACCTTGTACACCGAGGAAAACCTGCGCTAACGCTTCCGGGCGTTGTCCACCAGCCAGGCCAGGAAACACAGGGCACCGAAGACCATCGCGGCGGTTCCCGCCTGCAGCAGCGTGCCCACCTGAAATCCGGCCAGCCAATACTTGCCGGTCACGCGCATCCCGAGGGCAAGCAGGCACAGAACAGAACCTGCCAACCCTGCAGCCTGGCCGAACCAAAGCAGCAACGCGTTCATGTGGATGTCCTCCGCGAGTGGATGATGGACCGCAGTCGGCATAGTGTAAGGCCTGAGCCCGCGCCACGGACAGGCGGAACCTCTTCCAACGGCATGGAAGGCTGACAGGAGCGATTTGATTCCGCATCACGTGCTGCTGGAGCACGGTTGCGCCGCGACCGGAAGGCCTCCGCCACAGGAAGTTCAATCCGCGCCATCTGTACAATCCGCCCCATGCTTCATCCACGTACTCGCGGTCGCTTTCGCTCGCCGCTTCCGTCGCTGTTGCGCAGACCCAGCCGCCGCCTCAACCCGAGCGGCAAATCGCCGCAGCGACCGTCCCCGCGGCCCTCTCGTTCTCCGGCGAGAAGGTGTACTCGTACGCCAAGCCGCGCCTGCTGCAGATCCGCACGCTGGTGGCCTCCGCCAATCAGCAGGCCACCATCGGGTCGGGCTTCCTCGTCGGTGCGGATGGTCTCGCGGTCACCAACTATCACGTGGTGTCGCAGTTCGCGCTGGAGCCGCAGACCTACACGCTCGAATACCACGCGCCCGATGGCAGCAGCGGTCCGCTGAAGCTGCTTGCCTTCGACGTCGTCCACGATCTCGCCGTCGTCAAGCTGGACAACGCGAGCCAGCCCTACTTCGAATTCGATCCGCGTGCCATCGACGGCTCGCTGCCGAAAGGCGAGCGGCTCTACTCGATGGGCAATCCGCTGGACCTGGGTTTCACCATCGTCGAAGGCACCTACAACGGCCTGGTCGACAAGAGCTACAACGAGCAGATCCATTTTTCGGGCGCACTCAACGCGGGGATGAGCGGCGGGCCGACGGTCACGGGCGATGGACGCGTCGCCGGTGTCAACGTGGCGGTGAGTTTGCAGGGCCAGCTGGTGAGCTTCCTGGTGCCGGCCAGGCATGCGGCGCTGCTGGTCAAGCGCGCGCGCGAGACGTCGATGCTGGATCCCGCCACCACCCGCGCCGAGATCGGACGCCAGCTCACCGCATGGCAGGCGGTCTTCTACAAGGATGTCGTCGACAATGGGTTCAAGTCGGCGGCCTTCGGGCCGTGGCGCGCACCGGAGAGCACGGCGGCGTGGTTCCAGTGCTGGGCCAGCACGAATGCCGATGCGATTCCCAAGCCGCGGGCTCGCGCCAGCACGACGCAGTGCACGGCGCAGACGTCGATCTTCATCGCGGGCAGCCTGCGCACGGGCGGCCTGCAGTTCTCGCACGCGCACCTGAAGAGCCTCGATCTCAACGCCTTTCAGTTTGCCACGCTGGTGTCGCAACGCTACAAGGCTGCGCGTGCACGCCCTTTCGACCGCAAGCGCCTCACGCGGCTGGAGTGCGTCGACGAGTATCTGGCGTCACCGGCCGGCAGCAGACGCCCGCCGTTGCAGGTGCGCTGGTGCGCGCGCGCCTACCGCGATTTCGACGGTCTCTACGACGTGACGGTGATCGCCGCCACGCAGGACCTTCCGCTCGAGGCGCTGGTGTCGCAGCTGTCGATGCAGGGCGTCACCTGGGAGAACGCGACCGCCTTCTCGCGCCGCTTCCTGGGAGAGATCCAATGGGCGAAGTGATGTGGCTCGAGGTGCTGGGACGCGGCGGCGAGGTTGCCTCCCGCCATCGCCTCGACGGCGGCGAGTGGTTCCTCGGGCGCGCCTACGACAATGGCGTGGTCGTCGATGATCCGAGCGTTGCGCCGCATCATCTGCGCATTGCACGGGACGAAAGCGGCGCGTGGGTGGTCGACGATCGGGGCAGCGTCAATGGACTGTTCGTCGATGGCGCGCGCGAGCGCTGTGCCCGCGTGGTGCTGCGAGGTGGCGAAGTGCTGCGCGTCGGGCGCACGCTGCTGCGCTTTCGGCCGGCGAGCTTTCCGGTGCCTCCGGAGCATCCGCTGACGACGTCATGGCTGGGTTGGCCGGTGGTCGGCGTGCTGGCGCTGGTCGCGGGGACCGCGGTGCTGGTGCGGACGTGGCTCGGGCAGACGACGCAGCCCGAGGTCTCGCATTACGTGTTGCCGCTGGGCGCGTTCGCCATGTTCCTGATCGCGTGGACCGGGTTCTGGGCGTTGATGTCGCGAATTTTCGCGGGTCACGCCTGGGTCGAGAAGCACCTCTTCATCGCGCTGTGCGCACTCGTCGCCGATCTCGGCATCGACGCTCTGTGGAGCACGATCGTCTACGCCTTCGCGTTTCCCGTCGGCATGCGCTGGGAGGCCGTCGTCGGCTGGTTCTTCCTCGCGGCCATCGTCTACGCACACCTCCGGGTCATCGGTCCCGGACACCTGCGGGTCAAGGCGGCCTCGGTGCTGGTCATGGCGCTCGCGGCGATCGGCCTGCAGAAATTCGGCATGGCGCAGGTGGAGCGGATGACGGGCGGGCAGGAATCCCGGCGACACTCCTGCCGCCAGACATTGCGCGTGGTGGATGGCAAGGACGACGCGGCGTTCTTTGCCGGCACCCTGGAACTCAAGACGAAGCTCGACCGTACGCGTACCGAAGAGCTGCCCGCAGCGCTCCTTCCTGACCTCGATCCTCAAAACTGACATTCGGGTCAGATACGTAATATTTCGGATACGTAATATTTCGTGATTCGTCGCCAGCTCTGGCGCGAGGATTTGCGCCTCAGCCGTTGTGCCGATGGCACCCGATGCCGGGGTCGCGTAGCGTCTGGGGCAATTTCCGCGACGGTCACCACTTGCGCAGCGTGATGATGTCCGTTGGCGCACCGTGCCTGATCTGCGGGAAGCCCGAGTTGCCACCGATATCGCCCCGGTATGCCACGCCTGCCACGTTTCGACCTCGTCGGCGTTCCCCAGCACGTGGTTCAGCGCGGCAACAATCGTGGAGCGTGCTTCTTTGCGGAGGACGATCGGATCGCGTACCTGGACTGGCTGCGCGAGGCCGCCGCCTTCCATGCCGTGTCGATACATGGTTACGTGATGATGACCAATCACGTTCATCTGCTCGCGACGCCGCATGAGGCGCGCGCCATATCGGCGATGATGCAGACGCTGGGGCGTCGTTACGTGCGCCACGTCAATCGCAGGCACTGCCGGACCGGGACACTTTGGGAAGGACGCTTCAAGGCGTGTCTCGTCGGCAGCGAACGCTACGTGCTGGCAGCGCATCGTTACATCGACCTCAATCCGGTGCGCGCAGGAATCGTCCTTGACCCCGCGGCGTATCGCTGGTCGAGCTATGCTGCGCACACGGGCGCCCGGCGCGATCAATGGCTTTCGCCGCACGAATGCTATCTGGCGTTGGGAGCGACACTCGAGGAGCGCGGTCGTGCCTACCGCGAATTGTGCGCCGCTACGATCGACGAGAGCGAACTGGCCGCGTTGCGGAAAGCCACATCAAGCGAGATGGCGTGCGGCAATGACCCGTTCAAGGACCAGATGGCGGCGCTCGGCGGGCGCCGCGTTCGACCGCTGACACGGGGACGGTCCTCCCGCGGTTGATCATACGGGGGCCGCGTATGCGTGCGTTGGCAATCGAAGGGGAGGGCGAAGTATTACGTATCCGACCCCAATTCCCTTTGGAGTGGACGTACGCGTCATCCACGGATGGGTCCGCCCCGTGTCTCCGCTGCGCAAAGTTGCGCTCGTGATCGCCCAGTCGCCGCGCAAAAGATCGGCTTGAAACCGGCATTGACCGAGAATAGGATGGAAGCGTCGACCACGTTGGCAATTCCTTCTTTCGCGCTGCGGGTGCCGGAGCCCTTCAATCAACGATCACCCGTGAAAGGACTGGCCTGAGTTTTTGGCCCATTGCTTCGAACGTTGCACCTGCAAGTGCGTGCAAGCGGCCACGTTGGTTTGGCAAACGCAAGGAGAGAGCTCATGAACAACTTCGATATGAGAAAGTTGGTAGTGGCTGTGCTCGCGGTCCTGTTGCTAAGCTTTGCTGCAACCGGTTTCGCTCAGAAGGTGACCGACTACACGGCGGAGCAGGTGACGACGGGTGCGGACGGGAAACCTGTCTCGCAGAGCAAGATCTATCTTTCAAGCGGCAAGATGCGCATGGATAACGTCATGCCTCAATCCGGCGCCAACCTGATCGTGATCTATCGGAGCGATCTGAAGAAGAACTTCATGCTCAACACGGACAAGAAGATCTACACGGAAAGCGAGCTGGACGAAAAGGAGATGGCCGGAGCGATCATGTCGATGGGCCATGTAAAGAATCGCAAGGAAAAAGCGCTGGGCGAAGAGACGGTCAGCGGATACCGGTGCAGCAAGAAGGAGATCGAGGCGGAGATCGAGGTCATGGGATACAAGACCACCTCGCGTTCGGTCGTCTGGCAATCCCCAAAGTTCGACCTGCCCCTTCGATCCCGCTCGGACTCGGGGCACGTCACCGAACTGCGCAACATCCAGGAGGGAAGGCCCGCGGCGGCCCTGTTCGAGGTTCCTGCGGGGTACAGCAAGGTCTCGGGCATGATGGAACTGCTGGGCGACGAACGCCCCAGAGGGCGTCAGCCGCCGAAGGCACCGCCCAAGGACAAGTAAGGTGGCCCTGTATCGCTCGACGAAATCTGCGAACGGCGTACAAACTGGACCAGCCACAGCTCGCGGTTGCAGGTGCGGCGATCGAATCGCCAGAGCCGACCTTCTTGTGCCTTAGGTGCAAGTTGATCTGGCAGACCGTGTCAGATTGTCTCTGACGTTGCGGACCGAGTTCGGCCAGCGGCGGCCATTGGCTGCGCCCGTCTAGTTGCTGTAGTCACATCTCCAATGCCCGCCATTGATCTGTGTCAATGCTGTTTACGATGTCAAGCGTAGCGTTTGATCTAGTACCTCTGAAAATTGCAGAAGGCGGGTGCGATGCGTTGCTACACGCGCGTCGTTCGAACCGCGGCCCTCATCCGTGACGGCCCTGCTGGCAATGTGAGGTCGGCGACGCGCGCATTCTGTCTGCGCGTCCCGCATTCCGCATACGCCGCACCCTTCGGGTTGGCCGCGCCTTCCGGGCGCGACCACCGCTCAGTCATTCCGGCCTCGGCGCTGCTCTGTGTCGGTCGTAGGCTACGGGCCGCACGGGCTCTGCCACTGCCTCGTCCCCCGATCGACCGCGTTGGTACATACCCCGAGAATCTCGCGCGGGAAGCCATTCAACAGGAGCGTCATATGAGCACACATGAACGCGATTCGTTCGTTCGGCGAGCTTCTTCGTTAGCCATGCTGGCTTTGGCCTTGCTGATCAGCCCGGCACTAGCGCAACGAGTAGTGGACATTCCTACGCGGCCCGGCGTAACCCAACGAATGATCATCATTTCGCCCGCTAACCCCAAGGCAGCAGTTGTTCTGTTCTCGGGCGGCCACGGTGGACTTCAGATTTTTCCCAACGGCTCATTCAAGTCGAGTGAGGGAAACTTTCTTGTTCGCACGCGTCAACTGTTTGCGGACCAAGGGCTTCTGGTCGCGCTCGTCGATGCACCTTCGGACCGGCAGAGTCCACCCTACCTCGGCGGGTTTCGCCAGAAGCCCGAGCATGCTGCAGATATCAAGGCCGTCATTGCATGGTTGCGGGAGCAATCCAAGGTGCCCATCTGGCTTGTTGGCACTAGCCGCGGCACGGTGTCCGCTGCATATGTGGCCACCGAACTCTCGGTCATGATGGGCCGGACGGTATAGTTCTGACTTCGACAATTCTTGCCGACGACAATAGTCAGCCAGTTCCCGCAATGCCTCTTGGAAAGATCAGAATTCCGGTCCTGGTTGTGCACCACGAGCAAGACGGCTGCGAGTTCTGCCCCTTCACTGGCGTGCCCTCGCTTATGGAGAAGCTCGCCAACGCGCCAACGAAGCAGGTTTGTCCTTCCAGGGCGGGCAGAACAGAGATGCTCCATGTGGGGCCTGGGCATATCACGGGTTCAACGGACTCGAAAGCGACGTTGTACTGAAAATCGCCGCCTGGATCGTCGCAAAATAGCCGACTGCAGTCGGTCAGCGTTGCCCGCCACCTTGCACCTGACCGTTCGTTCGACCTGCGCGGCGCGACCCGGTGCTGGCGCTTCCGTTGCGGGGGTCAGGCACTCCGCTTACGGGCAAATTCAGTTTCCGAACGTCTTCTTCAGAAAGCCGACCGCCGCCTGCGCGGCCTTGTCGCGCGCCCGGTTGCTGCCCTCGACCGTGGCGCCGACCGCAGTGCAGTTCTTGAGTGTCGTCGTGTAGGCGTCGCCCTGCAGCCGCGCGCCGCTCGTGCGGTCATACGCGTAGAGGGTGTCGATGTCGATCTCGAGCGGGCAGTCGGCCTTGGCGCGCGTGGCGCCGCGAACGTAGTAGCGCTTGAGGTCGTCCGCATCGAACTTGTGCTGCGCGCCCTCGATCACCACGAACTCGACCGGCGTGCCGGCCTTGCCGATCTTGTCCGCGTAGTCCTGGCACGGGCCGATCGGCGTGTAATCGTCGGCGTCGCCGTGAATGAACAGCATCGGCGACTTCGAGAACACGCCGGGCTTTACCACCAGCCGGAAGATTCCGGCACAGCCGCCGGCGTAGGTAGGAATGGCGGCGGCATAGCGCAGGCCGTCCGGCAGCTTCTGGGAGGCGATGATCTTCTCGACGGACGCGCGCAGCGTCGCGGTGCCGCCGCGCGAGAAGCCCATGATGGCGATGCGCTGGCGGTCGATGCGCGGGTGGGTGGCGAGAAGCCGAAGCGCGGCGAACGCGTCGGCCACGTCCGCGGTGAACGGCACCTGCGACTGGTCCTCGGCGGTGCTCTGCACGCCACGCGGGCCGAACATGTCGAGCGTGAAGACCGCGATGCCCGCGGCATTGAACTGCTTGGGCCAGAAGTCGAGCAGGGCGTTGTAGATGCCGCCCGAGCCGTGGACGAGCACGACCGCGGGAACCTTGTCGCTGCCCGGCGGCAGGAACAGGTGACCGACGATGTTCACCGTCTCGCCGGCCTTGTTGCCCTGCATCAGCTCGCCGAGTGTCTTGGGGGTCCAGCTGGCGAACGCGTACTTGCCGGCAGGCGGGGCGCTGGCAAAGCTGGTCACCGTTTCGGGGGACTGGGCGTAGGAAGTCGTGCAGAAAAGAACGCCCGCGACGGTGGCCAGCGCAAACCTGCAGCCTTTCGGCAAACCACTGGAACGCATGATGTGAATTCCTCCCAACGCTGTGGACCCGCCGTCGGGCCGAAGCCGAGTTCGTTTGAGCGCCGGGAGCGCCGGGCCGGCCTGTCTGTGCGCCGCTACTTCAGCGCCGAGACATCCAGCTGAAAAATGACCGGGTAGGTCTTCGTCCACTTTGACCAGCGACGCGAACCCGCCTCGGACACGGCCCAGAGCTTGCCACTCTCATCGAACCCCAGATCTTCGATGCCAATGACCATCTCATATCGGGACTGCACCGCTCCAGTCGATGCATTGATCCGGTACAAGGCGCCGTACTTGCTGTTGCTGCTCGCCAGCCAAAGCGCTCCGCTTGCATCGAATGCCATGCCGTTCGCTTCAGTCGGAATGGGAATCGAAGACAGCGCCTTGTCTTCCTTGATGGCGGCCTTGCCGTTGAACTCATCGAAGATGCCGACACTCAGCCGATGGGCCAGGGCTTTTTCCGTGTCTTTTTCCGAGGAGCCCACCCACAGATCTTTCCCGTCAAAATCGATGAATGATCCCTTCAATGCCCCCGCCAGCTTGACGACGGAAAGCAGCGCGTCCTTGGTGTTCCTGGACTCCAGGGCACGGCCAAGATCGATCTTGTAGAGCGTGCGGGTGTCGGAAACGACCAGCACGTTTGCGCCGATCAGTGCCAGCCCGCCGGCGTGCCCGCAGCTCTCCGGCATATCAAAATAGCCCGCCAGCTTTCCATCTTTCGCGGAAACGCTGAATATCCTGCAGGGGCCTTTGTCGACCTTGGGGTCGGTGCTGTTGTAAGCAGCGATGAGCACCGTGCCATCGGCGTAGGTGAGCCCTTGGGGAACAAAGCCTTCCTCCAGGCCCGGCGCCCAGATGGTCTTGGTAATGGCTTGCTCGTTGGGTACCGAACTGATTCCGCCCCAAAGGTAAGCCGGCTTCTGGCCCATGTTTCGCCCATCGCTGCTGCCGATACGCCAAGGGCAGCGATCGTTGTGCAAACCAGCAGCAGTCTTCCGAGCATGAGTTGTCTCCCAGGTGCGAATGGGGGTCAGAGCGGTAATATCGGCCCGCGAAGTGCGTTGCGCATATTGCGTATATGACCCAATTCGGCTATTCCGACCCCATTCCCGGTGAATTGGCGGCGTTCGCGGCGCCAATTGCCCTTAAGAGCGACAAGCGGGCCGCAAGTGCGGCCCGTCCTGCCTTCGATATGTGACCGAGAACGCGCGCTACGGCGTCTTCTTGGGCGCCGGGAAGAAGGCGGGCGTGCCGAAGTACATGAGTCCGGTGTGCTGGTTCTGCACGATGAAGATGATCGGCACCGGCAACCCGGACAGGCTGGTGAGCCCTGCCGGCGCCGTGTAGCGATACACCGGCTTGATGCCGTCGTAGTAGACGAGCTGCGCGCAGCTCGGGTCGGAGGTGAAGATGCAGCCGGGCAGCACATCGTCGGCGGCCTGGTAGGCGTTGTCGATGGTGTCCTGCACGTTGGTCACCGACTGCTTGATCGCCTTCAACTTGGCCATGAATTCTTTCATGTGCTGCTTCGCCTGGTTGAAGTTCTTGTACTTCTTGAGGTTGGTGACGACGTTGAGTCCGTAGCTGAAGCCATCCTTCATATTCTTGAAAAGGTCCTGGACCCCATTGGTGGTGTCGGAAACCGTATCCGGCCCGATGATCATCACCGAGGTCAACTGAGGAGCCTCGAAGTCGGCCGGAACCTCGACGATCGCCAGGTCGGGTACCGGGTCGTTGAACACGCGGAACGAGAGCGACGCGCCGGAGATCACCTCGAACACATCGCCGCCGAGCACACTGGACTTGAGATGCGAGGCGATACCCACCGCAGCCGCCGTCCACGCCGCCTGCTTCATGGTGTCGTGCGCGAGCTGCTTGGCGTTCTTGTAAACGCTTGCTGGCCTCGTCCATGATCTTCTCGACCACGTAGTTGACGGCAATGACCGTCAGCTGCTCGGCCAGCGTCGACTTGAGTGCAGGCCGACGCTTGAGACCCGGAAACGCCGGCGTGCGCGGCGGCAGTCCGGTCGACGCGGCAAGTTCCTCGAACAGCGCCTCGTAGAACGCCGGGATCCGGTGCGACAGGAGAAGGGTGTACTGGCGCTGGTTGTAGATGCCGCCGTACTCGCTCACCACCAGCCCGTCCAGCCGCGCCGCTCGCGTTGAGAACTGGTCGGCCAAGGCATTGAGCTGGGCGATGGGGGTGCCTTGTGCCTTCAGCGCGTCCGTCCAGGCCCGCAGGTCGTCGGCGGCATCGCGCAGTATTTGCTGGATCACGACGTCTTCGGCGGTGGCGGTGAGGCCCAGTGCGCCCAGGTCGGACAACGACGGCGCGAACTGGTCCGCGGTCACCAGCGGCATCGAGATCTTGAGATCATCGATATCCACGCCACGCCACAGCGTCACCATCTGCTGCACCACCGCCCGCATCTGCGGCAGGTTGTTGGCATCGCGCGCCGCAACCAGCGGCTGCTTCAGGGCGAAGATCGCATCCAGCGCCGTCGCCATCTGCGCATAGGCTTGGCCGTGGGTCACGCCCCCCGCCTCCGGCGGCGGCAAGACGACGAAATCGGCACTGGCGCTGCGTCCGTTGGCGGCATCGGTGGCCGTTACCCGGAAGGCACCCTGCGTGGCCGGTCCGGCGGCGATATTGAGCCCGGTGATCGTCGGCAATGGCCCAACATAAGGCGTAAGCGCCGGCGTGATCGCGTAGGTCAACGCCGGCAACGTCGCCGGGTTGCCGTTGGCATCGAACGCAGTCGGACTTACCGTGATCGTCTGCTCGGCCGTCGCGATCGAGCGGTTCACGGTCAGGCGCAGCCCGTTCCCGGCCGAGACCGTGAGCGTGACCGGGTTGGCCGTCGTCGGCGAGAGCAACGTACCCGCCGCCACCGACTGCGCCAGCACGGTGTTGAGCGGATCGGTATTCGAGAACACCCGGTTCACCACCACGGTGAAGCCCGGCGCTGTCAACTGCCGTGCTTGCCACCGTCAGCGGCTGCCCGACGACCAGTGGCACCAGCACCGGCTGCGGCCCCAGCGAGACCTGCAGCGCGATCGCTTCGCCCTTCAGCACGCTGGCACCGGCGGCCGGGAACTGGGTCAGCACCTGATCCACCGGCGCCTGGAAGTAGACGGAGCTCACGTTGCCCGTGGCGAAACCTGCGGCCGTCAGCGTAGCGTCGGCAGTCGTCCTCGACTGGCCAACCACGTTGGGGACCGCCCCGAGGCCCGTACTCGGGTAGAGGGTGAACGTCTGATAGGCGGACTCGCCGAAACTGTCGGTCGCCGCAATGACGAACGTCAGCGGACCGGCGCTGTTCCCAGCCATTATGGGGACTTCGATCCTGCCGGTGGTGGCGTTAATCGTAAAAGTCCAGCGCTACTGGACCGCAGGACGATCGAATAGGTGATCGTGTCGCCCGGGTCGGGATCGACTGCGTGCGACTGGTAGACGAACGGAATGATCGCCGGATAGCTGTTGTTATAGGTAATGTAGGTGTTCGGAGGCGTCGAAGTGAATACCGGCGGCCGATTCGTCGGCATGATGTCGATCGTCACCGTCGCCGCGTTCGAGTCGAGTCCGCCTGCCTGCGCCTTATAGGTGAACGTCGCCTGTTCGCGCTTGCGCGGATCTACATCCGGCGCAATGCGCGCCGGATTCGCGAACACGTTGGTGCGCGGCGTGGCGAAGTTGTTCACCTCGGGATAGGGGATGTGGCCGGTATCGGTCACATTGGCGTCGTGCATGGCGAACTGGTTCCACACCGGCCGCGCCGGTTGCCAGTCGTCGTTGGCCGACTTCAGCGCCACGACCCAGCCCTTCAGCGGGTAGTACGGAGACATGATGTTGAATACCACCTCTGCGTGCCCGTCGCCGTCGGCGTCTATGACCAGCGGTGTCAGGCTGCTGGAAGAAGACGCCTGGTACGGCCGGCAGCCGGATAGCCGATCGAGGCGTAGCTCACGTTGGCTTTGACCGCGCCGGTCTTGCCGTCGAAGAACTCGACGCCGTAGCCCGTCTGCATGATGAGCTCGGGCACACCGTCGCCGTCGAGGTCGAACACCACCGGCCGTGCGTGGGTGGCGATGGTGGGGTTGTTCGCCGCATCGGCGAAGCGATGCGTCCATACGAGCGCTCCGTGTTCGTCGAACACGTAGAGATTGCCGCTGGTGGTCACCATCATCTTCGGCATCCCGTCGCCGAAAAGATCGGCGACCACCACCTGGCCGCTCACGGAACCAGCGTTAACGTCCGTCGGCGTCTCCCACAGCACCTGGCCGTCGGGCTTGCGCGCGACGAGGTAGCCCATGCCGCCGTTGGCGATCTCGAAGCTGATGATCGCCGTTTCGCCGGAGTCGTCGAGATTGGCGAGCGCGAGACCCATCACCAAGCGGCCATTCCTGCGGTTGTTGAGCAGAGTGCCGTTCAAGTCCCACACGGCGGTGTCGGCAATGATGTTGGGGGTGCCGCTGCCGTTGAGGTCCGCGACCAGCACGAATCCACCCCGCTCGTTGCCGGGGGAATAGTAGTCATTGAACGCGGCCCAGACCTGGCGGACCGCGCCGGTGGCGCCATCCACCGCAGTGACCACGGTGCAGTTCGACGAGCTGACGCCGGGCAGGTAGTCGTTGCAGTAGTAGGTCCCCCTCCGGTCGTCGCCTCCCATCGTCTTCTTGAACAGCACGCTCGGCGTCTCGCCGGGGCGAAGGCGCGCGATGGCCGGCCTCACCATATTCGTGATGTCGAACGCATAACCGGGCGTCCCGGGAACCTCACGGACCGGCGACAGCATCGGGCTCAGCCATTTCACCGCCCCGGTGCGCGCGTCGAGCGCGGCGAGCCGGTTGGTGGGGCCGCCGGTTACCGCGGGACCACTCGGGCACACGACCGGCACGACGATCGCCGGCGCGCCGCTGTCGTCGATGTCACCCACCGCGATCACGTCGGGAGCGTTCCAGGTCACGATGACACACTGATCGTTCGGTGGCGGGAGCGGCAGGTAGAGCGTCTGCTGGCCCCAGAGCACGCTGCCATCCTTGCCGTGGAGAACGCTGAGCCCGTACTCTCCCCAGATGTCCGCGGAGGGATGGTCGATCACGAGCTCGGGCTTGCCGTCGCCATCGACATCGACAGCGCGCAGATTGTTGCGCATGGTCATGCCGGGGCTGTTCGACTGGCTGATCCACTTGACCACGGGCTGGAAGGTCTTGCCGATGACCGCCGGCGCCTGGAAGGTGAAGGAACCATCGGCGTTGAAGGCGCTCAACGTGCCCTTGTCCGGGTCGGTGAGCTTGGCGGCGGTCAGGCCTGCCGCCCATCGGGTCGAGATCGTTGGCGAGCACGCCGGGCGCGGGAATGGTCAGCGATTGCCCCAGTTGCACCTCGTAGCGATCGTCGCTGGCGACGGGGGGCGCGGCCGGCGTCACAGTGACGACGAACCGCTTGGCGTCGAACAGCCCGCCGCTGTCGGTCGACCTTGACCGTCACCGGGTAGTCGCCGGGCGCGGTGGTCCCCGTCGGCCAGTTGAGATTGGCGCCGGTCAGCGTCATTCCGGCCGGACCGGCTGGTGAGCGCAAAGACGAGCGGCTGGTTGTCGGGGTCGGTCGCCGTCAGCGTACGGCTGAAGGTGGCCCCGCGCGGCAGCGTGGCCGCGGCCTGAACGGCCAGCAGCGGGGGCTGGTTGCCCTGGACTACGGTGACGTGGAAGCTCTTGCTGTCGCCGTGGCCGTAAGCGTCGGTCACCTGCACGGTGAACGTGTGGGTTCCCAACTGGCTGGCACTCGGCGTCCAGTGGAGCCGCGGGCTGGGGTTCACCGCCGCCCCAGTCGGACCGACGAGCAGGCTGTAGGTCAGTTGGTCGGTCGGATTGCCGTCGTTGGCGACCAATTCCAGCTGCAAGCGGCTGCCCAGCGCAATGGTCCGATCGGCGATCGGCTGCAAGCTCGGCCCCACGTCGCCGACGGTGATCGTCACTGTGCCGCTGCCGGACAGCGCACTGTCGCTGGCGGTCAACCGCAACACGTAGGTGCCCGGAGTCGGGAACAGCGCGGTGGTGGCGGGCAGCGTCGGATCGGTGATCGCCGGACCGGTCGGGCCGGAGACCAGCGACCAGAGGTACGTCAGCTGGTGCGGCGGATTGGGCAGCCCGTCGTCGGTCGCCGACCCGGTCAACGTCGCCAGTGCCGGCAGGACCACCGTCTGATTCGGCCCGGCGTTGACCTGCGGGGCCTGGTTGGTCACCACCACCACCGGGTTGACGGTGATCGGCACGCTCTTCGACGCGCTGTGGTTCTGCCCGTCGGTCGCCGTTACCGTCGCGTTGAAGGTGCCAACCTGCGTATAGGTGTGGCTCGGGTTCTGCGTTGCGCTGGTGGTGTTGTCGCCAAAGGTCCAGCCGTAGTTGTAGCTGCCGGTGCCGCCGGCAGCCTGACTCTGGAATTGCACCGCCAGCGGCACCGTGCCGCTGCCCGGGCTCGCGCTCAGCAGCGTGATGGCCACCGGCGGCAAGGTGATCGCGCGGACGACCACTCGCGCCTTGCCAATCGCGCCGCGGTTGTCGGTCACTGCCAGCTCGATGAGGTAGTCGCCCGGCTGATCGGGAGTGAAGCTTGGGGTCAGTGCGTCGGCGTTGGCGAGCGTCGCAGTGCTGCCCGCCGGCTTGGCGATGAACGTCCACTGCACCTTCACCGCAGAATCGCCCTCCGGATCGACACCGATGGTGCCCGCCAGGTTGACGACGCCGGCGGTGGGCTTCCCGCTCTGGTCGGCGCCGGCGTTGACCGCCGGCGGCGTGTTCGGCGCGTACAGCGTCACCAGCGCCTGCGTCGGCGCGCTGTTGGCGCTCCCATCGTTGACCGTCAATTCGATGACGTAGCGACCCGGCTTGTCGGGCAGCAGTTGCGGCGTGGCGCCGGTGGTCGCCGACAGACCGGCCGTGGTCGAAGTCGCCGGCTTACCCTTCAAGGTCCAGGCGTAGGTCAGCAGCTGCCCGTCCGGGTCGAAGCTGCCGCCACCGCTCAGCGCCACCGGCGACGCCGGTGTAAACGGTGAGCTGATGGGCACGAGCCGCGCCGTCGGCACCGTATTGCCGCTGCTGGCCGTGACGGTCAACTCTTTCAGCACGCTGTCGACGTGACCGTCGTTGACGACGAGTTGCACCCGGAAGGTCCCGGCGATGTCCGCGGTGAAGCTCGGCTTCACGTAGTTCGCGTTGTCAAGGCGTGCGGTGCTGCCCGCCGGCAGCAGCAACGTCCAGCTGAAGCGCAGAAGGTCGCCGTCGAGATCGTAGCTGTCCCGCCCGTCCAGCGGTACGACGGCCCCGGTGTGCACCGCCTGGTTCGTGCCGGGGACCGCGACGGGCGCCCGGTTGGCCACTACCGCCAGCGGCAGGTCCGGCGTCACCGTACGCAGCAGCGTCCCCTTGAACGGCGCCGAGATCCGGTACACGAAGGTTTTCGCCGCCGGCTCGTTGACCGTCAGCTCGATGCTGAACCGGCCGTCCCCGGCGATCTCGTCCCCGCCTGTGCCATCGTCCTTCAGCACCCCGACGATGGTCGGATTGGTGCCGGGCGCCCCGACCTTGAGCAGGTTCACGCCGCTCGCAATTACGTTCGGGTCACTGATGTCGGCCCAGATCCGCACGTTCTCTGCGACCCCGGCCCGCACCTGCGCGGGCTCCACCGTCGGCGTGGAAACTGTCCGCACCTGTGCCGCGGCAGGCAAGATACTTCCCAGTGCCAGCAGGGCCAACAGGGCGAGTTGCACCGACCGCGAGCAGTATCGGCGCGGTGTGACGAGCAAGCGGGGCGATCATGGTGGACCCTTCAAGACAGAAGCGACCGAGGAAGGGGTCCGGAGGAAACGGCGGCAGCAGCGCCGGTTCGACCGGAAACTGCTTCGCGCATTTGCGCGCGATGAGTGAACGGAACATCCCCCGCAATGGAGGCAAACCAACCGTTCTGCGACACATCAAATTGTTGTTAATCGACTCTGCGCCGCAAAGGCGAGAGCCGTAACGCTAAGTGGATTCCTTCAATCCCTCAAACACATTGACTTCGCTCAACGTCGAGCGGTTCGGTGTGGCAGGAACCGCGGTGGGCGGCTTCATGTTCTCGCAACTCGTGCAGTCCGCGGTCAACCACACACCCGCTGGCGCCGCGGAAAGAGCGTAACCAAACCAAGGAGCGCCAAGGCCAGCGTCGAAGGCTCCGGAACACCGTTGGGACCGGCTCGAAAAGTCAGATCGTCCAACGTAAAGGAACGCCCGCCGCGTCTCCCAGTAAAGACGGCACGAGAGAATCCCAGTGGCAAACGTAAGGGAGAGCAACTCGTTCGGAGAGCTCCGAGCCACCGGAAGGGCCAGATTGAATCTGAAAAGCGTTGTCGCGCTGCGCCAAGCTGGACCGCGGCAGCATCAAAGACTCGCAACGTCACCGCCTCCACATAAGTCAGGTAAGCCTCGAATCGAGGTGACGGGCGAGGAAAAATCGATCCAATCGCTCCGCCGGCGTCGAATATGACATTGGAGTCCGACTGCGGCGGAAACTCAAACTCATTGAGCGAGACCCCGCGGTCAACACCGTGGAATTGGAAAAGGTCAGTCCAGGAAGCTGGTTGGTCAGAATTTCAAGATCGTTGAAACCATCGAAATCGGTGGGCGCCGCCAGGCGGACGTTGGTGCAGAACGCAAGCGCAATGGCGGCAACGACTCGCCGCAGAAGGCAGGTCATGATCTATCTCCCTTTACATGCCCAAGAATGCGTCTGCGCACCTTCCCCGTTACGGACGTACGCTCGTTGCGAGGAGCAGCAATAACCATGCAAACGTTATGGGTCCGTTTGGATTCAATGACTTGATCTCACGCGATGGACCGGCTGGAGCCGGACTGTAAAGAATGCCGACACCACTTCGCGATCGGCCCGTTACGCCGTGAAATGCCAGTGCCTTGCACGGATCGCCGACGTGACGTACGAAGGTCTCGGGTCGCTCGCGCGTCGTCACCGCCCTGAAGCGCGGCCGTTAGGCTGCCGTTTTTCAAGTTCGCCGCCAGCTATCGGGCAACGGCCGCTCCCCCCAGCTTTGCACTTCTCGATGAAATCTGCGAGCGGCCGCATACGAAGTACACCGGTCACTGGGTCAAAAGATCGCCAGCGGCGGCCGTGGGTCGATAACGCCCGCCCAGCGCGTGTGAGCGGATGGCCGCTGTCTGGCAGACACCTCACAAGTGTGCGTCCGCCCTGACTACTCGATGCTCGAGGTGGGAGCTCTTTTTTCGAGCACTCGATCCCGCACGGCAATGTCCATCAACTCAAAATCCGACTAGACCGCTTGAACCGGCGGGACTCGAACCCGCGATGGCGTGTCGCGGGAGCGTTGCACGACGCGTTGCGATACCCTAGAATGCTCACTGAAGGTGGCCGCGCGTGTCAGCATTGCTCCGTGCGCGAGAAAACCACTGGCAGCATCTACGGCGCATAACCAAAATTCCATGCCGACGGGTGCGCGGTCGAGTTCGAGCCTCGACAGCTGTCGTTTTGCTCGCCCTGAATTCCTGCCAAGCCCGCCCTCGTGCGGGCTTTGTCGCGTCTAGCGTTTCATTCCAGCCTGCACCTTAGCTCGGGTTCGATCGCGCCCTCCCGACGGTCGTCCGAACCCCGGGGACAACCATTGCATCGCCATGGACGTGGCACGCGCCGCACCCGGCACGCGCCCTCCTTCGCTCGTCGTTTCCCCATTCCCCCCGCATCCTCTCGCAGGAGGTCTCATGTCGTCCCCCACTCCCACCCCGGTCAACTATTTGTCGCTGGGCGACGCCGCACAGCGCGCCGCAGTCAGTTCCCGCACGCTGCGCCGCGCCATCCGTGCCGGCAAGCTCCGTGCTTACCAGGTCGGCCGCCTGGTCAGGATCGCCGAGGGCGATCTCAAGGCCTTCGTCGAGCGGCGGCCCGCCGGCGCGGACGAGGCGTAGTTCCCGGTACGCCATGGTCACGCTCGGACTTCAGGAGGCCG
>CAVPXB010000023.1:0-235294 GCA_963709525.1 uncultured beta proteobacterium
AGCGCGTCAAAGTCCGGCTGCCACTGGTGCTGCATTGACGTGTTGGCGAAGACCGATCTCACGTGGTGCTCGCCCACGGCGACGATCAAGCGGATTGACGCCGCGACATTACAATTGAGTTGGATATGGGGGAAACAATCACACCATCGTCGTCTTGTCGAGTCCTCGCTGCGGTGCCGGAACAGCTAGCCGCAGCGTATGGCACAGGGGAGTTTGATTTCAAGTTGACACCCGGGCAGTGATTTCGCGCTTCCGGCACCTACACAAATCTCACGCAAAATCACAAAGAATGCTAAGGTTTTCGGTGTTGCGCCTTTACGTCTCTGCGTGAGATCCATCCATTCTCGGCTCCGAGGTTCCTATGCGTATCGTAGACATTATCACCACCAAGCGCGACGGCGGCGAACTGTCGCGCGGACGAGATGAGTTCTTCATCAAGGGTACGTTAGCGGTGACGTGCCCCACTGCCAGGCCGCGGCATTCTGCATGGCCGTGTTCTTCCGTGGGATGACGCCGGGGGAAACGACGCATCTGACCGAGGCGATGGCGTTCTCCGGCGACACGCTCGATCTGCACGACGTCACGCCGTTCATCGTCGACAAGCACTCCTCCGGCGGGGTCGGCGACAAGACCACGCTCGTCGTCGGGCCGATGGTCGCCAGCCTGGGCGTGCCGGTCGGCAAGATGTGGGGCCGCGGGCTGTCGTTCTCCGGCGGCACGCTCGACAAGCTGGAGGCGATCCCCAGCTTCAACGTCGATCTCACCATCGACCAGTTCAAGCGCCAGCTCCGCGACGTGGGTGTCGTGGTCGCGGGCCAGACCCACGAGCTGGCCCCGGCCGACGGCAAGCTCTACACGCTCCGGGATGTCACAGGCACGGTCAATTCGCTGCCGCTGATCGCCAGCTCGATCATGTCAAAAAAGATCGCTGCGGGCGCGGACGCCATCGTGCTGGATGTCAAAGTAGGGCACCGGCGCGTTCATGGAGACGCTGCCCGAGGCGGTCGAGCTGGCGGAGTTGATGGCGGAGATCGGCCGCGGGCTGGGGCGCAAGATGACCGCGCTGCTCGGCGACATGAGCCAGCCGCTGGGCCTGGCCGCGGGCAACACGCTGGAGGTGGTCGAGGCGGTCGAGACGCTGCACGGCCACGGACCCGCCGACTTCCGGCAGCACTGCATCGACGTCGCGGCCGAGATGCTGCTGATTGCCGGAGCCGTCGCATCGCCCGAAGAGGGACGGCACCGCGCGGCTGGGACGCTCGACCACGGGACCGCATGGACTAAGTTCCGCGAGTGGGTCGCGGCCCAGGGCGGCGACCTGCACTTTGTGGACGATCCCAGCCGCTTACCCGCAGCGCCGTTGATCGCGCCGCTGCCGGCGCCCCGGTCCGGGTACATCGCCCGCACGGACGCGCGTGAAATCGGCTTCACGGTGGTCGATCTGGGCGGCGGCCGCGCCAGGAAGGAAGATCCGGTGGATCCCTCAGTGGGCGTAGTGCTGACGGAGCGGGGCAAACTGGGCGGCAGGGCCGAGGCCGGCGAGCCGCTGCTGTGGGTTCACGCCCGCACCCAGGAGACGCTGGACGCCGCGCTTGCCCGGCTGGCCGGGGCTTACGGCTTCTCAGACGAGCCGGTGGCCGCGCCGCCGGTGGTGCACCGGGTGATCCGGTGAGGGATGGTCGGGAAGCAAATGCCTGGCAAGCAGGTGAAGCATATCAGACTTGCAATTTCCCGAATTTGATTTTAGAATCGGGAACATGATCCCACGATTCATAGAACAAACCATTTTTGAGCGGCTGACCGACCTGCGCAAGGTCATCTTGATCCTGGGCGCGCGCCAGGTCGGCAAGACGACCTTGCTGTCTGCGATCCAGGCCAGGTTGGCGAACGAAGGCAAGCGTACCCGCTATCTGAACTGCGACCTGGAGGAAGACCGTCGCGCTGTCAACACGACCTCACGCACCTTGCTGGATCGGCTGGCCGCGGGCACGACGCGATTCTGCTCGATGAGGCGCAGCGCCTGGATGATCCGGGGCTGACGCTCAAGGCCCTCCACGATCTTCATCCGCACCTGATCATCATCGCGACCGGCTCGTCGAGCTTCGACCTGCGCAACCGCGTGACCGATGCGCTGACGGGACGCTATCTCGACTTCCTGATGCTCCCCTTCTCCCTGGCCGAAGCGCTCGCTGTGACCGGGGCGCTGGCTGATCCGGCCTTGCGTCAGCCCACCGCCGATGCGCTGTTGCCGGACGCCTTGCTGTATGGCCTCTATCCCGAGGTCTATCTGGAAGGCAGCCCCAAGACGCGGCAGCTCCTGCTGGCAAAGCTGGTCGAGAGCTACCTGTTCCGCGACATCCTGGCGTTTCACCGCATCCGCTTTTCGCAGGTGATCGTGGACCTTGCCCGTGCGCTGGCCTATCAGATCGGCAACGAGGTCAACGAGAGCGAGCTGGCGACGCGGCTCAAGGTGGATCGCAAGACCGTCGTGAGCTACCTGAACATCCTGGAGAAATCGTACGTTATCACTCGCCTGCATCCCTACTCGAACAACCCGCGGCGCGAGATCGGCAAGCTTGCCAAGATCTATTTCCTTGATCTCGGCATTCGCAACGCGCTGATCAACGACTTCAACAACCTGGCGCTCCGCCCTGATCGCGGGCATCTGTGGGAGAACTTTCTGGTCATCGAGCGGCTGAAGCACTATGCCAGCCGCGGCGAGACGCCGCGCAGCCACTTCTGGCGGGCCTACGGCGGCGCAGAAGTAGATTACCTGGAGATCGCCGGTGGCGGCGCGATGCACGCCTACGAATTCAAGTACGGCAGCGGCCGGCGCGGGCCGGCGGGCACGCCTTCGAGCGCGCCTACGGCGCGGCCGTGCAGGTGGTCAACCAGGATAATTACCTGGAGTTTGTGTTGGGGGCGGTATAAGAGGGGATACACCCCCCAACCCCTTGACTGACCCAGAAAGGCGGCGGACATGGCGCGTGACGAGGCATATCGCAAGGCAGAGAGGAAAATCGAAGCAGCGCGGCGATTGAGCGCCAAGGAACTCCAACTCAGCAGCCTGGGTCTCTTCGAGGTGCCGGAATCCTTGGGCCAACTCACGCAGTTGCAGTCGCTGGATCTGACCCAAAACCAACTGGGAGCTCTGCCAGGGTCGCTGGGCGGGCTCACACAATTGCAGTCGCTGCATCTCTCCCGCAACCGACTGACTGCGCTGCCAGGGTGGATGGGCCTACTCACACAGTTGCAGTCAATGGATCTCTCCAACAATCGACTGACGACACTGCCAGAGACGCTGGGCCGACTGTCGCAGTTGCAGTCGTTGGATCTCTCCAGCAACCAACTGACGACGCTGCCAGACTCGCTCGGCCAACTCACGCAGTTACAATCGCTGGATCTCTCCGGCAACCAACTGACGGCGCTGCCAGACTCGCTCGGCCAACTCACGCAACTGCGCTGGCTTGCTCTCTCCGGTGTCCCTCTGACGGTCGTACCGGAGTCGCTCAGCAGACTCACGCAACTGCGAAATTTGAACATCGCTGGTAACCGACTCAATGCACTGCCCGGGTGGCTTTGCCAACTCACCGAGTTGCAGAAGCTCGATCTCTCCAGCAACTAATTGACGGAGGTGCCGGAGTCGCTAGGTGATCTCACCGAGTTGCAGTCGTTGCGTTTATCCCGCAACCAACTGGATGCGCTGCCAGACTCGCTGGGCCGACTCACGCAGTTGCGGTATGTAGGTCTCAACTCCAATCTACTGAAGGCCGTGCCAGATTCGCTGGGGCAACTCACGCGGCTGCAGGCGTTGGATCTCTCTCAAAACCAACTGGAGACGCTGCCGGAGTCGCTAGCTCAACTTGAACGATTGAGCCGGCTCTTCCTTGGTGGCAACCCCCTCAACCCTGAAGTCGCCGCGGCCTATGAACAAGGAATCGACGCGGTCAAAGCCTACCTGCGCGCCAAAGCTACTGCACAGATCACGCTCAACGAAGCCAAACTTATCTTGGTCGGCGAGGGCGAAGTCGGTAAAACCTGTTTAATGGATGCGTTGCTGGGCAAGCCGTGGCAGGAGCATCCCTCCACGCACGGCATCGAGATCAGGCCCATCAAGGTCACCGACTCCGAAAGTAGCACCGAAATCACCCTCAACTGCTGGGACTTCGGCGGCCAGCGCGTGTACCGGCCCACGCACCAGTTGTTCTTCAGCGCGCCCGCGGTCTATCTCGTGGTCTGGAAGCCGCGCGAGGGGCCGCAGCAGGGCTTTGTGCGGGAATGGATCCAACTCATCAAGCGCCGCGAGCCAGACGGCCAAGATTCTGGTCGTCGCCACACACGGCGGGCCGCAGCAGCGCCAGCCCGATATTGACCGCCAGGAGTTGTGGGATCTCTTCGGCAAGGAAACGGTGGTTGACTTCTTCCATATTGAGAGCAAGCCCGATGAGAACGGCGAGCGCCGCGGCATCGAGGAACTCAAACGCGCCATCGCCCGCCTCGCTGCAACCCTGCCGGAAATGGGGCGCTCCGTGCCGAAGAGTTTCCAGGAAACGTGGCAAGCCCTGCAGGACACAGGCGCGGCCTACCTGCCCCTGGAGCGTGTGCTCGGCATCTGCCGCGAGCACACGATGGACGATGAATTGGCCCGGCTGTTCGTGACCATCTCGCATAAGCTCGGGCACCTCATCCACTATCAGCACGACCCCGCACTGCGCGATATCGTCGTACTCAAGCCCGACTGGCTCGCCACCGCCATCAGCTTCGTGCTGGATGACGAAGTCACACGTAGGGCGCACGGCCTGGTGCGCCTCTCTACCTTCCTTTTTAATAATTTCACTTACTTCATCACAAACCTTTAGTCTAGTTTGATAATCTAAAGCTGAAAAAGGCTCATCTAAAAGTAATACTTCTGGATTTAAAGCAAGAGTTCTAATTAAAGCTACTCTTTGCCTCATTCCACCAGATAATTCTGTTGGCTTATGACCTTTAAATTTAGCTAAGTCATAATTAGTTAATAGTTCATCTGCTCTCTTTATATTTTCCCTAGTTAATACTTTTTTAATTTTAAGACCAAGTAGAACATTCTCCCAAACTGTTAACCAATCAAATAAATAATCCTTTTGAAACATATATCCCATTTTATCTAATCTATTCTTTACATTTTCATCATTATAAATTATTTTCCCACTTGATGGAGTTAAAAGACCACTTATAATGTTTAACAAAGTAGATTTACCACAACCTGATGGACCTATAATACTTACAAATTCCCCTTTTTTAATGGAAAAGCTTAAATTTTTAATTGCTTCTGTTTCTCCCTTAAGAGAATGATATATTAAATTAATATTTTCTATTTCTATTAAGCTCAAATTTTACACCACCTTTCTATATTGTATGTAACTAAGGGAGATTCAAAAAACAACTAATTAAATTCTTATCTATTTTCTTTCATCTCCCTAATGTAGAAAAGGCTTAGCCTTAAGGCACCTTCAAAAATATACATGTATTTTTACTCATTATTTTTTAAATGCCTAATTTAATATTATTTATTTTTAGTAGCTTTATCTGCAAAGCTATTATTAACTATTTTTTCAAAGGATGGTCTTTCGGGAATTAATTTTTCATCATAACTTTCTATAATATCCATTAATTTATTAATTTTTTCTTCTTCAATTCTTGGCTCAGTTGCTAATGCATTAATTTCCTTATAATTTGAAATAACTTTTACTATAATATCTTTTTCAGTTCCCGGGAAATATTCTATTATTGCATCTGCAATTTCTTCGTTGCTATTTTCAATAACCCATTGTTGTCCTTTATAAATAGCTTTTGTGAATTTTTCAATTATTTGTGGATTTTCATCCATGTAAGATTTACTTGAGAAGAAACATGTATAAGGAATTTCTCCTACTTCTTCTCCAATTGATGCTACTATTTTACCAGTGCCCTCTTTTTCAAGCATTGAAGCTGTAGGCTCAAATAAAGTAACATATTCGCCAGTTCCAGCCTTAAAAGCACCTGCTGTTGCTGTAAAATCTAAATTAGTAACTAAATTAACATCCGTTTTTGGATTTAATCCATGTTGTTTTAATACATATTCAAAAGACATTTGTGGCATTCCACCAGGTCTTCCCCCTATTAGTTCTTTACCTTTTAAAGATTCAAACTTAAAATTAGATTCTTCAGTTCTTCCAACTAAAAATGCTCCATCTCTTTGAGTTAACTTTGCAAATAAAACTGGATAATCTTCTCTACCTTGATTATTTATATAGATTACTTGTTCTGGTCCACAAAAACCAATATCTGCATTTTTACTTAATACCTGTTGCATAGTTTTATCAGCACCCTGGCCTGTTGAAAGATCAATTTCTATTCCTTCTTCTTCAAAGAATCCTTGATTTATTGCTGCATACATCGGTGCATAAAATACAGAACGAACAACTTCATTTAACCTAACCTTCGTTAATTCTCCACTTTTATCTTTAGTACATGATATAAAGCTCATAGTTAACACTCCAATAAGTGCTATAACTGCAGTTATTTTAGTTAATTTTTTTTTCACACTTTCCTCCTACCACTTTCGTGTAATAAATTGTTTATATTACTCATACTATGTTTTTACCACTTAAAATGTTATAAAAATCGATATTTCCTCACTACTATAAATTTAAGCTAGTTTAATATATAAACAATTGTCTATTCTTAAGTATGCAAAAAAACACGTACTTATTATCTAAGTACGTGTTTTTATAAATTTGATATTAACTTCACTATGTTTATCTAATTAAAAATTCATTTTTTGAAGCAATTCTAATATTTAATAAATAGTAAATGATTACTTAACATAATTTATTTATCTATCATTTACTATTAAAAGAAAAAGTGCTAAATTAGTATATAGTACTAAGGAGGATATTTTTTATGAAAATTTTTAGAGAAGCACTTATTATTCTTTCTATTTATCTAATAGGAGAAATCATTTCAAAAGGTTTAAGTTTACCTGTTCCAGGTAATATTATAGGTATGATTATTTTATTAACACTATTATGTAGTAATATTATTAAACTTGAAAAAGTAGAAACAATATCATCATTTTTTTTAGATCATCTTGCCTTCTTCTTTATTCCAGCCGGAGTTGGTCTTTTAACATCTTTTGATATTATTAAATCTAGTTTAATACAAATATTGCTTATTTGTATTATTTCAACATCAATTATAATTGCAGTTACTGGATTAATAGTTCAATTTTTAGTTAAGCGTAGTAATAAATCTAAATTAGAAAGAAGTGATAATTAATGAATATTTTAACTGATAATATATTCTTCGGAATTGTAATTTCCCTATTAGCTTTTGAATGTGGTTTATATATTTCTAAAAAAACTAAATTCCCACTTTTCAATCCATTGTTAATTTCTATCTTAATGATAATTACTTTCCTAGTAATCTTTAACATAGATGTTGAGAAATATAATAATGGTGCTAAATTTATTAATATGTTTTTAGGACCTGCTACAGTAATTCTTGCAGTTCCACTTTATAAACAAATTAACCTTTTAAAACAAAACTTTATACCTATAATTATAGGTATTTTAATAGGAAGCTTAGTTGGAATTATTTCTGTAATACTTCTTTGCTTTATTTTCGGACTTGAAAATATATTAACAATTTCTTTACTTTCAAAATCTGTTACTACTCCAATAGGAATAGAGATAACAAATCAACTAGGAGGCCTTGTTCCTGTAACAGTTCTTGCCATTGTTATTTCTGGAATTACAGGTGCAGTAGTTGGACCATCAATTTGCAAATTATTTAAAATTAAAAATGAAATAGCTGTAGGTATTGCAATAGGAACTGCTTCTCATGCTGTTGGAACAACAAAAGCACTAGAACTTGGAGAAACACAAGGAGCAATGAGTTCACTTTCAATTGGTATCGCAGGTCTTATAACAGTATTTTTAGCACCTTTATGCTTTAATATCATAAGCAATCTACCTTTTTTTGTAAAATAAATTTTAACTAGCCTAAAAGGTGTTTTTAAGGTTATAATTAAAGATACTATGAGTATTATAATAATTCAGAACAAAGGAGAAATATATGAATACTTCATTTAAAGATTTAAATTTAAATCAAAACTTAATAAACGGATTAGAAAAGCAAGGAATAACCATCCCAACAGATATTCAAACTTTAGCTATTCCAGCTGCTTTAGAAAATAGAGATGTTATTGCAGAATCCCACACAGGTAGTGGTAAAACTCTAGCTTTTCTTACTCCTATATTTGAAAAAGTTAATACAGAAAAAAGAGAAATGCAAGCATTAATTTTAGCTCCAACTCATGAGCTTGTTATGCAAATTGAAGCAGAAGTTAAATTACTTGCAGAAAACTCAGGGATGCCAGTTACTACATTAAGTATTATTGGTGATGTTAATATCGATAAACAAATAAAAAAAATTAGAGATACTAAACCTCATATAATTGTTGGTTCTCCAGGTAGAGTCTTAGATCTTATACGAAAGAAAAAAATAACAGCTCATACTATTAAAACTATTGTTATAGATGAAGCTGATAATTTACTTGATAAAAATAATTCTCAAGTAATCCAAGATATAATAAAAACTACAATGAGAGATAGACAATTAATGATATTTTCAGCAACTGTAAGCCAAAAGACTTTAGAGCTTGCTACTTTATTAATGAAGGAACCTGCTATTTTTAAAGCTGAAGGCACAGCATCACTTAACCCAAACATTGATCATGCATATATTGTTGCAGATAGAAGAGATAAGTTTGATACACTTAGAAAGTTACTAGCTGCTGCAAATGCAGAAAAATCAATTGTTTTTGTTAATAACAGTACTGAATTAGAGATTGTTACACAAAAATTAAATTATCACGATAGAGCAGCTTTTAATATTTCTTCTCATGTTTCAAAGGAAGAAAGACAAAGAGCTCTTGAAAGCTTTAGATCCGGCAGAATTAAAATATTAGTTTCTTCTGATTTATCAGCAAGAGGACTTGATATTCCAGGAATTACTCATGTATTTAATCTTGATTTCCCAGTTAGTGCAAATGATTATTTACATAGAGCTGGAAGATGTGCTAGAGGCTATGGCTTTGGAAGCTGTGTTTGTATCGCAAACAACAAAGAAGTTGCAGCAATTAGAGTTTATGAAAGAGAATTTAACATCCAAATAAAACCAATTAAATTATTTGGAGGATCAGTTCAATATGTTGAAACTGCTCAAACAACACAATCAGTTGAAACTACTAATTCTACTGAAAATATAGAATCAGTTGAAGCTACTAAATCTGTAGAATAAAAATAAGACTAGAAGTTAGATTTTTCTAACTTCTAGTCTTATTTATTTGCAGATTCCTTACTTAGATATTTTCTTTCAATACCTAAGTTTTTTTATTGTATAAATTCTATTTTCCAATTAAAATATCCAGTTTCTTCATTTTTCTCATATCTAAAATATGCACTAAAGGTATTTCCCTTTTTACTTTTTAAATTTCTAAATCCTACTTTTCCATTTTTCAAAAGCAACTCAACCATTTCTTTAGTTACGGTTTTATTAAATGAAGTTATATACTTATCATCTTTCCAAATAGTATATTTACATCCATTTTTCCAATTAGAGCATCCAAAACTTTTTTCACCTTCTATAACAGGATTTTGGCAAATTGGACACTTCCCTATTTCTTCTGCACCTTTTGGTAGTTCTACTTTAAATTTATGAAGTAGTGAATTATCATTTTTTATTGCTTCAACAGAACTTCTTGTAAATTCACATATTAAGTTCATAAAATCTTCTTTCTTAAACTTACCTCTTTCTATATCAGATAATGTCTTTTCAAGTCTACCTGTATATTCTAAATCTAAAAGTTCTTTTGCTGGAAAAATTTCAACTATTGTTCTACCTAGTTCTGTAGTAATTAAATTTTTCCCTTTTGTGTTTATATATCCTATATCATTAAGTTTCTTTATTGTTTCTGCTCTAGTTGCTGGAGTTCCTATACTAAATCCACTTAATATAGCATTCATCATTTCTTCTGAATCTGAATCTTCTCCATCCTTAAAACTCTTACCACAGGTTTCCATAACTCTAAGCAATGTTTTTTCAGTATGATTTTTAGGTGGTTTCTTAGTTACTGTATTTACTTTACTATTTGTAACTAAAAGGCTTTCATTTTTTTCTACTAAAGGTAATATAGTATCTTTAGTTTCTATTTTTTCAACTACTCTCCATCCTTCAACTATTTGAACCTTACCTTTTGCTATAAATTCACCTGGTATTTTTTCATTATGAACCTTTAATACTATTTTAGTTTCTTCAAACTCTGCTACAGGCATAAATTGCATTATAAATCTATTTTTAATAGCAGTATATACTTGATCTTCTTCTTTGCTTAAATTATTTGGTTTAACATAAGTTGGAGTAATAGCACTATGACTCTCAACCTTAGAACTATCAAAAACTCTTTTGGTTTTTACAAACTTAATTTGCTCCTCATAAGGTAACCCCTTCTTTAATGTATTTAAAACCTTTCTTAGCTTTATCTTCTAAACTCTCATCTAAAACAACACTTGCTGTTCTTGGATATGTTATAAATTTCTTTTCATATAGTACTTGTGCTACTTTAAGAACCTTATCTGAAGTCCATCCTTTATATTTACTTGTTATGTAACCTTGTAAATTTGAAAAGTTAAATAGATGCTGATGGATATTCTCTCTTTTTTTCTATTTCTTTATCAATAACTACTCCACTTTCTTCTTTTAAAGCTTTGCTAATTAAAGTTAGATAATCTTTTTCTTCAAATTTTTCACTATTCATTTTCATAATATAAACTTTCAAATTCTATATTACTTTTAGACTTAAAATTAGCTGCTAATTTATAATATGTAGTTGCTTCAAAATTTTCTATTTCTTTATCTCTATCATAAATAATTTTTAATGTTGGAAGCAAAACTCTTCCAATATTTATTATTTTATTATCTCCAAATCCATATCTTAATGTTGCAACAGAAGTTAAATTAATTCCTATAATCCAATCTGCTAATTGTCTTCCAATTCCTGCATCTTGAAGTGATTGCATTTCACTATTAGGCTTTAAATTTGCCATTCCCTTTTTAACTTCATCTGCAGTCCACTCATTAAGAAGTATTCTATATATAGGTTTCTTTACTTCATAATATATAAATAATTCATCTGAAATAACTTGCCCTTCACGGTCAAAATCTGTTGCAGAAATTATTCCATCTACATCATTTCTATCAATTAACCCTTTTATAATATTTAATTGTTTTTCTGCACCTTTATCTACAGTAGCTCTATTGCTACTATCTTGCTTTATTTTATATTTAAAGTCTTCAGGAATAAATGGAAATTTATCCATTCTCCATCCCTTCATACTTTCATCATAATCTTTAGCATCAAATAATTGTAAAAAATGACCAAAGGCCCAAGTAATTAAATATTCTTCACCTTCAAAATATCCATCTTTTCTATTCTTAATTTTAAAAGCATCTGCAATATTTTTGGCAACAGAAGGTTTTTCTGCGATTATAACTTTTTTCATTAGCACTTACCCCCATTCGCTCTGAACAATAAAATAAACCTTCTAAAAAGAAGGCTTACTTTATTATACTATATTTTTTCTTACATTTCATTAAGAACCCAGATAAAAAAGTTTAATACTCCAGCATATGCTACCCATATTAAATATGGTATTAGTAAAAACCCTGCTATTTTATCAACTTTTATAAACTTTATAAAAGTTATTACTATAAGAATAAATAATATTATAAGTACTATAAATGAAATTCCATATAGCCTAAATGTAAAGAATATAAAACTCCATAGAAAATTAATCATTAATTGTAGTAAATAAAAGAAATATCCACCCTTATCATCTGCACCTTGCTTGTTTCTCATAAATATTCTATAAGCTGCAATTCCCATTAATATATAAAGTATTGTCCACACTATTGGAAAAACTATAGCTGGTGGAGTGAAAAATGGCTTTTTTAACATTTCATATGTATTCATTGTATTCCTATTTAAATATCCTACAACAAATCCACCTAAAACAGGAATTAAAATATTTATTAAAAGAGGAATTAATTTAAATTCTCCATTTACTTTAAATATATTAAACTTTCTTTTTTTCTTAAGGGGCCTTGGTACTTTAGGTATTTTTACTTTATCTTTATTTTGTCTTTTTCATACTTCACCTCAATAATGGATCTTTTTAAAAATAACTAGTCAGATTTTAGTTTATTTTAGCTTACGCATTATCACTATAACTTTTACATAGTAGACTAATTGTTTTTTAGATACCTTAACATATATATATGTTAACACTTTGAAAAGTATGCATATTGTCTTATTATTTTCATTTGTCTCCCTTATTCCTAATTAAAATATATATCAGAGAATTCTATATTAACTTTTTCTTGTAAATTTTGTTCATTATTATCTAACTTAACCTCCCAAGGTTCTCCTGAAAATTTAAAAGGAAATCTTATATCAAACATATTCCCACTTTCAACATTGGAATTCATTTGTATAGTTCCTTCATTTAATTCTACTAGTTTCTTAGTAAGGTATAACCCAAGTCCACTTCCTTCTGATGGTCTTGCTAAAGAACTATCTAACTTAGTAAACTTTTCAAAAATAATTTTCTTTTTTTCTTCAGGAATCGGTGGTGCATCATTTATAACAAAAATTTTAACTCCATGCCTACCACTTTTGATTATAACATCAATATTACCGCCAATTTTACCATATTTTAAAGAATTTGAAAGTATATTTAACATTATTCTTTCAATATGTTCCTTATCACATGCTAGGTATATCTCTTCTAAATCCGTATCAAATACTAATTTATTATCCATTAAAATCATATATTTATTACATGCTAAAACTACTGCTTCAACAATACTAACAATATTATATACTTTTATATTAGGTTCCAAAAACCCTTCTGATATCCTATTAGTATCTATAAAATTATTTGCAGTTCTTATAAGCCTTAAACAATTTTGTCTAATAATATTATTATTTTTAATCATTTTATCTAATTTATTATTATTAAGCATTAGATTATTTAATTGTAACCCTGAATTAATAACATTAATCGGAGTTCTTAATTCATGAGATATATTAGAATAAAATTCATCTTTAATAGTTTCCATAACCTTTACTTTATCTCTTTTTTGTCTAAGTTGTTGCAATTCATTAAATCCTGTTATATCACTAATTAATAATACCTTTTCTATATTACTTGTATTTTTCAAGGTTAAAATAATATTTATTTTCTTTTTTTCTCTATTTTCAATAATAAATTCCTTAATAAATCCTTCATTTATTTTATGCTCTTCTATTACTATATTAGTTAATAATTTCAATATATATTTTAATTCTATTTTCTATAAGTTCTCCAGTTAATTTATGAAATATATATTCCAGTCCACTTTTATTTATATACATTAGAATATTATTTTCAAAAATTAATATTCCGTCAGATATACTTTCTATTATCTCTTTATATCTTTCTTCACTCTTTTTAATATTTATTCTAGATTCTCTTAAACGTCTCTCTTTTTTCATTAAGCTATTATTCATAGATTTTGTAGTTTTTTGAATAACTATAAGTTTATCTAAAGTATATCTATAACTATTATTTAATAATTTTTCTTCTACATATTTATATGCTAACCCATAAATTATTAATCTACATATATTTTGTAGATAAGCTATATCTATAACTAAAATCATTCCCAAACATCTTATTATATAATAAAACGAAAAAAATAATGTTATTTTAATTAACCAGTGCTTGTCCTCTTTATATGTTATATTTTTATCCCTTAACGTTAATCCTATAGTAATTATTGTTAAACCTATAATTACTATAATTATTATATATCCATATTTACTACTCAAACATTCTAAATTTTCCTTGATAGTGTACTATTTGATAGTATAAAAATTATAATTAAACTTCCTGAAAAAATAATATTACTTAATAAAAATCCGATCTTATTTTTATACAATACTACTGCATATATCATAATTATAAACCCAAAGCAACCAACAGTGAATCTTACTTTAAATTGTAGAATCTCTGGTACATTAGTGGAGCTTAAAAATATATCAATAAATTTAATAATTCCTAAATATGAAAAAACCTATTCCTAGGTATTCAACAAAATCTTTTTTTATATTAGGTATTTTAGAATAAACTATTATACTTATTAATAATGCTAATGTAGCACATATTATTTTTATTACATGTACTAAAATCACTTTCTGATCCTCCTTTAAAATATACAACTGATAAAATTATAATTGCAGGTATCCATAAATCATTTAATAATCCCTTATCTAAAAGTTTGTCTCTTTTTATAGTTTTTTTATGTAATTCCATAAAACTACTCCTTACAAAACTTCATAGTAAATTTGCTTCCCTTACCAAGTTTACTATCAACCCAAATTTCTCCCTTTTGTAAATTAACTAAATTATATACTACGTATAATCCAACCCCTGTCCCTTGAACATTTCCATATTTTGCTTTTAAACTCATAGAATATTTATCAAATGCTTCTTTTGCAAACTTTTCATCCATTCCAACACCTGTATCTTCCACACTTATAAATATATTTTTTTCATTATTGCTTACTGATATATTAATAGATCCTTGTTCTGGAGTGAATTTTATAGCATTTGAAACTAAATTTAATATTATTCTTTCCATAAGTTCTCCATCGTATTTCATATATAATTCTTCTTCATAGGTATCAAATATAATATTTATTTTTTTTAATTTTGCATATTCTACTAATGAAGCTACTCTATCTTCTACGAATTCTACTATATTTCCTAATATTAGTATTGGATTCACATATTCAGAACTTATTTTACTTATATCTATTATATTATTTGTTAACTTTATTAGAGTTAAACAATTTTGTTTTGATATTGAGTTATACTTTTTAACACCTTCAATATCATTATTTGTAATTAATAAATTTTCTAATTGTGTAGCTGAATATATTACATTTATTGGTATTTTAAAATCATGAGATACATTAGATAAAAAATTCTTTTTAATATTATCATTAATTTTTTTTCTTTCTATTTCACCTTTAATTTTTTCTATTTTTATTTTTTCCGTTATATCTTCAAAAATCATTGTAATTTCTTCTTTATTTTTACTATAATTACTTAATCTTATTTCTAATTGCTTTCCATTACTTAGAATGGATTTCCAAAATATAATTTCTCTCTATTAAGATTATTTAAATCTTCATAATCAAAATATAGTTTAACAACATTTTCTATTTTTTTATTTAATATTTTTCTAATACTATTAACCTCTATTAATTTCTGAAAATCAGCATTACAATAAATAATCCTATTATTTGCTGTACTTACTATTATTATAGCCTTAGATAATGAATTTAAAAGATCGTCTATATTTATTTTGTTTTTTCTCAATCTCTATTTTAGATTTTTCTAATTCTTCATTTCTAATTATTATTTCATAATTAATTTCTTCTAATTTTTTATTTATACTATGTATATCTTTAAAAATAAAACTATACATATTTTTAGCTATATTATCTATTATTTCTGTTATAGATGCTATTAATATAGCAAATATTATTGCCTCTACAAATGAATATATTATATTAAAATTAAAGACTTCTAATATCTTCATTATATTAACACAAATAAAACAAACTATAATATTAACTTTAAATATATTTATTTTTTTATTTACTACTAATTTATCTTTAAAAGTATTTTTCATTGCCATAAATAACATTATTTCTATAATAATATTATAAACTATTATAATAGTTATATTATTTTCAAACCAAAAGTTACTTAATAAATTTAACAGTATTATAATAGTTAGAATTATTTTATATTCAATTATAATTGACTCTACTATTTTTATATTTATATTTAGATAATATATAATACATTATATATAAATAAATACTCCCCATGATCTACATTATTATTTTCAGCTGAAAAACTTAATAAATAGTTTATTAAGTTCAAATCTTCTAAGGGAACAATTTGCAACATAAATACACTTATCATTATTATAATATTAATTTTAATAATTTTTTGTATAGGTTTTGGATTTATATTATCACTATGAGTTATAAATATTAATAAAGTTATAACAACTAACAATCTTATAACTTGTAAAATCATATTATATAACTCCCATTTTTTTATAAAAAGCATAATAATTGCTATCAAAAATAAACTCCAAGCAAATATACTTTTTATAAATTCAGATTTTTCTTGATAATAAATATCATTCCCATAATATTTTCTATCCATAACTATTCCCCCTCCATTGTATATTTTACCTTATTTTCTATATAAAATGAAGATTTTCGACATTTTTTTTAATTATATATAAATAATTAATATAGTGCTATTTATTTTATTAATAATATATATATTAAAAGATGTTACTATATTTTATAGTTAGTTACTTTCATTATATATAAACAATAACACTGATTATCCATTATTTGACTAATTTAAACCATTTAATACTGGAATACTTATAAAACTGATTTAAACTAAAAACTAAGCTAAATATTATACTATTATTTATAATTTAATATTTTTTTTAAAGTTATGTAATCCTTCAAATGTTGGCTCAACACCTCTATTAAAACATTCTTCAACATAATCAATTAATACATATATACTCATATAAAATCTCTCCTTAGTCTTCATTTTTCTTATTATGTTTAATTATATGTATCAATTGTTTTATTATTCTCAACTAAAAAAATAAAGCACTCATATTTAAATAATATGAGTGCTAACCTTTATTTTACTATACTTTAAGCTCCTTCATTTAAAAATTTATATTGAGCCATATAAAGATTATAATATAGTTCTTTCTTTTCTAACAATTCATTATGGCTTCCAGCTTCTACAATTTCACCATCTTCTACAACCATTATTTTATCACAATCTCTTATAGTTGATAATCTATGAGCAATAACAAAAGAGGTTCTCCCTTGTAGTAATTTTTCTATTCCCTTTTGAACTAATTTCTCAGTTTGAGTATCAATATTAGAAGTTGCTTCATCAAGTATTAATATTCTCGGGTTAGCTAAAAGTGCTCTAGCAAATGAAACTAGTTGTCTTTGCCCTAATGATAACCTTGATCCTCTTTCATTAACCTCAGTGTTATATCCATTTTCTAATTTACTTATAAACTCATGGGCATTAACAGCTTTTGCAGCTATTATAACTTCTTCATCAGTAGCATCAAGCCTTCCATATCTTATATTTTCCATAATAGTTGATGAAAATAAAAATGTATCTTGAAGCATTATTCCCATTTGACTTCTATAAGACTCTAAATTAACATCTTTTATATTTTTCCCATCTACTAAAATTTCACCAGAAGTTACATCATAAAATCTACTTAATAAAGAAACTATTGTAGACTTCCCTGCCCCTGTACTACCTACTAAGGCTATCTTTTCCCCTGAACTAACTTTAAAGTTAACATTTCTTTAAAACTTCTGAATTCTTATTATAAGAAAAAGCTACATTTTTAAATTCAACATTTCCTTTAATTTCAGGCATTTTTTCTGCACATTCAATATTTTCAATATCTGGATTTATATCTAAAATATCAAATATTCTATCTGCTGCTGAAAAGTTTGTTATTAAAGTATTATAAAAGTTAGATAAATTCATTATAGGTCTCCAAAACATTCCCGTGTACATAGAAAATGCAATTAATGTACCTATTTGTATTTCTCCACTAAGAATTAATTTATATCCTACTGCAAAAACTATTACAATTCCCATTCCCCAAGATAATTCAACTAATGGCCAAAATAAATCATTAAGTCTTACAGCTCTATTAAATGATTTTTGTTGATCTTTAACTAATTCTGCAAATTTTTTCTCTGTGTAATCTTCTTTAGCAAAAGATTGAACTACTTTAACCCCAGAGAACTCTTCATGAGTAAATGCATTTAAATTTGAACGTTTATTTCTATACACTTCCCATCTTCTTCTTGAATATGTTTCTATTACAAACATAGCCAAACCTAAAAATGGAAGTAATGTTATACAAGCAAGTGCTAGTTTCACATTTAATATAAGCATTACTATAGCTACAAAAACTAAATTTAATAATTCTGGTATTAAAGATTGAATACTTTGATCAAATAAGTTCTTAAGCGTATTAACATCCCCAACTACCCTTGCTAATATTTTTCCTACAGGTCTATTATCAAAAAAATCAAAAGAAAGTTTTTGTATATGAGAATATAGTTCATGTCTTATATTAACTAATATATTATTTGTTATTTCAGATATCATTTTCCATCTTATTCTTGAAATTACCCAAGATATTAAATTAATAACTACTAATAAGAACCCAATTTTAAGTAGTCCTCCTATATCATTATTAGCTACATTGCTATCTATAGCAATCTTTAACAAATAAGGGTTTATTACTCCACAAAGTATTACAAATAACATTAAAAATATTACTACTATTGATTTCCATTTATATGGTTTAAGATATACTAAGAGTCTTCCTATAAGTTCGCCTTTGCTTCTTCTTGTAATCTTTTCATCTGAATTCATTGTATTTTTACCCATTATATCACCTCTTTTTCTATTGTCTCAAAATCCTTAAATTGTTCACAATATATATCATAATATGCTCCCTTTTTTTGAAGCAACTCTTTATGATTTCCTTTCTCCTTTATTTGTCCATCTTCAATATATATTATTATATCTGCATTTTTCACTGCTGAAATTCTATGAGCTATAATAAATGTTGTACAAATTTTTTCTCTATTATTTAAATTAGTTAATAAAACTTGTTCTGTTTCCGTATCTAATGCAGATGTTGAATCATCTAAAATTAACAGTGATGCATCTCTAAGCAGTGCTCTTGCAATAGCTATTCTTTGTTTTTGTCCTCCCGATAATCCAAGACCTCTTTCTCCTATTTCTGAATTAAAACCTTCTTCAAGATTTTCTATAAAATCTAAACAACAAGCTTCTCTGCAAATATTAATTACATCTTCTTCACTAGCTTTATCACTACTAAATTTAATATTATTTATTATAGAATCTGAAAAAAGAAATGTATCTTGAGGAACAATTGCCATATGGCTTCTTAGGCTGTTTAAGTTATAATCTTTAACATTTACCTTATCAACTAAAACTTCACCCTTATATACATCATAGTACCTTCCAATTAAATTTATCAAGGTAGATTTCCCAGAACCTGTTGTCCCCATAATAGCCACTGTACTTCCACTAGGTACAATAAGATTTATATCTTTTAACACATCTATATCATTATATTTAAATGTTACATTTTTAAATTCTATTTCACCTTTAATACTTTTTGGCTCATATCCATCTTTCTTACTTACAACTTTTGATTCTCTATCTATTATTGCAAATATTTTTTTAGCTGATGCTGAGTTTCTTGATAAAATATCTGTTAAATATCCAAGCATTCTCATTGGCCAAATTAAGTTCCAAATGTATCCACTAAAAGCCACTAACACCCCTAATGTAATTTCTTCATTTATTACAAAATACCCACCTAAAATTATCATTATTACAAGAGATATATTTGTTAAAAATTCTATAGGCGGAAAATACTTGCCCTACTACCTTTGCTTGCTGAATATTTAAATCATAATATGATCTATTAATTTTCAAAAACTTTGTTACCTCATGTTTTTCTCTTGCAAATGCTTTAACTAACCTAACCCCTGCTATATTTTCTTGAGCAGTAGTATTTATTTCTGCTGTTTTATCGCTTATTTTCCCATAGCACTCACCAAATTTTTTTTCAAGTTTAATTGCAATAAATCCTATTGGTATCATAATCACAACACAGGCTAATGCTAACTTCCAATTAAGATAAAAAAGAATTACTGTAGATAAAACAAAATATAATATATTCTCTACAAACAACCTTAATCCAAATCCAATTGTTTGCCATATATTTTCTGCATCTTCTCCAATTCTTGTCATTAACTCTCCAGTATTCATTTCATCAAAATATTTAAATTCTAATCCTTGAATATGGTTAAAAATATCTTTCTTTAATTCAGCGTGAACTTCACTACTAGTAATATCATAAAGATACTCTTTTAAATACCCAAGCATAGCTTTCACTATTGATATTAATAAAAAAGCTACTATAATTGGTATAATAACAGTGGTATCTCCACCTGTAATACCTTCATCTAAAAATATTTTTTGAAGATATGGTACACATAAATCTATCCCAATTATTAATATCATAGATAAGCTTCCAATTATTAAACTAACCTTATGTCTTAAGACATATTTTAATACTCTAAACATACACTCTTCCCCCTCTTTATTCTGTTTACTTCTATAAGCACAATCAAATACATAATTAATAGTATCTTTTAAATCCTCTTAACAAAATATTCGTGCATTTTCTATTAATTTTCAACCTAAAGAAATACCATTTTCTACTTAGAATCAAAAAAGGTCATGGATTCACCATGACCTTAAACTATATTAAAGAGTATATTTTCATTCCAAGTAAATTCCATCTAAATCTAAGAATCACTTAATATACATCTTAAAATACAAAATAATAAAAGGTCATGAGCAATAGCCCATAACCTTTGTTTTTTCAAAAGCTAAATTATAATAAAACTTAAAGCTAATTAGCTTTATACTCTACTATTGAGATAGGGCTATAAATATTTCTTATATTATATAATTTTTTATTTTTATTGACGGTTCTTTTAATTCCAAACATTAAATTCTAACATAATCCTACCTCCTTAATATTTTTTTGCAATTTTTATATTTCAAACTACTATCTTAGTATATTGTATTTTATTGTATTTTGTCAATATATTTTCTATATTTTCTATATTTTTATTTTAATTGCATAGTAGCAGTATCCAAAAGTCTATAAAAATATATAGCCTCATCTAATTCCATATTTATAATATTCTATTTTCACTCTTTTTAGATACGCTATTTTTGTTTCCTATTAAAAAATCTTCGAAAAATAACTACTTGACTCACAGATATATGTCCTTTAAGATAATGAAAGCTTTCTATTAGCACTTTCTAAGTTCTAATATTTCTTCTTCTGTAAGATTTCTCCACTTACCATTTTCTATACCATTAATTTTTATATTCATAATTCTAATACGCTTAAGCCCTATAACAGTATATCCAAAAACTTTACTCATTCTACGAATTTGTTTATTAAGTCCTTGCGTTAAAATAATTTTAAAAGTATCCTCATTAACTCTAGTAACTTTGCAAACTCTTGTTAAAGTTCCAAGAATGTTTACTCCCTCAGCCATTCCTTTTATAAATTCATCATCAAAAGCCTTATTAACAGTTACTATATATTCTTTTTCATGTTCATTTTCTGATTCTAAAATTTTATTTGCTAAGTCTCCATCATTTGTCATTAATATTAACCCTTGAGATTCTTTATCTAGTCTACCTACAGGAAATATATAATCCTTATAATTCATAAAACTAATTATATTATTTTCCACTGTCTTTTCTGCTGTACAAGTAATCCCTACAGGTTTATTTAATGCAATATAAACTTTTTCCTTAGGAGTAATAAGTTCATTATCAATAAAAACAACATCATCTTCCTCTACCCATTGCCCCTGTATGCAAAGTTCTCCATTTACTATTACTCTATTATCTTCAATAAATCTACTAGCTTCTTTTCTTGAACAAAAACCCATATTACTTAAAAGTTTATTTATCCTCATGTTAAAAATTCAATCCTTTATGGAACAATAAATATTCCTTATTTTATTTGATTAATTTATGATTGATTCATTCCTGTATAAATTAAAATTGTATCTCTTAAAAATTCAGCTGCGCCTGGATTTTCTTTATCATAATAAGCTGTAAACCTTTCATCATCTACATACATTTGTGCAATATTTGCATGAGCTTCTTTGCTATAAGTTCCCCAATAATAACACAACCATTTTTTATGCAGCTCTGCTACCCTCTGAGCAATTTCACTCTCTGGATTTCCAGTTTTAAAAGCTTCATTAAGATTTAAAGTAATTTCCTCTTCAAGTCTTGTAACTTCATCATGTTGCTCTTGCGTCATACCTTTTATTTTTTGATTTGATTTATTTACAGCATCATCACCATATTTGCTACGTATTTCACTCCCATATTTCTTTTCATTATCTGCAATCATTTTTTCTTTAAATCCTTCAAATTTTTCTTTATTATTCATATTAATCCCTCCATTTTTAGAAACTATAGTTTTATCAACATTAGCTATTAATAAATCTAATTGTTCTCTTTTTTCTAGGAGCTTCCTGCGATGTTCTACTAATGCATTTCCTCCATCAAAGGTCGGTTCATTTATTATATTTTTTATATCATTTAATCCTAGTCCAAGTTCTCTATAAAATAATATTTGCTGAAGCATATCAACTTCTGCTTGACCATAAATACGATATCCTGATGAATTAATTCTTGCCGGCCTTAGAATATCTATTTCATGGTAATACCTAAGGGTTCTAGTACTAATACCTGCTAACTTTCCTAATTTTTGCACCGTATATTCCACACTGTCACCTCCTTATAATATAACTATATCCCTTTCCGTAGGGTTAATGTCAACAGTTTATTTCAACGTTAAGTTTGCTTATTTTTCAAAGCTCCCTAATTTCATTATAGCAGAAAAAAATAGTGCATTAAAAGTGTTAACAACTCTTAATGCACTATTCTAATTACATATATTTACGTATCTTATAAAAGTTCCCTTAGCCAACGTGCATTTATCAACAATATTAAACCCAGATGAAATTATTAAATCATCCATTTCTTCAAATGTAACAATAATAACCTTATCTGCAATTCTTCGTGAAGTTTTTATAATATCTGTTTGATCTTTAAGGGTTGTATGTGTAAATATACCATAAGGAATATCTACAATAGCTATATCAAATTTTTCTTCTATAGTATGCATATCTCCTGTTGTTATAACATCTTCAAAATTTAGAAACTCTAAATTTTTCTTAGCATTATTAGAAATACTTTTATTAATTTCATAACCTTTAATGTTAAGCCCCATTGAAAGTGCTTCTATAACAACTGTACCAATTCCACAACAAGGATCAATTATGCTACAGTTTAAATCATTACCTACCGCTATGTTAACTAATGATCTAGACATTCTTAAAGTTAATGAATTAGAATATGAATAAGGCTTTTTCTCATGATTATACCATTCACAGTTATTTTTTTCGTATATTCCAAATATCCATTTGCCATGAACATTAGTTACTCCAAGGGTAACTTTAGGCTTATACATTTCTGATTCTCCTATAACAACTAATCCTATTTCTCGTACACTCCTAAGCCTTTCCTTATATCCAATGTCTCCACCTTCAATTTTTATATAACATACCTTAAAGTCATCATAAGCTAATTTATTATCTACAATTTTTTTAACTATATCTTCTAATGTATCTTCTGAATATATTACTGATATACTTTCTTTTACAAAAGGACTTCTTGATGGATCCACATAATGATGCGAAAAAATATATTTATTTTCTGGGATCTTATTAAATAAAGATTTCATTTCTATATTACATAAATCTTTTTCATAACTTGGATAATTTATACTATAAAAATATTCTTTTATATCATTTGTTACTAATTGTTTAACTATTGTAAACACCTCTTTTTTATTTATATATAAGATTATATAGTTAATCCGTTAATTATGAAACCTATTCTTATTTTTGTTATTTTTTTCAGCTGCCTAAGACCCTCTAAATACTATTTACTGTTTATTAAATTAGATAAATTCTCTATAGAATCATCTTTTAAATTATAGCTACTTTCTAATTTACCTTTAACTATTTTCAATAATGCCTTCATAAAGAAATTTAACTTAGTAATGTCCATCTCTCCTCCAACAAAGGTTTTACATACTGCACTTTCTAATATTTCTTTTGGATAATTCATTTCCCATATTGATTTTAACTTTTCCTCATCTTCTTCTCCTGCACACATATATAAGTAAGGTTTTTTAGCTATAATTTCAGATAAATTATTATTTATCCATTTTTTTAACTCTTTAGGTATTTGTCCAATTTTAATTGATCCTCCAATTATAAGCTTATCTATTTTACTTAAATCTACGTTAGGTGAGGTTTTAATATTTACAAGAGTTACTTGCCCCTTTAATTTATCTTTAAGTTAATAATTCAATAACCATGCCAATTTTATTATCTAATCAATTCAAATTGTTATAAAATTTAACGAAATTCTGATCTTACATTCTTGTTAAATAAAAAGGAGTGTTGTCGACAATTTTGCAATATATACTCGTTCTCGAAAATAATTTCTGTTCCTAGGGGCACGGCCTGCCGTGCCCTCTTTGGGCCAATGCGAAAGAACTTCCGAGAACTACTATAGTGGTTCTCAAAAATAATTTCTCCATTTGGTAGCCGCAGGCTTTAGCCTGCGCCTGGAAAAAAATTTCCCAACCAGAAAAATCTTTTGACAACGAGATCAGATACGGATAGAGGGGCATCGGATAGACTGCCAAACCTTCCCCTATACATCCCTGCTGCATATTTCCGGGCTGCCGAAATATAGATTTCCCCGTCGAAATTGAGATCCGCGTTCCACCTCAGCGATGAAAAGCACCCCCATCAACATGGCGGAAAACATTAAAAGCAGGGGCAGTACGCGACTGCTTTCAGGTATTTGGGTCAACACCCGGGCAGATACGATTCATTTTAATGTGCAATGGCCTTGCAACCGACATGTGCCGGAACGCCTCCGAAGGATCGATCACTCCGCCGCGTCCAGGCTGAAACACGCCCGGCGCAAACGGCCAAGATTACATTAAAAAATTGGTTATATAGCCTATGTTTGGTTCTGTTGTCAAGCACACCTGCCATGCCGCTGAGGACTCCACCGCCGAGACAGGCCCCCGAACGGGCGCCATGCCGCCCTGCCCGGAGCATGGCCCTGCAAGAGTGCCTCTGCCCCTAACCAGCCGAAAGTATTAGCTCAGCTTGAAAACGGGGAAGGCTTCGGCCTTGACTTCCGCGCGCATTCACGATAGCAATGACCGACCGATCGGGCATGTGGACGCATCGCAAATGCGGTGAAGAAAAACCTCGCCTTCATGCGCAGGTTTCTGCTCCGTCTGGTCGCCCGTTTGTGTTCAGGGATCCACAAGGGGGCCGTCCTCGGCGCTAAAATGGCGGCTGTCGCGCGCCTCGACGCGTATCGATGTGCCTGGGTTGGAACCCGATGCGCGTCGCCTTCAACCTGCTCCCTGGCCTCGCGACCGTTGGCGTTGCGGTTCTCGGCCGTGGGCATTCCTGACGAGGCATTCGATTGCGCATTTTCGGTATTGCAGGCTGGTCCGGCAGCGGGAAGACGACGCTGATCGAACAGGTGATCCCGCGCCTTGTCGGCCTTGGACTCGTGGTGTCGCTGATCAAGCACGCGCACCACCGGTTCGATGTCGACCATCCGGGAAAGGACTCGTGGCGGCATCGGCGCGCCGGATGCACCGAGGTCCTGGTCACCTCCGGCGATCGCTGGGCCTTGATGCACGAGTTGCGGGGGAACGCCGGACTTTCGCTCGCGACCGCGCTGGCGCGCATCTCGCCCTGCGATCTGGTGCTGATCGAGGGCTTCAAGGCCGATCCGATCCCCAAGATCGAGGTGTGGCGGGCGGAGGTCGGCAAGCCGCTGCTTCATCCCGATGATCCCCATGTTCTGGCCATTGCGACCGATAGCCCGCAGGCGTTGCCCCCGGCGTCGAAGGGGCTCGCCACCTTCGATCTCCGTGATTACGATGCCATTGCAACATTCGTCGCGACCCATGCCTGTGCGGCGTCACGCGAGGATTGACGAAGGTGGGTGGCGGCGAGTAACGTGAAACCAAGCGCCGCCGCCGACACTCCAAGCGCTCAGGTGCGGCCCTTAAGATTTCGGGCCGGCTCGATGATCACAGCGTCTTTTCGATTGACATCTTTATGTTTAATCAAAGACTTATAGCGTGTTTCTCTATTTTACTTTCACTTGTTCTGCTCCCGGCGGCGCGGGCGGCCGAGCGGTCCGGCGTCGATACAAGCGGCTTTTATGGCGGGGTGTCGATTCGCGACGCTGCGGTCGAAGGACCGGGGCTGGCGACCGGCCCGGCGTCATCGGCGTGGACCCGTTACGCCCCGCCCCTGCCTGACGAGGCGGCGACTGCCCGAACGCTCGTTTTCGGTGGTTACCGGTTTCGCCACGACATCGCGCTCGAGGCGGCGTACAGTTCGGCCGACCGTTACGCATTGCGTCCCGAAGGCGCGGCACCGCTGCGGCGCGGGGTCGGCCTGAACATGGCTTCCGGCGTGGCAAGTCCGGGCGACCCGCAGGCGCGCAGCTGGAATGTCGACGTATTCGGAAGCTGGACCTTCTATCGTTCGGTTGCCCTCTACGGACGGCTGGGCTATGCCCAGGCAGAAACCTGGCCGGCGCTCGGTGCGGGTTCCGCGTCGGTCGAACGCCGGTCGCGCGATGGCGTCAATTACGGCGTCGGACTGCGTTACGACATGAATTCGACGCTGGGACTGCGCCTCGAATACAGCCGTTTCGGGCGGCTCTCGGGCGAGTTGCCCACCAGCATGCCCGAGTCGGACCAGCTGAGCGTCGGCATGCAACTGCGCTTCTGAGCCGCGCTCCCCGGTCGGCCTGTTGCGCCGGCGGGCGGGTGCCGCGCGGGGCACGCCGTGCTGCGATCCGTTTTCCTCCGCAACAGGGCGCTGATGCGCCAACCCGTCCATGAGCGAAACCTCACCGCTGTCGATCCGCCTCGTCTTCCTTGCGCGCCTGCGCGACGTGCTGGGCAGTGCCGGCGAAGACCTCACGCTACCTTCCCACGTCTTGACGGTGGGAGAGTTGCGCGGCTGGCTGGCCGGGCGCGGAGATCACTGGGCACGGGAGCTTGCCCCTGGCCGGGCGGTGCGGGTCGCGATCAATCACAGCCTCGTCGACGCCGGGGCGACCGTCAGTAACGGCGATGAGGTCGCGTTCTTTCCCCCGGTGACCGGCGGCTGAAACATCCGCCTGCCGACTTCAGGGTTTCCATGTCGAACAGCGTTCAAACCGGGGATTTCGACCTGACACGCGAAGTCGCGGCGTTGCGCACGGGAGACCCGCGCGTGGGTGCGATCGCGATTTTCGTCGGGACGGTCCGCGACTTCAACGAGACGGCCGGGGTGTCGACGATGACGCTGGAGCACTATCCCGGCATGACCGAAAAGGCGCTGGCCGCGATCGAGGCCGAGGCCCGCGCGCGGTGGCGGATCCTTGACGTGCGGATCGTCCACCGGATCGGCGAATTGAAGCCGCTGGACCAGATCGTCCTGGTGGCGGTGACAAGCGCGCATCGCGCAGAAGCATTCGCGGCCTGCGAGTTCATCATGGACTACCTCAAGACCCGCGCGCCGTTCTGGAAGAAAGAGGGGACGGCAGCGGGCTCGCGCTGGGTCGAGGCACGGGACGCCGACGACACCGCAGCGGCGCGGTGGAATAATTGGCCTGACCACTTGACCAATTAGGCGCAACGCATTACCGTTGCGAGTTGTGAGCAATCCACGCCCGACTGCGCTTTTTGCCCTGGACTGGGGAACCACCTCGGCCCGGGTCTATCGCCTGTCCGGCGATGGCCAGGTGCTCGGGGTCCGCGAAGCGCCGTTGGGCGTGCAGCAGGTCCGGGATGGTGCATTCCCCGCGGCGCTGCAGACGCTGCTGGGCGACTGGGCGGCCGATCCCGCGCCCCGTCTGGCGAGCGGCATGATCGGCAGCCGCCAGGGCTGGATCGAGGCGCCGTATGTCGAATGCCCCGCCGATCCCGCCACCTTGGCCGAGCGCCTCTGCCGCACGCCTGGCGGCGAGATGACGATCGTTCCCGGACTCATCTGCCGCGATGCCGCAGGTGTGCCCGACGTGATTCGCGGCGAGGAAACGCAGATCGCCGGCGCTATCGGCGCCGACGAAGGCACGGTGCTGGCCATTCTTCCGGGCACGCACAGCAAATGGGTGCGCATCGAAGCCGGGCGCATCGAGCGTTTCGCGACCTACATGACCGGTGAGCTGTACGCGGTCCTGCTGGCGCACAGCATACTCGGCCGCCTTTCTGCCGCGCCTGCGGCGCCAGGTTCCGGCACGCAGAACGAGAAGGCCTTCGCTCGGGGCGTCGAGCGCGGGCTCGACGGTCCGGGCCTGTCGCACGCGATCTTCGGCGCGCGCACGCTCGCGCTGACCGGCGGACTCGAGGCGACGGAAGTGGGCGACTGGCTGTCCGGTGTACTCATCGGCCATGAAATTGCCGCGGGGCGCGCGCAGCTGGGCGCGGAAGGCGAAACGATGCTGCCGGTGCGCATCATCGGCACCGACATGCTTGGCACCCGTTACGTACGAGCTCTCGCGCTGGCGGGCATCGACGCCACGCGGGGGCCTCCCGATGCCGCGGCGCGCGGCCTGTTCGCTGTTGCTCAACGTGCGAGGTTGTTGTGATGAATGGCAATGCGCCGGCGTCGCCGGTAGGTTCCTATCTCCAGGCGCTGCCGGTGATCGCCGTGCTGCGCGGCATTACGCCGGAGGAGATTCCGGCGATCGGTATGGCCCTCTTCGATGCCGGTTTCCGGATTCTCGAGGTGCCGCTCAATTCGCCGCGCCCATTCGAGTCGGTGCGGGCGCTGGCCGAGCACTTTGGCGATCGCTGCCTTGTCGGCGCCGGCACCGTGCTCGAGCCCGATGCCGTCGGCCGGGTCGCCGAGGCAGGCGGGCGTCTGATCGTCATGCCCCATTCCGATCCCCGGATCATCGCCGAGGCCAAACGGCAGGGACTCGTTTGCCTGCCCGGGGTCGCGACTCCGAACGAGGCCTTTGCCGCGCTCGCCGCCGGTGCCGATGGCCTCAAGATGTTCCCGGCGGAGCAGTTGCCGCCGCCGGTCCTGAAAGCCTGGCGCGCCGTGCTCCCCAAAGGCACGCTGCTCATTCCCGTCGGGAGCATCCGTCCGGACAGCATGGCCGCGTATTGGGCTGCCGGCGCCAGCGGTTTCGGCACCGGTTCGAGCGTCTACAAACCCGGAGCGACGACCGTCGAGGTCGCGGTGGCGGCATCGGGGTTCGCCGCCGTCCTTAGAGCGCTGCCGATGCGTGCCCCCGTCGCTGTCGCGCCGTCGTCGTTGCCGCGCTAGCCCCGGATCCAACACCACCTGCCGCACACCACACCAAGAGGAGAAATCGATGGCTGCCAAGGATCGCATGGCCGTCCTGTCCGCGATGATGGACCAGGGCGTCATTCCCGTTTTCTACCACCCCGATGTCGAGGTCTGCAAAAAAGTCATTCAAGCCTGTGCGAACGGCGGCGCGAAGTGCGTCGAGTTCACCAACCGCGGCGACTTCGCCGCCAGCGTGTTTCTGGACGTGACCCGCCATTTCGCCAAGGCGGACCCATCGGTGATCATGGGCGTGGGCTCCATCGTCGATGCGCCGACCGCGGGCATCTTCATCGCCAACGGCGCCAAGTTCGTCGTCGGTCCGTTGTTGAATCCCGATGTCGCCAAGGTCTGCAATCGGCGCAAGATTCCGTACAGCCCCGGCTGCGGATCGGCGTCCGAGATCGGCTTCGCCGAGGAACTTGGCTGCGAAATCGTCAAGGTGTTTCCCGGCGGCTCGGTCGGCGGCCCCGAGTTCGTGAAGTCGATGGCGGGGCCGTGTCCGTGGACGCGCATCATGCCCACCGGCGGCGTCGAGAACGACGAGGCATCGCTCAGGAAATGGTTCACCGCGGGCGTTGCCTGCGTCGGCATGGGCTCCAACCTCATCACCAAGGCGCTGCTCGACAGGCAGGACTACGCGGGCATCGAAGCCAGCGTCCGCGCCACCATCGCCCTCATTCGCAGCGTTCGCGGAAAGTGATCGCCATGACCGACAACATCCTCAAAATCAAGTCAGCCGCGGAAACCCGATGGGATTGCGCCTCCTTCGGTGAAGTGATGCTGCGCTTCGACCCCGGATTCGGGCGCGTGCGCAATTCGCGAAGCTTCCAGGTCTGGGAAGGCGGCGGCGAGTACAACGTGTCGCGGGCGATGCGCAAGTGCTGGCAGAAGCGCGCGATGGTCGCCACGGCGCTGCCGAAGAACGATCTGGGCTGGCTGGTGGAAGATCTGATCATGCAAGGCGGCGTCGACATGTCGCACGTCATCTGGCGCGACTTCGACGGCCTCGGCCGCAATACGCGCGTCGGTCTCAACTTCACCGAGAAGGGTTTCGGCGTGCGTCCCGCGCTGGGCTGCTCGGACCGCGGGCACTCGGCCGCGTCGCAGATCAAGCCCGGCGAGTTCAACTGGGAGAAGATCTTCGGCGAAGAGGGCGTGCGCTGGTTCCACACCGGCGGCATCTTTGCCGCACTCGCGTCCAACACTGCCGAAGCCGTGATCGAGGCGGTGCAGGTGGCCAAGAAATACGGCACCGTCGTCGCCTATGACCTCAACTACCGCGCTTCGCTGTGGAAGAGCCAGGGCGGCAAGGAAGGCGCGCAGAAGGTCAACCGCGAAATCGCGAAGTACGTCGACGTGATGATCGGCAACGAGGAGGACTTCACCGCCTGCCTCGGGTTCGAAGTGGAGGGCGCCGACGAGCACCTCACCAGGATCGAGACCGACTCCTTCGCCAGCATGATCAAGTCCGCGGTCAAGGCGTTCCCGAACTTCAAGGTCGCGGCGACGACGCTGCGCAATGCCAAGACCGCCACCATCAACGACTGGTCGGCGCTGCTCTGGTACGAAGGCAGGATCTACGAATCGATGCAGCGCGACAACCTCGAGATCTACGATCGCGTCGGCGGCGGCGACGGCTTCGCTTCGGGGCTCGCCTACGGATTCCTCGAAGGCAAGGGGCCCCAGGCGGCGGTCGAATACGGCGCCGCGCACGGCGCGCTGGCGATGACAACGCCGGGCGACACGTCGATGGTGCGCGTCGAGGAAGTCGAGGCGGCGATGAAGGGCAAGGGCGCCCGCGTGATCCGCTGATCGGAGCCGACATGACGACATCCAGCTATCGCAGTGACCTGTTCGCCGGACAGGGAGCATTGATCTCGGGCGGCACCAGCGGCATCGGTGCCGCGATCGGCGACGCGCTCGCCGCGCTCGGCGCCGCGGTGACGGTGACCGGTGCCACGCAGAAGGAAGTCGACGACGCGAAGGCGCGTCCGGGTTTCGCTGTGCGCGACGCGGTGGTGCTCGACGTTCGCGACGCTGCAGCGGTGACGCGCCTCGTCGAATCGTTGCCGCGCCTCGACATCCTGGTCAATTGCGCGGGCATCCTGCGCCGCGGCGCCGAACTCGACCCCGTCGTCTTCGCGGACGTGGTCGACATCAACCTCACCGGCACGATGCGCCTGTGCGCGGCGGCACGGACCAGGCTCGCGGCGGTCCAGGGATCGATCGTCAACACCGCGTCGATGCTGTCGTTTTTCGGCGGCGGGCTGGTGCCCGGCTACAGCGCCAGCAAGGGCGGGGTGGCGCAGCTCACCAAGTCGCTGGCGATCGCCTACGCGCCGGACAAGATCCGTGTCAATGCGATCGCGCCGGGCTGGATTGCGACGCAGCTCACCGCGCCGCTGCAGGCCGACCCGAACCGCAACAGCGCCATCCTCGGCCGCACGCCGATGGGGCGCTGGGGGCTGCCCGATGACGTCGCGCAGGCGGTGGTATTCCTGTGTTCGCCGGCCGCAGCGTTCGTCACCGGCGTGGTGTTGCCGATCGACGGTGGATATCTGGTCGCTTGATTGCGCAGTCGACAAAGCTTCGGTGGGTGAGGCGATGGTCTCATCCGCGGGTCTCGGGCGTCCTATAATGAAAAGATGTACGCAGGATTCGCTGCCGTGGGATTCGGAGCTGCGTTGGGCGCCTGGCTGCGGTGGGCGTTGTCGGCGTGGCTCAATCCGCGCCTTCCTCATTTCCCGCTGGGCACGCTCGCGGCGAACCTCGTCGGCGGCTATCTCGTGGGCATCGCTGTCGCCTACTTCGCTGCGCGCCACGATCTCTCTCCCGAGTGGCGCCTCTTCGTCATTACGGGTTTTCTAGGCGGCCTCACGACCTTTTCGACCTTTTCGTCGGAAGTGACGCAACTCCTGCTGCGCGGCGAGTATTGGACCGGCGCGTCGCTGGGCTTCGCGCATCTGGTCGGCTCCCTGCTGCTGACGATCGCCGGGTTCGCGACCTGGCGCGCGTTGGTGCATTGATCGCCGAACCCTCACATTCACGAAGGAGCGCTCCATGACGAATGCCATCCGTTTCCATCAGACCGGCGGCCCCGAAGTGCTGACGTGGGAGGCAGTCAACGTCGGTGACCCCGGGCCGGGGGAAGCGCGCGTGCGCCACACCGCGGTCGGCGTCAATTACATCGACACCTATCATCGGACCGGGCAGTACAAGGTGCCGCTGCCGTCGGGCATCGGACTCGAGGGCGCGGGCGTCGTCGAGGCCGTGGGTTCGGGCGTTGACTGGGTCAAGGCGGGCGATCGCGTCGCGTATTCCGGCGGTCCCCTCGGCAGCTATGCCGAAGCGCGGGTGATGCCCGCGGACAAGCTGGTCGTGATTCCCGCGGGAGTGAGCGATCGGGTTGCGGCGACGCTGATGCTCAAAGGCCTCACCGTCCAGTATCTCTTCCGGCAGACGAAGGTGCTCCAGCCCGGTGACACGATCCTCTTCCACGCTGCTGCCGGCGGGGTGGGGCTGATCGCCTGCCAATGGGCTCGCGCGCTGGGCGTGACGATGATCGGCACCGTCGGCTCCGACGAAAAGGCTGCGCTCGCAAAGGCGCACGGTTGCACGCACACCATCGTCTACACGCGCGAGAACTTCGTCGAAAGGGTCAGGGAGATCACCGGCGGCAAGGGCGTGCCGGTGGTCTACGATTCGATCGGCAAGGACACCTTTCCCGCGTCGCTCGATTGCCTGCAGGCGCGCGGGCTGTTCGTGCTCTTCGGTGCGGCGTCGGGTCCGGTGCCGCCATTCGACCTGGGCCTGCTGGCGCAGAAGGGTTCGCTGTACGCAACGCGGCCGACGCTGTTCACCTACGCCGCCACGCGCGGAGAACTCACCGCGATGGCCGCCGACATGTTCGCGCTCGTCAGCGCCGGGAAGATCGTCAGCGAGCCCCGGCAGACCTTCGCGTTGAAGGACGCCGCGGGCGCGCACATCGCGCTCGAATCGCGCGCCACCGTGGGCGCCACCGTCCTCGTTCCCTGACGCGGCAGGAGCAGGCCGCTGGTCGGTCCGATCCGGTTGCGGTTTTCCGCCACCGGATCGTGAGGACGCTCGTCCTGCGTCGACTTGTCGCAGTTGACGCCGCCGCGCCGAAAAATGTTATGCGTTTTTTGCATACCGATGTTTCGCGGTTAGACCATTTGGGTCAGGTGGCCCGACCAATTGACTTAGGTCAAGGTCTTGCGGACCGCACGCTTGCAACAATGTGCCCGAGCGCGACCCGACGCGCGCGTTCCTTCCCGGAACGACCTTTCAGCACAAGGAGTGCACTCCATGACCCACCGTATAGAAAAGGATTTCCTCGGCGAACGCGAGATTCCGCACGACGTGTACTACGGCGTGCAGACGCTGCGCGGCATCGAAAACTTCAAGATCACCGGCCTGCCGATTTCCCTCGAGCCGTACTTCATCCAGGCCTTCGGCTACGTCAAGAAGGCGGCGGCGATGGCCAACCGCGACCTCGGCGTGCTGGAACCCGGGATCGCCGAGGCGATCGTGCGCGCCTGCGACCGCATCATCGCCGGCGAGTTTCTCGACCAGTTCCCGTCGGACATGATCCAGGGGGGCGCCGGCACCTCGACCAACATGAATGCCAACGAGGTGATCGCCAACATCGCGCTGGAGGCGATGGGGCACAAGAAGGGCGAGTACCAGTACTGCAATCCCAACGATCACGTCAACTGCTCGCAGTCGACCAACGACGCCTACCCGACCGCCTTCCGCATCGCGCTCATCAACCGCATGACCAGCTACGCCAAGGCGCTGGCGCTGTTGCGCGACGCTTTCGAGGCCAAGGGCTGGGAGTTCGCCAAGGTTCTGAAGATGGGTCGCACGCACCTGCAGGACGCGGTCCCGATGTCGATGGGTGACGAGTTCCACGGCTTTTCGACCAATCTGGACGAGGAACTCGCGCGGATCGAGGACTCGAAGCGCCTGCTGTCCGAAGTCAACATGGGCGCCACGGCGATCGGCACGTCGGTCAACGCGCCTCCCGGCTACCCGGATCTCGTGGTCAAGTACCTGTGCTCGGTGACCGGCATTGAATTGAAGCTTGCCGCGGACCTGGTCGAGGCCACGTCGGACGCCGGTGCCTACGTGCAGCTCTCGGGCGTGCTGAAGCGCACCGCCGTCAAGCTGTCGAAGATCTGCAACGACCTGCGCCTGCTTGCGTCGGGCCCGCGCGCCGGGTTCAACGAGATCAACCTGCCGCAGTTGCAGCCGGGCTCGTCGATCATGCCGGGCAAGGTCAATCCGGTCATTCCCGAGGTTGTCAACCAGACCGCGTTCTACGTCATCGGCTGCGACCTGACGGTGACGCTCGCGGCCTCGGCCGGCCAGCTGCAGCTCAACGTGATGGAACCGGTGCTGGGCTTCGCGCTCTTCACCTCGATCAAGGCGATGGAGAACGCCGTGATCGCGCTGCGCGAGAAGTGCGTCCTCGGCATCACCGCCAATGCCGACCGCACGCGCGACATGGTGCTGGCCAGCCTCGGGATCGTGACGCAGCTCTCCCCGATCCTGGGCTACAAGCAATGCGCCGAGATCGCTCGCGAGGGCTATCTGCAGAACAAGTCGATCCACGACATCGCGGTGACCGAGCGCAAGCTGATCACGCAGGAAAAATGGGACGAGGTCTTCGCCATCGAAAACCTCATTCACCCGCGTTTCATCAAGTAACGCCCCATTCCGGGGCCGAGGGAGTAAGTGATGACATTGAAACTGTTGCTCGAATTTGCCGTCGTGCTGGCGGCGATTGCAATGGGGGCGCGCAAGAGCGGCGTGTCCCTGGGCTTGTGGGGCGGCGTCGGGCTGCTGGTGCTGGTGCTCGCCTTCGGCGTCACGCCGACGTCGCCGCCGGTCGACGTGCTGCTGATCATCCTGGCCGTGATCATGGCGGCGTCGGTGATGGACGCGGCGGGCGGCATCGAGTTCCTGGTGCGCATCGCGGAGAAGATCATCCGCAGCAATCCGAAGTACGTGACCATCGTCGCGCCGCTGGTGACCTGGACCTTCACCTTCCTTGCCGGCACCGGCCACATCGTCTACCCGCTGTTGCCGGTGATCTACGAGGTCGCGCACCAGAACGGTGTCCGGCCCGAGCGGCCGATGGCCATCGCGACCATCGCCTCGCAGCAGGCGATCACGGCGAGTCCTGTCGCGGCCGCGACCGCGGCGATGATCGCGTTGTTGCACGACAAGTCGGGCGAAGCCTGGGGCCTGACGCAGATCCTGATGATCTGCGTGCCGGCCACGCTGGCGGGTGTCGTCGTCGCCGCCATCGTCAGCATGTTCATCGGCAAGGACCTGAAGGATGATGCGGAATATCAGGCGCGGCTCAAGGCCGGCCTCATTCCCGCGCCGGTCGCTTCCGGTGTCGCCAAGCCCGCGCTGCAGCCCGGTGCGAAGATCGCGGCGCTGATCTTTCTCGTCGGCGTCGTCCTGATCGTTGCGGCGGGGTTGTTCCCGGCGCTGCGCACGATCCCCGGCACCAAGGCGCCGATCGGCATGCCGGTGACCATCGAGATCGTGATGCTGTCGGTGGCCGCGATCATGCTGACGGTGACCAACACCCCCGTTGATGCCGTTCCCAAGACCGCGACCTGTCGCGCCGGCGTCGTGGCGCTGGTCGGCATCTTCGGTCTCGCCTGGCTCGGCGACAGCTTCATCGGCGCCAACAAGGACGTCATCGTCGCCAACATCGGCGACATCTCCAAGGCCGCGCCCTGGACGTTCGCGATCGGACTCTTCTTCGCGTCGGTGCTGCTGTACAGCCAGGCCGCGACGACGCGCGCGCTGATGCCGCTCGGCTTCGCGCTCGGCCTGCCGCCGCAATACCTGATCGCGATGTTCCCCGCGGTCAACGGCTATTTCTTCATCCCGACCTACGGCTCGCTGATCGCCGCCGTGAACATGGACCTGTCCGGCACCACCAAGATCGGCAAGTACGTGCTCAACCACTCGTTCATGATTCCGGGCCTGGTCGCCACGGTAAGTGCGGTCACCGCCGGACTGATCATCGCGACGCTGTTCTGATCCGTCGCAGTTGCAGTCACGACGGCGCGGGGGGAAACTCCCCGCGCCGTTTTTCAGGCGTGCGCCGCGCGGTTCAGCAGGCGGCGCGCCGCCAGCGTGAGTTCGCCGGCGGTGAGGCCGAGCGGACCGTCGCCCTGCGCCACCAACGCGTCGGCGGCCGCGCCGTGCAGGCAGACGCCGATGCGCAGCGCGTCCGCCGCATCGATACCCTGCGCGAGCAACGCGCCGACGAAGCCCGCGAGCACGTCGCCGGTACCGCCGGAAGCGAGCCCGACGTTGCCGCTGCCGTTGATTTCCCACGCGCCGTCGGGGTGGGCGAGCACGCTGCCGTGACCTTTCAGTACCACCGAGGCGCGGAAGCGCTCGGCGAGCGCGTGCGTCGCCGCCACGCGGTCCGACTGCACGCCGGCGGTCGTCACTCCCAACAGGCGCGCGGCTTCGGCAGGATGCGGCGTCAATGTCGTCGTTGCCGCGCGCGAACGGATGTCCGCGGCCAGCGCCGGGATGCGTGCGACGAGGTTGAGCGCATCGGCGTCGAGCAGCAGCGGCACCGGCAGCTCGATCGCGCGCGCGACGAGGGTCGCCAGGTCGTCGCGGTAGCCCAGACCGGGCCCGCAGACCAGTGCCGTCAGCTCGGCCAACAGGACAGCGTCGGCGGCGCGGAGCATCAATTCGGGAGCCATCTGATCGATGGCCGGCGCGTCCGTGGCGATCGACCCGACCAGCACCTTGCCGGCGCCGGCATGCAGCGCCGCACGCCCCGCGAGCCACGCGGCACCGACCATCCCCGGTGCGCCGCCGACGATGCCCAGCGTACCGAAGCTGCCCTTGTGCGCACTGCGGCATGCTCGGTGCAACACCGGCGGCAGCGATCGTGCCACGACGTCCCAGGCGAGCAGGCGGCCGGAAGCGCCGACAGGAAGGCGCTCGGCGAGTCCCAGATCGTGGACGGACACGGACCCGCAATGATCGGGGCCATCGAGCGTCAAGAGGCCCGGCTTCATGGCGATGAAGGTCGCGGTGGCCGACGCGCGCACGCAGGGAACACGGGCCATGCCCGTCTCGGCATCCAGGCCCGAAGGAATGTCGAGGGCGAGGATGGGAACGCCGGCGCCGTTCATCCATTCGACCCAGGCCGCGTACTCGCCGGAAAGCGGCCTGGCGAGTCCGATGCCGAACAGACCATCGACGATCAGCGCACCGCGCCAGTTCGCCGGCACTTCCGCGACAGTCGCGGCGCCGCTGTCCAGCAGGGCGCGGTAAGCCGCGGCTGCATCCGCAGGCAGCTCCGACGCGTCGCCACAAAAGACGACGCTGACCTCGTAGAACCACGCCCGCAGCCAGCGCGCGACGACGAACGCATCGCCGCCGTTGTTGCCAGGCCCGGCAAGCACGAGTACCGCGCCAGTGCGCGCGCCGATCAAGTCCCGGGCGACGGCCGCGGCGGCCGCACCTGCGCGTTCCATCAGCGGCAGATCGCGAGCGGCATGTTCTACGGCGCGCAACTCGCGGGTACGATAGACGCTTATCGAGTTCATGCCGGCAATTATAGGGCCGGACAGGCCTGCGTTTGCGGGGATCACGGGGCGCGCGACATCGACGATGGAAGCCAAGTGGCTGGAGGATTTCCTGAGCCTTGCCGAAACGCGGAGCTTCTCGCGCTCGGCCGGGATACGGCACCTCACGCAGTCCGCGTTTTCGCGCCGCATTCGCGCTCTCGAATCGTGGTTGGGTGCGGAACTCATCGACCGGTCGACCTATCCGACGCGGCTCACCGCTGCAGGCGAGCTGTTCCGCACCGAGGCGACCGACATGCTGAAGCGCATCCGGGATTCCCGGGCGATGGTGCGCGGCGAGCGCGCGTCGTCGGCGAATACGGTCCAGTTCGCGCTCCCGCACACGCTGGCGCTGACATTCTTTCCGCGCTGGCTTACCGATGTCGTGCGAGGTTTCGGGCCGATCGCCACGCGACTTGTCGCGGGCAATGTCCACGACGCGGTGGTCGATCTGGTCGAGGGTCACAGCGATCTGCTGCTGTGTTATCACCACCCGCACCACCCGGTCGAACTCGATCCGGACCGCTATCCGATGCTGGAGTTGGGCGCCGAGGCGATGCTTCCCTATTCGGTCGCCGCCAGGAGCGGAGCCGCTCGCTTTCGCTTGCCCGGCGCCCCCGACGCCCCCGTGCCCTACCTCGCGTATTCGCCCGGCGCATTCCTCGGGCGGGTGGTGGAAACCATTTTGCAGGCGGCGCCCGAGCATTGCTGGCTCGACCGGCGCTACCAGACCGACATGGCCGAGGCGCTGAAAGTGATGGCGCTCGAGGGCCATGGCGTGGCCTGGCTGCCCGACAGCGCCGTCGTGCGCGAGTTGCGCGACCGGCAATTGGCGCTGGCCGTCCGGGCTTCCGCCGCGGCCGCTTGGCGCGGCGAGATGGCGATCAGGCTCTACCGCGACGCCGGGCATACGCGACCCGTGGTCATGGCACTGTGGAGTTACCTCGCGAACCGCGAGGTGCCCGGCCTCCACGCCGATCGCTGACGCACCGAACTCGATCTGTCCTTCCGATGTTGCAGCGCAAACGGGCGCCGTGCGCAGCGCGCGATGACCTTTGGGTATTGCGGTGCGCAATGAGTGGCCTGATGTCGATCGTGGACAAAGCGGGAAGGTCGGGACTAGACTCGCGCACCTTGGCGAGTGGGCGCATTCCTTGCTGACAGTTTCTCGCCGGATGTGACGCGCGTTGCGTCCGGGTGTGCCGTCACCCTCCAACTTCGCGTGACATTCTTGGTCGAAACGCCGCCTCCGCGGCGCCTACAGGAGAACCCATTGATGAAGCATTCCCGCACCGCTGTTTCCATCGTCATCGCCACGATTGTCGCCGGCATCACCGTCAGCGCGCAGGCGCAGGAACTCACGGGTACGCTGAAGAAGATCAAGGAGACCGGCGCGATCACGATCGGCCACCGCGAGTCCTCGATTCCTTTCTCCTATCTCGACGACAAGCAGCAGCCGATCGGCTACGCGATGGACCTCTGCATGAAGATCGTCGACGCGGTGAAGGCGGAATTGAAGCTGCCGGCGCTGAAGGTCAACCTGCAGCCGGTCACTTCCGCCAACCGCATTCCGCTGATGCAGAACGGAACCATCGACATGGAGTGCGGCTCGACCACCAACTCGGTCGAGCGCCAGAAGCAGGTCGCGTTCGGGCCGACCTATTTCGTCATCAACGTCACCGCCGCGGTAAAGAAGGCTTCGGGCATCAAGTCGCTTGCCGACCTCAACGGGAAGGCGATATCGACGACGTCGGGGACCACGTCGGTGCCGCTGCTCAAGGCCTATGAAAAGACCAAGCATATCGACATCAAGGAAATCTACGGCAAGGACCACGCCGAGTCCTTCCTGCTTCTGGCGCAGGATCGCACCGCGGCCTTCGTGATGGACGACATCCTGCTCGCCGGTCAGATCGCGAACTCGGGGTCGCCCTCCGACTACACGATCATTGGCGAATCGCTGCGTCAGGAGCCCTACAGCATGATGCTGCGCAAGGACGATGCGCCGTTCAAGGCACTGATCGACAAATCCGTCGTTGCGGTGATGAAGTCCGGCGAAATCGAGAAGATCTACGCCAAGTGGTTCCAGAGCCCGATCGCGCCCAAGGGCGTCAACCTCAACTTCCAGATGACGCCGGCGCTCAAGGAAGCCTTCGCCAACCCCAACGACAAGGGCGTTTGATCCGGGGCCATTGAGACGGCACGGAAATGACAGGACTGCTGTAGGAGCGCCTTCAGGCGCGGGTTCTCTTGCCGATGGCGAGCATCGCCGATTCGCGGCCGAAGCCGCTCCTGCAGGGACAACTGCGGCGGTCGCGATCGCGTCTGCGGGAGGGCGGCGGGTGAACTGGGGGATATTCCTGCAGGAGACGCCCGAGGGTGGCACCCAGTACTGGGAGATGATCGTTTCCGGGCTGGGCTGGACGCTGGCCGTTTCCGCGGTCGCGTGGGTGATCGCGTTTGTCCTGGGCTCGCTGGTCGGAACGCTGCGGACCACGCCGCTGCCGTGGCTCACCCGGCTCGGCAATGCCTGGGTCGAGCTTTTTCGCAACGTCCCGCTCCTGGTCCAGATGTTCCTCTGGTACTTCGTCGTGCCCGAGTTCATTCCGCCGCTCAAAGCCTGGGTCATCGCCGCCGATCCGGCGCACGCCCAGTTTCTCTCGGCGGTGCTTTGCCTCGGCTTTTTCACCTCGGCACGCATCGCCGAGCAGGTGCGCGCCGGCATCCAGTCGCTGCCGCAGGGGCAGCGCCACGCGGGGATGGCGCTGGGCCTCACGCAGCCTCAGGTCTATCGCCACATACTGCTGCCGATGGCCTTTCGCATCATCATCCCGCCGCTCACCAGCGAGACGATGAACCTGATCAAGAATTCGTCGATCGCGCTCACCATCGGGCTGGCCGAGCTCACGTTCCGGGCGCGCGAGATGGGCGAGTACACGTTCAATTTCTTCGAGGCCTTTTCGGCGGCGACGATCATCTACGTGATCATCGCGATGACGGCGAATCGCGTGATGGCCGTGATCGAGCGCAGGACCGCTGTCCCCGGCTTCATCGCCGGCGGCGCGACATAGGCGGCAGCGTGCAGCTCGACTTCGGCTCCCTCTCCGGCGCGCTGCCCTATCTGGCGAAAGGCTTTCGCTACACCGTCGAACTGACGACGATCTCGGTGTTCGGCGGCTTCTTCTTCGGGACCCTGCTCGCGCTGGCGAGGCTGTCCTCGCTGAAGCCGCTGTCGTTGTTTGCGGCGGGGTACGTGAACCTGGTGCGCTCGATCCCGCTGGTGCTGGTGATCTTCTGGTTTTTCTTCCTCGTTCCCTACGCGCTGCAGTGGATCGCGGGTTCGGAGCGCCCGCCGCTGGTGGGCGCGGAGCGCACGGCGATCATCACCTTCATCATGTTCGAGGCCGCGTACTTCTGCGAGATCATGCGCGCCGGGATACAGTCGATTCCGCGCGGGCAGGTGCACGCCGCGTCGGCGCTGGGTCTCACCTACGCTCAGTCGATGGCGCACATCGTGCTGCCCCAGGCCTTCCGCAACATGCTGCCGGTGCTGCTGACGCAGACCATCATCCTTTTCCAGGACACTTCGCTCGTCTACGTGATCTCGGCGACCGATTTCGTCGGTGCGGCCTCGAAGATCGCGCAGCGCGATTCGCGTCTGGTCGAGATGTACCTTTTTGTCGCGCTCGTCTATTTCGTTCTCTGCTACACGCTTTCCTTTGTCGTCAAGCTGGTGCAGAAAAAGATCGCCATTATTCGCTGAGCGCCCGGGAGAGGGTTCTTCATGATCAGGATCGACCAGGTCTCGAAATGGTACGGCGCGTTTCAGGTGCTGACCGACTGCTCGACCGGCGTGCAGAAGGGCGAAGTGGTCGTGGTCTGCGGGCCGTCCGGATCAGGCAAGTCGACGCTGATCAAGTGCGTCAACGGCCTGGAGCCGTTTCAGCAGGGCGACATCACGGTCGACGGCATATCGGTCGGCAGCCCCAGGACCGACCTGCCGAAGCTGCGGTCGCGGGTCGGCATGGTGTTCCAGCACTTCGAGCTGTTTCCGCACCTCTCGATCACGCAGAACCTCACCCTCGCGCAGGTCAAGGTGCTCAACCGCTCGCGCGATGAAGCCAACGAGCGGGGCTTGAAGCTGCTCGACCGCGTGGGCCTCTCCGCGCAGAAGGACAAGTTTCCCGGCCAGCTCTCCGGAGGGCAGCAGCAGCGGGTGGCGATTGCCCGGGCGTTGTCGATGGACCCGATCTGCATGCTCTTCGACGAGCCCACCTCGGCGCTCGATCCCGAGATGATCAACGAGGTGCTCGACGTGATGGTGCAGCTCGCCAGGGAAGGCATGACGATGATGGTGGTCACCCACGAGATGGGCTTTGCGCGCAAGGTCGCTCACCGCGTGATTTTCATGGACCACGGGCGAATCGTCGAGGACGCCACCAAGGACGACTTCTTCGGCCAGCCGCGTTCGGAGCGGGCGCAGCAGTTCCTGGCGAAGATACTGCAGCACTGAGGCGCGCCCCGCAGGCTGCACACGGCAGTCCGCTTTCGAGCAGGGGAGCCTGGGGCGAGCGGCTATAATTGCACTTTGTTCGAATCGCTCCCGATGTCGCACCTATTGACCCTGCGCGGGCGCAATGCGCTCTCGCCTTTCCGCGTCGCCAAGCTGGCCACGGCACTCTCGGCGTCTTGTCCCGGGGGCGGAGTCGCCGGCATTGCCGCGACGTTCTGGCATTTTGTCGAGGTGGAGCGGGCGCTCGAGCCGCCCGAGCGCGCGGTCCTCGAACGCGTGCTGACCTACGGTCCGTCGGGGGTTGACGCCACGACAGCCGGCGAGCTGCTTCTGGTCGTGCCGCGCCCGGGAACGATCTCGCCGTGGTCGACCAAGGCCACCGACATCGCGCGACACTGCGGACTGGCCGCCGTCCGGCGCATCGAGCGTGGCGTGGGCTACCGGATCGATGCGCAGGGCGGGGAGTCTCTTTCGGCCGCAGCGCAAGCCGCCATCATGCCGCTGCTCCACGATCGCATGACCGAGGTGGTGCTGGGCGCGCTCGACGACGCGCAGGTGCTGTTTTCGCATTTTCCGCCGCGTCCGCTGGCGACGATTCCGCTGCTGGCGCAGGGACGCGCGGCCATCGTCGCCGCCAACGCCGAATTGGGATTGGCACTCACCGGCGACGAGATCGACTACCTCGAGGCGAACTTCCGCCGCATGGGGCGCGACCCGTCGGATGTCGAATTGATGATGTTCGCCCAGGCGAATTCCGAGCACTGCCGGCACAAGATTTTCAACGCCGACTGGATCATCGACGGCGTCGCCCAGGAGGAGAGCCTGTTCGCGATGATCCGCAACACGCACGCGAAAGCCCCTGCCGGCACGGTGAGCGCCTATTCGGACAACTCGTCGGTCATCGAGGGCGCGCCTGCGCAACGCTTCCATCCGGGTCCGGATGGACGCTACGTCACGCGCGAGGATCTCACGCACATCCTGATGAAGGTGGAGACGCACAATCACCCCACGGCAATTGCGCCGCATCCGGGCGCCGCAACCGGCGCGGGTGGCGAGATCCGCGACGAGGGAGCGACAGGCATCGGCGCCAAGCCCAAGGCCGGGCTCACCGGGTTCACGGTCTCGAACCTGCGCCTGCCCGGCCTGCCGCAGCCTTGGGAACAGCCGGCCGCGAGCGCATCCGGCGCGGCGGTCGACAATACATGGATCGGCAAGCCGGAACGCATCGCCGCAGCACTCGACATCATGCTCGAGGGTCCGATCGGCGCCGCAGCGTTCAACAACGAATTCGGCCGGCCCAATCTTGCCGGATACTTCCGGACTTTCGAGCAAGAGGTCGACGGCGAAGTGCGCGGCTACCACAAGCCGATCATGATTGCCGGCGGCGTCGGCAACATCTCGTCGCGGCACGCGCACAAGGAGCCCATTCCTCCGGGTGCGTTGCTGATCCAGCTGGGCGGCCCGGGCATGCTGATCGGCATGGGCGGCGGCGCGGCGTCGTCGATGGCGACGGGCACCAACACCGCCGATCTCGACTTCGATTCGGTGCAGCGCGGCAATGCCGAGATGCAGCGCCGGGCGCAGGAAGTCATCGATCGCTGCTGGCAATTGCACGACGACAATCCGATCCTTTCCCTCCACGACGTGGGCGCTGGCGGCCTCTCCAACGCCTTCCCCGAGCTCGTCCACGGCGGAGGTGTCGGCGCGCGCTTCGATCTGCGCGCCGTGCCGTCCGAGGAAACCGGCATGGCGCCGCGCGAGATCTGGTGCAACGAATCGCAGGAGCGCTACGTGCTCGCGATACACGCGGACGATCTTGACCAGTTCCGCGCGATCTGCGAGCGCGAGCGCTGTCCTTTCGCCGTCGTGGGTCGCGCCACCGCCGACCATCGACTGATCGTCGCCGACGCTCATTTTGGCAACGAGCCGGTGGCGATGGATCTCGACGTGCTGCTTGGCAAGCCGCCCAGGATGACGCGCAACGTGACGCGTCGCACGCGTTCGCTGCCGCCGCTCGACCTTGACGGCGTGGGCCTGTCCGAGGCTGCCTACCGCGTGCTTCAGGTGCCGGCGGTCGCCGACAAGACCTTCCTCGTCACCATCGGCGACCGGACCGTCGGCGGGTTGTGTGCGCGCGATCCGATGGTCGGCCCCTGGCAGGTGCCGGTCGCGGACGTCGCGGCGACGCTGATGGATTTCGACGGCTACGCGGGCGAAGCGATGGCGATGGGCGAGCGCACGCCGCTGGCGCTGATCGATGCGCCAGCGTCGGGCCGCATGGCGGTGGGCGAGGCGATCACCAACATCGCCGCGGCGGGCATCCGGCGGCTGTCCGACATCAAGCTGTCGGCGAACTGGATGGCGCCTGCCGGACACCCGGGGGAAGACGCCGCGCTGTACGACACCGTGCGGGCCGTCGGCATGGAGTTGTGTCCGGCGCTCGGCCTGAGCATCCCGGTGGGCAAGGATTCGATGTCGATGCGCACGGCATGGCGCGATGGCGAGGTCGACAAGGCGGTGACGGCACCGGTCTCATTGATCGTCTCGGCCTTTGCTCCGCTGACCGATGCCGGTGACGTGAATACGCCGCAGCTGCGGCTCGACGCCGGCGAGACCGTGCTGGTCTGGATCGACATCGGGCACGGCAGGCAGCGATTGGGCGGCTCGGCGCTGGCGCAGGCGTATGGCCAGCTCGGCAACGAGTGCCCCGACGTCGATGACCCGGCGCAACTGGCGGCTTTCTTCTCCACCCTGCAGGCGGTGCGCGCCGACGGCCTGCTGCTCGCCTATCACGACATCGCCGACGGCGGGCTTTTCGCGACGCTGGCCGAAATGGCCTTCGCCTCGCGCTGCGGTCTCGACCTCGTGCTGCCGGCGAAGATGGATCCGTTGCCGGTGCTGTTCGCCGAGGAGCTCGGTGCCGTGTTGCAGGTGAAGAGCCGCGATGTTGCATCGATTGCGATGCGCTTCTCCGCGGCGGGGCTTGCCGTACATGCACTCGGACGTCCGACCCCGGATGGACGCATTCGGATCGCGCAAAACGGCACGCACGTGTTCGACGAATCACGGGTGGACCTGCACCGCGCGTGGTCGGCGACAACCCACGCGCTGCAGCGCCTGCGCGACAACCCGGAAGCGGCCGACCAGGAGCACGAGCGCCTGCTCGACGTCGACGACGGCGGCCTGGCGCCGCAGCTTTCCTTCGATCCCGATGTCGACATCGCGGCCCCTTTCATCGCGACCGGTGCACGGCCGGCGATCGCGATCCTGCGCGAGCAGGGCGTCAATGGGCAGGTCGAGATGGGCGCCGCGTTCGATCGTGCCGGTTTTGCGGCCTGCGACGTGCACATGAGCGACATCATCGCGGGCCGGCGCTCGCTGGCCGATTTCGCCGGTTTCGTCGCCTGTGGCGGGTTCTCCTACGGCGACGTGCTGGGGGCGGGCGAGGGCTGGGCGAAATCGATTCTCTTCAATTCGCGGGCGCGCGACGAGTTCGAGTCGTTCTTCGAGCGCGACGATGCGTTCGCGCTGGGCGTGTGCAACGGCTGCCAGATGATGAGCAACCTTCGCGAGCTGATTCCGGGCACGCTGCATTGGCCGCACTTCGTCCGCAACCGGAGCGAGCAGTTCGAGGCGCGCTACGTGATGCTGGAAGTGCAATCGTCCCCCAGCCTTTTCTTCCAGGGCATGGAGGGCAGCCGCATCCCGGTGGCGACCGCGCATGGCGAGGGCTACGCCGAGTTCCGCGACCCGGCACAGCTGGCCGCCGCGCAACCCTGGGTGACGCTGCGCTATATCGGCCCGGAGGGACGCGCGACCGAGCGCTATCCGTACAATGTCAACGGCTCGCCGCAGGGCATCACCGGGCTCACCACGCCGGACGGCCGCTTCTCGATCCTGATGCCGCATCCGGAGCGGGTGTTTCGCACCGTGCAGATGTCGTGGCACCCCGATGCCTGGGGCGAGGACTCGCCGTGGTTGCGGATGTTCCGCAATGCACGGGCGTGGCTCGGCTGAACCAGCGAGAGGGGAAGACGATGCAGTTGACCGTCTATGCAATCGACGGCGTCACGCCAGTGGTGGACCCGTCCGCCTTCGTCCACCCGACGGCGGTGCTGATCGGCGACGTGATCGTCGGGCCCGGCTGCTACATCGGCCCCACCGCGTGCCTGCGTGGTGACTTCGGACGGCTCGAAATCCGCGCTGGCGCCAACATACAGGACACCTGCGTGCTGCACGCCTACCCGGGCACCGACACGGTCGTCGAGGAGGACGGGCACATCGGCCACGGCGCGGTGCTGCACGGCTGCGTCGTCCAGCGCAATGCGCTGGTGGGGATGAATGCGGTGGTCAACGACAACGCGGTGATTGGCGAGTCCGCGATCGTCGCCGCGATGGCATTCGTGAAGGCCGGCATGGTGGTGCCGCCTCGTTCGCTCGTGGCCGGAGTGCCCGCCAAGGTGCTGCGGGCCCTGACCGAGCAGGAAATGGCGTGGAAGGTCGAAGGCACGCAGAGCTATCAGGAGCTCACGCGGCGGTCCCTGGCGACGATGCAGGCAACGGTGCCGCTGACGGCGCCGGAAGCCGATCGCAAGCGCATCGTGCTGCCTGAGCTGCTGCCGCTGTCCACGCTCAAGGCGCGCAGCGAATAGGGCGCTGGGTCAGAACCCGGCTGCCTGACCGTCGCGGCGGGGATCGGTGGCGGCGATGTAGCTGCCCTCGCCGTTGCGTACGATGAACTGTCCGGCGCCGAAATCCATGGCCGGATCCCCGGCCTTCGCAATCTGGTGACCGAGCGCCGCGAGTCCGCTGCGCAATTCCGCGGCGGCCGGGCACTCGAGGTCGACGCGCAGGCCCCCCTCGAGCTTCCAGCGCGGCGCATCGAGGGCCGCCTGCGGGTTCATCCCGTGGGTGAGCAGGCGCACCAGCGTCTGCACCTGCGCCGGTGGCTGGATCGGACCACCCATCACGCCGAACGCCGCGAGCGGCACGCCATTCTGCGTGAGGAAACCGGGGATGATGGTGTGGAACGGGCGCTTGCCACCCGCGATCCGGTTGGGATGCCCCGTCGCGAGCGAGAAGCCGAAACCGCGGTTCTGCAGGCTGATGCCGGTGCCGGGTACGACCACGCCCGAGCCAAAGCCGAGGTAATTCGACTGGATCAGGGACACCATCATTCCGTTCGCATCGGCGGCGCAGAGATAGACGGTGCCTCCCCTGGGCGGCGATCCCGGACCGAAGTCCTGCGCCCGTGCAGGGTCGATCAGCCGCGCACGCGACGCGAGGTAGACCGGATCCAGCAACGCGGCGGCACTCACTTCCATCGTGGAGGGGTCGCTGACGTACCGATACACGTCGGCGAAGGCGAGCTTCATCGCCTCGATCTGCAGGTGCTGGCTCGCTGCGGAATCGGGCGCGAGCGATCCGAGATCGAACGCGCGCAGCATCCCAAGCGCCATCTGCGCGGCGATGCCCTGGCCATTGGGGGGGATCTCGTGCAGCGTCGCGCCGCCGTAGTCGAGTGCCGTCGGCGTCACCCAGTCGATCGTGTGCGCGGCAAAATCGTCGAACGTGTGCAGCGCGTGATGCGCCTGGGCGTGGCGTACCATGGTTGCGGCCAGTTCGCCGCGATAGAACGCGTTGCCGCCGGTCTGCGCGATCTTCTCCAGTGAACTCGCCATGGACGGGCACGCGAATATCTCGCCCGCGCCTGGCGCACGTCCGCGCGGCATGAAATGCTCGGCGAATCCCATGTCCTTGGGCACGATCGCCGCGGTCAGTGCCCACCTCTTCGCCACGACAGGCGACACGGGGAAGCCGTCGCGCGCATAGCGGATCGCGGGCACGAACAGGTCGGCGAAGGGCAAGGCGCCGAAACGCTGCGACAGCGCGGCCCAGCCGGACACCGCACCGGGAATCGTCACCGGTTCCCAGCCGTAACGCGGCATTGCCTGTTGCCCCGCGTAACGCGCTGCCGTCACGGCTGCAGGGGCGCGTCCCGACGCGTTGAGTCCGGTGAGTACACCATCGTCCGCAACGATCGCGAAGAGATCGCTGCCGATGCCGTTGCTGCAGGGCTCGGTGACCGTCAGCGTGATCGCTGTGGCCAGTGCTGCGTCGACCGCATTGCCGCCGCGTTGCAGCATCGCGATGCCGGCCTGCGTCGCCAGCGACTGCGACGTGGCGACGACATTGCGGGCCAGCACCGGCTGGCGGGAGGAGGGGTAGGGGAGGGACCAGTCCATGGAGTGCATTCGGGTCGCGAGTGTTCGCGGCGAAACCTTGGTTTGACTGGCGCGCGCCGGCGGAGTGTCCGTCCGTAAACCATCGCCTCGGGTTCGGGGCGAAGCGCGAGGCCGTGGGCTGACGCAATGAGACGTTAACCGCGATCCGCGGGCCGCGCAACTGCGGGGCGGCGGCCGGAATGAAACAGGGGCAGACCCGGCGGCCTGCCCCTGAGTGAAAGCGGTGTCGTTCCCGCGCGCGCTTACAGCCCGTTCTTGGCGCGCAGTTCCTTGAAGTAGTTGTCGAGATGCTGGCTCTGCAGCCGCTGCGCGAGCTGCGGTTTGACTTCCTCGTACGGCGGCACCTTGGCGTCGCGCACGTCGTCGAGACGGATCACGTGCCAGCCGAACTGCGTCTGCACCGGCTGGGCGGTGAACTTGCCTTTTTCGAGCTTCACCATCGCGTCCGAGAACGGCTTGACGAAATTGGCCGGCGCGTTCCAGTCGAGGTCGCCGCCATTGGCCTTGGAGCCGGGATCCTTCGACTGCTCGGCCAGCTTTTCGAAACGCTCGCCCTTCTGCAGCGACACGATGATCGCCTTGGCTTCGTCTTCCTTCTCGACGAGGATGTGGCGGACCTTGTACTCCTTGTCGCCGATCTGCGTCTTGATCTGCTCGTACTCCTTGCGCAGGGCCGCGTCCGGAATGGGATTGGCCTTCGCCCAATCGGCGACATACGCACGCACCAGGATCGTCTGCGCGGTCAGGTCCATCTGGTTCTTGACGTCGGCGTTCTTGTCGAGCCCCTTCTTCTTCGCTTCGCGCACGAGGAGCTCACGCGTGTTGAGCTCCTCGCGCACTGCGTTACGCATTTCGGGCGAGTCGGGCTGACCTTGGGCAAGCCGCTCCTTGAGCAGGAAATCGAAATATGCCTTCGGGTAGATTTCCTTGCCGGCCGAAGCCGCGGGAGCCGCGGCAGCCGCTCCCTTGGCAGGAGCCTGGGCATGGGCAGCGAGCCCGGCCAGCGCGAGCATCGAGGCCAGGGTGAGGGCGAGGGTGCGACGAATCATTGGTGCGTTCCTTTAGGGTTGGTTTCGGGAAGGAAACTCTTCCGGTGCCTGCGCGCGGATCGACAGCGCATGCACCGGGTAGGGCAGAAGATCAGCGACGGCCTGCAGCACACGCTGATGCCGCTGCAGGCGCGTCAGCCCACGAAACTGCTCAGACACGATCAGCAGCGAAAAGTGCCCGGCACCGTTGGCGGCGCCGGCGTGGCCGATGTGCTGGTGACTGTCATCGCGGAGTTCGAACACGGTGGGCGCGAGGGTCGCGAGCCGCGATCGCAAGGCTTCTGCGGCTGTGCTCACGAGGGCTCCTCGGTCATATGGCGCGACAGCCACAGGCCCTGCAGCAGCGCGAACAGGAGGAAAAGTCCGATCCCGCCCCAGACCTTGTACAGAACCCAGGTCTGTTCGGAATAATTCGACGCCACGTACCAGTTCGCGACCGCCATGAACGCGAAGAATCCCACCCACAGCCAGGTCAGTCGCGACCAGATGGCCTGGGGCAGCGAGATGCCCTTCATCAAGTGCGCCAGGAGGTCGCGACCAAACCCGAGTTTTCCGACCGCGAGGATGCCGCCGAACAAGGCATACAGCACGGTCGGTTTCATCATGATGAAGCGCTTGTCCTGCAGGTACAGCGTCGCGCCGCCGAAGACAACGATGATCGCCAGCGACAGCCACTGCACGATGCCGACGCGCCCGTGCTTCCAGCGCAGCCAGGCGATCTGTGCGACCGATGCCACGATGGCCGCCGCGGTCGCGAAAAAGATCCCCTGCCAATAGTAGGCGGCGAAGAAAAGAATGAGCGGAAAGTAGTCCGCAAGAAGCTGCATAACCTCTAAGTATAGCGCGATTTAGTCCGGTCTGGGCCGGTTGGGCGCCGCTATCGGCCGCGGGCCGAAATTTTCGTCACGGGGCGCGGGTCAGCGCGGCGTGTGGACGGCAACCGCAACGCGGGCTGGAGAGTGCCGCGGGTGCCCGCCGCGACGCCTGAAGCGCGCCCAGTCGAACCCCTGCCCCGGATCGGTCTTGCGCCCGGGCGCGACGTCGCAGTGGCCGACGGTGTCCGCGATCGGATGGCACGCGCGCAGCGCATCGATCAGGCAGCCGAGCTGCGCGTATTGGGCGCTGGTGTAGGGAGTCGTGTCGGTGCCTTCGAGCTCGATTCCGATCGAGTAGTCGTTGCAGCCTGCGCGTCCCTGCCACTGCGAAACGCCGGCATGCCAGGCCCGATCGCGGCACGAAACGAACTGCAGCAACTCGCCGCGCCGGCGGATCAGGAAATGAGCCGAAACGCGCAGGCTCGCGATGCTCGCGTAATACGGATGAGCGTCGGCGCGGAGGCGGTTGGCGAAGAGTGCCGCGATGCCCGGACCGCCAAATCGACCCGGTGGCAGGGAGATGCCGTGGACAATCACGAGCGTGATCTCGGTGTCCGCCGGGCGCGCGTCGAAGTTGGGAGATGGAGTCCGCAGCGCGGATTCCACCCACCCGGCGTCGTCGATGCGCAGCAGTGTGCCGCGACGGCGCCGTGACCGCTTCACTTGATGCCCAGCCGCTCCATCCGGTATCTCATGGCGCGAAAGGTGATGCCCAGCAGCTTCGCCGCTGCCGTGCGGTTGAAACGGGTCTTTTCCAGCGCCTCGGTGATCGCTGCGCGTTCGACACGATCAAGGTAATCCTGCAGCGGCCATTTGTCTCCCGCGATCATCGGGGCATCGACTTCATCGCGCATGGGCGTGAGGTGCAGGTCGTCGGCGGTGATGCGCGCCGGATCGGGCGCGAGCGACAGTCCGCGCTCGAGAATGTTCTCGAGTTCCCGCACGTTGCCCGGAAATGAGTAGTGCTCGAGCGCGGTCAGCGCGTCCGCGTCGAGCCGCGCGACGGCGCCACGCGCGAGCTTGGTGAGGATCGCGTTGGCGATCAGCTCGATGTCCTCGCGCATTTCGCGCAGGCTCGGCATCGCCAGTTCGATCACATGCAGCCGGTAGTACAGGTCCTGGCGGAATTCACCCGACTCGACCAGCGCGGAAAGTTTCTTGTGCGTGGCGCTGATCAGGCGGACGTCGACCGGCTCCTCCTGCGTCGACCCGACCTTGCGCACTTTCTTTTCCTGTATCGCCCGCAGCAGTTTGACCTGCATGGCGAGCGGGAGGTCCGCCACTTCGTCGAGGAACAGCGTGCCGCCGCTGGCGGCCTGGAAGAATCCATCGCGATCCGCCTCGGCGCCCGTAAACGAGCCCTTCCGGTAGCCGAAGAACTCGCTCTCCATCAGGTTTTCCGGGATTGCGCCGCAGTTGACGGCGATGAACGGGTGTTCGCAGCGCGGCCCAAGGCCGTGGATCATCCGGGCGGCAAGCTCCTTGCCGCTGCCCGATTCGCCGTTGATGAACACCGGGGCCTGGCTTTTTGCCAGGCGCTCGATCAATCCGCAGACCTGAAGCATCGCGGGCGATTCGCCCAGCAGCCGATAGCTTGAAGAGGGCTGCACTTTCTCCGGTACCTTCAGCGCCTGCTTGACGAGTGCGCGCAGTTGCTCGAGCGCGACCGGCTTGGCGAGATAGTCGAAGGCACCCGCCTTCAAGGCCGCGACCGCGTTCTCGGCGCTGCCGAAAGCGGTGATGACCGCCACCGGTACATCGAGGCCCTTTTCGGTGATGTGCTGGACGACCTCGAGCCCTTCGCCGTCGGGCAGCCGCATGTCGGTAAGGCACAGATCGAACGACTCATTGTCGAGCAAACGGATCGCGTCGCCGACGTTTTCAGCTCGCGTCGTATCGAGCCCCATGCGCGACAGCGTGAGTTCCAGGAGTTCGAGCAGATCGGGCTCGTCGTCGATGACGAGTACACGTGGCTGGCCGCGTAGCTTGCGGGACATGTCAGGCCTCTCTGGGAGTCTTTTCGGCCGGGACGCCGGCGCGTTTCAGGGTAAGTCGGAATTGGGCGCCCGGTCCCCTGGGCATCAGCTCCAGCGCGCCGCCGTTGGCGTCGGCGAGCTCGCGTGCAATATACAGGCCGAGGCCGGTCCCACCGGGACGCGTCGTGAAGAAGGGCTCGAAGACCTGGCTCCGCAGATCCGCCGGGATGCCGGTGCCATCGTCGCCAAGCTCGCAGAGGACGGCATCGCCCATGTAGCCGGCACGGGCGGTGATGCGGATGCTGCCCGTCCTGCGCTGGCAATGTTGCCAGGCGTTGCGCAGCAGATTCCATATGATCTGGCTGAGGTGTCCGCGATCGAACACGATCGACAGGTCGTCGGCGATTTCCAGCAGCACCGTGCCGGCAGGCATGCTTTCCGCCTGCGAGATCTCCTCGGACAACGCGGCGAGGAAGCCCCCGAGCGGGATCGTCTCGGGCTGTTGTCGATCGCGTCGATTGAGCGCCAGCACCTCGCCGACGATGCGGTCGATCCGCTTGGCATTGTTTCGGATCATGCCGAGCAAGCGCTGGCCGCCGGGGGCCACTGCCCCGTCTTCGTCGAGCAGTTGCGCGGCCTGGTTGATGGCAGACAGCGGATTCCGGACTTCGTGCGCGATGCTGGCCGTAAGCCGGCCCATCGCGGCCAGCTTCATCTGCTGCGCCTCGGACTGCGCGCGTCCCAGGTCCTCGAGGTAGATGAGCGATCCGCCGTTGAGTCCGAAGCCGATGCGCACCAGGCGTACGCGCAACAGCTTCTGCGTGGACTCGACCTTGAACGAGGGCAGGACCTCGGTGTCGTTTTCCTGCCACCGGCGCCAATAGTCGTGCAGCGTCGCGGAGAACTCGGAAAGACGCATGCCGCCGCGCATGCGACCGAAGCCCCCGAGGATTCGCGTTACCTGCGCATTGTGCCCGCGCACCACGCCGTTGAGGTCCACGACCAGAACCCCGTCCTGCATGTCCTGGATGATCAGTCGGTTGAGGTGATCCAGGTTCGCGACGTCGATACCACGCTGGGCGGCGAGGTCTTCCGACGCTTTGGTGTAGCGGCCGAGCGCAACCGCGACGCCGATGGTCGTGAAGTAGCCGAACCCGATGAGCCCCGTCTGAAAGACCTGCGTGGGCGTGACCTGGCTATCGACCAGGCGAAAGATGTCGAGGCCCAGCAGCACGAGGGTGGCGAGCGCCGCATGGAAAAATGCCGTACGCGTACGCAACAGCCAGCCGCTGGCGGCAAGCTGCGGAAACAGGAGAATCGGCAGCGAGCTGCCGGAAACGCCGCCCGAGACCATGACCAGCGCAACAAAGAAAATGTCACCCGCGAACAGCATCGACACCAGCGCCGGTAGCGGCAGCGGCAGCTGCTCGCGCTGGATCCACCAGAACGTCGCGAGACCGAACGCGAAATAGATGAACGCCGCGACGACGAAGGTGTTCGGCTCCGGGATCTGGAGCATCCGCAGATCGAGCAGCAACGCGGTGCCGAGGAGCACCATCCCGCAGACCGCGCGATAGAGCCCGACGATCCACAGGATGCGGTGCGTCGAGTCGCCGGGGGATGCCGGGAGTTGTGGCGGCAGCGGACGCTCGCTCACCGGTGGCCTGGGAGATGCTGACGCCACGACGTCGGACTCCACGCTCAGCGTCCCTTGTTGCAGCTCGGATCGCCGCAGGTGATGCCATTCGGTCCGAAGCGGGCATCGTCCTTCGGGAGAAAGACGCCGCAGCGCGCACAACGCACGGTGGCCTCGACCTTCGGTGGCGTCGCCGGATCGCGCGAGCGCGCATCCCGGTCGTGTCTTCTTGCCTTCGCGGTGTTGATCAGACGCAGCGCGAACAGGATCCCGAAGACAACGATCAGCCAGAAGATGACCTTGCTCATGACTTCGGCGTCGGTTCGAGAACCTTGCCCGGGTTGAGGATGCCGGTCGGGTCCAGGGTGTCCTTGATGCGGCGCATCAGGTCGAGTTCGAGCGGGTCCTTGTAACGGACGAGTTCGCCGCGCTTGAGCTGTCCGATGCCGTGCTCGGCGCTGATGCTGCCTCCGCGCGCGACCACGAGGTCGTGGACGATGCGGTTGGCGATCGGGGCCTGGCGCATGAAATCCACGGCCGCAATGTCGCGCGGACCGGACAGGTTGTAATGAAGATTGCCGTCGCCCAGATGGCCGAAGGTCACGAACCGGACCCCCGGCAACGCCGATTCCAGCGCGATCGCCGCGCGGGTAAGGAACCCGGGTATTTCCGAGACGGGCAGCGAGATGTCGTGCTTGATGTTGGGTCCTTCGTGTCGCTGCGCGTCGGAGATGTTCTCGCGCAGCGCCCACAACGCCTGCGCTTGCTCGATCGACTGCGCGATTGCTGCATCCAGCGCCACGGCGTCCTCGATGGCCGCCGCAAGGGCGCTTTCGACCAGTGGTCCGAGGGGCGCGTCCGCGGCGCTGTCGTCGGCCTGGATCAGCGCGTACCAGGCGTGGCCCGGCAGGGGGTCCGGCAGTGCCGGCATATGGCTGCGCGACAGCCCGACCGAGAGCGCGGACATGAGCTCGAATCCCGTCAGCCGGTCTCCCAGCGCCTGTTTCAGCCGGCCGAGCAGCGCAACGGCCGCCGCCGCGTCGGCGAGCGCCACCAGGCCGGTCAGGCGCGTGCGCGACTGCGGAAAGAGCTTCAGCACCGCGGCCGTGACAATGCCGAGCGTTCCTTCGGCGCCGATGAACAGCTGCTTGAGATCGTAGCCGGTATTGTCCTTGCGCAGTCCACGCAGGCCGTTCCAGACGCTGCCGTCGGCCAGCACCACTTCGAGCCCCAGCACCAGTTCGCGCGTATTGCCATAGCGCAGCACCGCGGTGCCGCCGGCGTTGGTCGAGATGTTGCCGCCGATGGTCGCGCTGCCTTCCGCGGCGAGCGACAGGGGAAAATGCAGCCCGGCGTTCGTCGCGGCGTCCTGAACGGCCGCCAGCGTCATGCCGGCCTCGACCGTCAGCGTGGCGTTCGCGGTGTCGATCGCGCGAACGCGGTTGAGGCGGGTGAGCGACAGGACGACGGCATCGCCGGTCGAATCCGGAATCGATCCGCCGCACAGGCCGGTATTGCCGCCCTGGGGGACGAGCGCGGTGCCGGCGTCGAAGCAGGCGCGAACGACCGCCGCCACCTCTGCCGTCGTGGCAGGACGCACAACGGCGAGCGCGCGACCCCGGTAGTTGCCGCGCCAATCGGTGAGGTGGGAAGCAGTGTCGGCCGCTGCAGTGAGGACCTGCGCTTTGCCGACAGCGGCTTCGAGTTGCACCCGCAGGGTTGCGCGTTTGTCCGTCATGGACCACGATAATAGCGAAATCCTCGTCCGCTCGCACCGGCAATGATGCGGATGGCCCGCCGCATGACGCCGGTAAACCTCAAGGTGAAACCATGAACCAATCTTCGTCCTCGCCGCCTCCGCCGTCCGGTTTTCCGTTTTCGCCACAGGATGCGCTCGAGTTCATGCAGAAAATGTGGAACCCGTTGGGGGTTCCCATGCCCGGATTCGGAGTGCCTGGAATGACTCCGGAGAGCGGGGCAGGAGCCGCTGCAGGGCCTGGAGGAGCGATGCCGTTTCCCCACGCCGCGGCGATGTTCGCCGCCCTCGATCCCCAGGAGGTTCAGCGCAAGATCGACGAATTGCGCATCGTCGAGGGGTGGCTGCAGATGACGCTCAACCTGATGCAGATGAGCATCAAGACCATGGAACTGCAAAAGGCGTCGCTCGAGGCACTGCGCGGCGGGCAGCCGGCGGCATCGGGGAACAGGTCCAAGGCAAAGTAGAAGCGGCCCCGGGCAAAATCCCGTGCCGGGTCTGGCCGCGACGCTGGCAGTGCACAAAGACGAAAGGGAGACACCATGGAACTCACGACAACCGCCTTCGCGACCGGCGCGCCGATAGCGGCGGAATTCGCCTTCGGCGCCATCGATCCCGTCGCGCACGTGACGCTGGCGGGCAACCGCAATCCCGACTTCGCATGGCACGGAGTGCCGGCGGCTGCCCGTTCGCTGGTGCTGATCTGTCACGACCCCGACGTCCCGTCGCGCGGCGACGACGTCAATCAGGAGGGGCGCACCGTTCCGGCGACGCTGCCGCGCGTCGACTTCTTTCATTGGGTGCTCGTCGATTTGTCACCTGCTGCGCCGGCGATCGCGCGCGGCGAGTTCTCGTCGGGCGTCACGGCGCGGGGCAAGCCCGGCCCGCACGCGCCGCGCAACGCGCGCCAGGGCATCAACGACTACACGGGCTGGTTCGCCGGGGACCCGGACATGGCGGGCAACTATCACGGCTACGACGGCCCCTGCCCGCCGTGGAATGACGCCATCGCGCACCATTACGTTTTTACGCTGTATGCGCTCGACGTGCCGCGGCTGGCGGTGGAAGGCCACTTCACCGGCGGGCAGGTGCGGCAGGCGATGGCCGGTCACATTCTGGCCGAGGCATCGACAATGGGCGTTTATGCGCTGAATCCCGCGGTCGCGGCAACGCTGCGGTAGTCGGTATGGCGCTCTCAGGCGCCTGTCGCCAACCAGGCGGCGCGCCTGGTGCGCGCAGGCGCGTCTGCGGTCGCGTCGACTTCCAGCCAGCAGGTATCGCTCGGAGCGGCTTCGAGGACGACGGTGGCGACGAGGAGTTCGTCGCGCCGGAAGGCATGGATGCCGATGGCCTCGCCGGGCGCGCGCTCGGCGGCAACACGGTCGATTGATTCGGCGCTGGCGCGAAGCCCGTCCACCGCCACGATCACGTCGCCCGCCGATAGCCCGGCGCGCTGCGCCGGGCCGCCGGTGAAGACGTGCGCAAGTCGAGGCTCGGTCGTGCCCGTGAGCTTGGCTCCGAGCCAACTGGGCGACTGCAGGCCGCGCTCGCCCCTGGCGGTGCCCCCGCGATCGGAACTCCCGTCGGATGGGCGCAGGTGCATGACGATCCCTGCGTCGCGCAGCAGCGCCGCGAGCGGCGGGTCGTCGATGCCGTGCACGAACCGCGCGAAGAAATCGCCCAGGTCGCGTCCGGCCAACTCGGAGGCGATGCCGGCGATGCCGTCTTCGGGCACGCCGATCCCCGCCTTGCCATAACGCTGCCAGAGCGCGCGCATCACGGCGTCGAGAGACGAGCCGTTGCCGCGCAACTCGAGGTCCAACGCCAGTCCGACGAGCGCCCCCTTCGTGTAATAGCTCACGACGGCGTTGGGCGAATTCTCGTCCTGTCGATAGTACTTGATCCAGGCATCGAAACTCGACGCTGCGACGCTTTGCTGGTGGCGTCCGGGCGTGCGCATGACGGTCGTGATCGTGCGACCCAAGAGTTCGAGATAGCTTTCGCTGTCGATGACGCCGCTCCGGAGCAGCGCAAGGTCGTCGTAGTACGAGGTGAAACCCTCGAAGGCCCACAGCTGCGACGTGTAGTTCTCGCGCGAAAGATCGTAGGGCACGAACGCTGCCGGTTTGATGCGCTTGACGTTCCAGCTGTGGAAATACTCGTGGCTCGCGAGCCCGAGCAGGTTTCGGTAGCCGTCGCTGATCTTTACCACGCCGGGTTGGGGCAGCTCGCTGTGACGGCAGATAAGACTCGTGCTCGATCGGTGCTCGAGGCCGCCGTAGCCATCGCCAACCGCCGCAATCTGGAACAGGTAGCGATCGAAAGGGGCGCAGCACCCGGTCCCGCCGCCGAAGAGTTCGATCTGCCACTGGCAAATGCGTGCGAGATCGCTGGACAGACGATCGAGGTCGCAGCGCTTTCGGCCGGTGAGCGTGATGTCATGCGCGACGCCGCCCGCCTCGAATGACGCCTGCGCGAAGTCCGCGATTTCGACCGGATGGTCGATGAGTTCGTCGTAATCGTGCGCGTAATACGTGCCGAAGCCTCCGGGTTCAGCGCCTGCGCGCGCGAGGGTCGTCGCGACGCGCCAGTGGCTGCACGTCTGACCACCGGGCGCCACGATTTCCACGGTCGACGGCGCATCCGCGTGGCCTTCGGGGCAGAGGAAAACCGAAGCGCCGTTGAAATAGGCGCGGCTCCCGTCGAGGTAGGCGGTGCGCACGGAAAGGTCGTAGGCGTACACCAGCGCGGTGATGGTCAGCGATCCGATGCAGGGTTGTGCGGCCCAGACATCCTTCGCCACCTTGGCGAGTGCGACCGTTACGCCGTCGCAGGCGGCCGTGACGCTGACGAAATGGCGGGCGAATTCACGAATCAGGTAGCTGCCCGGCGTCCAGGTGGGCAGGCGAAACCGCTGTCCGCCGGGTGCCGGCTGATGGACCGTGCAGCGCACCTCGAACAGGTGCGCGTGGGGATCGTGGATGGCGATGCGGTAGTGGACCCGCGCCCGGGGAACGGCAGTCGACGGTGGCATGAGAAGAAGAGTTTGCGCGAGGGAAGTCGCTACTGCGACGGCCGGGGATCGAAAACGCATCAGTTTAGCGCGACAACGGAGGCGGCTGCGCACGTTTCCCGGGCGCGCGGGGTCGCACGTCGTGGGCGCCGCATCGCGCGCCGCTTGGCGCCTCGACGCGGCCTCCGGTATATTCGCGCGTTCCAAGTCATCGAACCGGCCCTCGAACGACCGCCGGATCCAGAAACAAAGGCCGAGCATGTCGGAGGAGAAGCACCTGGCGATCGACGGCGCGTGCGACGCGTGCGCGCGGCTCGCCGCCATGTACGCGACGATGTTGCGCATACGCGCATTCGAGGATGCCGCCGAGGCCGCAAGCCGCGGTGGCGTTGCCGTCTTCGGGCAGCAGCTGTCCGGAGCGCCCGCAGCCGTCCGTGGTCCGTTGCACCTGTCCACCGGGCAGGAGGCCGTCGCGGTGGGCGTCTGCCGCCACCTCGCGGCGAGCGACTACCTGACCTCCACGCACCGGGGCCACGGCCACACCATCGCCAAGGGAGGCGATGTCGGCAGGATGATGCTTGAACTCTACGGACGCCGCGGGGGTGTTTGCGGCGGTCGCGGCGGATCGATGCACATCGCCGATTTCCGCGTCGGGATGCTCGGCGCCAACGGTGTGGTGGCCGCCGGACTCCCGATTGCCGTGGGCGCGGCACACTCGGTCAAAATTCGCGGCGGGCATGAGATCGTCGCGTGTTTCTTCGGCGACGGCGCGATCAATCGCGGCCCGTTCGCCGAGTCGCTCAACTGGGCGCGCGTGTACGGATTACCGGTGCTCTTTGTCTGCGAGGACAACCGCTGGTCGGCCACGACGCCGACCGGCACGTTGACGGCGGGCGCAGGGGCGGTGGCGCGCGCCTTGTCCTACGGCATCGAGGCAAGGGAGGTGGACGGCAACGACGTCGAAGCGGTATCGGCTGCTGCCGGCTCGATGGTGGCCGGGATCCGGGCGGGATCCGGGCCGCGGTTGCTGCACGCGATCACCTATCGGTTCAAGGGACACGTTTCCGTCGACCCGGCGGCCTATCGCGACCCGGACGAGCACGCGCGTCGCCTCGAGGACGACCCGTTGCCGCGTGCCCGCGAACGCCTCCTGGCGCTCGGGATGTCGGACGGCGACATCACGGCAATCGAAGGCGCGGCGCGTGCCGAAATCGAGAGCGCGGTCGCCGAGGCAGCCGTTGCCAGCGCGCCCGAAGCGGCGGACGCATTTGCGGAAATTCAGGATTGTGGTGCCGGGAGGTGGCGATCATGAGCGCGGCATCGGGTGGCGCGCAGTCGATGACCTACGCCGCCGCTGCCGCCGATGCGCTGGCGCGGGCAATGCGGCGGGACGCGCGGGTCGTGGTTCTCGGCGAGGATGTCGGCCGCGGTGGCATCTTCGGCCAGTATCGAGGCTTGCAGGCCGAGTTCGGACATGAGCGCGTGATCGACACACCGATCTCCGAAGCCACGATCATGGGCGCCGCCGTCGGGATGGCGCTGACAGGATTGCGCCCCGTGGTCGAGATGCGGGTCGTGGATTTTGCCTTGTGCGCCATCGACGAGATCGTCAATCAGGCGGCCAAGAATCGCTATATGTTTGGCGGGCAGGGGAGGGTGCCGCTGGTGGCGCGGATGCCGTCCGGCATCTGGAGCGCATCGGCCGCGCAGCACTCGCAGTCGCTCGAGTCCTGGTTCGTGCACGTGCCGGGATTGGTGGTGGTCGCCCCGGCGACGCCGCAGGACAACCACTCGCTGCTTGCCGCCGCAATGGCGGGCGACGATCCGGTCGTCTACCTCGAGCACAAGGAGCTGTGGGGCGAGACCGGGGACGTCGATACCGATCACGTTGCAACGCTGGGCAGTGCGAGCCTGCGTCGTCCCGGCGGCGATCTCACGCTCGTCACATGGAGCAAGTGCGTGCATTGGGCACTCGCTGCAGCCGAGGACGCGGCACGTGCCGGACGCGATGTCGAAGTGATCGACCTGCGCACGCTTTGGCCGTGGGATCGCGAGACCGTCCTCGCTTCGGCAGCGCGGACGGGGCGCCTTCTGGTGGTGCATGAAGCGATTGAAGTGGCCGGGTTCGGCGCGGAGATCGCCGCCACCGTGGCGGAGGTCCTGGGAATTCGCGTGGCACGCCTCGGTGCGCCGCGCATTCCCGTTGGCTACGCGGCCGCGCTCGAAGCCGAAGCACGAATAACCCCTGCCGCGATACTGGGCAAGATAGAATCGCTATTGGCCTGAGCCCGCGACAAGACGATTCGCATTGCAGTCAACCCAACCACAAACCAGGAGGAAATTCTCATGCGCAAGACCGCACTTCATGCCCTCATCGTGGCGGCTGCCGCGATGACCGTCGCCATCGCGCCGGCCTTTGGCCAAACCGCTTATAAACCCGAGTACAAGCTGTCGACGGTCGTGGGTCCGGCCTTTCCCTGGGGCAAGGGCGGCGAGATCTGGGCCGACCTCGTGCGCGAACGCACGCAGGGCCGCATCAACATCAAGATGTATCCCGGCGCATCGTTGGTCAACGGCGACCAGACGCGCGAATTCACGGCGGTGCGGCAGGGTGCCATCGATCTCGCCATCGGTTCGACGATCAACTGGTCGCCGCAGATCAAGGAATTCAATCTCTTCTCGATGCCGTTCCTCGCGCAGGATCATGCGGGACTCGATGCGCTGACCCAGGGCGACATCGGCAAGGAGATGTTTGCGCTGGTCGAGAAGGCCGGTGTGGTGCCGCTGGCCTGGGGCGAGAACGGCTTTCGGGAGGTATCCAACTCCAAGCGCGAGATCCGCAAGCCGGATGACATGAAGGGCCTCAAGTTCCGCGTGGTCGGATCGCCGATCTTCAACGATACCTTCTCGGCGTTCGGTGCCAATCCGACGCAGATGAGCTGGGCCGACGCGCAGCCCGCGCTGGCGTCCGGGGCCGTCGACGGGCAGGAAAATCCGCTGCACATCTTCACCGCTTCCAAGCTCAACACCGTCGGCCAGAAGTACGTCACCCTCTGGGGCTATCTTGCCGACCCGCTGCTGTTCGTCGTCAACAAGGAGGTGTGGGAATCGTGGACGCCCGCCGATCGCCAGATCGTCAGGCAGGCTGCGATCGATGCGGGCAAGCAGGAAATTGCCATCGCGCGCAAGGGGCTGACCGCCACCGACGATGCGATGTACAAGGAAGTTGCGGCCCTTGGCGTCAACGTGACCCGCCTCACACCCGCAGAGAAAGACGCCTTCGCCAAGGCGACGCGACCCACGTACGACAAGTGGGCGCAGACCATCGGCCCCGATCTCGTCAAGCGCGCCGAAGCCGCGGTCGCGGCACGCAAGAAGTAAGCGCGCGTGAGGGAGAAACACCCCGGCGTGATGGTCTCCGTCGCGCCGGACCTTGTCGAATTGGACGCGGCGAATCCAGGGCGCGCGCCGTCTCCCGACGACATTCCGCGCATCGGCACCCGCGTCGAGGAGGGCATTGCCGCCATCGCGATGGCCCTCATTTGCCTCATCACCTTTGCCAACGTGCTGGTGCGCTATCTGACCAACGCCTCCTTTGCGTTCACCGAGGAGTTCTCGATTTTTCTGCTGGTGGTGATGACGTTTGCAGGCGCGTCGGCGGCCTTTGCGCACAACCGGCACATCCGCATGGAGTACTTCGTGCGCAAGCTTCCGCCGGTGCCGTGGCGGTGGATCGAGCGGCTGGTCACCCTGTGCGGCCTCGTCCTGTTCGGCATCCTGACGTTCTACGGGACGCGCCTGTTCTACGACGATTGGGAGTACGGAACCACGTCACCCGGCATCGGCATCCCGCAGTGGATCTACTCGGTCTGGCTGCCGATACTGTCGGCGCTGATCGCGCTGCGCATTGTCGGGCGCCTGTCGCGCCTCTTCCGCAGCGCATGAACACCTCGCGTTGCGTCGGCGTGGTCACGGACTGATCCCGCATGCTGGCCGAAGGCAGCGTGTTGTTGCTGGGTGGCTTGCTGGTGCTGCTGGCGCTGGGGGCACCGCTTGCGGTCGCGCTCGGCATCACCGGCACCGTCGTGATTCTGCGCGAGGGGCTCGGCATCATGTCGGTGCCGACCAACGTCTACGCGGGCATCGCCAAATATCCCTTGCTGGCACTTCCCGTGTTCGTGCTTGCCGGCATGGTATTCGAGCGGGCCGGCGTGGCCGAGCGACTCGTGCGCTTCGTTTCCGTCTGTGTCGGCAATCGACCCGGCGGCCCGGCCATCGTCGCCATACTGGTTTGCATGTTTCTCGGTGGCATATCGGGCTCGGGGCCGGCCGATGCCGCTGCCGTGGCGATGGTCATGATTCCCGGCATGGCCGCGGCCGGCTACCCGCGCGCGTTTTCGGCCAGCCTGATCGCGGCGGCGGGTTCAACGGCCATTCTGATTCCGCCATCGCTCGCCTTCATCGTCTACAACATCCTCGTTCCTTCGGCGACCATTCCCGCGCTGTTTGCCGCCGGCGTCATCCCCGGCATCCTCGCCGGGTTGTCGTTGCTGGTGCCCGTGCTGTGGCTGTCGATACGCAACGGTTGGGGGCGCGACGTCGCCGTGGTGGATGCCGGATTCTGGCAAACGCTGCGCGAAGCCATCTGGGGCTTGATCGCCCCGGTGATCATCCTGGGAGGGCTGCGCCTGGGGATCTTCACGCCGACCGAGGCTGCGGTGGTGGCGGCCGCCTATGGAGTATTCGTCGGTGTCGTCATCTACCGCACGCTCGACCTGCGCAAGATCTATGGCGTCCTGGTCGAATCGGCGGAGATATCGGCGGTAGTGATGATCATCATCGCACTTGCAAGCGTTTTTGCGCACGCGGGCTCGACACTGGGCGCGTTCGACGCCTTCGCGAAACTCCTGCTCGGATTCAACGCCGGCGAGGGCGTGTTGCTGACGATGATCATGATCATGCTGCTGATCGCCGGCATGCTGCTCGATGCGATCTCGATCTTCCTCGTCTTTCTGCCGATCCTGCTGCCGATCATGAAGACCTACGGCTGGGATCCCGTCTGGTTCGGCGTGCTGTTGACGATGAACATGGCCATCGGACAGTTCACGCCGCCGATGGCGGTCAATCTGATGGTGACTTCCCGCATCGCCGGCGTCACCATCGAATCGACGGTGCGCTGGGTGATTTGGATGGTGCTCGCGATGCTGGGAGCGATGGTGCTGGTGGCCGTGTTTCCGGCGCTGGCGACGTGGCTGCCCCGCCGGCTGGGTTACTGATCGCTGGCGACTGCCTGGCGGTGGTCAACTGGCGCCCCGGGCCGGAATCGAACCGGCGACCTACCGCTTAGGAGGCGATCGCTCTATCCACTGAGCTACCGGGGCGTGCCGCCAGGATTTTACCGGAAGCGGAGATCTCGCCTACACTCAAGGGTCTCCCGACCGGCACTCGACCCCATGTTCCATCGTTTTCTGACACTACTTTCGCCTGCGGACTGGCTCGCGCTGGCCGTCTTTCTCGTGGGATGGGCCTGGTACGGCTACCACGCGGATCGTGCGGCGCGCGGGTCGAAGGGATTGCGCGGCGCAATGCAGGCGCATCGGATGCAGTGGGCGCGACAGATGGTCAGCCGCGAGAACAGAATCGTCGATGCGGCGCTCACCGGCAACCTGATGAACAGCGTTTCGTTCTATGCCAACACCACGATCTACATCATCGCCGGGCTGATCGCCATCGCCGGCACTCTCGACCGGATCATCAGCTTTACCGAGGATATGCCCTTCGCACGGGTCCAGTCGAAGGAGTTGATCGAGGCGAAGGTGTTTCTCATGGTGGGGATCTTCATCTTTGCCTACTTCAAGTTCACCTGGGCGCTCCGACAATTCAACTTTCTTTCGATCCTGATCGGAGGCGCACCCGACCGCAACTCCCCGGAAGAAGCGCTCGAAACCTACGCCGCGCGTTTCGGTGCGGTGAACACCCTGGCAGGCGATGAATTCAATCGCGGCATTCGCGCGTATTACTTTGGATTCGCGGCACTGGGCTGGTTTGTCCATCCTGGATTGTTCATCGGATTGACATTGGTCATTCTGCTCGTGCTCGGGCGGCGCGATTTCCACTCGAAAACGCTGAAGGCGATCAATGGTTGAAAGCGCCGGACCTGCGCGCCGGTACCCGAAGCGTTGCCGCTCGGGAAGCAATCCGAGAGCGGCAATGGTTCGGGCGAATCCAGGACCGGACGCTGCGTCGTGCCGCGGCGCATGATTCCATGGATAACCGCAGGCAGTACGTTCCCGGCCGTCGAGTCTGCGCTCGCTGAGCCGAACGGATTGCTCGCCGCGGGGGATGACCTGAGCGCGGAGCGTTTGCTCGACGCCTACGCTCGAGGCATCTTCCCGTGGTATTCGGAAGGTCAGCCGGTACTGTGGTGGAGTCCGGATCCACGCATGGTCTTGGAGGTCGATGCATTTCGCTTGCGTCGATCGCTCGCCAAGGTGGTCCGCAATGGGGGCTATGAGATTCGTGTGGACACGGCTTTCGGAGAGGTGATGCGAGGCTGCATGCAAGTGCCGCGGCCCGGTCAGAGCGGCACCTGGATCACGCCTGCCGTCATCGCGGCGTACAGCCAACTGCACAACCGGGGCAATGCACATTCGATTGAAGCGTGGCGGGCAGGGAGGCTGGTCGGCGGGCTGTACGGCGTATGCATCGGACGAATGTTCTTTGGAGAGTCGATGTTTGCGCTGGAGCGCGATGCGTCGAAGGTGGCCTTGGTACATCTGGTGGCGATATTGCGCGCCAGGGGATTCCCGATGATCGACTGTCAGCAGGAGACCGCGCATTTGGCGTCGTTTGGGGCGAGACCCATGCGCCGACTACTATTCGTTGAACGCTTGCGAGGACTTGCGAGGGCAAGCGCGACGCATGAGCCTTGGGCACTAATGCACGCCGATAGGGTGATGTCTTGACGCGACTCAACGACCTGCCGCCGGCCACAGCGCTGCAGTTTTATGCGACAGCGCCGTACCCATGCAGCTACCTTCCGGGTCGGATTGCACGCTCACAGGTAGCCACGCCCAGCCATCGCATCGACACCGGGGTCTACAGCGAACTCGTGCGTCTGGGATTTCGGCGGAGCGGGGCCTTCACCTACAGGCCGTATTGTGACCATTGCCAAGCCTGCGTTCCAGTGCGGGTTCCGGTAGCCGAGTTCCGGCCCAATCGTCGACAGCGCCGATGTTGGAGGCAGCACGAGAAACTCGCGGTGACGCATCGCGACCTGGTGTTCGATTCCAGGCACTACGACCTATACCTGCGGTATCAGCGCAGCCGCCACCCCGGCGGCGGCATGGATGAGGACAGTCGCGAGCAGTATCAGCACTTCCTTCTTCACAGCAACATCGCTACGGAACTACTGGAGTTTTGGGAAGGTGGCATGCTTCGAATGGTAAGTCTGGTGGATCGACTCACTGACGGACTCTCGTCTGTCTATACATTCTACGAGCCCGATATAGCGGGAGCGAGTTACGGAACGTTCAGCATACTGTCGCAGATACAACAGTGCCAAGTCGCCGGACTTCCTTATGTTTACTTGGGCTACTGGATTGCCCAGAGTCGAAAGATGGCTTACAAGGCGGCGTTTCGCCCGATTGAGGGTTTCGTTGGGGGAAACTGGAAAACAGTACCGAGGTGCCAAGTCACTTAATCAAAAGGGGAAATGTGATGTGACGTGATTGTGTAGGCGATCTACGAATCGTCATATTGTAGTGTACATATTGGATACTTCTTTTGCCCCTTTCGGTGCAAAGCGCCAAATATTCCGCAGGTTAACTTGATTTCTCTCAAGCGAGGTCTGGATTCGTAACGATTTGTTTGCCACAATTGGGCTCGTAGAAGAATCTTTAGTCGTTCCCTTTTTTCGCTCCAAGGAGTGCCACATGAACGCCATGGCTGAGGTTCGTTTCTTTCCGCAGATGCAATACTCGCAGATCGACACTCGCTTTGACACCGAGTTTGGCGTGCTTTGGGGTTTCATGAATCCGAAACCGCGACCGACTTTCAATTTGCGACTCCTAGAGGAAGCGCGCGAGTTCGGTCGCAGTATTTCCCAGTCTGGGGCAACGATTTGGAACCATGGGCAACAATTCCAAGTCAACTACGCTGTAGAAGCGTCAAGAGTTCCGGGCGTCTACAATTTGGGAGGCGATCTTGCGCTATTCCGCGAAGCGATCGGGAGACGAGACCGGAGCATGCTTGTCGACTATGGCGAGAAGTGCATAGACAATGTATTTGGATGGGCTACTGGATTTGGGCACGGGGTGACAACGCTTTCGTTGGTTCAAGGTGAAGCGCTGGGCGGGGGATTCGAAAGTGCTCTTTCCGCTTCAGTAATGGTTGCCGAAGAGTCGTCACGTCTTGGTTTCCCGGAGATACTTTTCAACTTATTCCCGGGCATGGGTGCCTACAGCTTGCTGACTCGGAAGGTCGGCCGTCGCATCACCGATGAACTAATCACTAGTGGCAATATCTATACCGCTCGCCAGCTCTTTGATCTCGGCGTCGTGGACGTATTGGCCCCGGACGGTGCGGGCGAAGCAACCGTGTATAGCTTCATCAGAAAGCACGCGAAATCCGCTAATGGGCGTCGGGGAATCGAGGCGGCGCGCCGGGAGGTCGATCCTCTGACACGCGACGAACTGGTTCGCATTGTGCACCTTTGGGCGGATGCAGCGTTGCGTTTGACAGAGCGAGATCTTCGGATGATGGAGCGTTTGGTCCGGGCGCAGAACAAGAGCGCAGATCTTGAAATCGTGCCTTCGACAGTTACACCACTTAAGCGTGTCGGATGAGGCGTAAGCTACCCCTCATTGTAGACAGTAGAACTGGACTTTTCTGGCGGGATTTTGTACTGGAGTGTAATGACCCAATGGGTTCTGCGCAGGTCAGGCCGCTAAACTGAAACTCCTGTAGGCGAGAGACGAGTTTTTTTGTTGTTCAAGCGCTTGGTTTGGAAACGGTGTCCCACTTTCATAAACATTCGGTAAACCCATTTATTGGCACGATCGCTTCTCGAAGGGGCCATTCTTCGAAGTTCCAGCCGGCCTGAAAATACCCTGGCAGGTCAGGGGCTCGGACGTGTTCAGCTTGCGACCAGTCAATCACGCCTTCGTGCGGGCAGGCGTGTTTGTCGTTGCTCCAAATGCTGCTCAAGCACAACGAACGCTTGTTTCGTCGTCCGATTCAGTTCCTCGAGCAGTGCATTGGACTTCTGGCGGAGCGCGTCGTGGTTAGTTTTCTCAAGACGCGCGGCAAATTGCATCAATTGCATCGCGCCGACACTTCCGGCACCGCCCTTTAATGCATGGGCGATGTCCTTGATCTGTTCGTAATGACGGGAGTCCAGTGCGGCTGCGATTTCAGAGACAATTCGTTCTGCGTCTCCCTTGAATCCAATTATCAAACGCTCTACAAATGTTGCATCCGGTGAAAGGAGTTCGAGGTCTTCGATTACCTGAGAGTCGACTACTGGTGTGTCGACTACCGAAAGGGTCGGCCGCTCTACCGCTCGAATCGGGACTGGGGGCGCGGTAGGTGCATCCGGGGAGAGATGGTGCTCGATTGCGTCAAGCAACGAGCTGGCACGCAGGGGTTTAGGGACGAATTCTGCACACCCGGCAGCGTGGCATTCCGCAACAATCTCTGCCGTGACATTTGCGGAGAGAATTAGGACTGGAATTGGCTTGCCTGTAGTGAAGTGGTACATCTTAAGAGCTTGTAGGCCACTCAATATCGGCATCGAAAGATCGAAGAGGGCAATATCGAACCGCCCTTCATCGAGCGCGTCCAGTGCCGCTTCACCGTTTTCAACGATTGTAGCTTGATGGCCCCCGCTCTCTAGGATGAGCTGTGTAACCCGCTGGTTAGTCGGGTTGTCTTCCGCTACCAAGACACGTGCACCACGAATTCGTGCGACCTTTGCCGGCCCTCTCCCGGCAAAGACCGCCGCGGAAGCGGATAGGCGGGTGCTCGAATCAAGGTCCCCTGTAAAGTCGCATTCGCTAGCTTCGGCGGCCGAAACAGGCACCTCGAACCAAAATAGACTTCCTACACCCACTTCGCTCTGCACTCCAATCTCGCCACCCATTAGTGTCACTAGGTGGCGTGCGATTGTCGTACCTAACCCAGTCCCACCATGCGTACGCGTAATCGAGTCATCTGCCTGTGCAAACGCCTCGAAAATAATCGCCTGTTTCTCTAGCGGGATACCGATGCCGGTATCCTTGACTTCGAATCGAAGTCGTACGTTGTGATCGTTTCCGTTGACGAGTGCAACTCGTAGCAAGATCTCCCCATGCTCCGTAAACTTCACGGCATTCGCGAGGAGGTTGAGCAAGACCTGTCGTAGGTGATGATCGTCACCGCGAAAATACTTGGGTATCGCTGATGGTAGATCAAGCGAGACCGCGAGCCCCTTATATCTGGCCTGCGGCATCATTATTTTGACAGTACTGGAGAGCAGTCTACCGAGATCGAACGGATGCTGTTCGATTGTCACTCGTCCAGCTTCGATTTTTGATATATCGAGTACGTCCTCGATTTGAGCGAGCAGCAATTGTGCAGACGTTCCCAAAGTCTCGACAATCTCGCTTTGAGATTCGGATAATTTTGTCTCCTGGAGCAGGTCAGCCATTGCGATCACGCCATTTAATGGCGTACGCATTTCGTGGCTCACGTTTGCCAAGAACCGACCCTTGGCAAGGTTCGCTTCGTCGGCGCGTTTCCTGGCCTCGTTTATCCTCTCTGCGAGAACGCCAGCGTAGAGCGGTACTACTCCCAACGTAATGAGAAACCCAAGGCCAATAGCAGTATGTTGCGACCAGAATGGCGATACCGCGAGGACGACTCCAAACCCCATGCACGCCAAGGCTTGCGATGCGTGTAGATACGCGCGACCGAAACGAAATCCGTTCCCAAGCGCGACAAAGAGGTAGACGCCAATGATGAGCGCCCCTCCCTCGCCCATCAGAATCATCGAATAGGTTGTTGCTGCGTTGTCGACAAGCATGCCGACAATGCGGCGGCCAATCGACGTCTGGGGGTGAGCCACAATTCGGATCGCAATCATGGCTGCGGTGGCAAAGAAGAAAAACCCGAACCACACAACAGTCGATTCATTGGGTGCAGCAACGTGCTCGCGTGACAGGTACCAACCCATGTAAGTCACAATTAGAAGCGATACGACCAAGCGTAGCATCGCCTGCTCGAACTCGGGGCGCGGTGCAGATTGGAGCATGGAGCCAAAATGGCCTCGGCTCAGAAACTTGTTAGCCTTATCACTCATGGCCGTTCGTCAGAATCGGGTGCCCACGAAAACGCCAGTGCGCGCCGGCACAGGCATTCAATGACATAACTGGAAGGCGCGAACCTATCGACCAGACTTGTCCGAATGAAAAGGAACCACAATTGGAGCCCAAACTCATGGACGGAGTCCCAATCGATATCTCGGGGGTTGATGACTACCGTTTGGGCGCGCATATCTGGGTGGTGGGCGAGTGTCCGGACACCGCGCTCGTCGCCCTGATCAACGCTGGCGCCGGTATCGATTCCCGCTACTACGAACGATTCGCTGCTTTCCTTGCGAAATCAGGGATTCCTACCGTCGTCTACGACTATCGAGGTATCGGCCGCTCGCGCCCGAAGTTTATGCGTGGATTCGATGCTTCGGTGGAATATTGGGGAAGCAAGGATTGTGCCGCAGTTCTGGAATGGTTGGCAAATCGGTTCCCCGGCGCCAAACGCTTGGTGATCGGGCACAGCATAGGCGGGTTCCTGACCGGGTTTGCTCCCAATGGCCACTTGATCGACCAGATGGTACTCATCGGAGCCCATACGGGGTACTGGGGCGACTACGCACCCTCGGCGCGGCCCTGGATGTATGTCCTCTGGCATGTATTGATGCCATTGGTCACGCGCGCCGTTGGTTATTTTCCCGGCCGCCGGCTGCATCTGCTCGAGGATCTGCCGCGCGGCGTGGCGCTGGAATGGGCGGCGCGGCGGCATCCCGACTTCTGGTGGAACGTTAGAACGCCTGAAGGATTGCCCGACACGGACCGGATCAACGAAGTCCTGGCGCGCTTCGGGGCCATCCGGGCGCGCGTGCTCGCGGTCCGCTTCGCCGATGACCCGTTTGCCACCGAGGCGGCCACCAGGCGCGTCCTGGGCCTGTATTCAGGTTGCGTGGCGACGGAAAAGTTGCTTACCCGGGCTGACGTTGGCGGCCAGCGGATCGGGCATTTTGGCTTCTTCCGCAGCCGCTTTCGTGATTCGCTCTGGCCGCAGGTGTTGCAGTGGGTGCAGGAGGAGGGCGCGGGCGGTGCCGCTCCCGAGTGACCTCAATCGGCGAACTCGGCCAGAATGGTCTCGACCTTTGACACATCCGAGAGGAAAGCGTCGACGCAAAGCCGGTCAAAGTGCCTGCCGCGCTGAACCTTGAGATAGTCGATGGCCTCGGTGATCGACCAGGCGCGTTTGTAGGGCCGCTCGCTCACCAGCGCATCGAACACGTCGGCAATTGCAACGACCCTGGCAACCACGGGTATGTCCTCGCCGTGCATCCCGTTCGGGTAGCCGGTGCCGTCGTACTTCTCGTGGTGCCCCAGTGCGATGATCGCGCCCATGCTGAGGTATTTCGACGGGCTGCCCTTAAGGATGTCATAGCCGATTCGGGGGTGCGTTCGCATCAGCTCGATCTCGGGCGGCGTCAGCGGACCTTCCTTGCGCAGTATCGCGTCCGGGATGCCGATCTTTCCGATGTCGTGCATCGGCGCCGCAATCTCGAGCACGTGTACCGTCTCGGCGCCCAATCCAAGGTTGTGTCCGACGAGCGCCGAATACCTTGCCATCCTGGTCAGGTGATTGCCCGTGGACTCGTCGCGGTATTCGCCCGCCTTCGCGAGCTTGGACAGTGTTTCGAGCTCGCGCTCGTGGATCTCCGCAACCGACTTGTCGACCTGGTATTGAAGCACGCGCGCCTGGTCGGATAGCACGATCTTGTGTCGGCGCAGTTCGAGCAGGTTGGCGCACCGTGCCCGCGTTTCGTGCTCGTCGAGGGGCTTGATCAGGAAATCGGTTGCACCCGCTTCCAGCGCGTCGTAGCGAACGCGCCGATCGTCTACCACCGTGATCACCACGATCGGCACGTCGACGCAGTGCGACAGGCTCCGCAGGCGGCGAACGAGCTCGATGCCGTCGAACTCCGGCAGCTTGTAGTCGGTGAGGATCATGTCGACACGGTTGTTGCGCGCGAATTCGAGCGCGCGTGCCGGCGTTTCGAAGAGCTCGAGGTTCAGCTTGCTGTCGATCTGGCGAACGATCTCGGCCAGCAACAGCCGGCTGCTGAACAGGTCATCGATGATCAGCACCGTGTTGCGTTGAGCACGTACCAGCGCAAGGTCCGAAATGACGGCACTGCTGGCAGTGTTACGAGTCTGCGCGGCAGACATCAAGCTCTCCCCAACGTTGGTGCGGCAAAGGCTACGGCAGACTGGGCGACACAAGCAATTACGATGCCCGACACCTATGATCGGTCAAGCACGGGCGCACTATACGATGGGATCCGGGGGGTTGAACAGGTGTCGTTGGCGTCGTGCTGGCGCCCAAAGCATGCCTGCTCGTACTCAAAAACACCAAGGGCCGGCCCGGTTGCCCCGAGCCGGCCCTCATATAGTGGTCGGGGCGAGAAGATTCGAACTTCCGACCCCCTGCACCCCATGCAGGTGCGCTACCAGGCTGCGCTACGCCCCGACGTAAACGTTGAATTATAGCGGCTTCAGGCGTCGCGTCCTAGGAGCTGCCGTATTTTCTCCAATTCCTGTCGCAATTGGGCAGTCGTCATCGTCGCCTGCGGCGCGCCTGGCTTCGGGGCGCGAGACCGCGAAGAGGACGCGCTGGTCGCTTCGCCAGCGGTCGCGGTCGCCGGGGCACCGACTTCGCCTTCGCTTTCGAGGCGGTGCCGCGCTCCGTTGATCGTAAATCCCTGTTCGTAGAGCAGGTCGCGGATCCGCCGGATCAACAGCACTTCATGATGTTGGTAATACCGCCGGTTGCCGCGGCGCTTGACCGGCTTGAGCTGCGCGAACTCCTGTTCCCAGTAGCGCAGCACGTGCGGCTTCACCGCGCAAAGATCACTGACCTCGCCGATGGTGAAATACCGCTTGGCGGGGATCGGCGGGAGTTCGGCGGCGCTAGCTCGGCTCGGTTCCGGCATGGTTTGCCGCCTCGACCATCGCCTTCAGTTTCTGGCTCGCGTGGAACGTCACGACACGTCGGGCCGTGATCGGAATTTCCTCGCCGGTCTTGGGGTTGCGTCCGGGGCGCTGCGGCTTTTCCCGCAACTGGAAGTTGCCGAAACCGGAGAGCTTGACGCTGTCTCCGTGTTCGAGCGCGATCCGGATTTCCTCAAAAAAGTGTTCGACCATATCCTTGGCTTCACGCTTGTTGAGGCCAAGCTGCTCAAAAAGCAGATCAGCGAGTTCGGCTTTGGTTAGCGTCATCGAGCATCCTGTTGGCGGAGCGCGCCCCCGAAGTCATCTACGACGACGCGCAACAACTGCGCGACGATATCGTCGATCTCGGTGTCCGTCAAAGTACGTTCAGTATCCTGCATAAGCACCAGAATCGCAAGGCTTTTTTTTCCAGGCGGCAGCCCGGCTCCGCGATATACGTCGAATAGCCGGACGCTATCGACATGGGCAATCGCGCGGGCTTCCAGGGCGTCGACGATTGCCTGTGAAGGCAAAGCCTCGTCTACCACGATGGCGAGGTCACGGCGAGCGACGGGCAGTCGGGAGACTGGTCGGGCGATGGGCACCGTACCGGCACCGAGCGCGCTGAGGTCGAGCTCGAACAGCACCGGCGCGCGCGGCAATTCGAAATGGCGAACCAGCCGTGGGTGCAATTCGCCGATCCAGCCAATGTCGTTGCCATGGAGCATCACGGCGGCCGTACGTCCGGGGTGCAGCGCCGCGTGTTCGCGGCGCGTCGTCGCCAGGCTGCGCGGCCAGACCAACGATTGCAGGTCGGCCTTGACGTCGAATAGGTCCACCGGACGAGTCGGGATGCCCCATTGCTCGCCGTTCGCATCGCCGTAGGCAAGCCCGCCCAGGCGCAGCGGCTGCTCGAATCCGCCCGCAGTGCGCAGGAAGCAGCGGCCGATCTCGAATACCCGGACCCGATCCTGCCGCCGCGCGAGGTTCGTCTTCAATACATCGATGAGTCCACCCGCGAGCGTCGTGCGCATGACGTCGTGATGGCTGGCGATGGGATTCTGCACCGCAATCGGGGCGTCTGCAGGCGCGCGGTCCGGAAACAGGGCCGTTTCCCAAAGCGAGTTCACGAAGCTGAAGGTGATGGCTTCCTGCCAGTCGCGTGCGACCAAGCGTTGCGCGAGGATGCTGGCCGAAAGCGCGGCATCGGGCGTTGGCAACATCTGCTGGACGTGCGCGGCGGGCGTTGCGGGAATCGCGTCATACCCATAGAGGCGCGCGACTTCTTCGACGAAATCCTCCTCGATCGCGAGATCGAAGCGGTACGACGGCGGCGTGACCAGCAGGTCGTCGCCCGCGTCTTCGTGTGCGAGCGCCAGTCGATCGAACAGCGCGGTGATCGTGGACTTCGGGAGGTCGACGCCGAGGAGCCGCGTCACACGCCGTGGCCGTACCCGCACGGGGATCCGCTCCGGGAACGGACCACAGACATCGTCGATCGGCCCGGCGCGGCCTCCGCAGCATTCGAGGATGAGTTGCGTTGCCCGCTCCAGGGCGTTGACGCAGCCCCCGAAATCCACGCCCCGCTCGAAGCGGTAGCCGGCATCGCTGACAAATCCCAGGCGCCGCGACTTGCCCTGGATGACGGCAGGCGTCCAGAACGCCGCTTCCAGAAACACCGTCGTTGTCGTGTCGTTGATGCCCGAATGCTCGCCGCCCATGATGCCCGCAAGTGCCAGCGGCTTCTTCTCGTCGCATACCAGCAGCAGGTCGCGTTCGAGCTTCAGGATCTGTTCGTTGAGCAGCACCAGTTCCTCATCGTCGTTGGCGAAGCGGACGACGATGTCGCCGTGGAGCAGCCGATCGTCATAGGCGTGCATCGGCTGGCCCAGCTCGAGCATCACGTAGTTCGTGATGTCGACGACCGCGGATATGGAGCGGATGCCGCTGCGCGCCAGCCGTGCCTTCATCCACTCGGGTGTCGGGGCGGTGGGGTCGATCCCTTCGACGGTGCGGCTGGTGAAACGCGGGCAGCCTCCGGGCGCCTCGACGCGAACCCGGCGACGGGTCGGGTGGGCGACGGTTGCCGGAGTCACGGAAGGCAGACAGAGCGCCGCACCGGTGATGGCAGAGACTTCCCGCGCGATGCCCACGAGCGACAGGCAGTCGGCGCGGTTCGGCGTGAGCTTCAGCGTGATCAGCGCGTCGTCGAGCGCCAGTTCAGCGCGCACATCGTTGCCGACGGGCGCGCTATCCGGCAGCACGTACAGTCCCGACGCGTCGTCATCGATGCCGAGTTCCCTGGACGAGCAGAGCATCCCGTGCGATTCGACACCGCGCATCGTGGCCTCGCGGATCACCTGGCCGCCCGGCAATGTGGCGCCTACGCGCGCGCAGGGAACCTTGATGCCCGCGGCGGCGTTCGGTGCGCCGCAGACGATCTGGAGGCGGGTTCCGCCGCCGACGTCGACGGTGCACACGCGCAGGCGGTCGGCATTCGGGTGCGGCGCCACCGCTTCGATCCGGCCCACCACCACGCCGGCGAATGCGGGGGCGGCGCGATCGATGCCCTCGACCTCGAGGCCGGCCATCGTCAGTTTGTCGCAGAGTTCCGCCGTGCTTAGAGGCGGGTTCACCATCGTGCGCAGCCAGAGTTCGGAGAATTTCATGATGGCCGTGCCTCAGGCAAACTGGCGCAGGAAGTGGAGATCGTTTTCATAGAAGAGGCGTAGGTCGTTTACGCCGTAGCGCAGCATCGTGAGGCGATCGGGTCCCAGGCCGAACGCAAAGCCCTGGTAACGCTCCGGGTCGATGTCGACCGCGCGCAGCACGTTCGGGTGCACTTGTCCGGAACCGGCGATTTCGAGCCAGCCGTCGCCGAAACTCATGTCGATCTCGGCGGAAGGCTCGGTGAACGGGAAGAACGACGGGCGAAAGCGGAGCTTGAGATCGTCGCGCTCGAAAAACTGGCGCAGGAACTCGGTGATGACGCCCTTGAGATCGGCAAAGGAGACGTGCTCGTCGATCCACAAGCCCTCGACCTGGTGAAACATCGGCGAATGCGTCGCGTCGCTGTCGACGCGATACACCCGGCCGGGCGCGATGATCTTGATCGGCGGCGCGTGCGTCTCCATGTAGCGCACCTGGATCGGCGAGGTGTGCGTGCGCAGCACCTGCCCGCCCTCGACGTAGAACGTGTCGTGCATCGAGCGGGCCGGGTGGTCCTCCGGCGTATTGAGCGCGGTGAAGTTATGGAAGTCATCCTCTATTTCGGGGCCGTCCGCAACCGCGAACCCCAGCGTCCGGAACAGCGCCTCCATCCGCGTGAGCGTGCGCGTGATCGGATGCAATCCGCCGGTGCCGACGCCGCGACCCGGCAGCGAGACGTCGAGCGCGTCGGTGGCCAGCTGGGCGGCGAGTTTCGACTCGGCCAGCGCGTGGCGTCGCTCGTTCAGCGCGAGTTCGAGCCTTTGCTTGGCGTCGTTGATCGCCGCCCCCGCCGCGGGGCGCTCGGCCGCGGGCAGCTTGCCCAGCGATTTCAGCAGGTCGGTCAGTGCGCCCGCCTTGCCGAGGTAGCGCGCCTTGCTGTTTTCGAGGCTCGCCGGGTCGGGGGACTGCGCAAACTCCGAGAGCGCGGTCGCGATGATGCGTTCGATTTCTTCCATCGGGTGATCCTGATTGCCGCGGGGTTGTCGCTGCAAAAAAAAAGGGAGGCGTTGCGGCGCCTCCCTCGTTTCGTGCGGATCGCTCAGGCCAGAGAGGCTTTGGCCTGCTCCGCGATCTTTCCGAACGCTGCCTTGTCGTGCACGGCAAGGTCGGCGAGGACCTTGCGATCGATGTCGATCGACGCCTTCTTGAGACCGTTCATGAACACGCTGTAGCTCATGCCGAGCTCGCGCACGGCGGCGTTGATGCGGGCTATCCACAAGGCGCGAAACTCGCGTTTCTTGACCCGGCGATCGCGGTACGCATACTGGCCGGCCTTCATCACCGCTTCCTTGGCGATGCGGAAGACCGAGTTGCGGCGGCCGCGATAACCCTTGGCCAGATCCAGGACCTTCTTGTGCCGCGCCCGGGCGGTCACACCACGTTTGACTCTAGGCATGGTTCGCTCCGGTTAGGCGTACGGCAGCATGGCCTTCACCGCGTCCGCATTGGTGCTGTGGACGCCGGTGGTGCCGCGCAGGTGACGCTTGTTCTTGGTGGTTTTCTTGGTGAGGATGTGGCGCTTGAACGCCTGCGCGCGCTTGACGCTGCCGCTGCCGCGTACGCGGAAGCGCTTCTTGGCGCCGCTCTTGGTCTTCATCTTGGGCATGACTGCTCCCTTATTTGCTGCCCACGGCGGTGCTCTCCAGCGGAGAGTCTTTGTGACCGGCTTCGGGCTTGGACGGGTGATGCGTCTTCGGTGCTACTTTCTTCGGGGCCAGCAGCATCACCATTTGCCGACCCTCGAGCCGAGGCCACGACTCGACGACGCAGTGCGTTTCGAGATCGTTGCGGATGCGCTCCAGCAGGCGCACGCCGAACTCCTGATGCGCCATTTCGCGCCCGCGAAAACGCAGGGTGATCTTGGCCTTGTCGCCTTCGCCCAGGAACCGGATCAGGTTGCGCAGCTTGATCTGATAATCGCCTTCATCCGTGCCAGGCCGGAACTTCACTTCCTTGACCTGGATCTGCTTCAGCTTGAGCTTTGCCTCGTGCTGTTTCTTGGCCTCACGGTACTTGAACTTGCCGTAATCCATGATCCGGCACACCGGCGGCTTGGCCGTGGGGGCGATCTCGACCAGGTCGAGTTCCGCCGCATCGGCTTTGGCTACGGCTTCCGTCAGCGGCACGATGCCGAGCTGTTCGCCTTCCACTCCAACCAGACGGATTTCAGGGGCATCGATTTCGCCGTTGATCCGCGGTGCTTTCTCTTGGGCTATTGCTATTCTCCGAGTCGAACAAAAACAAACCGTGCCATCCGCATCACGCGCCGATGATTCATCAACGTCGCGTCGCGACCTCCTCGCGAAGGCGCTCGAGCAAGGACGAAAGCGGCATCGCGCCCAAGTCCTCGCCGCTGCGGGTACGCACGGCCACCTGTGACGCCTGCAATTCCTTGTCGCCCACGATCAACTGATAGGGCAGCTTTTGCAGGCTATGTTCGCGAATTTTATAGGTTATTTTCTCGTTGCGCAAATCGGCCAGCACCCGCAAGCCCGCGCCTCGCAACATTTGCTCGAGTTCCCGGGCGTATGCCGCCTGGCGGTCGGTGATGGTCAGGATCACCGCCTGGACCGGGGCGAGCCAGAGGGGCATCGCGCCCGCGTGATTCTCGATCAGGATGCCGATGAACCGCTCCAGCGAACCGACGATCGCGCGGTGCAGCATCACCGGAACCCGGCGAGTGTTGTCTTCGGCGACGTATTCGGCGCCCAACCGTCCCGGCATCTGGAAGTCGACCTGCATCGTGCCGCACTGCCAGGATCGCCCGATCGAATCCTTGAGGTGGTACTCGATCTTGGGGCCGTAGAACGCGCCCTCGCCCGGCAACTCCACCCACTCGGCGCCGCAGGCCTTGAGTGCTGCCCGCAGGTCTTCCTCGGCCGTATCCCACTGGTCGTCGGTGCCGAGGCGTTTTTCCGGCCGCAGCGCGAGCTTGATGGCGATCTCGGTGAAGCCGAAATCCCGGTAGACATCGAGCGACAGCTTGTTGAACGCCGTGCATTCGGCCTGGACCTGGTCCTCGCTGCAGAAGATGTGGCCATCGTCCTGGGTGAAGGCGCGCACGCGCATGATGCCGTGCAGCGCGCCGGAGGGCTCGTTGCGGTGGCAGGCACCGAACTCGCCGTAGCGCAGCGGCAGCTCGCGATAGCTGCGCAGGTCGGAGTTGAAGATCTGCACATGACCGGGGCAGTTCATCGGCTTGATCGCGAAATCGCGCTTCTCCGACTCGGTCGTGAACATCTGCTCCTTGTAGTTCTCCCAATGGCCGGATTTCTCCCAGAGCGAGCGATCCAGGATCTGCGGGCACTTGACCTCCTGGTAGCCGTGATCGCGGTAGACCTGGCGCATGTACTGCTCGACTTCCTGCCAGATCGACCAGCCCTTGGGGTGCCAGAAGATCATGCCCGGCGCCTCGTCCTGCAGGTGGAAGAGGTCGAGCTGGCGCCCGAGGCGCCGATGATCGCGCTTCTCGGCCTCCTCGATGCGGGTGAGATAGGCCTCGAGGTCCTCCTTCCGGGTCCACGCGGTGCCGTAGATCCGCTGCAGCATCTCGTTGCGCGAGTCGCCGCGCCAGTACGCGCCGGCCAGCTTCATCAGCTTGAACACCTTGAGCCGGCCGGTGGAGGGCACGTGCGGGCCGCGGCACAGATCGGTGAACCTGCCTTCGGCATACAGCGAGATGTCCTCGTTCGACGGGATCGACGCGATGAGTTCCGCCTTGTAGTGCTCGCCCAGGCTCTTGAAATACGCGACGGCCTCGTCGCGCGGCATCACGCTTCGGAGCACCGGTTCGTCTTTCTTTGCGAGGTCGGCCATCTTCTTCTCGATCGCCGCCAGGTCGTCGGGCGTGAACGGCCGCTTGTAGGCGAAGTCGTAGTAGAAGCCGTCCTCGATGACCGGCCCGATGGTCACCTGGGCTTCGGGAAAGAGCTCCTTGACCGCGTAGGCGAGGAGATGCGCGGTCGAGTGGCGGATGACCTCGAGGCCCTCGGCGTCCTTGTCGGTGACGATCGCAACGTCGGCGTCGGCGTTCAGCAGGAACGACGTGTCGACGAGCTTGCCGTCGACCTTGCCGGCGAGGGCGGCCTTGGCAAGTCCCGGGCCGATCGCGGCGGCGATCTGGGCGACGGTAACGGGCGCGTCGAACGACTTGACGGCACCGTCGGGTAAGCGGATGGCAGGCATGGAAGTCTCCGGAGGGCGAAAAAAAGTGCGGACGCGCCGCACTATTTCGAACACGTGGCGTGCGAACTCGCGTCTGTCTAGCGGGCCTCTATGCGCGTTCGCGGTGTCATAACCGACTTCCTTCCGTATCCCGCGGTGCCGGGGTCACGAGGTCCGGGTTGCGGGCTGCCAAATCCGTACTGCGGAATGATGGTAGGCGCGATTGGACTCGAACCAACGACCCCCACCATGTCAAGGTGGTGCTCTAACCAGCTGAGCTACGCGCCTGCGAAGAACGACGCATTTTATACGAAGGGGCAGTGTGTTTCAACTGCAAGCGCTCAGCCCTCGCCGGGGCCGATAGCCGCGATCAATCCTGCTGCACTTCGCCGTTGCGCTTCAGGCGAGAACCACGCCCAGGAGACCCGCGATGCCGAGCCCCAGCGCCGCCAGCGAATCGCCGGCGATGAGGCCGCCACCGACGAGCGACGTGGTGCTCATGTCGTCCGGCAATGGCGTCTCGCCCGGCGCCGGCTTCTTCCGCGAAAGCGAGTTGATCGCGCTCGACAGGATGCCGCCGCCCCCGAACCACAGCGAGGTGTGCAGGTTGACGAAGCCGCCGAACGACGAGGCGTAGGGCGAGGGCAGCACCACCGCGTCGAGCAGGAAGTCGGTCGCGAAGCCCGCTCTGCCGCGGGCGACGAAGCGCCGGTAGCCGGCGTGGTTCTTGATCAGTTTGCGCGCGAGTTGTATCGCGAAGCCGATCGCCACGCCGACCAGAATTGCGGTGCGCTGGTATGGCTTGTCGTCGGTGAGGCTGCGCAACACGCCGACGAACTTGTAGGTCATCGCGGCGCTCCACTCGGCGGGCTGCTCGCCGGCCTTCATCACCGTCTGGTCCAGCAGCAGGACCGGGTACGCGGTCATGAAGAGCTGGGCGAAGACCACCGCCATCACCGCGCCCATCAGAATCCCCACGACCTGGTAGCGGAACTGCAGCACGCGGTTGGTGCCCAGTCGCCAGCCGGTCGAACGGTCCTGCTGCATGTCGCAGGCCACGCTGGTCGACACCAGCAGCACGGTACCTGCCATGAGCCCGACCGCGGGATCCTTGAGGCCGAGCGCCGCCATCAGCACGACGCTGACGACAAACGCCGACGAGATCGGATTCGAATCGCTGATGCCCACCGAGATGCCGTTGACCATCGCGAAGACGAACACCAGCAGCACCGCGAAGACGAGGAAGCCGACCGGCTGGCCAAGCACGAGGTGGCCGGTCGCGACGATGCCCATCCCCCAGAACACCACCCACAGCAGCAGTCGCGTCGTGTTGACGCGCTTCCACTCGGCCTCAACGACCGCGGGTTCGGCGCGTTTGCCCAATCGGGACATCGCCTCCTTGAACACCAGCGCAATGTCGATGATGGCCGCACCCATGATGAGTCCGAGCGCGATCAGAAAGGTGATCTTGCGGAACGGCTCGCCTTCGTTGAGCCAGCCGATCGAGATGAACCATGGCACGAGCGCCCAGCCGATGAGCCCGCCGACGATGGCCGGGATGCCGATACGCGCCCCGACCAGCATGCCCGCACCGAGCGTCGAAGTGGACAGCTCGATGGCGCCGAGCCACGCGAGCTTCCCGGCGCCGATGCCGCCGGCGATTCCGGCGGCAATCCCGCTCCCGAGCTTGATCACCGATTTCCGCAGCAGCACCGGATCGGTGAGCGCGCGCAGGATGTTGGCCACGGCGAGGCCCGAAGGGTAGGTGAGCTGCAGGCGGTCGACGAGCATCGGCGTATAGAGCATGCCGACCCCGGCACCGAACATACCGATGCACAACATGTACAGAATCATCTGCCAGATGGGGGGCTGTGGCAGCCCCATCCACACCATCGCCTGGATCAACACGCCCATCGCGCTCATGCTGGCCACCGATGCGGCCGCCGTCTGCATGTAGTTGGCGCCGTGCTTGCCGTCGGCGCCATAGCCGAACGTGACCGTCGAGCCGAGTATGCCGGCGAGGACCTGGCCGCCGACGAAGAAGCCCAGCGAAAAATTCATGTACGACGCCGTGACGCCCCCCAGCGGCCCCAGCACCAGGACGCCGAGACAGACCAGCAGCGCGTGGTACTTCCAGGTGCCGGGCAGCGGCAACCATGCCCAGCGGGGAGCGGACGCGACGGGGGCAGCGAAGGAATTCATGGCGAGAGGTCGGGGGATGGACAAATGCTGCGGATGGTACCGCTTCGGGTACTCCCGATGCGCGGGACGTCGGTGGCGGGCGTCGGAGGGTTCAGGTCACACGGAGGTGGCCAGCCACAGGATCCCCATCAACACCGGCTGGTGGATCATGTAGATGGCCAGACTGTGGCGGCCCATCCATTCGAGCCAGCGCGGGAAGCGAAGGCGCGACAAGCGCGCGTGCATGACGCTGCGCCCGACGATCCCCGCCACCCCGACGCCCAGCAGTGTCACGCCGGCCCAGGGAAAGAGCGGCACGTAGTCGACGGTGTTGGGCTTGGTCGTACCGAACCCGATCCATGACAGCGCGCGCGCATCGAACGCCGGATGGGACCAGGCGAGGCCGGCGCCGATGACGAATAGTCCCAGCGCGAGCGCAAGTCGCGGCGCCCGACGCAGCGGCCGGGCGAGCAAGGACGCCACGACGATACAGTGAAGCACGCCGAAATAGATGAACGATTGCGGAAACGCAATGACACTGGCAATCGACACCGCCGCGGCGCAGGCGGCGATGAGCACCAGCCGCCGCATGAATGGCGCCACGGTCGCGCCAGATCGATCGGCGAGCACCAGCGACACGCCGACGAGCGCCAGGAAGCTCGACAGGATGAATGCCCTCAGGCCGAGCCAGAACGGGTCGTGCTCGAAATCGGCAGCGGTGATGCGAAAGACGCGCAGGTCGAAGCAGAAGTGGTAGCCGACCATCAGCACGATGGCGAATCCGCGTGCGGCATCGATGGCATCGACGCGCGCCGGCGCCGTTGCCGCATGGCGGGGCGCGGTCGCTCCAGCCGGCGACTGCGGATGACGCTTGCGGCTCACAGCGCTCCGTTTCGCCAGTCGATGCGCCAACCACCGGGTTCGGGATTTCCAACCGCCGCCAGCAGGCTGGCGAGTTCGCCGTCGTCGGCGCGGCGCGGCGTGACCAGCGCGGTCACTGCAACCGCCCCGCGGAGGTTCAACGCGACATCGCCGCGGATCGCCGCGCGACCGCCCTCGTTGGTCATGGGCCCCGCGAGCCGCCCGTCGTCGCCGGCAAGCGTGACCGTCACGTCGCCGAAATCGCGCACCGGGCCTCCCGCGGCGACGACCGCCCGCGCCCGCCGCCAGACGATGACCGCCTGTCCGCTCAACGAGCCGCTGCGGGCCTCGAGCCGCTTGATCGACAGTGACAGGTCGCCGCCGAGCGCAATGCCCTTTGCGGAAGCGAGTGCAGCCGATGCCGCGTGAGCCGGCACGACCACGTCGATGTCGGATAGCAGGATGCCGTCGCGGCCTGCGGTGACGGTTGCCACGGGCATCCTGCCGTCGGCGTCCTGGGGGGAGATGCGCAGCGTCAGCCGCCCGCGCAGGAGGTCGGTCGCATCGACCGACCACGCGAAGGGGAGCCGGCTGTCCGACATCGCAAGCGTTGCGCGCCCGCGCCACAAACTGCCCTCGGACTCCACGAGCGTGACGACACCGGCGCTCGCCTCGGCCAGGCGCGGACCCATCAGCGCCGCAGGCGCCAACGCGATCAGCGCGGCGGCCAGCAGCACTGCAGTCAGCAGAACGGTTGCAATGGCGCGCATGATCTATAGGTGCTGTAGCGCGAGGATTCGCTCAGCGCCACAACGTCAGCTCGGCGCGCACGGTTCCAGGCTCGATGCGCGTCGTCAATCTTGCTTCGGCGACCTGTATCAGCGCATCGCGCTGGAGCGCTTCCAGCAGTGCAGCCAGCGCGTCAAGAGACACGGCCGGCAGGACTACGTGGACACGTTGTTCCTGTCGATCGATCGCGAGACCTGCGGGACGCCCCAGCGCCGCGGTCACGACGCGCTCGACGTCCGTGTGCAGGGGCGTGGTCGGCACTGCGCGCCGGGTGCGGGCAAGCCCCGGCATTTCGTCGGCGATGCGCGTTGCCGCGAACAACGCGGGCTTGGTACGCATGGCTTCTCCGCGCATGCGGGCGATGTCGCGCCCCATCGGCTCCCAAACGCTCCACCATCCGGCCGCCAACAGCAGCAGTGTCGTGGCGACCGCCAGAAGCCAGCGCTCGCGTGGCGCGCGACGCGCGAACCAGTGCCGGGCGGTTGCGATCATCGACATCGACGGCGCGGATGTCGGCATCAGGGCGACCCGAAACGAGCGCGAGTCCCGGCGTTCGTAGTGGCGCGGAGGGCAGGAAGGTCGGCCGCCTTCATGCCCGCGTCGAGTTGGCGGAGCAGGGCGGCATCGAGGGGGCCAAGCTCGAGGGTCCAGGTGCCATCGGCAAACGTGGCGCTTTTGAGCGCACCGGCAGGCAGTCGCGCGAGTGCCGGGGCGGCGCGCGCGAGCAGCGGCAGTGGATCGCCTGGCGCGGCGACGCCGTTCGCATGCCGCAATTCCGCGTATTGACCAAGGAGGGCGGCGCGCGCTGCTGGCGGCTCCCTGGAAAGTACCCGGCGCGATTCCGGCGCCGAGGGCGAGGCTGCTCCAGACTTGCGCGTCGCGCCCGGCGTCGAACTTGAGCCATGCCCATTCGGCGACAGTCGCGACGATATGGAGCGTGAGCGCCAGTGCGACGATGAGCGCCGCCGGGCGCAACGCCACCCAACGCCGGGGCGCCGACGCGGCCGCGTGACGCGCGGCTTCCCGCGGCAGGATATCGGCAGCAGCGTCGAATGCGATCGCCGGCGCATCGTGCCAGCGCCAGGGCGGCGCTGCCGCAAAGGAAGCACCGGTGGCCGCCGACCAGTGCGCGAGTTGCGCCGAATTCACGCCGGCGTGTACGCAGACTGCGGCTTTCGCTGCCGGCGGGCGGGCGAGGAGCAGCGCGAGTTCTTGCGGCAACGCTGCATCGTCAGCCAGGCCTGACGTCTGGAAGGCGGACCCGTCGGGCGCACAAACAAACGCCTGCGCCGGACGCCGCTCGTCGATGCACCAATGCCACTGCGGGCCCTTCGTCGGGAGATCGACCTCGGCGACGACGCGCGAGAAGCGCGATGCTTCGCCCGAGGCCACGGGAAAGGCCGCGATGGACTGCAGCAGCGCCTTGTCGACGACGACGATGCGAACGCGGCCGTCGGCGTCCTGCGCGATGGCGACCAGATGCGCCGCCTCGACCGGCCCGGCCAGTTGGTCTTCGATCGCGAAGGCAGCGGCGGCCTGCAGACGCGCCGCAGGCAGCGGTGGCAAAGCCACGACCGCGATGCGCGCCCGCGATGAGGAGATCACTGCCTCGCAGGCATCGGCCCGCGGCCACGCGTCGGGCCGATCGCGGCCGACGTCCTGCAATGCGCCGTCAGCGTCGAACAACGCCCACGCCGCCGCGCTATCGGGCGCTGGCGCATCGGTCAGCAGAACGCGCAGGGTGCTCATCGGCGCCGGTGTACGCTCGCTGCGGGTCGCCTGTCCACGGAGACCGCGGGTTTCCTGCTCATCATCACCGATCGCTCCTGCAGCAGTTTTTCGATATCCGGATAGTTTACTCGACGACCTGCCACGCGACGGCCGGCCACTCGCCCGCCCTGCGCTGAAGCAGCGCCCGCGTACGGGCGCGGGTCGCACCCTGCAATGCCTCGACGGTGACGAGGAAGAAATCGCTCTTGACGGAAAGGCCCAGGTCGCTGGTCAAGACGGCCGCCTGCGGCAGGCGGGAACGAAACTCCGCGATGGTCGCGAACGGCCGCTGCGCGCGGCCGGCAAGCAGCTGCGCGAGTGCCTCGGCGGACACGTTGTCGATGATCGCGGCGAGGACTTCGGCGGACGCGGTGTTGACGTTGAGCGTCGCATCCGCCGGCAGGGCGGTGAGAAATGCCGACACCGCGGCCAGCGCGCCGGGTGCGACGCCGAGCACGTCGGCAAGCTCCGCGGTGCGCAGGACGGCGGCGTTGGCCGCGAGGTACGGAACAGGCTGCGACAGGTAACGCGCATCCTCCGCGCCGTTCGGGCGCGTTTCGCCGTCGGCATCGATCCAGTCCGCGATGGCAGGCAAAGCCGCGCCGGGTCCGCCTTGCTGCGCCAGGAGGCGCTCCAGCCGCGCCAGTCCGACGCTGGCAGCCGCGCTGGTCGTTCCCACTGCGTTGACGTTGAGCCCGGCCTGCGCGTCGGCGATCACGCCGCGGATGCTGCCGTTTTCCAGCGGGATCGCGGGCAACGCCACCGCCCAGGGCTCGCCCAGGTGATCGATCGCGCCGCGTCGTGCATCGTCGTTGAGTATCTGCCGCGCCCACTGAATCCCGGCCATGGCCAACGCCTGCGCCTGTACCTGGTCGCGACGATGCAGCACGGCTTCGCTCCAGCGTCGCTGTTCGGCGAATACGGTGACGGCAACCGCAGCGGCCAGCGTGGCCAGCAGCATGGCCAGGACAATGGCAGCGCCGCGTGCGCCCGATCGCCTCCCTCGACAGCGGGTCATCGCAGCGCCAGCAGCCGTTCGACTCGCGTGCCGTCGGCGAGCGCCAGCTCGATGCGCGCGGCGCGCGGGATCGCCGCCTCGCCCGGCGCGGGCCAACGTTGTCGCCAGGTCCCGGCCGCATCGAGGAACGTCGCCCGGAACTCGACGATCCCCGCGGCCAGCATGTGGTTCTGCGGCACTGCTGCCGGGGGTTGGTCCAGATGCGGCCAGTAGAGGACCTCGACGCTGGCGTCGCGCAGGCGATATCCGATTCGCTGCCCCGGCGCGCCCGGGTCGAGCTCGAATTCCGGGCCCGCGCGCGCGAGGCGCAGCTCGGTGTTCCCCGCGGAATCGACCTCGGCCAGCCAACCCGGCTCACGGGTTTCTCCCACGCGGACCTCGCGCGGCAGCGCTTGCCGCAAGTCGGCCTCGAGCCGGGCAAACAGCCCGTCGAGCGCGCGCCAGCGTGCGGCTTCGGCGGTGAGTTGAACCTCGCTGTCGGTGAGCGAGGCGAGTGCACGGTACCCCAGCGTGGAAATCACCGAAAGGATGGCCAGCGCGATCAGGATTTCGACGAGGGTGAAGCCGCGGGACGAGACTCGTGTCATCGCGTCTCCGCAATGCCGACGTAGCCGACCAGCTGCGCCAGCGCGTAGTCGGGGGCCGCGGGATCGGCCACCGTCACTTCGATCTTGCGAAACGACGCGTTGGGCGTACCCGACACCCGTTCGCGCCAGGCAAACCGGGCGCCGGCTTGCGTCGCCTCGCCTTCCCGCGCTCCTGCCGCAGGGCCCGCAGACGCGAGCTGCGCCTCGGCCAGCCGGTTCTGCGCGATCCATAGCGCGAGCGTGCGCTGCTTCAGCAAAGTGGCGCTGTTGGTCGACTGCGCGAGTGCCCGCATGCCTGCCGCCAGTGCGACCGCGATGATGGCCAGCGCAACGAGGATCTCGATCAGAGTGAATCCGCGGCGACGGATTCGCGACCCGGCGGATACGCGCGGACCCGGCGGCACCGGCGTGGCGGCGGACGTCGCGCTTCGAACCGCCGCGTCCTCAGCGGGCATCGGAGGCGGATCCGGCCAGCGTGATGCGGTTGAGCGGGTCGGCCGCGAGCACGGTCGCCCATTGAGGCGCGGCGATGATCAGCGTGTAGGGCTCGTTGCGGCCGCTGGCGCGAAAGGGAAGGACCGCGTCCGGCGCGAGGGTAGCCCCGGCGTAGGTGCCGGGAAGAATGCGGATGCCGGCGGGGAGTTCGCGCGGCGCGAGCACATCGCTGCCCGACATGGCCGACCAGCGGCTGTCGCTCCCGCGCCGCCAGAACCGGTAGCCGCCGCCGTGCACCGACACGCCGAGAGTCTCCCCGGTCCACTGCGCCAGCGCCGCTGCATGCTCGAGCGCGCCGCCCAGGCGTCGCGCTTCGCTCTCGGCGACGCGGCGCGGGTCGCGGTCGAGTTGCGCGACCAGCGTTCCCGCGGCGATGGCGAGCACCACCAGCACCACCAGGATTTCGACCAGCGTGAAACCCGCGTGGTGCGCAGGCTGCGGGGCGCGTGCGCGGCGAATCAGAGGTCCCACGAACCGATCTCGGCATCGATGCCGGTACCGCCCGGCTGGCCGTCGGCGCCGAAGCTGAAAACGTCGATCTCGCCGCGCAGTCCTGGGTTGACGTATTGATAGGGATAGCCCCAGGGGTCCTTCGGCAGGCGCTCGAGATAGCCGTTGGGCTTCCAGTTCGGCGGTATCGGCGGCAGCGAAGGCTTGGCGACCAATGCGGCCAAGCCCTGTTCTGCCGAGGGGTAGCGCTGGTTGTCGAGCCGGTAGAGCTTCAGTGCCTGGCTGATGGTGGCGATGTCGTTTTTTGCCGCGATTGCGCGCGCTTCATCCGGCCGATCGAGCACACGGGGCACGACCAGGGCCGCGAGGATGCCGAGGATCACGATCACGACCATGATCTCGATCAGGGTGAATCCGCTGCGCGGGCGATAGGGGAAGGACCGTCGTTTCAGCATCGGGCGATTATAATCCGCCGCCGGGACGCCGCACGCCCGCCTGGATGGTTCGAATGCCAGGCCGCCGCCGCCCTGCGTAGCCCCAATCATGCGCCGCCTCGCCCTCATCCTCGTCCCCATCGTCATCCTGGCGGCAATCGCCGTCGCTGCCGGTCGATGGTGGCTGACGTTGCCGCTGTCGCTGCCGGCGTCGCCCTACGCGTTCGACGTGCGACCGGGGGCGAGCCTCAAGGCGGTGGCCAGGGAGCTCGCGGCGGCCGGCGTGCTACCCGACGAGCGCGTTCTGGTCGCGCTCGCGCGGTGGCGGCAGGTCGATCGCGCGATCAAGGCCGGAAACTACGAAATCGGAAGCGGCATCACGCTGCCGCAGCTGCTCGACAAGCTGACGCAGGGCGACGTCACGCAGGCATCGATCACCGTCGTCGAGGGATCGACCTTCGCCGAGCTGAGGGCGGCGCTCGCGGCGCGCTCCGACGTCGCGCGCGGCACCGAGGCGTTGCCGGATGCCGACCTGATGACGCGTCTGGGGTCACCCGGAATGAGTCCCGAGGGATGGTTCTTCCCGGACACCTATTTCTTCGCCGCGGGTGCCGCCGACCTCGCGTTGCTGCAGCGCGCGCACCAGGTGATGCGGGCGCGGCTCGACGCCGCGTGGGCTGTGCGCGCGCCCAACCTGCCGCTCGACAATCCCTACCAGGCGTTGATCCTGGCCTCGATCGTCGAAAAGGAAACGGGACGCGCCACCGATCGCCCGCTGATCGCTTCCGTGTTCGTGAACCGCTTGCGCATCGGGATGCGGCTGCAGACCGACCCCACGGTCATCTACGGCCTGGGCGAGCGCTTCGACGGCAATCTGCGTCGGCGCGACCTCGAGGCGGACACGCCCTACAACACCTACACGCGCAGCGGGCTGCCGCCGACACCGATCGCGCTGCCGGGGCAGCAGTCGATCGCCGCCGTGCTGAATCCGCCCGCAACGCGCTATCTCTATTTCGTTTCCCGCGGCGACGGAAGCTCCGAGTTCTCGACGAACTTGAGCGACCACAACCGTGCCGTGGCAAAATTCCAGAAGGGCGGGCGTTAGCCTTGCCGCCATGAACGCTTCGGTTCCCCGTTCCCCATGACTCCAGCCCGTGGCAAGTTCATCACCTTCGAGGGCATCGACGGCGCGGGGAAGAGCACGCATATCGGCTGGGTCACCGATCGCATCAGGGCTGGCGGACGGGCGGCGATTGCCACGCGCGAGCCGGGAGGGACCCCGGTCGGCGAATCCTTGCGCGCGCTGCTGCTGAGCGAGTCGATGACGCACGACAGCGAGGCGCTGCTGATGTTCGCCTCGCGCCGCGAGCACCTGGAACGCGTGATCCGGCCGGCGCTGGCGCGCGGCGACTGGGTGATCTGCGACCGTTTTTCCGACGCCACGTTCGCGTATCAGTGCGGCGGACACGGCGTTCCCGTCGCTTTCGTCCGCGCGCTCGAAACCTGGATCCATGGCGATTGCCAGCCCGATCTGACGCTGCTGTTCGACGTCCCGACCACGGTTTCGCGGGCGCGTCTCGATCGATCGCACGCGCAGGGGCGGGAACTCGACAAGTTCGAAACCGAGGCCGACGGCTTCTTCCAGCGCGTGCGCGCGGCCTACCTCGACCGTGCCCGCGAGCATCCGGAGCGTTTTCGCGTCATCGACAGCACGCGCACGGTCGACGACGTGCGCGCGCAGCTCGACATCGGGCTCGCCGATCTGGGCATCGTTTGACCATGGCGGAGTCGAGCGAATCGGGCGTAGCGGCATTGGCACTGCCATGGCTGCCGCTTTACCCGTGGCAGATGGCGATCGCGCGCCGGCAGCTCGGCGCGCGCGCGACATGGCCACACGCGTTGCTGTTGCATGGCCCGCGCGGCATCGGCAAGCACGCGCTCGCGTTGCATCTCGCACAGGGGCTGCTGTGCGAATCGCCGTCAGCCGACGGCCTGGCCTGCGGTGATTGCCCGGGCTGCCGGTACGCCGTCGCCGGCCAGCATCCGGATCTGCTGCGCCTCGAGCTGCTGGTGCCGGACGACGAGGGTGAAGCATTGAAGGTCGTCGAGACGATCGCCATCGACCGCGTGCGTTCGCTGATCGATTTCGTGCAGTTGACCAGCCACCGCCAGCGCGCCAAGGTGGCGCTGATCTGTCCCGCGGAGCGCATGAACCCGGCGGCCGCCAACGCGCTCCTGAAGACGCTTGAAGAGCCGCCGTCGGGAACCTTCCTGTTGCTCGTTGCCGACCAGCCGGGACGATTGCCGGCCACCATCCTGTCCCGCTGTCGCAAGCTCGCGGTGCCGCTGCCCGATGCGAACGACGCGGTGGGTTGGCTCGAACAGCACGGAGTCGCCAATCCCGCGCTCGCGCTGGCGCAGGCGGGCGGAGCGCCGTTGGCCGCGCTGTCGCTTGCCGATCCGGCGTTGGCCGAGGAACGCCAATCGTGGCTCTCGGCACTTGCAGATCCCGAGTCGCTGTCGGCCCTCGCGCGCTCGGCCTGGATCGACGCCGGCGGCAAGGAGGCGCGCAAGCCCCGGCTCTCTCACGCCATCGAATGGTCGCTCGCGTGGACGGTCGATCTCGCGCGGGTGATGTCCGGTGCGCAGGCGCGTCGCCATCCGGACTTCGCGCCCGCGCTCGCCGCATTGGCGGCCCGGGTGGCGCCACTGACCGTGTTTCGCTATCATCGCTCGTTGCTCGGGCATCGGGCGTTGCTCGCGCATCCCCTGCAGCCGCGTTTGGTTGCCGAAGCCCTGTTGATCGATTACAAGAGCCTTTTCAGCTGACGATGGCAGAAAACCGACCGAGTGGACCGGTGGCGAGCGTGGCGGCGGCCAACGTCGCGCGGCCCGGTGTCCTCTCCCTCAACATCCGCGAGAAAGCGGCGCTGTACGCCGCGTACATGCCTTTCCTGCGGGGAGGCGGCATCTTCATTCCCACCGCACGGCAATACCATCTCGGCGAAGAGGTTTTCATGCTGCTGTCGCTGATGGACGACCCCAACCGGATCGCGGTTCAGGGCAAGGTCGCGTGGATCACGCCGGAAGGTGTCCAGGGAAATCGCACGCAGGGCATCGGCGTGCAGTTCACGCAGGACGACACCGGGGCTGCCGCGCGGGCGGCGATCGAGAAAATCCTCGGCGAAACGCTGGCCTCGGCGCGGCCCACGCACACCATGTGATTCGCGTCGAATGGCGGAGGCTCGCGGTGGCTCGCCGAACGTCGCGCGCCACCTGCGGATGCCGCGCCAGCGCCCATGTTTGTCGATTCGCACTGTCATCTCGATTTTCCGGAGTTCGCCGCCGAGCTGCCGTCGCTGCTGGGCGGGATGGCCGACGCACGCGTGTCCCACGCGCTGTGCGTTTCCGTCAACCTCGCGGATTGGCCCGCGGTGCACGCGTTGGCGCTCGCGCATGGCAACCTGCACGCGACGGTCGGCGTCCATCCCGATTACGCCGACGCGGTCGAACCCTCGCTGCGTGACCTCGTGGACCGCGCGCGCTCGCCCAAGGTGGTCGCGATCGGCGAGACAGGACTCGACTACTACCGCCTGACAGGTGACCTCGAGTGGCAGCGCGAGCGGTTTCGCCGCCATATCGCGGCAGCGCGCGAGGTGGAAATGCCGCTGGTGATCCACAGCCGATCGGCAGCGGCGGATACGCTGGCCATCATGCAGCAGGAGCATGCCGCCGCCGTCGGCGGCGTCATGCATTGCTTCACCGAAGCCTGGGAGGTCGCTCAGGCAGCACTGGACCTGGGCTTCCACATTTCGCTGTCGGGCATCGTCAGCTTCAAGAACGCGCGCGAGCTGCACGATGTGGCGCGACGGGTTCCGCTCGACCGCCTGCTGATCGAGACCGACGCTCCCTATCTTGCGCCGGTGCCGCATCGCGGCAGGCGCAACCAGCCGGCATGGGTGCCGCACGTCGCCGTCGCGATCGCGGCGTTGCGCGGCGTGCCGGTGGAGACCATTGCCGAAGCGACATCGGCCAACTATTTCCGTTTGTTCAGGATCGATCCCAAGGAGCAGAGCGATGCGTCATGAATCCCTTGTCCGGCAGTGCGTGCATGCGGTGCTGCTGCTGGCCTTGCCGTGGACGGTCGCGGCACAGAACCTCAACGACGATTTTGTTCTCGCCGCGGCCAACGATCGCGTCAGCGAGGTCAAGGCGCTGCTGCAGCGCGGCCTCGATCCCGGCACGGTGGACAAGAACGGCGATACCGCGCTGGTCGCCGCGGCGCGGGGCGGCAATGCGGCGACCGTCGATGTCCTGCTCGCGGCGCGGGCACCGGTCAACGCGCGGACGCGCTTCGGCGACACCGCAATCTCACTGGCCGCCCTGAACGGTCATCTGGGCGTCGTGCGGCAGTTGCGCGCCGCGGGAGGGGAGGTCAACACGCCCCGCACCTGGACGCCGCTGATCTATGCGGCGACCGGCGGGCACAACGAGGTCGTCCTCTATCTCCTGAAAGAGGGTGCCGACATCAATGCCGAATCACCCAGCGGCACGACCGCGCTGATGATGGCAACCCGCGAAGCGCGATTTGCGACGGTGGAACTGCTGATCGCGCAGCGTGCGGACCCAACCGGCGCAACGACAACGGGATGACCGCGCTCGATTTCGCGCGGCGCAGCGAGGACAAGGCGATGATCGAACTGCTGCGGAAGGCGGGGGCGCGGGACTGATTCCGGGTCGTTGCGGCCCGGCGTGCTCAGTCGATCGGCGGGGGCGACGATGCGGGCGCTGCGGCGGCTTCGCTGACCAGCGCGGGCAACATATCGGGCAGCACGCCCACCAGCCGGCGCGCGCCATTGAAGCGTTTCTGCCAGTAGCGCTTGTCGATGGTCGTGACCTCGACGTCACGACCGCGGCGCGGCGCGTGAATGAACTGGTTCTCGCCCAGGTAGATGCCGACGTGCGAGAAAGCGAAGCGCCGGGTATTGAAGAACACCAGATCGCCAGGCTTCAGGTCCGCGACATCGACATGGTCGCCCATGCGGCTCATTTCCCTGGCGGTGCGCGGCAGCGTGACGCCGGTGACCTGCTGGAACACGTACTGGACGAGTCCGCTGCAATCGAGACCGGTTTCGGGCGAGCTGCCGCCAAACTTGTAGCGGACGCCGAGCAGACCCAGCGCGTAGGATGAAAGCGCCTGGGTGCTGTGCCAGGCGGCGGTGGCGGCGTCCAGAACGGCCGCACCCGCGGCTTCGGCGATCGATCGATCGGCGGCCTCCTGTGCGATCGCCGCCTGGGGCCAGGCGAGCGTCGCGCTCAAGACTACAGCCGCCAGCGCCTGCCGGCAGGGTCGGGGGAAGAACTGCATCGGCGGATTGTCGCCGATTGCGGCGGCCAGGGCAAATCGCGCCAGGCCGCCGTTTCCGGTTCAGCGCCCCGTCCTGGCGCGCCGTGTCTGCGCAGGTGTCGCCAGCGGCGAGGCGAACGCGCGCCGGCGACGGGCAAGCTTGGGATCGGCCACCAGCGGCCACGTGACGTCGACCCGGTCTCCGCGGCACAGGACCGTCGCCAGCGTGGCCCGCCGGCCCTGAAGCGCGAAGCCCAGCGCGGACGGATCGAGCGCGTAGGCCTCGGACAGGCGCGACGCTGCGAGTGCATCGGCGATGGTCGCGCCGGCGGGCAGCGCAAGGGTGACGACTTCCTGGGCATCGGGGGTTGCCCACACGACGCTGACGGTCATGAGCGTCATGCTGCTGCGGCGCGCAGCGCCTCGGCCCGACGCACGAAAGCGTCGATGAATGTATTCGCGATGTGGCTGAACACGGGTCCCACCACCCGCTCGAGCAGGTGTGTCGTGAACTCGTAGGCGAGTTCGAACTCGATCTTGCAGGCGTCTTCCGCCAGCGGGAGGAAGCGCCATTCGCCGTGCAGGTGGCGGAACGGCCCGTCCCTCAGCGTGACGACGATCGATTCGCCGATCTGGTTGGTGTTGTCGGTCGTGAAATGGGCGCGCACCCCGTGATAGTCGATGTCGACGCGCGCCGTCTTGCCTCCCGGGTGCGCTTCGAGGATCAGCGCGCCGCCGCACCAGGGCAGGAATTGCGGGTACAACTCGACCTGGTCGACCAGACTGAACATCGCGCCGGCACTGAACGGAACGAGCACCGATTTTTTTACGCGCTGCATAGGTTGCTAGAATCGAACACTATTGATAAGAAGCGGAATCGACCATCGAGCCCGCCAACCGCCATGAGCATCGTCGAGAACCGAAAAGCCTATCACGACTATTTTATCGAAGAGCGGTTCGAGGCGGGGCTCGCCCTCGAAGGCTGGGAGGTCAAGTCGATACGCGCGGGTCGCGCGAACCTGAAAGAGGCTTACGTCATCGTCAAGGGCGGCGAAATCCTGTTGATCGGCGCCCACTTTTCGCCGCTGTCGACGGCGTCTACGCATATCCAGACGAATCCCGTGCGCACGCGGAAGCTCCTGCTGCACCGGGCCGAGATCAACCGACTGATCGGTCAGGTCGAGCGTGCAGGCTACACGCTCATGCCGCTCGACCTCCATTTCAGCAAGGGCCGCATCAAGCTTGCGGTCGGGCTTGCGAAGGGCAAGAAGCAGTACGACAAGCGGGCGACGATCCGCGACCGGGAGTGGAATCGCGAGCAGCAGCGGCTGCTGCGCAACCGCACGGGCACCGCGCGCGGCTGACCGCTTGCCGCGCGCTCACCGGATCGGAGCGGTGCCCGCCAGGTCCGCGAGCAGGGCTTGCGCAGCCTCGACGCCGCTTCTCACCGCCGCTTCGATGGTGGCGGGCAACCCGGGATCGGTGTAGTCACCGGCGAGGTAGAGTCCGGGCGCGATGCGGCCGGCAGCGGGCCGTTCGAGGCCGGGCGTGCACGCGTAGGTGGCGCGCCGTTCGGCGATGACACGGCTCCATGCGAGCGGCGGCAGATTCGGGTCAAGGCGACGCACCTGCGCCAGGACATCGCCGGCCAGCGTCGCGTGGTCCATGTCGTCGTGCGGACCGTGGGCGCTGATCACCACCGACAGCAGCGAATGCTTGCCTGCGCTGGCGCCGGGAGGGAGCGCGGCGCTGCGGTCGAACACCCACTGCCCGGGCGCATCGTCCAGGCGCTCGACCCGGCAGGTCATGGAGACAGGACCCGCGAACGCAAGATTGACGGTCGTGATCGATTCGTAGCGAAACGCCGCCAGGCTCGCCAGAGCTCGTGCGCAGGCGGGCATGCGGGCGGCTTCCGGATCGAAGGTGCTCGCCAGCTGATGCGGGCCCACGGCGACAATGGCGGCAGCGAACGACCCGCCCTGGCCCGCGAGCGTGAGGGCGATGCGGCCGTCGGCAAATCGCAGGTTGCGGACGGTGGTGCCGGTGAGGACGAGGCCGCCGCGGCCTTCCACGTGGCGCGCGGCAGCCTCGGGAAACAGCGTCGACAGGTCAACCGTCGGCAGCACGAAATCGCTCATCGCGCGGCGGCTGAAAAATGCCTCGCGGACCACGTTGGCGAAGATCTGCGCCGACGCTTCCTCGGGCAGCGTGTTGAGGGCGGCGATGCACAGCGGAGCGAGAACGGCGTCGAAAGCGGCTTTCGGCACGCCCGCAAAGCAGGCTGCGACATCCTGGCCTGCAGGGACCCGGAAGTGCTGCCGCTTGAGGTCGAGCAGTCGTAAGGTCAACGCCCGCCGCGCGGTCCAGTCGAGGCCGCGCGCGACAAGGAGCGCGCCGGCGAGATGCAGCGGTGCGGGCGCCCGCCAGGCCACGAGATCGAGCGCGTGTGGCTGGCATCCGAACGGGCGCAGCGCCAACGGCATGCGCGCATAGAGCGCCTTTGCCGGGCAATTTCCGTGCACGCGGGCGACGAGGCGCAGCGTTTCGCGGTACGCGCCCAGCAGCAGGTGCTGTCCGTTGTCGATGCGCACGCCGTCGCGCTCGACTCGCCGCGCTCGTCCGCCGAGCACGCGCGCCTGCTCGACGAGCGTCACCGGCAGGCCGTGGTCGGCGAGGGTGACCGCGGCGGCGCAACCCGCCCAGCCGCCGCCGACGATGGCGATCCGCGCTGCGGCGGTCGCTGCCCCTATTTGTGGCGCGAAGTCGTCCACGCGAGCCACAGCTTGCGCAACGGCGTCAGCGCGATGCGCTGGTTCAGGACGGCGTATTGCTCGCGTTCGATTTCGTCGAGCAGCGTCCGGTAGATCGCCGCCATGATGACGCCTGGGCGCTGGGTCACCCGATCGACGGCCGGCAACTGCGCCATCGCCCGCTCGTACCATTGCCGGGCGCGGCGGACCTGATCGGCCATCAGGGCGCGGAACGCGTCGGTTTCCTGGCGTTGCAGCAGCGTCGACGGCAGGACGCCGTGGCGGGCCAGGTCGTCCTGGGGCAGGTAGATGCGGCCGCGACGCGCATCCTCGCCAACGTCGCGGATGATGTTGGTGAGCTGAAAGGCGATGCCAAGGTCGTGCGCATAACCCTGTGTGGACGGATCGGTGCGGCCGAAGATTTCCGCGGACATGAGCCCCACGACACCGGCGACGCGGTGGCAATACGTTTCGAGGTCGGGGAAGTCGAGATACCGGTTGCGATCGATGTCCATCAGCATGCCGTCGATCACGGCCTGCAGATGCGCTTCCGGCAGGCGATAGTGGGCGACGACCGGTTGCAGTGCGCGGCCCACCAGGTGCTGCGGCGTGCCGCCGTAGGTGGCCGCAATCTCGTTGCGCCACCACGCGAGCCTGGTGCGCGCGATCGCGGGGTCCGCCACGTCGTCGACGATGTCGTCGACTTCGCGGCAGAACGCGTAAAGCGCCGTGATGGCGCGCCTTCGCTCACGCGGCAGGAACAGGAAGCTGTAATAGAAACTCGAGCCGCTGCGCGCGGCTTTCTGCTGGCAGTACTCGTCGGGCGTCATGAAGCCGATGCAAACAGGGTGTGCCGACGCGGCGGGAAAAGCGCGTCGCGCGCGACGCCGAGCCAGTCCAGGCGGCCGATCCGGGGCCGACGGCGGAATACGTCACCGTGCACCGACTCGATGCCATCGAGGATGCGGTGCCCGCCCGCCAGCACGGCCGCGAGTTCAAGTCCCTGCCGCCAAGGGAGTGCGCGCGTGAGCGGACGTCCGGACTCCAGCATGCGGCGCGTTCGCTTTACCTCGAACGCCATCAATGCCTGCCAGCGCTCGCTGCAGCGAGCGCTCGCGATGTCATTTTCGCTGACAGCGTAGTGATCGAGATCCTCGCGCGGGATGTAGATGCGCCCGCGGGTCCAATCCGGGGCGACATCCTGCCAGAAATTGACGAGTTGCAACGCGGTGCAGATCGCGTCGCTCGCGCCAAGGTTTGCCGGCGTGGCGGCGCCGTAGAGGTGCAAAAGCAGCCGACCCACCGAATTGGCCGAGCGGCGACAGTAGTCCTGCAGATCCACGTAGTTCGCGTAGCGATTTACGGTGACGTCCTGCCTGAACGCCGACAGGAGATCGCGGAAGGGCGCCAGCGGCAGCTGGTGGCGAAGGATTGCCGCCGCCAGTTCCGGGAATGGCGGTTCGGCTGGCGGCAGTCGCTCGGCGATCGCATCGATGGCCCGCTCGTATCGGCGCAGCGATGCCAGTCGCAGGGAGGCGGCGACATCGCCCTCGTCGGCGAAATCGTCCGCGTTGCGCGCGAACTGGTAGATGGCGACCACAGCCGGGCGGAGCGCTCGTGGCAGGAGCACTGACGCGACCGGAAAATTTTCGTAATGGGCGACTGACACGCGGGAGCGGCGCAAGGCGCCGAAATGACCCTATTCGTCAACAGAGAAACCCCCGGACCGACGACGTTCTTGCACTGGCAGCGGAGACACGGATCGACTATACTTGCGCGTTACGCGGAAGCGGTGCGCGAAAGTGGCGGAATTGGTAGACGCACTGGATTTAGGTTCCAGCGGGGCAGCCCATGGGGGTTCGAGTCCCCCCTTTCGCACCACCGGGCAACACTAGCAAGGATTCGACGCATATGCAAACCAGTTTGGAGACCCTGGGTCAACTCGAGCGCCGCCTCAACGTGGCGGTGCCGTTGGCCGAGATCGATACCGAGGTCGAGAAGCGTCTCGTCCGCCTCGCGAAAAACGTCAAGATCGCCGGTTTCCGGCCGGGCAAGGTGCCGCTCAAGATGGTGGCGCAGCAATACGGTCCGCAGGTGCGCTCGGAAGTCATCACCGATACGGTGCAGGCAAGCTTTTCCAGCGCCGTTCGTTCGGAGCAGCTGCGGGTTGCGGGATATCCGCGCATCGAGCCCAAGACCGGCGACGCCGCATCGGGACAGCTCGAGTTCTCGGCGGTGTTCGAGATCTACCCGGAGGTCAAGCTCGGCGACCTGTCGACTGTCACCATCGAACGTCCCGCCGCGGAAGTGACGGCGGTCGACGTTGCCAACACGATCGAAGCCTTGCGCAAGCAGCGGACGACCTGGAACACGGTCGAACGCGCTGCGGCGGCGGGCGATCGGGTCACCGTCGATTTCTCGGGCCGCATTGACGGGGTCGAGTTCTCCGGCGGGCAGGCCAAGGATTTTCCGATCACGCTGGGCGAAGGCCAGATGTTGCCGGAGTTCGAGGCGGCACTGGCGGGGGTCCGGGCCGGCGACAGAAAGACCTTTCCGCTGACATTCCCGGCCGATTATCACGGCAAGGATGTTGCGGGAAAGAGCGCGGAGTTCGTCCTCTCGGTCGCCTCGGTGGCCGAGCCGCAATTGCCCGCGGTCGACGATGCGTTTGCCAAGGCCTTCGGCATCGCGAGCGGGAGCCTCGAGGATTTGCACGCCGAAATCGAATCCAATCTCAAGCTGGAACTCAAACGAAAGATCGAGGCCAAGGTCAAGGATCAGGCACTGGCGGCGCTGCGGCAGAAGGCCGAGTTCGCGATTCCGAAATCGCTGGTCGAACTCGAAGCGCAGGCGATGGCCGAGCGCATGACGGCCGATCTGAAGCAGAAGGGCATGAAAACCGAGGACATCAGGCTGACACCGGATCTCTTTCGCGCCAACGCCGAGGACCGCGTCGCGCTCGGACTGGTGCTCGGTGAAATTGTGCGCACCGAGGCCCTGCAGGCGAAGCCGGAGCAGGTCAAGGCCATGGTGCAGGAGGCGGCACAGACCTACGAGCAGCCGGACGCCGTCGTTCGCTGGCACTATGAGAAGCCCGAACGTCTGAACGAGTTCGAGGCGCTGGTCGTCGAGCGCAATGTTGTCGAATGGGTGCTGGCGCGCGCCCAGGTTCTGGACAAGCCGACCGAGTTTGCGCAACTCATGTCGCCGCCGGCGCGTTGACCCCCGGGACGCGTCATTGCCGGCTGCGTGGGATGCCACAACCGGTAGGCCACAAGTCGGCAGCCATCCCGACAGGCTCCCGGCCGCTTGCATTCGCGGTTCGCGCCCCGACCTACAATCGAAGGTGGACGCCCTGGATTCCCGCCTTGGCGCTGTCCACAACGACCGCCCACTGGGCGGCCAATAACCGCCCCATGGGCGATTGACGAGGGCAACATGGAAGAAGCGAAAGCGCTGGGCCTGGTTCCGATGGTCATCGAGCAGAGCGGACGCGGCGAGCGCGCTTACGACATCTACTCGCGGCTGCTCAAGGAACGCGTGATCTTCCTGGTCGGCCCCGTCAACGACGTGGCGGCCAACCTGATCGTCGCGCAAATGCTGTTCCTCGAGTCGGAAAACCCGGACAAGGACATCAATTTCTACATCAACTCGCCGGGGGGATCGGTGTCCTCGGGCATGGCGATTTTCGACACCATGCAGTTCATCAAGCCCGACGTCTCGACGCTCTGCGTCGGCATGGCGGCGAGCATGGGGGCATTCCTGCTCGCGGCCGGCGCCAAGGGCAAGCGCTTTTCGCTGCCGAATTCCACGGTGATGATCCACCAGCCCTCGGGCGGTTTCCAGGGGCAGGTTTCCGACATCGAGCGTCACGCGCAATTCGTGATCGACCTCAAGAGGCGGTTCATCAACCAGATGGCCGGTTTCACCGGACGCACCTACGAGCAGGTCGAACTCGATCACGACCGCGACAACTTCCTTACCGCGGCGCAGGCCAAGGACTACGGCATCGTCGATCAGGTCTTGCAGAAGCGGGGCCAAGCCGGTTAAAGTCGGCGCAGGACCGCCTTTTCGACCCGCCGCTCACTTCGCGATCACACCGCCCGATGGCCGACAAATCCTCCGCCGAGAAGCTTCTCTATTGCTCCTTCTGCGGCAAGAGCCAGCACGAAGTGCGCAAGCTCATCGCCGGTCCGTCGGTGTTCATCTGCGACGAGTGCATCGAGTTGTGCAACGACATCATCCGCGAGGAGGGAGCGAGCGCCGAGACCTCCCGCGGCGACCGCAACAAGCTGCCGACACCGCACGAGATCCGGCAGATCCTCGACCAGTACGTGATCGGACAGGAGCCGGCAAAGAAGATCCTCTCGGTCGCGGTGTACAACCATTACAAGCGGCTCGAATCCGGGACCAAGGACGACGAAGTCGAACTTTCCAAGTCCAACATCCTGCTGATCGGCCCTACCGGGTCCGGCAAGACGCTGCTCGCGCAGACGCTGGCGCGGCTGCTCGACGTGCCGTTCGTCATTGCCGATGCGACGACGCTGACCGAGGCCGGCTACGTCGGCGAGGACGTCGAGAACATCATCCAGAAGCTGCTGCAGAAGTGCGACTACGACATCGAGAAGGCGCAGCGCGGGATCGTCTACATCGACGAGATCGACAAGATTTCGCGCAAGAGCGACAACCCCTCGATCACGCGTGACGTGTCCGGCGAGGGCGTGCAGCAGGCGCTCCTGAAGTTGATCGAGGGCACGATCGCGTCGGTGCCGCCGCAGGGTGGGCGCAAGCATCCGAACCAGGAATTTGTCCAGGTCGATACCACCAACATCCTGTTCGTGTGCGGCGGCGCTTTCGACGGTCTCGAAAAGGTCATCCGGCAGCGCACCGCCAAGACGGGGATCGGGTTTGGCGCCGAGGTGTCGAGCCCGGACGCGCGCAAGGACATCTCCGCGCTGCTGCGGGCGGCCGAGCCCGAGGATCTCATCAAGTTCGGCCTGATTCCCGAGTTCGTCGGCCGCTTGCCCGTGGTGGCCACGCTCGAAGAACTGGACGAGGCCGCGCTGATCGAAATCCTGGTCGAGCCCAAGAACGCGCTGCTCAAGCAGTACCAGAAGATGTTCCGCATGGAAAACGTGGAACTCGAGATCCGCGAGCCCGCGCTGCGCGCGATCGCGCACAAGGCACTCGCGCGCAAGACCGGGGCACGGGGGTTGCGCTCGATCCTCGAGCAGGTATTGCTCGATGTCATGTACGACCTCCCGTCGCAGGTCAATCTCGCGCGCGTCGTGGTCGACGAGGCGTCGATCGCCAACGACGGCAAGCCGCTGCTGATGTTCGCCGAACCGCCGAAGGTGGCTTCGGCGAATTCCTGACTGCGCGGACGGGGCGCTCCTCGCCCGGCCGCCGCCTTTACGCTTGATAATGGGGCCGGCCGGCCTCACTATTGGACCAACCCGTACCGACCCGGTACCCTCTGCAAGGCTGCGCCATGGCCACTGAATCCGTTTTGCCTGCCGATTCCATGCAACTGCCGTTGCTTCCGCTGCGCGATGTCGTGGTTTTCCCGCACATGGTGATTCCGCTGTTCGTGGGGCGGCCGAAATCGATCAAGGCGCTCGACGTCGCGATGGATTCGGGCAAGCAGATCCTGCTCGTCGCCCAGAAATCCGCTGCCAAGGATGATCCTGCGGCGGAGGATCTCTATGCGATCGGAAGCGTCGCAACGGTGCTGCAGATGCTGAAACTGCCCGACGGCACGGTCAAGGTGCTGGTCGAGGGCGCGCGCCGCGCGCGGCTGTCCGAAATTGTCGACGAGGGCGAATACCTGTCCGCGGCGACGCTGCCCCTGGTGGCCGAGGAGGGCGAGGCACACGAGATCGAGGCGATGCGGCGCGCCTTGCTCGCCCAGTTCGACCAGTACGTCAAGCTCAACAAGAAAATCCCGCCCGAAATCCTGACTTCGATGTCGGGCATCGACGATGGCGGCCGCCTGGCCGATGCCATCGCAGCCCATCTGCCGCTGAAACTCGAGCAGAAGCAGGAAATCCTCGACATGGGCGATGTCGGCAAGCGGCTGGAGCATCTGCTCGGCCTCCTCGAAGGGGAAGTCGATATCCTGCAGGTCGAAAAGCGCATCCGCGGTCGCGTCAAGCGGCAGATGGAGAAAAGCCAGCGCGAGTACTACCTGAACGAGCAGGTCAAGGCGATCCAGAAGGAACTCGGAGACGGCGACGAAAACGTCGATCTCGAGGACATGGAAAAGAAGATCAAGGCCGCCAAGATGTCGAAGGAGGCGGAGGCCAAGGCGATGGCCGAGTTCAAGAAGCTGAAGATGATGTCGCCGATGTCGGCCGAGGCGACGGTGGTGCGCAACTATGTCGACACGCTGGTCGCGCTTCCATGGCGCAAGAAGACCAAGATCAGCAAGGACCTGGCCGCGGCGGTCAAGGTGCTCGATGCCGATCACTACGGGCTCGAGAAGGTCAAGGAGCGCATTGTCGAGTACCTTGCCGTCCAGCAGCGCGTCGATCGCCTGAAGGCGCCGATCCTCTGCCTGGTCGGACCGCCGGGCGTCGGCAAGACCTCGCTCGGGCAATCGGTGGCGAAGGCCACCGGCCGCAAGTTCGTTCGCATGTCACTGGGCGGCGTGCGCGACGAGGCGGAGATTCGCGGCCACCGTCGCACCTACATCGGTTCGATGCCGGGCAAGATCCTGCAGAACATGTCGAAGGTCGGCGTGCGCAATCCGCTGTACCTGCTGGACGAAGTCGACAAGATGGGGATGGACTTTCGCGGCGATCCGTCGTCGGCGTTGCTCGAAGTGCTCGATCCGGAGCAGAACGCGACGTTCGTCGATCACTATGTCGAGGTCGAGTACGACCTTTCCGACGTGATGTTCGTGGCGACTGCCAACACGATGAACATCCCGCCGCCGCTGCTCGACCGGATGGAAGTGATCCGGCTGTCCGGCTACACCGAAGACGAGAAGATCGCGATCGCGAAGCAGTATCTGCTGCCCAAGCAGGTCAAGCTGAACGGACTCAAGGTCGACGAGATCAAGGTGGCGGACAGCGCGCTGCGCGACATCGTTCGCTACTACACCCGCGAGGCTGGCGTGCGCAATCTTGAACGCGACATCAGCAAGATCTGCCGCAAGGTCGTCAAGAGCCTGTTGCTCCAGGAAGGCGGCGGCAAGATGCGCAAGGCCAAGGGCCCGGTCGAGGTGAACGCGAAGAACCTCGACAAATTCCTCGGCGTGCGGCGTTTTACCTATGGCATCGCCGAAAAGAAGAACCAGGTCGGCCAGGTGACGGGTCTCGCGTGGACCGAGGTCGGCGGCGATCTGCTGACGATCGAGGCGGTGGCGCTTCCCGGCAAGGGCAAGACCACCTCCACCGGCAAGTTGGGCGACGTGATGAACGAGTCGATCGCGGCGGCGCTGTCCGTGGTCCGGAATCGTTCGAAAGCGCTGGGGATCGCGCCCGATTTCTACCAGAAGACCGATCTGCACATCCACCTGCCGGAGGGAGCCACGCCGAAAGACGGCCCTTCTGCGGGCGGCGCGATTGTCACCGCCATCGTATCGATCCTCACCAACATCCCGGTGCGTGCCGATGTCGCGATGACCGGAGAGATCACGCTGCGCGGCGAGGTGCTGGCCATCGGCGGGCTCAAGGAAAAGCTGCTGGCAGCGGGGCGCGGCGGCATCAAGACGGTTCTCATTCCTGAAGAGAACGTCAAGGATCTGACCGAGATTCCCGACGAGATCAAGAACCGCATCGAGATCCGGCCCGTACGCTGGATCGAGCAGGTCCTCGAGGCGGCACTGGAACGCTACCCTCAGGCGCTGCCGGAAGCCCCCGCCGTGGCTGAAACGCCGGCCGTCTCCGCAGCGCCTTCGGTTGACGACAAGCAGGCGGCCCTCAAGCACTGACCGATCGCGGAATCGGGCGGCGCCGTCGCCGCGTGGCGCCGCCGGTTCTTGCGGGCGCGGTGAAGCGCTGCGCGCGCAGTTCGCTTGACATGCGGAAAATCCGGTTGCTATATGGACCTTTTGCCCGCTTCTTTCCACGACTGCTTCGCATTACCGTGTCGCAACGACCTCGGGCCCGGTGCCCGTCCTCGCGGCGATCCACCATCCGGGGGAACGCACAGTGAACAAATCCGAACTCATCGACGCCATCGCGCGCCATGCCGACATTTCCAAGGCCGCCGCGGGGCGCGCGCTCGACGCCACGCTTGGTGCCATCGCCGGGTCGCTGAAGCGCGGCGACATCGTGACCCTCGTCGGGTTCGGCTCGTTCTTCGTCGGCAAGCGGACCGCGCGCGCAGGTCGCAATCCACGCACCGGCGAGGTGATCGGGATTCGCGCCGCGAAGGTTCCGAAGTTCCGTGCTGGAAAAGCACTCAAGGATGCTGTAAACTGATGAGCTTGATTGACGGTGCTTGTGCCAAGAGGGTGTCGGGGGCGCGAGGCCAGTGGGTGGTGACCGGGGCTCGTCGGCAATCGGCGCATGGGTGCTTAGCTCAGTTGGTAGAGCGTCGCCCTTACAAGGCGAATGTCGGCGGTTCGAGCCCGTCAGCACCCACCAGTTTGAAAGCCGATGCGACAGCGGAATGCGCAGCGGACCAGGGGAGTGGTAGTTCAGTTGGTTAGAATACCGGCCTGTCACGCCGGGGGTCGCGGGTTCGAGTCCCGTCCACTCCGCCAATAACGCACGAAGGGCGAACGCGAGTTCGCCCTTTTTGATATCGATGCCGCATTCGCACCCGGCGCGAAGTCGGCAGCAGATGATCGAGGGCACGCGCATCGGCGTCCCCCGACTTACAGGCTGAAGCCATGTTCGATTTCGTCTCCAATCACAAACGCATCGTCCAGGTCGTTCTCGCCATGATCGCGTTGCCGTTCGCGTTCTTCGGCGTCGACTACTACTTCCGCAGCGGCAACGCAGCGGCGACCGACGTGGCCAAGGTCGGCAAGCAGCCGATCTCCGTGGCCGAGTTCGATCAGGCGCTGCGCGAGCAGCAGGACCGCATGCGGCAGCAACTGGGCCGCAATTTCGATCCGGCCATATTCGACAATGCCGAGGTCCGCTACTCGATACTGGAGACGCTGGTGAACCAGCACGTCCTGCGGCAAAAGGCGCGCACCGAGGGTTTCCGCGTCGCCGATTCGCAGTTGCAGCAGTTCATCGCCGAAATTCCGGCATTTCAGGAAAACGGAAAGTTCTCGCCCGAGCGCTACCGTCAATTGCTCGCCGCCCAGAACATGTCGCCGCTGATGTTCGAGGATCGCGTGCGCCAGGAGCTCACGTTGTCGCCATTGCAGGATCCGGTGGTGTTGGGCGGGATCGTCGCGCGCGGCTCGGGCGAGCGCTATATCGCCCTCCTGGAGCAGCAGCGGGAGATCGCACTGGCCACCGTGGAAGCAGAGCCCTTCGTCAAGGACGTGAAGGTCGACGACGCGGGCATCAAGAGCTTCTACGACGCCAACCTCAAGGCGTTCGAGACGCCGGAACAGGTGAAGTTCGAGTACGTGCTGCTCACCCAGGACGCGCTGCTCGTGCAGGTGAACGTCGACGCCGCCGAGGTGAGGAAGCATTACGACGAGAACGCCAAACTCTACACGCAGGGCGAAGAGCGGAAGGCGGCGCACATCCTCATCGCCGTGAAGCCGGATGCCAGGGACGAGGACAAGGCGGCGGCGAGGAAGAAAGCCGAAGATCTCGCCGGGCAAGTCAAGGCCGCGCCGGGGAGGTTTGCCGAGCTCGCGAAGCTGCACTCGCAGGATCCCGGTTCGGCAGCGCAAGGCGGCGATCTGGGCAGTTTCGGACGCGGCACGATGGTCAAGACGTTCGACGATGCGGTCTTTGCCATGAAGCCCGGCGAGATCAGCGGGCCCGTACAAACCGAGTTCGGTTATCACGTGATCCGCCTGGACGCAGTGACCGCCGCCAAGACACGGCCCTTTGACGAGGTGAAGGCGCAGATCGAGACCGATCTCAAGCGGCAGAGGGCGGCACAAAAGTTCGCCAGCGCGGCGGACCAGTTGCAGAACCTGGTCTACGAGCAGGCAGATTCGCTGCGCCCGGCCGCGGAAAAGATCGGGCTTGAGGTCAAGACCTCGCCGCTGGTCACACGCAGCGACGCGCAGAAGATCGCCCTGGGCAACGCCAAGTTTGTTCAGGCGCTGTTCTCGCCCGAATCGCTGCAGAGCAAACGCAACACCGAGGCGATCGAGGTCGGCCCCAATGCGCTGATGGCGGGTCGCATCGTCGAGCACAGGCCCGCCGCGCCCCGGGCACTTGCCGACGTCTCCGACGAGATCCGCCGCCAGCTGGTGCGCAAGGCGGCCAGCGAACTCGCGCAAGCGGCGGGACGCGAGAAACTCGCGTTGCTGGAGCAGGGCAAGTCGGCCAAGGATGCCGGCGTCACGTTCGGAAAAACGGTGCCGCTTTCGCGCAACCAGGCCCAGCCCGGGTTCTCGCCCGACGCGTTGGCGCGCATCTTTCGCATCTCTCCCGACGCGCTGCCCAAGTATCTTGGAGCGCCCAATGAGCGTGGCGGCTTTTCGATCTACAGGGTCGAGAAGGTGATCGCTTCGCCGCCTGCGGATGGCGCCAAGCTGGCGGCCGCCGGCTCGCGGCTGGGCGACCAGCTGGGCCGCGAGCTCTTCGGCGCCTACCTGGGAGTGCTGAAATCGAAGTCGAACGTGACGATCAACCAGGCCAACGTCGAGAAGAAGTGACGCCTGCGCCGGCGCGGGGATGCGCCAAGCGGCGGGAAAGCCGGTCGCGCCCGCAGGAGCAACGCAGCAGAGACCGTCCCTTTGAGTCGCCGCAGTCTTGGTTGCCCGCCCGCCCTGGCGTTCAATTGGGGCAGTTGGCCTTGAGCCAGCGTTCCAGTTGCTGGCGTTCCTTCACCCGCGCCGCATCGTCGAGCAGCGCTCGCTCGCCTTTTTCGTTGATGCGATAGACGGCTTGCTGCCCTGCGGCCAACTCGCGCACCTGACCGGCCGCGCGGGCGCAGGCGGTGGCTTTCTTGTCGGCCTCGGCGCGTGATTTCGCGGTCTGCTCGTCCTGCTTCGCTCGCTCGGCCTCGCGCTTCTTGAGCTCGGCTTCCTGATTGGCCATTTCGCGCACCGCATGCGGATTCGCCGCCGGCGGTGTGGCGTTGAGTTGCTCGGACCTGATGTTGGCGGGCGGCGGCTGGTCGGAATACACCACGCGGCCGTTGGCGTCGATCCACTTGTAAAGCGCTGCCGCGGCGGGTACCGGCAGCACCAGGCACGCGACGGCGGCGGCGATGATCGCCATGCCCGCGGTACGGTTCGTCGCGTTGCGGCGCGGCGCATCTGCAATCAGGCGGTCGTTCATGGGGAAGCCTCGACAGGTTTCATGACAATGGCAAGTTAATCCAAGATGGCAGGCAGGTCAAACCGCCCCCGCGAACGGAATCCCCGGGTCGTGTGCCGGCGCGTTCGTTCCGGGGCGGGAATTCGCACAGGTATAATCCCATTTTGCGCCCAGGAGTTGACCCGATGCGTGTCGTCAGGAAAGCACTGACATTCGACGACGTTTTGCTGATTCCGGCGCACTCGCTCGTCGTTCCCCGCGAAGTCTCCCTCGCCACCCGCCTCACGCGCTTGATCACGCTCAATATTCCGCTCGTTTCGGCGGCGATGGACACGGTCACCGAATCGCGGCTCGCGATCGCGATCGCACAGGAAGGCGGGCTCGGCATCGTGCACAAGAACATGACGCCGGCGAAGCAGGCCGCCGAAGTGGCCAAGGTCAAGCGGTTCGAGAGCGGCGTGGTCAAGGATCCGTTGACGATTCCGCCGACGATGACGGTGCGCGAGGTCATCGCCCTCAAGCAACAGTACCGTTTCTCCGGACTGCCGGTGGTCGACCGCGGGCGTGTCGTCGGCATCGTCACCAATCGCGACCTGCGCTTCGAGACCGAACTCGATCAGCCGGTCTCCAACATCATGACCAAGGGCGAGCGCCTGGTCACGGTACCGGAGGGAACCGACCTCGAAGCCGCGAAGGCGCTGATGCACAAGCATCGACTCGAGCGCGTGCTGGTCGTCAACGAGCGCCGCGAGCTGCGCGGGCTCATCACCGTCAAGGACATCCTCAAGGCGACCGAGCACCCGAATGCGTGCAAGGACGGCCACGGCCGACTGCGCGTCGGTGCCGCCATCAGCGTGGCTGCCGACAACGAAGAGAGGGCCGAGCTGCTGGTGGCGGCGGGCGTCGACGTGATCGTCGTCGACACCGCACACGGCCATTCGCAAGGCGTGCTCGACCGCGTGACCTGGGTGAAGAAGCGATTTCCGCAGGTGCAGGTGGTCGGCGGCAACATTGCCACCGCGGCCGCGGCCAGAGCGCTGGTCGATGCGGGGGCCGATGGCGTCAAGGTCGGGATCGGGCCCGGCTCGATCTGCACGACACGAATCGTCGCCGGTGTCGGCATGCCGCAGATTTCCGCCATCCAGGGTGCGCTCGAAGGCGCCGAAAAGGCCGGCGTGCCGGTGATTGCCGACGGCGGGATTCGTTACTCCGGCGACATCGCCAAGGCGGTTGCAGCGGGGGCTTCGACCGTGATGCTGGGAAGTCTTTTCGCCGGCACCGACGAGTCGCCGGGCGAGATCGAGCTCTACCAGGGCCGCTCGTACAAGGGGTACCGCGGAATGGGCAGCCTGGGCGCGATGCAGCAGGGCAGCTCCGACCGCTATTTCCAGGAGCTCGCAAGCGAAGATCCGATCGCCTCCGCCGAGAAGCTGGTTCCGGAAGGCATCGAGGGCCGCGTTCCCTACAAGGGCGGACTCGTCAACGTAATACACCAGCTGATGGGGGGCCTGCGCGCCGCGATGGGCTACTGCGGCTGCGCGACCATCGACGAATTGCGCACGCGTGCCGAGTTCGTCGAGATCACGTCGGCGGGAATCCGGGAATCGCACGTGCACGACGTTCAGATCGTCAAGGAAGCGCCCAATTACCGCGTCGAGTGATTCCGCGCGTTGTCCCCACCGACTCCGGCTTGCGATCCGCCATGGCTTCGTCCGCGCATTCCCGCATCCTGATCCTTGATTTCGGCTCGCAGGTGACGCAGCTGATCGCGCGCCGCCTGCGCGAAACCCACGTCTATTGCGAAATCCATCCGTTCGACGTCGGTGACGACTTTGTCCGCAGCTTCGCGCCGAGCGGAATCGTCCTGTCGGGAGGGCCGAACAGCGTCACCGACGGGGACACGCCCCGCGCTCCGGCGGCGGTGTGGTCGGCGGGCGTGCCGGTGCTCGGCATCTGTTACGGCATGCAGACGATGGCAGCGCAACTGGGAGGCGCGGTCGAGTCCGGCAAGGTGCGCGAGTTCGGCTACGCCGAGGTGCGTGCGCGCGGGCATTCGGCGCTCTTCCGCGACATCCAGGATCGCGGCAATGCCGACGGCCACGGCCTGCTCGACGTGTGGATGAGCCATGGCGACAAGGTCACCGCGCTGCCGCCGGGGTTCAAGGTCGCAGCCAGCAATGACGCGTGCCCGATCGCGGCGATGGCCGACGAGGCGCGCCGCTATTACGCGGTGCAGTTCCATCCGGAGGTCACGCACACGCGGCAGGGCGCCGCGATCCTCGCGCGCTTCGCGCACGAGATCTGCGGCTGCGGCGACGACTGGAACATGGCCGACTACGTGTCCGAGGCGGTCGCCGCGGTGCGCGCCGCGGTCGGCGGCGAGGAAGTGATCCTCGGCCTGTCCGGCGGCGTCGATTCCTCGGTCGCCGCGGCGCTCATCCACCGCGCGATCGGCGACCGGCTGACCTGCGTGTTCGTCGACCACGGGCTGCTGCGGCTGAACGAGGCGGTGCAGGTAATGGACACCTTTGCCCGCAATCTCGGCGTCAAGGTGATCCACGTCGATGCGACCGACGAGATGTACGCGGCGCTCGCCGGCGTCGCCGATCCCGAGCAGAAGCGCAAGGTCATCGGGCGCCTGTTCGTCGATGTCTTCCAGCGCGAGGCGGCGAAGCTGCCGCTGGCGACGTGGCTGGCGCAAGGGACGATCTACCCCGACGTCATCGAGTCCGCAGGCGCCAGGACCAAGAAGGCACACACGATCAAGTCCCACCACAACGTGGGCGGGCTGCCCGACACGCTGCACCTGAAGCTGCTCGAGCCGCTGCGCGAACTCTTCAAGGACGAAGTGCGCGAGCTCGGCCAGGAGCTCGGGCTGCCGCGCGAGATGGTGTTCCGGCACCCGTTCCCGGGACCGGGGCTCGGCGTGCGGATCCTGGGCTCGGTGACGCGCGAGCACGCGGACCTCCTGCGCCGCGCCGACGCGATCTTCATCGACGAGCTGCGGCAGGCCCGCGACGCGGCGGGCCGCAGCTGGTACGACCTGACCGCGCAGGCCTTCGCGGTGTTCCTGCCCGTCCGCTCGGTCGGCGTGATGGGCGACGGCCGGACGTACGAGCACGTCGTCGCGCTGCGTGCGGTGCAGACCACCGACTTCATGACCGCGCACTGGGCCCCGTTGCCGCACGACCTGCTCGCCAAGGTCTCGAACCGGATCATCAACGAGGTCCGCGGGATCAACCGCGTGACCTACGACATCTCGAGCAAGCCGCCAGCCACGATCGAGTGGGAGTAGCTTTCGAGATCTATCGAGGTCTATCGAGAGCTATCGAAAAGCGGCCCCAGCGCGTTGATCCGATTGGCAAATGCCCACCGCGACGTCTGTCGAGATCTATCGCCGGGATGCCCTTCAGTCTGACGGCAAATCTGACGGCAAAAGTGTCGCGCTGAGTTTCCGGAGGAAGTTTACCGTCAGGTCGATTTCCGAGTTGACGGCAAGTCTTGAGTGCGAAGTCCAGCATCCATGCGGGTTTCCGGGCGATCGACAGGTTGAGTTGGGCTGACGGTAAGTTCCCGCCACTCCCAGGCGATATGAAGCACCGGCGGGTCGCGCCACTCGACTCTGCGCCGAGCATGGGCACGGAAGGGCAGGGGACGAGACAACCGCCGCTCGTTGATCTATGGGACTACATCATCAACGGCAGCCCCTCCTCGACAGATGCCGGGCGGCTTCACTTGAACGTCGGCAGTGCGTGGATCAGCGGTGGGTGATGCTTCCTACTTGTGAACCGGCAAACGGCCATCATGGAAACATGCTTTTTATGGAAAGTGCCTCCGTGCGAGCGCACGCCACTACTTGGAAAGCTGGCAGCGGCGGCGCCCTCGAGCTTTGCATAAAAATCACAGTGTCGTGAGGAAATGCAGCAGCGAGTCTGGAGGCCGGTAGCGGACGGTCTTCGCTTTGGGGTCCTGCAGCTTGGCCAGGGTGCGCTGTTTCATCGCGAGGTCGAGCTCGACGTACATGTGGGTCGTTGTCGGACGCTCATGGCCGAGCCAAAGTGCAATATTCTCGATGTCGATGCCCGACTGCAGCATATGCATGGCCGTCGTGTGTCGGATGCTGTGAGGCGAAATTCGCCGCTTCGCCAGGTCAGGATGGACGCTTGCTGCTGACTGCACTGCCAGCCTGAGCCGTTGCGCCACATTGACCCGGGTCATCACTTGGCCATCGCGATTGGGAAGCAGCGGCGAGGTGGACGTCAGATGCGGATTGAGCCGCAACCACGCCCGAATCTCTCGGACCGTGGAGGGCCACAGCGAGACTGCGCGTTGCTTGCGTCCCTTGCCGCGAAGATGCACGTAAGCCACGCCATCGAGCATCAAGTCGCCGACGCGCAGATCGATGATTTCGGACACGCGTGCGCCGGTGTTATAGAGCATGCCCAGCAGCAGATGGTCACGCTGACTGGTCCAGGTGGCCCCCGGTGTACCGATCACTGCCAGCATTTCCGTGCGGGTCATAAAGCCCAGCATCGTGCGTTCGAAGCGCTTCATCGGCACGCCGAGCGCACATTCGACGATGTGCAGCGACGATACGTCGCGACGGCTGGCGAATTTCAGGAAGGCCCGCAGCGCCGCCAGTCGGTTATTGCGGGTGTGCACGCTGTTATGCCGTTCCTTCTCCAAATGATCCAGGAAGGCCAGAATCAAATCCGGGGTGATATCGGCGAGGCTGAGCGAGCACGGCAGCTTGCGCAGGTGCTTCTGCGCGAAGGCCAGGAACAGCACAAAGGCATCCCGATACGTTGCCACCGTGCGGGGGCTCATCGCCCGCTGCTCGACCAGGTGCTGGGTGAAGAACGCCTGCACGAGCGCGGCGAACGAGGGAGCCGGTGCCGAAGCAGGTGGGCTATTCATGCTCCACCTCCTGGCGCACGTAGCGCTCGAACTTGCGGCGCAGAGTGCCATGAGCTCCGGCACGCCGGTGAGATACCAGTAGGTATTGGAGATCTTGGCGTGGCCCAGATAGGTGGATAAGGCCAGCATCGCGCGGTCGATGTCGACGCCCTGCTCCTGCCAGAGGATCACCCGGGTCACGGCGAAGCTGTGCCGGAGATCGTGGATGCGCGGCCCGTCATGGGCGCCGCGATTGATCCAGCCCAGGCGGCGGCGCAGCTCGTCGAACACCCGGTGTACCTGGCGCTCGCTCAGCGGCTTGCCGAGCAGTCTGCCGCGAGTGCTCACAAAGAACGGCATCTTCGCTGCAACGGGGACGAAACGATGGCGCAGGTCTCGATAGCGCGCCAGGGCCTCGACCGTGCTCGGATGCAGCGGCAGCTCGCGCGATTTCGCGAATTTGGTGCGCCGCACGGTGAGCAGGCCCAGCGTCAGGTCCACATCCGAGTCGAGAAGGTGGAGGGCCTCCGATACGCGAAGGCCGGTGGCGGCGATCAGGCCGAACAGCGCTTCATACGTGGCCGGCCGCAAGCCGCCGCGTGGCGCTAGGCCGCGAGCGGCGGCGAGCAGGGCGACGATCTCCTGAGGAGCGTAGATGTGCGGCGTCAGCCGCCCCGGGATGGCGCCGAAGATTGCTTCATCGGGCACTTCGGTGCGCGGCTCAAACTGCTGCAGGTAGCGTGCGAACGGGCGCAGCAGCTTGAGCCGGCGCGCCCAGGTCGTCGGGGTCTTGCGCTGCCACTTATCGCGCCGGGCCCAGTCGGCCATCAGCTCCACGGTCAGCGGCCCTTGCCAGCGCAGGCGGTCGACGTAGCGGGCGAAGCTCTTCAAAGTCAGGTCTTGCTTTCTTAGCGCAAACCCCAGCTGGCGGCGCTCCTGCAGGAAATCCTCGACGCGGGACAGGATCGGCACCGGCGCGCTCATGACACGCTCCCGGGCCAGGGCAACGCCACTGCGCTCAGATTGCGATGGTCGAGCTTGGCGTAGATCAACGAGGTATTGAGCGAGCGGTGGCGCAGGACATCGGCGACTTCCTTGAGCGAGCTGCCGCGCTCCAGCAGCTGGCGGACAAAGGTGTGGCGCAGGGCGTGGACGCGGCCATGGGCGATCCCGATGCGATGGTAGGCATCGCGCACGATCCGATGTACGGCGTAGGCGCTGATGGGCACGTCCCGCGGCGCGACATGGCGCACAAACACGGACCGGTTGGCACTCGTCGGACGCTCGAAACGCAGGTAATCGGCGATGGCGCGGCCGGTGGCCGGTGGCAGCGGCAGGATGTCCTCGCGGCGCGATTTGGTACGGCGCAGCGTCACGGTCCCGGCATGCCAGTCGATGTCGTCGAGACTGAGCTTGGCGATTTCGCCGACGCGCAAACCCAGATCCAGCGCGCAGCGCACCATGGCATAGCCGCGCCGGTACGATGGCACCTGCGGCGTGAATGAAGCCAGCAGGCGGTCGACCTCGGTGCGGGTGAGCGAGCGCGGCAACGATGCAAGGCTCCACTGTGCCGGTGTCGCGATGACCCCGGTCAGCGTATGCACCGGATCACCGCAGGTGGCCCGGAAGCGGAAATAGGCACGCAGCGCCGAGGCCCGTGCCCGGGCATTGGCAACACTGGGGCGCTTGCTCTGGGAAGCGATAAAGCGCCGAACGTCGGCTGGCTGCAGTGCCGAGATGACGATCGGCTGATCGCCGAAGCAAGACTGCAAGAAACGCCGGGCGATCCCAATTCGAACACGGCGCGTGCCCTCGCAGAGCCCTCGCGCACATCGCATGTGCTCATCGAAGCGGCACAACTCTTCCTCGACGGGGTCTGTCTTCGTCACGGGCGCTGGAACAACACCCTGATCCCGCAGAACCCGCAATAGCAGGTGGCAGCCGGCACTGAGATCGCGACGGTTGCGATGTGCCGGCGGCGGACAGTCGCAGCGTGGCAGGTGGCGATCAAGGAACCGCTGAATCGCCGCCTCGTCGAGGCGCTCGACTGTAAGCCGGGACCGACTCATCCAGCGCGCGAAATGCGCGATGGAGTCGACGTGATCCGCAGCGGTGCGGCACGAGTAACCATCTCGCACCAAGCGCTCGACGAACGTCTCAATATGCGGGGCAAGCTCGCTGGCAGCAAACCAGCCTCTGAGGCTGGGTGATACGAGGAACGAAGCATTCATGGCGGCCCTCCTGGAGTGGGTGGACCCTCCAGAGAACCGCATTTTTATGTAAAGCGCACCCCATACCGATGCCACGCAAACGCAACCCGTAACGTCGAAGCTACATCACGGCGCTTTCCATAAAAAGCATCTTTCCATGATGCAGAGAGTCTTTTGCCCGGCGGACGCGGCGCGCTGCTGGCGGCCAACGTGACGATGCAGCCCGCGTCTGGTGGGCAAAAGATCCCGTTGGACTGAACCGCTGCGCAGGTGGTGGCGCGCTATGGGTATTGAATTTGTCGGGCTGAGCAGGACTGGCCGCAGCCCAAGCCAAAGTTGACGACGGCGGCTGCGATTTGCCGGCGCGGCGATCGCGCAGGCAACTGGATCTGCACATGCCGACCCCCAAGGCTGGCGTGGAGTATGCCGGCAGAGTGCACTCGCGGACCGCAAACGGGATTGGACGTGAGCATCCTCTGGGCGCCGCCAAGTGCGTCGCGCCGAATCCGTGCAGTGCGATTTTGGATGTTCATGAAGTCGGCGGTGGCGGCCCTCGCGCCAGTCGATTCGGCAGCAAGGTCTCGATGCAGATCATATGTCCTCGATTGCACTGCGGGCAGTCCCACAGCGACACGCCGGTGAGTCGTTCGTAGCGATCGCGATAGTCCTCGGCTTCCTCGGTGGCCGGCCTGACCGGCGCCGGTGAGTCCAGCAGCTGCCGACACCGTTGCAGCTTGACCTCGCGAGTGCAGTTGGCCAGCAGCCCGTAGTGTCGGATCCGCTGCAAGCCTGGGGGCAGCACATGCAGCAAGAAGCGGCGCACGAACTCGTCCGCCTGCAATGTCATCACTTTCTGGGCCGAGTCGTGGCGGTAGTCCTTCCAACGAAACGACACTTTGCCATCGACAAGGTCGATCAGCCGGCTGTTGGCGATGGCCACCCGGTGGGTGTAGCGACCCAGGTACTCGAGGACCCGCTGCGGGCCCCCGAGTGGCGGCTTGGCGTAGACCACCCATTCGGCTCTGGCGGCCGGAGCAAGATGCTTGGCGAATGTCCCGGGGTCTTGCAGCCCGGCCATGGCGTTGAAGAACTTCAGCGCGCCCGCCTCGAAGGCCTCGCGCAGCAGCGCCATGAACAGCCGCCGGAACAGTCGCGACAGCACCCGCACCGGCAGAAGGAATCCCGGCCGGCAGGAGATCCAGCGCTGACCATCGGGCGAGATGCCCCCGCCCGGTACCACGCAGTGCAGGTGCGGGTGGTGCAGCAGGTTCTGACCCCAGGTGTGCAGGATCGCGATGAAGCCGATCTCGGCCCCCAGATGCTTGGGGTCGGCGGCGATCGTGCGCAAGGTCTCGGCGGTGGCACGGAACAGGATGTTGTAGACCACCGCCTTGTTCTGGTAGGCGATCACCGCGATCTCCTGCGGCACGGTGAAGACGACGTGGAAGTATTCCACCGGCAGCAACTCGGCTTGGCGATCTTCGAGCCACTGAGCGCGGGTCAGCGACTGGCACTTCGGGCAATGCCTGTCGCGGCAGCTGTTGAAGGCCACGCGCTGGTGGCCGCAGGCATCGCACTGTTCGACGTGGCCGCCGAGCGCGGCCGTACGACAGATCTCGATGGCGCTCATGACACGACGCTGCCCACGGCTGAGCGAGTCAGCGTGATCCCGGCGGTAGGCAGGGCCGATCTGGCGGAAGATGTCCGCCACCTCCAGCCCGGTAGGGCGCAACGCGCGCCCTCAGAAGTGCGCAGGCGGACTTGGATGGTGTGGCGGGGGCGCAAGCACAGGCAACAGGTCCAGCGGGCTGACAGTGGCACAGACGGTGGACGTGGCGATCTTCAGGTATCGCGAGGTGGTGGCCAGGCTGCGATGTCCGAGCAACAACTGGATGCGCCGCACGTCGGTGCCGGACTCCAGAAGGTGGGTGGCAAACGCGTGGCGCAGCGAGTGCGGCGTGATCGGCTTGGCGATGCCGCTGGCGCGCTGCGCCTTCTGGCACGCTTGGCCCACGGCATCGCGGGTGATGGGCCGCTCAGGGAGGTCCCCCGGGAACAGCCAGGTTCTGGGGTGCACGACGCTCCAGTACGAGCGCAAGTCCGCGAGCAGGCGTGGCGAGAGCATGACGTAGCGGTCCTTGCGCCCCTTGCCTTGATCGACTCGCAGTACCATGCGCTGACTGTCGATGTCCGTCACCTTCAGATGCGTGGCCTCGGAGATCCGCAGCCCCGCGGCATAGGTGGTCGTCAGGATCGTGCGGTGCTTGCGGCTGTCGACGCAGGACAGGAAGTGCAGCACTTCCTCGGGACTCAGCACCACCGGCAGCTTGAACGGCTTCTTGGGCATCGGGATGTCGTCTGGCGCCCAGGGCTGTTTGAGCGTGACCTTGTACAGAAAGCGCAGCGCCGACACAGCGATACAGATGCTGCTGGGCGCGAGCTTGCGGTCCTCCACGAGATGCACCTGGTACTGGCGCACCTGCTCAGGGCCCAGTGCCTCGGGCGAACGGTGGAAGTGGTTTGCGAATGCCGCGACCTGCTGCAAATAGGACAGCTGGGTGTTCTCGGCAAGGTTGCGAATGCCCATGTCTTGGAGCATCCGGTGGCGTAGCGGTGTCATGGCAGAACTCCTGGTTGGATGGTCGATCGGTGCTGCGAACAGCACCTCCATCGTTCTCCAACCCGAGCACCAACGACACCTCGCCAAGCGCCAACGACCGTCGGCGCACCACTACCGCTTCAGCGGTTTAGTCCAATGGCCGTTATGGAAATATTTCCATAACGGCCAGCTCCAGACGTTGGCACGGCTCAAGGAAATGTCCCGATAGCTGCCATTGGGCGGATCAGTCAGTCACGCCGCCACCGCTCGCTGGCCGTTGTGGTTTGGCATGCGGCGGTGACGCTGACGCCTCACTGACGGGCCGCCATCGTCCTTGAACTACGCGGCGTGGCTCCAGTCCATGCCTTGTAAGCCCGAGAGAATGCGCCCGGCTTGGAGAACTGCAGTGTCGCCGCGATCTCCTCAATGGGCATGCGTGTCTGTTCGAGAAGCTGCTGCGCGCGCTCGCAGCGTAGCTCATCGAGCAGTTCGGTGAAGCGCGTTCCTTCGTCGGCCAGGCGCCCGCCGGAGTCGGCGTCTCGCTTTCGTCGAACAGCGCCGCGGTGCGACGCTCGGACTCTCGTTGGGGCGTATCGGGGCTCATGCGCCGATTATCGCTCGGACGAGCCGATTAATTCACGGGTTCTGAGCGGAAATCCGAAGGGTCAATGTGGCCCCGAAAGTGAAGTCTCTCCGGGCGCGCGATGGTATTCTGAACAGTTGCACTAAAGCCACTTCAATTGAGCGCGTCAGCGAGTTCCGCTGGCGCCGACAGCAAGGCGGCTGCCCCAACCTAGGACATGTTAGGAGAACTGTTATGAATTTCGGCCGCTCCGTATTCGTGGGGGCTTTCTTGGTTGCGTTGATTGTGTCGGCAACGGGGCGCGCCGATGCGCAAGGCACAGGTGGCGCTCAACCATCCCAGCAGTACAAGTTTTCGACCCGCATCGCACCCGGCGTGGCGATTCCGGACAGCGTCGAGAGCCGGCTTGGCACGCTGAAATTCTTCGATGGATTCCCCGACGACGCGAGCGTCGAGAAACTCTACGACAACCTCGACTTTCAGCGTGCAGTGCAGGCGTACCTGCTGGCACTGCCACCGGTCAATCAGCTGGCGAACCGCAAAGGCATCCTCGAGGTGGGTCCGGCCAACATGACCGTGCCGATCTTCGAGACCATGATGAACGCGCGGTCCGTCTTCCTGACGCCGAACAACAACACGCCGTACACCTGGTTCTGGCTAGACCTGCGCAACGGCCCTCTGGTCGTCGAGGTGCCGCCGAACGTCCTCGGGCTGCTCGACGACATGTGGTATCGCTTTGTCGTCGACATCGGGATGGTGGGGCCGGACAAGGGCAAGGGCGGCAAGTACCTGATTCTTCCGCCTGGCTACAAAGGCAAAGTCCCGGCCGGCTACTTCGTGGCGCGGTCAGCGACATACAGCAACTGGATCGCGTGGCGCACGTTCTTGGAGAACGGCGACCCGAAGCCGGGGGTGGATCGCGTCAAGAAATACACGAAGATCTACCCGTTGTCGCAAGCCGGCAACCCGCCGAAGCTGAAATTCGTCGACGTTTCCGGACGGGATTTCAACACGGTCGGTCCGGCCGACTATCCGTTCTGGGAGTACCTCAATCAGGTGGTGCAGGAAGAGCCGACCGAGTCGGTCGACCCGACGACGCTGGGGCTGTGGGCCTCCATCGGCATCCAGAAGGGCAAGCCCTTCAATCCCGATGCGCGCATGAAGAAGATTCTCACCGAAGCAGCACTGGTTGGCGACGCGACCGCACGCGCAATCATGTACCGCTGGCGCACGCCCGAGGGGTTTTACTATCCGGACACGAAGAGCGCATGGCGCCTTGGATTTGTCGGCGGCTACCGGTTCGAGGAGAACGGTGCGCGCATTCTTGACGCGTACTCGGGGTTCTTCTTCTACGCCACCGGTGTGACGCCGGCCATGGATTCGAGGACGGTCGGACAGGGGTCGCAATACATGGCGGCGTTCGTCGATTCCAAGGGCCAGTCGCTCGACGGCGGCAAGAACTACAAGCTCCGCCTGCCGCCGAACATCCCGGTCGCCAACTTCTGGTCGGTGATCCTCTACGACAACCAAACGCGCTCGATGCTCCAGACGGACCAGCAGTGGCCGGCTGTCAGCAGCCAGACCAAGGGGCTCGCGGTCAACCCCGACAGTTCGGTGGACGTGTACTTCGGGCCGGTCGCGCCGAAGGGTAAGGAGAGCAACTGGGTGCAGACGATTCCCGGCAAGGGCTGGAACACGCTCCTGCGCCTGTACGGGCCGCTCCAGCCGTGGTTCGACAAGACGTGGCGGCCGGGCGAAATCGAGGCGGTCCAGTAGTCATAGTCGGTCTCAAATTCGAAACTCAAGCCTTGACTCCACCTAGTGGCGATGGTCGCGGCGGCCGCGATCATCGGCACGGCGCCTGCCGTCGCCCGCACCCAAATGTCCGCTTAGCCCCTTCGGATGTCAGCTATCCGGAAAGGTCGACGGGCTGGTACGGGTCGGTTCCGGGGACTGCCCGGCCGCTGGTGAACGGCAGGTTTACGGCGGTGACCCGGCAGACGAAGCAGCGGAGCTCTGCTCCCGAGGTGCGGCTCGCGAAAGCACCGTCATTTGCGTGACGTGCGGTGGTGTCCGACCAGGCAGGGCAAGGTGGTGGCCATGCTGCGAATTACCGCTTGACTTGAGATCGACACAACGATAAAGTTGTGTCGTGATCCCTGCCCATGACCCGTCGACCGGAAACCTGCCGTCCGGCGAGCATCTGGCCGAGTGGGTCGACGTCGTCGAGCGTTTCGGCACAATCCCGTGGCGGAGGCAGTTGCTGGAAGGGCTGGGACGTGCGTTGCGCGATCTACGCGCCGCTGGCTGCAAGCGCGCCTACATCGACGGCAGCTTCATCACCACCAAAGAGCATCCTGGCGACTTCGATGCCTGTTGGGATCTGGATGGGGTCGACTTCGACGTCATCGACGAAGTGCTGCTGACCTTCGACGCAGGACGTCGCGCGCAGAAGTCAAAGTACCGAGGCGAGCTGTTTGCCGCCGACGCGGCCGCGGACCCGCTGGGCACGTTGTTTCGCGACTTCTTCCAGCGCGACCGCGACGGTAACCCCAAAGGAATCATCGTCATCGACCTGGAGGATTTCCAATGATCACCAACGAACGGCAGTACCAGATCAGCAAGTCACAGGTCGCCAAGTTCCGCGCGGCCATCGACGCGCCGGACAGCAAGACGCGCACGCTCCACCCGCGTGCGCAGAAGGCGCTGCGTGAGGCGGCCCAGAGTCAGCTCGACGATCTCGTAGCGGAGGTGGCCGAGTACGAGCGACTGCGCGACGGGCAACTGACGGCAATCACCGCGGAATCCATCGCCGACCTGGCGCCCGCACTGATCAAGGCCCGCATCATGCGCAACTGGACGCAAAAAGAGCTGGCCGACAAGCTGGCGGTGGCCGAGCAGCAAGTCCAGCGTTACGAAGCCACGCAGTACAAGGGTGTGTCGGTTGAGCGCCTGCAGGCGGTGGCCGATGCGCTGAAGCTGCGTGTGCGCGAGGTGATCACGTTCGAGCCTCTGTAGAGCACATGAGCGCAGGCGACGCGTGGTGTGGCTCCTCTCGCCGAGCGGGAGCGATGTGACCGATAAGTACGTGTCCTCGTCGGATGTGCCTGCCTCGCGGCTCTGCCTTGGCGCGCAGGCGGCTGGACGACTCAACGCAGCCGGCCATCGGTACCTTGCACGATCCGCAGTGTTGACGGTAAAAAACTGACGAAGAACCCATATGCGACAAGCACTTAGTGGCATTGATGGTTCCTCTGGATCGCGATTCATCCGACGGCTACGACGCTCTGCGGAAGTCGCCTGGCGAGTGCTCCAGGAACCGATAGATGTCGATAGATCTCGGAAGCTCAGCTTTGGCCGAGATCTATCGAGATCGATCGCCGGGATGCCCTTCAATCTGACGGCAAATCTGACGGCAAAAATGTCGCGTTGAGTTCCCGGGAAAGATTTGCCGTCAGGCCAATTTCTGGGTTGACGGTAAATTCCGGGCGCAGATTCCAGCATCCATGCGGGTTTCCGGGCGATCGACAGGTTGAGTTGGGCTGACGGTAAGTTCCCGCACTCCCAGGCGATATGAAGCACCGGCGGGCCGCGCTTCGTGATTCGCTGTGCTGGGCAATGGAAGGGCAGGGGACGGGACAGCTTGCCGCTCGTTGATCTATGGAAGTACATCATCAACGGCGGTCTCACCGGGCTTCGATCCACCCGCTGCGACCGTTAAGCCCAGACTCGCATGGAGCCCACGGCCACTGGGCATTGAATGCCCGCAAGCTACCCCACTCTTGGGGAACAGCCGGGGTTTCGCGTTGACCGTGAACGGTCACTTCATCTTCGTTACGTCGCCGGGTTTCCAGGTCTTCGTGAGCGCCGGTTCGGTCGGCCCGTAGAGCCGCAGGATGACGAAGTACCCTTTTCCGGGCACCGTGGCGAGCCAGTTCTTCTCCTTGCCCTCCGGGGCTTTCGGTCCCAGGTGGAGGTCGGTGCTCCCGTCGGCGTTCTGGACCGGCTTGTCGCGCGATCCGAGCGAGGGGAAGGGCTGACCGTTTGCGAGAAGGGGAGCGTCTTCCGCGTCATAAAGTGTCACCGACCAGAAGTTCGCGGCCGGCACGTCCTTCGGCAGTTTCAGCCGGTAGTTCGTCCCACCGGTCAGGGGCACGCCATCGCCATCGGTGAAGGCTATGACGTAGAACGCTCCCTTGCCGGGAATCTGCGAGAGCATGCCGGGGCTGACCGAGTAGTAGTTCGAGAAAAACCATGGCCGGCAATCGACATCGAGAGCCCCGCCGCGATCCACTCGCCGCCAACTCAGGTCGAGCTTGCCGCTCGGGTTCTCTGCGGTCGCATCGGCCATCGGATTGAGCCAGCGGCGATCGGGGTACATGCGGAACGACCGACCGGACACGACCTCATCGAAGGCGATCACGCGGCTCATCTTGTACGCCGACTTCGCCGCGCGGTCGAGGATGCCCCGCGTGCGTTCGTCCGGCTGGAATGGTTCCCCCTTGACGATGCCGAGTCCGGCAAGCATGCCCATCCAGTCCGGGTCGGCCAGGTGCGGTCCTTCGGCGTCTACCAGCATTTTCAGTTGGTCGAAGGCCGTTGCGTCGCTGATCGGCAGCATGTCGACCGGCACGCCCGAACCATCCGGGAACTTCATCGGCTTGGCCTCGCCCTTCAACGGGTAGATCTTCGTTTTCTCGATCAGGTCGACCGGAGGTTGCAGGTTGCTCGCATCCGCGTAGAACGCGCGGAGAAACACGAACACGTTGTTCGTGCCCGAGCGGTACACAAAGTAGCCTTCCGGGACCTCGCCCGTGTAGCCCGGTGGCAAGAGCAGGAACTTGCCGCCCTTCCCCTGATCCGGGCCGAAGAAGCCGACGTCGCCGGCGTACTTGCCGCCATCGACGGGGATCGGCCGTTGCCAGAAGTCCAACAGGATCCCCTGGAGCATCGGCGGGGCTTCAAACACGAGCGGGCCGTCCTTGCCGAGATCGACATAGCTCATCGCATAGATCACGTCCGAGTTTGGCGTGGTCACGAGCGTCTTGGCGTCGAGGCGCTTCTTCCACACCGGCAAGACGTTGTGCCCCTCGCCGAACGTCTTCTCGGAGCCCACCTGCATGCCGAGCGTGTTGATGAGCGGCAACGCCCACAGGTACGTCTGCGTGGCACGGTGGTAGAGCAGCTCATCTCGAAGCGTCTGCGCCGTATCCGCGGTGGCCCGGTTCTCGACGAAAGGGAGGGCCGCAATCTTCTCTTGATGCTGAATGGATTGTGCTGCCGAGTTGTTCATCGTCGCTCCGATATGGTTGTGGCTGCGAAGGTACGTTCCGTGGCCGGCTGAGCTTCCGATCTCCCGCGCTCCTGGCGCGCGGCACTTCAGTCGATCATCTCGAAATCGGCCAAGCTGAAGGTCTTGTCAAAGAACGGCTGCAGCGGGGCATACAGGCGGAAGTACACGAACCAGCCGTCCTCGCCCACAGTCTTCATGAAATTGCTCTCGAACCCCGCGGGCGCCTTGGCGCCGATGAAGAGGTCGACGCTGCCGTCGGCGTTGCGCTTCAGGTCCTTCAGCTTGCTGTCGAGGTTCACGCTGCGCGCCTCGGCGCCCCCGTTGTCGTACGGCCTCCGGGTGTTCTCGCTGTAGAGCGTCAGCGCCCAGAACTGTGCGACGGGGACGTCCTTCGGCACTTGCAGCTTGTAGGTCTTGTCGGCGCGGAGAGGGTTCCCCTTCGCGTCGCGCTTGGTGGTCATGTACACCTGGCCCTTGCCGACCACCGGGTTGACCATGCCCTCGCTGCTGGTGACGGCCTCGTAGAACCATGTTGTGCGCTCGTCCAGCTCGACGCGGGTGACGGTCTCCTGCGGGATGGTGAAGTCGAAGCACTTGTACCACTGGGTGTTCTTCCAGTACGGCTCCGCGAAGCGCGGGTTGATCTGGAGGTTGCGGGCCATGAGCTCGCCCATCGCTGCGCCCCTCAGCAGGATGGACGTCTGCCGCGCGTCGGGCTGGAAGGGCTTCCCCTTCTCGATGCCCAAGGGAAGGAGCATCGCCATCCAGGCCTTGTCGACGGCGCGCACCGGCTCGTCCTGGATCGCCTCCGAGAGGACCTGCCAGTACGCGAGGCCACGCGGGGCGGTCGCGCTCCATTCGACGTCGCGATTCTCGATGAACGGGCAAGTCGCAAGCGGCGCTCCGTGCCGGCCCATCTTCAGGCTGGACTTGAATCGGGCGTAGTAGGCCGGATCTGGGTCGAGGATGCGCAGGCCGAAGAGGATGCTGTTCGTCGCGCTCTGGAACACGAAGGCGCCCGGCATCTCGTAAGCCTTCGGGTCGCCGTCCGGCCCGACGACGACGTAGGTGCCGCCCTTGCCCCCGTCGGGACCTGTGAGACCCGTGTCCGCCACCGGGCGCTGCCAGAGGTCGATGAATCCACCGGCCGTCATTCCGCCGGGATACTCGACCACAAGTGGCCCGTCCTTGAGGCTCGTGAACTGCAGGATGTAGGGGGTGGACAGGTTTCCCGTGACGATGCCCCGCTTCTCCTTGAGGGAGTCGAAGACGACGAAGTCGGTGGCTCCCTTCACGCCGAAGGCCTGGCACTGGCGGAGGCGAAACGTGGTCATGCTGACGATCGGATGGCTCCAGATGTATGTCTGGCACGCCCGCTGATAGTCCATCTCGTCGAACAGCCTCCGGGAGGCGTCGTCGTCGAGGTAGCTGTGGCGCAGTTCGATGTCGCCGATCGGCGTGCTGATGAGTTCATCGCCTGCCAGGATCGCGCTCTCGAGGGATCTCTTCGGGGCACTCATGTTCACCACCTCATGCTCAATTGATGATTGGAATGGTCGCCCATTGCGCGGCCACCGTTCGTTCGATCGCTCATCGGGATCGATGTCGAAATCTTATTTGCCTCCGGCGTAACGAGCAAGATCGACTCATTCGTCAACGCGCCATCATGCCGGGACCGGACACCCCACGCTGAAGTCCGCGAGCGTGACGGGGATGGCGTGCGCGGGCGGGTTACCCCGTGATGAGTCCGTCGGAAATGTTAGGACGCCGCTTTGAGCTTGCGCGGCCGATACCCACCATCGCGCGGGATGCCTGATGGTGTCAAGTGCCCCAAGCTGCGATGGGGTCGGAAGTTCTTGTAGAGGCTCGACGCAAGTTTGACGGTAAATCTGACGGTAAGAATTCGCAGCAATTCGGCTAGTGAAAATTTGCCGTCAGGCCGACCTTAGGCGTGACGGTAAGAATTTCGTGTGAAGTCGCTGCCAAGTTAAGGACTTGCAAGTGTTGTCGCCCGCGATCCTGCATGACGGTAGGAGTGGCGAAGGTGAGCGGAGCGTGTCGAGCGACTGGCCACACTTGCCATGCCGCCGGTTGTTCGGGAACCGCAAGGTCGCTGCCGCCTCGGAGCCGCGTCGTGGTCTTGTCATGGCTGTCGCTGGCGACCGAGAACTGAACACCTCGGCCGACCCTGAGGCGACCCAGGGGAAATATCCAAGCGGCGTCCGCCTGCAGATGCGCAAACCTCGCTGGTCGCGGTCGGTTTCCTGATCGGACGTTCTCCAACGCTGCAAGCCGCTGTCAACTACGGCGTGGCATCGCCCTGGTTCAGCCGTGTACGGGCATCGCCACAAGGCGAACGCCCAGCGCGGCGCAGACGCGCGAAACGGTGTCAAAGCGTGGCGCGCTGTCCGGCCGCAGTGCCTTGTAGAGAGCTTCGCGCGTGATTCCTGCCGACTTGGCGATCTCCGTCATTCCTCGTGCGCGAGCAATGTCCCCGAGCGCCGAGGCAAGAAGGGACGCGTCGTTCGCATCGAGGATGTCGGTCAGATAGGCGGCGATGGAGGCTTCGCTATCCAGATACGGTGCGGCGTCGAACTCGGGCAACTCGTCGACCTTGATTCGTTTGGTCATGTTCACTTCTCCTGTCAGTCCAGCAACGCCGCCAGGGCCTTGGCCCGCCTGATGTCAGTCTTCTGCGTGCGCTTGGAACCGCCGACCAGCAGCACGACAATCCTCGTGCCTCGCTGCGCGAAATACAGCCGCCAACCCGCACCGAAGTGAATCCGAAGCTCGGAAACGCCTTCGCCGACGGGCTCGGCGTCACCCATCAGGCCGCGCTCCAGGCGTTTGATGCGTGCAACCACGACACCGCGTACCGTCGGGTCGGCCAAGCCATCCAGCCAGGCAGTGAATTGCGGGAGTGGCCTGATCGAAAACACGATGCTGGTGCTCTGCTTCGCAGACATCGGCACCGCAAAACGCGCCTTCCGGTCCGTGGCGGCGTCGCAAATCCTCGCAATAGCATGGGCCATTGCTGCGGTTTGCGCCTTGCCACGAATCGGAATCCATCGTCTTCCCTGGCACCTCCATCTACGAAGCAGAACACTAGTGTAATCGCTCGATTACGCCTTGGTCAACTGGCCTCCGCTCGCAGGGCTGATCGCTGTTGGCGCTGGCATAGGAGCGCGGTTATTTGACGCGCGGGGTGCCTCGGGTGTGAGGGGGGCGTCGAGCTGTGGGTGGCTGATTCGTAGTCAAGCGGCCACTGGGATGTGGAATAGTCCCTGGCAATGCTGCGGCCAGCCGCAGGCCAAGCGTCCGAACCGCGACGTCCTTCCGGAGCTGCTGAACGATCGATAGCCTCGAGGTTCCCTCTGCGAACTGAGGAGCCGATCGGTGAAGAAGGTCAACGCCGTTTTGTTACCGAAGCGCCGTCACGTTCGACGCAGCGCGCAGCAGTGGAGCGCACTGATCGAGGCGCAGTCGCGAAGCGGCATGAGCGTGTGGAGCTTCGCTATCGGCCAGTCGCGGACATTCACTTGACCCGCAGCGCACCGCTTCAGAATGCCGGGTGAGGGAGTCGAGCAGACGCGATCAGCTCGAGTGTCGGCACGATGTAGAAGGTTATGTCGAATGCGCCTGCTGACGCCCAGCGGTCGAGGAAGATCGCGCACGGGACGAGCACCAGCAGTCCGTTCGCCGCGATGGACGACATGCGGACGTCTCTGACGGCAAATCCGACGCCCGTTCTTGAACGAGCCTGAAGGGATGATCATTTCTCCGGAGGGCATGGCTGTTGGCGGCACTCCAGTTCGCTTCGGGGGCTAATGGCTGGGAGCGGTGAATGCGACGCCCAGGCGTGTCGCCAACGTGTCGAGGTTTTTGTCCATCGTCCAAAGCAGCGTGTCCGGGGTGAGCAGAACGGAGGCGAGCAACGCCATATCCACGGCGCCGCAGCCCGAGTCGTGCAATTGCTCGTTCTCGATCAGGGCAAGTACCTCGTCGGTTGTGGCGACGACGGTCTGCTGCAGGTTCTTGAGATCGCCGAGTGTGCGCTCGCGCGGTGTCGGCGGCGTTCGGCACGCGAGTTCGAGCACGATGAGCGGATGGCACAGCACCTGGTCCATCGCAAGCAGCGATTGAAGCACGGGACTGGCGCTGCGGAAATGCGCAACCCAGACCGAGGTATCCGCAAGGACCGAACTCACCGGGGCAGAACTTCCGCAGGCCGCCGACGGGGAATGTCCTTCATCGCAGGGGCCTTGCCGCCCAAGGCAGCAAGCCGTTTGCCGGCCTGCACTCGAACGAACACCTTCATCGCCTCACGGAACAGGTCGCCCTTGTCCATTCCCGGATCAGCGACGTCCAGCGCCCTCTGATAGAGCTCGTCATCAATAGATACGGTTGTTCTCATGGGAAGCCTGCTCGTCATCTAATATGATGCATAATAGCATCAATAACGGTGACGATAAAGCGCGATCATCCTGCATCGGTGGGACGTTGTTCCGAGTTGACGGATCCTGGCTGAGAGTCTGAGCCGAGCTGTTGCGGTTCAGTTGTTGATGCTTTCCTGATGCAGGGTTACGCATAGGGCCGCCGGCCGCCCCTCCAAGGCGGCGAGGAAGGCGCGCATCGATGATGACGAGCCTGCTGATTTCAAGAAACTGGCGCAGGCCTTTGGCCGCATGACGGACACCGAGTTGAAGGCCGTGCTGAATCAGGGTGACTTACCGGAGCTGTGCGATGAAGAGTAAAGCCGAGGTTCAAGAGCGACGCCTTCGAGACGATCCACAGCGCAGCCCAAGGGCTGCATCGCGCCGGAACCATCGACAAGGCGACCATGCGCGAATTTGACGAATCGTGTCTCGCTGCGCCGTCGGCGATCCTTCCGAATGAGATCAAGCGAATCCGCGAGGGGGCACATGTCAGTCAACCCGTATTCGCCCGCTGTCTGAACACCAGCGAGTCCACGGTACAGAAGTGGGAGGGCGGCACCAGGCTATCGAATTCGGTGCCGAGCACTTCTTCGCGCTTTCTTCACCATCGGCCAATTTCGTTGGTGCGGTTGGCGACGCTCGCGCGATGCGCACATCTCGCCCCAGCAGTCGCCCAGACGCTCGATGTAGGGGATCTCGTCGCTCTGTTATCGCGTTACTATTCTGCCGGTGGCGATCAGGACGTTCAAGTGTGCCGACATCGAAGCCCTGTTCGGGCTGCGGCGCGTGGCGCGCTTCGCCGACATCGAGCGACCGGCGCTGCGAAAGTTGAAGCATCTCGACCTGGCACGACGCATCGAGGACCTGAGCGCGCCACCGGCGAACCGCCTCGAGCAGCTGAAGGGCGATCGCGCGGGCCAGTGGAGCATCCGCGTGAACGATCGGTTCCGCATCTGCTTTCGCTGGACGGGCACCGATGCAGAGGACGTCGAGATCGTCGACTATCACCGAGGCGAATCGACATGAGCAGGAAACTCAAACCCGTGTCGCCCGGCGAGATGCTGGCCGAGGAGTTCTTGAAGCCCCTGGGCATGAGCAACTACCGGCTGGCGAAGGAGGTCGGCGTGCCCGCGCAGCGCATTGGCGAGATCCTCGCCGGCAAGCGCGCCATCACGGCAGATACCGATCTGCGCTTGTGCCGTTTCTTCGGGCTCTCGGATGGCTGGTGGCTGCGGCTCCAGGCCGACTACGACACGGAACATGCGAAGGCAGCGCTCGCGAAGGCCCTGGCCAGGATCAAGCCGTGGGCACAATCGGCCGAGGGTCGCGAGCGGCCGCAAGCGAAGCCATGAACGGACGGATCAATTTCGGCAGCGGCCAGCTCTGGGAAAGCCGAGTCGGCTACTCGCGCGTGGTTCGTGTCGATCGGCACCTGTACGTCGCCGGTACCACGGCCACCGGTACCGACGGCTCGATCGTCGGTGGTCGGGATCCCTACCTGCAAACCCGGCAGGCGCTGGCCAACATCGCCGCAGCGCTCGAGCGGGCAGGAGCGCGGCTGGGCGACGTGGTGCGGACCCGGATCTACGTGACGGACATCTCGCGCTGGGAGGAGATCGGTCGCGCGCACGGCGAGGTGTTCGGCAGCATCCGCCCCGTGACGTCGATGGTCGAGGTGGCACGTCTCATCGATCCGGCGATGCTGGTCGAGATCGAAGCGGACGCGCTGATCGTGAACGAGGAGCCCGCAGGTGAATAGCGCCGCGCCGGCTGACGCCGCAATCGCCCCCACGGCGGCGGACCTCGCGTTCATGCGCGAGGCGCTGGCGATCGCCGGCGACGCCGCGGCACGCGGCGAAGTGCCGGTCGGCGCGATCGTGGTCAGGGATGGCATCATCGTCGGGCGCGGCGGCAATTCGCCGATCGCGCAGAGCGACCCGACGGCGCATGCGGAAATCGCGGCGTTGCGCGATGCAGCCCGCGCGATCGGCAATTACCGGCTGCCGAATTGCACACTGTACGTGACACTCGAGCCCTGCGCGATGTGCGCGGGGGCGATTCAGCATGCGCGCATCGGCCGGCTGGTGTTCGGCGCGCGCGATCCCAAGACCGGTGCCTGCGGCTCGGTCGTCGATCTCTTTGCCGAGCCGAGGCTCAACCATCATGCAGCAGTCGTCGCAGGTGTCGGCGCCGATGAAAGCGCGGCCTTGCTCGGCGCGTTTTTCGCGGCGCGCCGCGGGACGGAAAAGGGCCGGCCATGAAGCGGCGCGACTGGAGCATCGGGCTGTACGCACCCGCAGGACTGGTCATCGATGGCGGCGCGATCGAACGGGCGATTGCCCGCCTCGAGGCACAGGGTCATCGCGTGATCGTCGACGCCACCTGCAGCGCGCGCTGGCAGCGCTTTGCCGGGACCGACGAAACGCGCCTGGCGGCGGTGATGCGCATGGCGAACGACCCGCGAATCGAACTCGCGATGGCTGTTCGCGGAGGCTATGGCTGGTCGCGGTTGCTCGATGCCCTCGACTTTACCGCCCTGGCGGAGACGGGCAAGCAGTGGCTCGGGCACAGCGACTTCACGGCTTTCCAGCTTGCGGCGCTGGCGAAAACCGGCATGGTGACCTACGCCGGGCCGATGGCCGCGTACGACTTCGGTGCCGTCGATCCTTCCGCTTTCACGCAGGACCATTGCTGGGAGTTGCTCGCGGCGGGGACGATGGCGCTCGATCTGGCGCTCGACGGTCCCGAAATCGACGCTGCGGGAACGCTCTGGGGCGGCAATCTCGCGCTCGTCGCGCACCTTGCGGGCACGCGGCACTTTCCGCGCGTGGACGGCGGAATTCTCTTTCTCGAGGACATCGGCGAAGCCGCCTATCGCGTCGAGCGGATGCTCTACCAGCTGCATTTCTGCGGCGTCCTCGCGCGGCAGCGGGCCGTTCTGTTGGGAAATTTCTCGAGCTGCGAGCCGGGACCCAACGACAACGGCTACGATCTCGATGCCGTCATCGCGCATGCGCGCCGGCAATTCGGCGTTCCGATCTACACCGGATTGCCGTTTGGCCACGTCCGCGACAAGCTCACGCTGCCCGTCGGCGGTCAGGCACGGCTGACGGTCCGCGACGGTCGCGCGCGATTCATCGTGTCGGGAGCCGCGTGACGTCGGACACCGCAGGTTTTCGGGTGCGCCTCGCCGATTGGCAGGCAGACGCCGAGGCGCTGCGCGCGATCCGTCACGCGGTGTTCGTGGTCGAGCAGCAAGTGCCGGCGGACCTCGAATGGGACGGTGTCGACGGTGCGTGTCGCCACGCCATCGCCGAAAATTCGCGCGGGGAGGCGATTGGTTGCGGGCGACTGCTCGCGGACGGGCACATCGGGCGCATGGCGGTGCGGGCACCGTGGCGCGGGCGCGGGGTCGGGGCGGCGTTGTTGATCCAACTCGTCGAACTGGCGCGGGAGACCGGGCTTCGCCGCGTGGTTCTCAACGCCCAGACCCACGCGCTGCCATTCTATGGCCGGCACGGATTCGTGGCGCGGGGGTCGGAATTCGTCGAGGCGGGCATTCCGCATCAGGAGATGGTGCGCGACCTGCCTTGAGGTCGGGCAGGCTCCAGCACAAACGATTCGCGAACCTCGCCCGTGGCCTTTCCCCGTGCGTCGAACGAGCGCTCGACGAAATGCACGCGGCCTGCGTTGTCGATCGCCAGTACCGTCGATGATCGCGTGCCGTACTCGTCGCTGACGATGAACGGCGCTGACAGGCGGCGCTCCCATTCCAGCGGCACGCCGGTGGCGGGCAGCTCGAAGTCGCAGGCGCGGTCGCGGTCGCCGAGCAGCGCCAGCACGCGATCGAGATCGATATCGGCGTCGGTGCACCACGTGCCCATGGCGGCTAGCGTGCGCGTGAGCTTGGGCCACGGCGTGTCGAGCGCCGCGTTGGACAGGCCGTGCAGCCCGGAGCCGAGCGCGCGCGGCGGGCCCGCGCGGTTCGACCCCCAGTACGCGGTGCGGGTATCGCCGGCGAGGATATTGAAGCCGTTGTGCCGGTCACCGGAGGCGACCGTGCCCTTGACGCAGTCCGGCAGCGCGTCGCGGGAATCCAGGATTCGGGGCACCAGCGCCCCCCGCGATGGCGCGCCGGGGTCGTTATGCGCGGGCTCGCGCACATTGGTCAGCAGTGCCCAGCGGCCGGCTCGCGTGACGCCGAGCCAGGTGCCATCGGCGATGAGGTCGCGTCCGGCGAGCCAACCCTGTTCCCGCCAGTGTGCGGCAGCGGTCGGGCGGCGATGGAACTCGTCGCGGTTGGCTGCCACCACGATCGCATACCGCGGGTGCTCGTGTAGCGCGACGACGGCGAGACACACGGGATTGAACCTGTCAGGGGGCGCGGCGGGTCCGCACGGTCGCGTCAACCGCAACAAACCGCTCCGGATTGCGCCGGCCGTCCGCTGCGAATCCGGACAGTCCATGTTGTTGCACGCGAGCGATCAGGAGACGCAGGAATGTCGCGGGTCGCGCCATGGCGGTCGTCGGTCGGGGGAGGGCGGCTGCCGCGTCAGCGCTTGGCCGGTTCCGGCGGGGCGGGCATCGCATACGGCAGCGCCCGATGAAGCAGGCGCACGCCGTCGGGCCGGTCGAGTCGAACTTCCCCGGACAGGACGGCCGCGGTCTGCGCCACGGCGAGCAGATCGACGCCGCCTTCCGGTGCGGGTGCGGCGTTGACCACGGTGCCGCAGCGCTGGTCGCCGAAGGCCGGGCTGAAAAGCCGCGCACCCGGCACGACGGCGGCACCGTCGGCATGAAACGCGTAGGTTCGTTCCTTCAACCGGCCGAGATAGCGGGTGCGGGCGACGATTTCCTGTCCGGGATAGCAACCTTTCTGGAAGCTGACCCCGCCCAGCACATCCCAATTCGCCATCTGGGCAACGAACAGATCCTGGGTCGCTGCGGTAATGACCGGGATGCCGGCGTCGATGGTGAGCCATTCCCAGACGGCGAACGACCCGGCCGGCGCATGGCGCGCGAGCGTTGCGGGCAGGTCCTTCGCCGCGGCACCCTCGCCCAGGACCACGTAGCGCGGGCCCGGCAGTCCCAGGACCGTGACTTCGCCGGCGGTTGCGATGCCGAACTTCGCCGGGACGACGCCAAACGCGGCGGTGATCACGGCCCCCGCCGCCGGACCGCCGACGCCGAGACGGGCGACGGCCGCCGAGACGTCGGCGATCGTGACTTTCGAGCGGAGTACAAACATCGAAAGGCGCCGCACGAGTGCCGGCGCGATGTCTCCCGGCACCAGCGCGCGAAAGCAGTCGGTGCCATGCGGCCAGAGGACGAAATTGGCCAGCATCCGGCCCTTGGGTGAGTTGTAGCTCGTGTACTGGTTCGCGCCCACCGCCAGCGCTTTGACGTCGTTCGACAACTGACCCTGGAGAAAGGCCCCGGCGTCCGGGCCGCGGATGTCGATCACGGCGAGGGGGGCGAGATCCACGACCACACCCGAACGCCGGGCCGCGGCCAGACCCGCGGCGTCATCCGCGGGGGTTGGCGATAAAGTGTCGGGCGGCGCGAGGTTGGCGGGCATGGGGGTCCGTTTTGAAAAGCTGGGGGGGTTGCTTCTGCGCGGCGCGGAGGCGTTGTTCGGCGCCGACGGAGGCTGGTCTGCAGGGCCAAAAAGGTGTTAAAATCAACAGTTAGCTCGATCTCTCGCCCAAATGGCGCCAGCCGCTCCCGATATCAAGGGTACGCTGCGCCGTGGCGCGGGACCGGGTAATTCGCAGACCCGCACACGTCAGGGTGCCCGAACCGTCGCCGGCGCGCAATTCGCGCCCGCGGTCCGAGCCTTTCGCGCGGGTCGTGGTCCAACCCTGTCAGGAGTCGCCAAGATGTCAGTCACGATGCGTCAGATGCTGGAGGCCGGTGTGCATTTCGGTCACCAGACCCGGTACTGGAACCCGAAGATGGCCGAGTACATTTTCGGCCAGCGCAACAAGATCCACATCGTCAATCTCGAACGGACGATGGAGCGCTACCAGGAGGCGATGAAGTTCGTCCGCCAGCTGTCGTCCAACAAAGGCACGATCCTTTTCGTCGGCACGAAACGCCAGGCCCGCGAGATCGTCGCCGAGGAGGCGGCCCGCTGCAGCATGCCCTACGTCGATGCCCGCTGGCTCGGCGGCATGCTGACCAACTACAAGACCGTCAAGCTGTCGATCAAGCGCCTGAAGGACCTGGAGCAGATGAAGGAAGAGGGCGCCTTCGAGAAGATGAACAAGCGCGAGGCATTGACGATGCAGCGCGAGATGGAAAAGCTCGACAAGAGCATGGGCGGCATCAAGGACATGGGCGGCTTGCCCGATGCGCTGTTCATCATCGACGTCGGCTACCACAAGATCGCCGTCACCGAAGCCAACAAGCTCGGCATCCCGATCATCGGGGTGGTCGACACCAACCACTCGCCGATCGGCATCGCGCATGTGATTCCGGGCAACGACGACTCGTCCCGGGCGATTCGCCTGTACGCGCGCGGCGTTGCCGATTCGGTGCTCGAGGGCCGCAGCATGGTGATCCAGGAGATCGTGCAGGCCGGCGACGAGTTCGTCGAGGTGGCGGAAGAGAAGCCGGCGTAGGTTCCGGTCCGCAAAGACGGGGCCACGCGCCCCGTCTTTGTGCGGGCTGTCGAATGCAGGGCCGCGGCGACACGGCGTGAGTGCGCTGCGTTTCCGGTGTGCCAACGAAATGCAGTGATTGACAACGGAGTATCGAAATGGCGGACATTTCCGCAAGCATGGTGATGGAACTGCGCCAGCGGACCGGGCTGGGCATGATGGAGTGCAAGAAGGCGCTGACCGAAACCGGCGGCGATCTCGTCAAGGCCGAGGAGTTGATGCGCATCAGGAGCGGCGCCAAGGCATCGAAGGCAGCGAGCCGCGTCGCCGCCGAGGGCATCGTCGGCGCCTGGCTTGCGGGCGACGGGAAGACCGCGGCCATGGTCGAAGTGAATTGCGAAACCGATTTCGTCTCGCGCAACGAGGATTTCCTCGCGTTCGCGAAGACGGCCGCGCAGCTGATCGGCGACAGGAATCCCGCCGATCTCGCGACCCTGGCGGCGCTCGCCATCGATGGCGGCACGGTCGAATCGGTGCGCCAGGCGCTGGTGCAGAAGATCGGCGAGAACGTCGCGATACGTCGCTTCGCGCGCTTTGCAACGCCGGCGCGGCTGATGCAATACCTCCACGGCGGCGGGCGCATCGGCGTCACCGTCGAAGTCGACGGCGGCGACGAGCAGACCGGCCGCGACATCGCGATGCACGTCGCCGCGTCGGCGGCGCCAGGCGCCACGCGGCCCGTCTGCGTGTCCCGCGACCAGGTGCCGGCCGAACTCATCGCCAAGGAGCGCGCGATCTACACGGCGCAGGCAGCGGAGAGCGGCAAGCCGGCCGACATCGTCGCCAAAATGGTCGATGGCCGGATCAACAAGTACCTCGCCGAAGTCACGCTGCTCGGGCAGCCGTTCGTCAAGAACCCCGACGAGACAGTCGACAAGCACCTGAAAGCCAAGGGCGCGACCGTGAAGGCGTTCACGCTCTACGTCGTCGGCGAGGGCCTCGAGAAGCGCAAGGACGACTTCGCGGCGGAAGTGGCCGCGATGGCCAAAGGCTGATCGCTCCCGCAGCGCGTCTTCACGATCGGAGTCTGACCGTCATGAGCCCGAAGGTAGTCCAGTCAACCCGAAGGGCCGCCCCGAGGGCGAATACCGGAGTGCGCAGCACGAAGGTAATCCAGTGAGCCCCGACTCTGCCGTTGTCCCAGCCGTTGCGTCGGTCGCCGAGGGCGCGGCGCCGGTTCCCGCGTATCGGCGCATCCTGCTGAAGCTCTCGGGGGAGGCGCTGATGGGCGACGACCCCTACGGCATCAACCGCGTGGTCATCGACCGCATCGTCGCCGAGATCGCGGACGTCGCGCGGATGGGCGTGCAGATCGCCGTCGTCATCGGCGGGGGCAACATCTTTCGCGGCGTGGCGCCGGGCGCTGCCGGGATGGACCGCGCCACCGCCGACTACATGGGGATGCTGGCAACGCTGATGAACGCACTTGCGCTGCAGGACGCATTGCGGCGTGCGGGCGTCGAGGCGCGCGTGCAGTCGGCGTTGCGCATCGACCAGGTCGCCGAGCCGTACATTCGCGGTCGCGCGCTGCGCCATCTCGAGGAGCACAAGGTCGTCATCTTTGGCGCCGGCACCGGCAATCCCTTTTTCACCACCGATACCGCGGCAGCGCTGCGGGGGCGCGAAATGAACGTGGACATCGTGCTGAAGGCGACCAAGGTCGATGGCGTCTACACCGCGGACCCCATGAAGGACCCCGCCGCAACGCGCTACGGGAGCCTGACCTTCGACGAGGCTATCGTGCGCAACCTCAGGGTGATGGATGCCACGGCGCTGGCGCTTTGCCGCGACCAGAAGATGCTGCTCAAGGTGTTCTCCATCTTCGTGCCCGGGGCCCTGAAGCGCGTTGTTCTGGGAGCAGACGAGGGCACGCTCGTGCATTGCTGACCGCAAGCGGGTCCAGGTTCATCAGGAGACAGGCAATGATTGCAGACATCAAGAAAACCGCCGAGCAGAAGATGGCGAAAACGGTCGAGACGCTGAAGCACGACCTGCAGAAAGTCCGCACGGGCCGTGCCCACACGGGACTTCTCGATCATCTGCACGTCGACTACTACGGCTCGCCGATGCCGATCACCCAGTGCGCCAACATCACGCTGGCGGATGCGCGGACGATCGCCGTGCAGCCCTGGGAAAAGAAGATGGTGCAGGTGATCGAGAAGGCGATCCGGGACTCCGACCTGGGCCTCAACCCCGCGACCTCGGGTGACGTCATCCGCGTGCCGATGCCTGCGCTGACCGAAGAGCGCCGGCGCGATCTCATCAAGGTCGTGCGTCACGAGGCCGAGGATGCGCGCGTCGCCGTGCGCAACGTCCGTCGCGACGCCAACGAGCATCTCAAGAAACTGCTCAAGGATCATGCGGTGGCCGAGGACGACGAGCGCCACGCGCAGACCGACGTGCAAAAACTGACCGATCGCGCCATCGCCGACATCGACAAGGTCCTCGCTGCCAAAGAGGCGGACCTGATGGCGATCTGACGGCAGGCCGGTCAGAGCCTCATTGCCCGACGCGGCAGCTGTTCCCCCTTATGCGGAGCCATTCCCGTTGATCCTGCGCGGCCCTGTTCATACCAGCTCCACGCGTGAAGTGCCGCCCGCGCGCGAAGTGCCGCGCCACATCGCCATCATCATGGACGGCAACGGCCGCTGGGCGAAGCGGCGAATGCTGCCGCGCGTCGCGGGCCATCGCAAGGGTGTCGAAGCGGTGCGCGAAGCGGTCAAGGCGTGCATGGAGCGCGGTGTCCAGTACCTGACGCTGTTCGCCTTCTCGACCGAGAACTGGCGCCGGCCGGCCGACGAGGTCTCGATCCTGATGGACCTGTTCGTCCGGGCGCTGGATCAGGAAGTCGGGAAGCTGCACAAGAACGGCATCCGGTTCCGGGTCGCAGGCGATCTCACGCGTTTCGACGCCCGGATCCGCGATCTCATTGCGGCCGGCGAGGCGTTGACCGCCGCCAATGCCGGGCTCACGCTGACCATCGCCGCCAATTACGGCGGCCGCTGGGATATCGCGCAGGCGGCACGGCGCTATTTTTCGCTGCACCCCGAGGCGTTGCGCGGCGAAGTCGAGTTTGCGCCCGAGGCGCTGGATCCCTTTCTGGCGATGGCCTATGCGCCGGAGCCGGATCTGTTCATACGCACCGGCGGCGAGCAGCGGGTGTCGAACTTCCTGCTGTGGCAACTTGCCTACGCGGAGCTCTATTTCACCGATCTCCTGTGGCCGGATTTCGATACCGCGGCCCTCGACGCCGCGATCGACTGGTATCGCCAGCGCGAGCGGCGGTTCGGCCGCACCAGCGATCAGGTGCAGGCGACGCGGCGCGCCTGACACGGCGCCTGCGTTCCCACTGCACACTCCGGCATGCTGTCGACGCGCATTCTCACCGCCCTCGTCCTGATCCCGCTGGTCCTGGCCGCGATGTTCGGCCTGCAGACGGCGCACTTTGCGCTGGTCCTGCTCGTGGTCATCGCCGTCGGCGCCGCAGAATGGGCGGCGCTGGCCGGCTGGAAAGGCGTGTCCCGGTGGGGTCTGGTCGTCGCGACGCTCGTCGCGGCGGGGGCGTTGCTGTACGCGGCCGATCTTCGCCCTGGAAAAGGCTGGCGCGACGCCGTCGTCGTGCCGGTATGCGGTCTGGCCACGATATTCTGGGTGCTGGTCGTGCCGCCGTGGTTGCGCCATCGCTGGCGGCTGCCGGCGGGGCTGCCGACAGCGCTCCTCGGCGGTGCCATCCTCGTCGCGGCGTGGGTGGCCCTGGTGCAGCTGCACGCCCGCTCGCCCTGGGCGCTGCTGGCCGCGATGGCGATCGTCTGGATCGCCGATACCGCAGCCTATTTTTCGGGCCGCGCGTTCGGGCGCCGCAAGCTCGCGCCGCAGATCAGTCCGGGGAAGAGCTGGGAAGGCGTCTACGGCGGCATCGCCGCAGTGGCGCTCTACGCACTGCTGCTCATGCCCAACGTGCGCGAATTCAGCCCGGGGGTCGATGCGCTCGCGTGGGTTCTGCTGGCCACGATGCTCGCCGCGCTATCGGTGGTGGGCGACCTCTTCGAGTCGCTGTTGAAGCGCCAGGCCGGGGTGAAGGACAGCGGCAGGATTCTTCCCGGGCACGGCGGCGTGCTCGATCGCGTCGATGCCCTGCTGTCGGCGATGCCGGCGGCGGCGCTCGCCCTGCAGCTGATGCAACGATGACTGCGTTGCGGCAGGTGACGCTATTGGGGGCGACGGGGTCGATCGGCGATTCGGCGCTCGACGTGATTGCCCGGCATCCGTCGCAGTTCGCCGTCGCGGCGCTTGCTGCGCACCGGCAGTGGCGCAAGCTGGCGGTGCTGTGTCATCGCTTCCGTCCGCAGCTGGCGGCGCTGCTCGATGCCGAAGCCGCGCGGGAGCTCGGGCGCGAACTCGCGGGGTCGGGGCTGCCGACCCGGGTGCTGTCCGGCACACGGGGCTTGTGCGAGGTGGCGGCGCTCCCCGAGGCGGATATCGTCGTGGCTGCCATCGTCGGCGCCGCGGGACTCGCGCCCACGCTCGCGGCGGCGTGCGCGGGCAAGCGCATCCTGCTCGCCAACAAGGAGGCGCTGGTCATCGGCGGGGCGGCGTTCATGGCGGCGGCCAGGCAGGGTGGAGCAACGCTGCTGCCGATCGATAGCGAACACAATGCGATCTTCCAGTGTCTGCCGCGCGGTTACGGCGGCGATCCGGCAGCGGCCGGCGTGCGCCGGATCCTGCTGACGGCATCCGGCGGCCCGTTTCGCGATCGCGCGCCGGCGGAACTTGTGCGCGTCACGCCGGACGAAGCATGTGCGCACCCCAACTGGGTGATGGGCAGGAAGATCAGCGTGGATTCGGCGACGATGATGAACAAGGGGCTCGAAGTGATCGAGGCGCACTGGCTGTTCGGCGTGCCGGCTTCGCGCATCGAGGTCGTCGTTCATCCGCAGAGCGTCATCCACTCGATGGTCGAGTACGACGACGGCTCGGTGCTGGCGCAGCTCGGCGCGCCCGACATGCGCACGCCGATCGCCCAGGCGCTGGCGTACCCGGACCGCGTCGATGCGGGAGTGGTGTCGCTCGATCTCGTGCGCGCCGGCGCCTTGACGTTCCAGGCGCCCGACGAAGCGCGGTTTCCCTGTCTTCGGCTTGCGTACGGCGCCCTTGCTGCGGGCGGCACCGCGCCGGCGGTGCTGAATGCCGCCAACGAAGTCGCCGTGGCGGCGTTCCTTGCCGGCGAGATCCGCTTCACCGCGATCGCCTCGATCTGCGCCGACGTCCTCGCCAGCGTTCCCGCACGGTCCTTCACGCGGTTCGACGACGCGTTGGCCGCGGACGAAGAGGCGCGGGCGGCGGCGCGCGCCTGCCTGCGCCAGCCGGGCGTCGCCCGCGCGTGAGTCCCTGCTGATGGATTTCCTTACCAAGCTGCTGGCCTTTCTGGTGGTGCTCGGCGTACTCGTGGTCTTTCACGAACTCGGCCACTACCTCGTCGCGCGCTGGTGTGGCGTCAAGGTCATGCGGTTTTCGGTGGGCTTCGGACGCGTGGTCTGGTCGCGCCGCGTCGGTCCCGACCAGACCGAGTGGGCGATTTCCGCCGTCCCGCTCGGGGGCTACGTCAAGATGGCCGACGAGCGCGAGGGCGACGTGGCCGCCGCGGACTTGCCGCGCGCTTTCAATCGGCAAAGCGTGGGGCGGCGCATCGCCATCGTCGCTGCCGGCCCGATCGCCAATCTGTTGCTCGCGGTCGTGCTGTTCGCCGGCACGTACATGGCCGGCGTTCCGGGGCAGAAGGCGATCATTGCCGAGCCTCTCGCGGCCACGCCCGCGTTCGAGGCGGGGCTGCGCGAGGGCGATCTCGTCACCGCTGTCGACGGCGTGCCGGTGCAGAGCTGGCAGGACCTGCGCTGGCGCCTGCTGCGAGCGTCGGGAGCCGATGCAGTGGTCGTGCAGGTGACGCGTGAAGACGGTTCGTCGGCCGCGCGCCTGCTGACGCTCTCGCGGGTCACGGCGTCCGACTGGGAAGGCGGTTTCATGCCGCTGCTGGGGTTGCGCGCCGACTTCGGTTCGCCGCTGATCGACGAGGCCGTGCCGGACAAGCCGGCGGCGCGCGCCGGACTGCGTGCGGGCGACCGCGTCCTCGCCGTCGACGGCAATCGTGTCCGCTCGCCGAGCGACGTCGCCGCGATCACCAACGCCAAGCCCGGAGAGGAGGTGAGCTTTCGCATCGAGCGCGATGGCGCTGCCTTCGATGCCACGTTCGCCACCGAGATCGGCGATCGCGCCGGCCGCCGGATCGGATTGGCAGGCGTGCGCCTCAGGATCGATCCCGTCTACGCCGACAAGCTCGCGATGACGGTTCGTTACGGGCCGCTCGAGGCCCTGGGCGCAGGTCTGCGCCGAACCCTGGATCTTTCGGTGTTCACGCTGAAAATGCTGGGGCGCATCGTCATCGGCGAGGCGTCGGTGAAAAACATCAGCGGCCCGTTGACGCTCGCCGATTTCGCCGGCCAGTCGGCGCTGGCGGGGCCGCTCGTGTTCGTCGGCTATCTCGCGTTGATCAGCATCAGTCTGGGCGTTCTCAATCTGCTCCCGGTCCCGCTGTTGGATGGGGGGCATTTGCTGTATTATTTCGCGGAACTGATCAAGGGCAGTCCTGTTTCCGACCGCGCTTTCGAGGTCGGCCAGCGCATCGGCATGGCCGTGCTGGCGATGTTGATGGCGTTGGCGCTTTTTAATGACCTCTCGCGTTTGTTCTGAATCCTCTTTGTCGTCGAATTCCACGCTGGCAGGCGCACGTGGCGCCGCGTCGCGTCTGCGGCGGCATTTGCTGCACGTCTTCGCGACCGCGCTGATAGCCGCCGCGGCGAGCACGACTGCATTGGCTTTCGATCCCTTTGTCGTCAAGGACATTCGGGTCGAAGGCGTGCAGCGCACCGAGGCGGGAACGGTGTTTTCGTACCTGCCGGTCAAGGTGGGCGAACGCCTTGATGAGGAAAAGGCCTCGCAGGCCGTGAAAGCCCTGTACGCCACCGGTTTTTTTCGCGACGTTCGGCTCGAGGTGCAGGACGGCGTGCTTATCGTGCTGGTGCAGGAGCGGCCGACGATCAGCCGGGTCGATTTTTCGGGCAACAAGGAGTTCGATACCGACACCCTCAAGAAGGCACTGAAGGACATCGGGCTGGTCGAGGCGCGGATCTTCGACCGATCGGCGTTGGAGCGCGCCGAGCAGGAGATGAAGCGGCAGTATATTTCGCGCGGTCGCTACGGCGCGAAGATCACGACCACCGCCACCCCGCAGGAGCGCAACCGGGTCGCGATCAATTTCACGATCGAGGAGGGCGAGTCGGCAAAGATCGCCCGCATCAACATCGTCGGTGCGGAGGTCTTCAGCGAAAAGCAGCTGCTGGACGAGATGCAGCTGACCACGCCGGGATGGACCACCTGGTACACGAAGAACGACCAGTATTCGAAGCAGAAGCTGCAAGCCGATCTCGAGAAGCTGCGCAGCTTTTACCAGAATCGCGGCTACCTCGAGTTCAACGTCGAGTCGACGCAGGTCTCGATCACGCCCGACAAGGAAGACATCTACATCACCGTCAACATCGTCGAAGGCCCGCAGTTCAGGGTCGGCGACGTGCGGCTCGCGGGCGACCTCATGGTGCCCGAGGCCGAGCTGCGCCGGCTGCTGCGGTTGCGGACCGGCGACATCTATTCGCGCGACAAGCTTCAGGGGACGGCCAAGGACATCAGCGACCGGCTGGGCGCCGAGGGCTTCGCGTTCGCCAACGTCAATGCCGTTCCGGAGATCGACCACGACAAGCGCGTTGCCTCGTTCACGGTGTTCGTCGACTCCGGTCGCCGCGTCTACATCCGCAAGATCAACATCAACGGCAACGTCAGGACCCGCGACGAGGTGATACGGCGCGAGATGCGGCAGCTCGAATCGGCGTGGTACGACGGGCAGCGCATCGAACGGTCGAAGGTCCGGATTCGCCGGCTGGGCTACTTCGACGACGTCAACATCGAGACGCCGCCGGTGTCCGGCACGACCGATCAGGCGGACGTCGAGGTCACCGTCACCGAGCGCTCAACCGGATCGCTCAACGCCGGCGTCGGCTATTCGAGCTCCGATGGCGTCGTGTTCAACGCGTCGATCTCGCAGCAGAATATCTTCGGCAGCGGCAATGCGCTCATCGCCGCCGTCAACACCAGCAAGGTCAACCGCACGATTTCGGTCGCCTTCACCGAGCCTTACTGGACCGTCGACGGCGTCTCGCGCACGCTCGAGGTCTACCAGAGGAACATCGACCCCACGTCGCTCTCGGTGTCGCAATACGCGTCGTCGACGCTGGGCGCTGCGGTCAGCTTCGGCGTGCCCATCACCGAGAGCGACGGCATCAACCTGGGCTTTCGAGTCGAGCAGACCAAACTGACGCTGTACGACAACAGCCCGGAGCTGTACCGTGCTTTCGTCGATCAGTTCGGGGACGTCACCATGAGCTACATCCTGTCGGCGGGCTGGTCGCGTGACACTCGCGATGACATCCTCTATCCTACGACGGGTCGCCTTCAGAGCCTGCTGCTCGAGACGGGGTTGCCGTTCGGCGACCTGTCGTACTACAAGGTGAATTACCTGCACCAGTGGTTCTACCCGATCTACGGAGACTTCGTGAGCATGCTGCGCGCCGACCTTGGCTATGCCGACGGCATCGCGGGCGAGCCGTTGCCGTTTTTCAAGGTTTTCTACGGCGGCGGCGTGGGTTCGGTCCGCGGCTACGAAACAGCCTCGCTGGGGCCGCGCGACCTGAGTGGCAACGTGATCGGCGGCAAGCGCAAGATCATCGGCAACATCGAGGTGTACTACCCCATCATCAAGGGCGACAAGTCGGTGCGCGCCAGCGTCTTTGCCGATGCCGGCCAGATCTACGCCTTTGGCACGCAGCCGATCTACGAATCGTTCCGTTACTCGGCGGGCCTCGGCCTGGCGTGGAACTCGCCGATCGGGCCGCTCAAGTTCAGCTATGCGTGGCCGCTCAACGACAAGGTCGGTGACCGGATACAGCAGTTCCAGTTCCAGGTGGGTACCGTATTCTGACCCGGGCCAAAGCCTACGTCGGCGCGGCGGATGGTTCATCCCTCGCCGTGCCGACATTGCAGCAGGAGATCAAATTGATTCAGAGCATTCGCAGGACTTTCGGGGTTGCGTTGATTGCGGCGGCTTTTCTGGCTGCCGGGACAGCGATGGCCCAGGCGGCCGACTACAAGATCGGATTCGTCAACACCGAGCGGCTGTTCCGCGATGCCGCACCGGCGAAGCGCGCGCAGCTGAAACTCGAAAAAGAGTTCGCCAATCGCGATGTGGAAGTCCAGAAGCTCTCCAAGCAGATGCAGGCGCTGCAGACGTCGCTGGAGAAGGATGGCGCAACCATGGCCGAGACCGAGCGGCGGAACAAGGAGCGCGATCTCGCGAATCTGTCGCGCGACTTCCAGCGCGCGCAGCGGGAATTCCGCGAAGACCTGAACCTGCGCAAGAACGAGGAACTCGCCGCCGTGCAGGAGCGGGCCAACAAGGTGATCCAGCAGATCGCCGAGGCCGAGAAGTTCGATCTCATCCTGCAGGATCCGATCGTCTACGCGAGCCAGCGCATCGACATCACCGACAAGGTGATCAAGGCGCTGGCCGACAAGTAGGCGCCGCGAATCGCCCCGGCTTCCGAGCGCACGATGTCGATCATCGCCGAAGCCGTGGATGCCGCCGAAGCGGGCATCGCGCTCGAGCGCCTGGCGGCAGCCAGCGGCGCAACGCTGGAGGGCAACGGCGACGTGCGCATCACGCGGGTGGCGATGCTCGACGCGGCGGGTCCCGATGCCATCGCGTTCGTCGCCAGTCCCCGCTACCGATCCCAGCTCGACGGCACGCTCGCGGCCGCGGTAATTGTGCCAACGGCGCTGGCGAATGCCACGTCGTTGCCCCGGCTGCTGAGTTCCAATCCCTATGCGACCTATGCCAGGGTGGCGCAGCTGCTGTACGCGGAGTCTCCTGGCGTGCCGGGCGCACATCCGTCGGCCGTCGTCGATTCGACCGCATCGATTGCCGCCAGCGCGACCATCGGGCCGCATGCGGTGATCGGTCGCCGTGCCCGGGTGGGCGAGCGAGTCCGCATCGGTGCCGGATGCAGCGTCGGTGACGGCACCGCCATCGGTGACGACACCCGCCTTGCCGCCAATGTCACGGTCTATCACGGGTGCAGCATCGGCGAGCGCTGCATCGTCCACAGCGGCGCGGTGATCGGGGCCGACGGTTTCGGCATGGCGGAAGAGGCGGGGCGGTGGATCAAGATACCGCAGGTCGGTGCCGTGGTGATCGGTGCCGATGTCGAGATCGGCGCCAACACGACCATCGACCGCGGCGCGATCGGAGACACGGTGATCGAGGACGACGTCAAGCTCGACAACCAGATCCAGGTCGCCCACAACTGCCACATCGGCGCCCACACGGCGATCGCAGGCTGCGTGGGCATCGCCGGCAGCGCGCGGATCGGACGCAACTGCAAGATCGGCGGCGCGGCGATGATCGCCGGACACCTGACGATCGCCGACAACGTCACGATTTCCGCGGCAACGCAGGTCTACGATCCGATCACCGAGCCTGGCGTCTATACGGCGGCGTATCCGGCGCTTCCGCACCGCGAGTGGCGCCATGTGGCGTCGGAAATGCGGCGGCTGCGCTCGCTCGCGCAACGCGTGCGCAGGCTTGAACACCAAGGAGACGCGGTTGCTGGCAAGCCGCAGGAGGACGAGACATGACCCCACCGGCCACCGGAGCGATGGAGATCCGGGAGATCATGGAATACCTGCCGCATCGCTACCCGTTACTGCTCGTCGATCGCGTTCACGAGTGCGACAGCGCCCATTTCATCCGCGGCATCAAGAACGTCTCGATCAACGAACCGTACTTTCAGGGCCATTTCCCCGGGTTTCCGCTGATGCCGGGTGTGCTGGTCATCGAAGCGCTGGCGCAGATCACGTCGATTCTTGCCTGGAAGATTTTCGGCACCAAGCCGGGACAGGGCAAAATGATCTTTTTCGCGGGCATCGACAACGCCCGCTTCCGGCGGCAGATCCAGCCGGGCGACACGCTGATACTCGAGGGGCGGGTCAACCGCATGGTGCGCGGCGTCGGCAAGTTCGAGGTGCGCGCGCTGGTCGACAGCGAGGTCGTGGCCGAGGCCAATCTGCTCGCCGCGATGCGCGCTGATCCGTCGGCAGGAGCGGGCGGCTCGTGAATGGCGCCGCGACGATGACGCGTATCCACCCGACGGCCCAGGTCGATCCGCGCGCCCGGATCGCCGCCGACGTCGAGATCGGCGCTTTCTCGGTCATCGGGCCCGAAGTCGCCCTCGGCGAGGGAACGGTCATCGGCTCGCACGTGCTGATCACCGGCCGCACGACGCTGGGGCAGCGCAACCGCGTGCATGCCTTCTCGTCGATCGGCGACATTCCGCAGGACCGCAAGTACGGGGGCGAGCCCACGTCCACGGTGATCGGCGACGACAACGTGATCCGCGAGTACGTGTCGATTCATGCCGGCACGGCGCAGGATCGCGGGGTCACCACCATCGGCAACGGGAACTGGCTGCTTGCCTATTGCCACATCGCGCACGATTGCGTTGTCGGCGATCGCACGACGTTCTCCAACAATGTGCAGCTGGCCGGCCACGTCGTGATCGACGACTGGGTCACGATGGGGGGCTTCGGCGGCGTCCACCAGTTCTGCCGGATCGGCGCGCACGCGATGATAGCCGCCGGCGCCATCGTGCTCCAGGACGTGCCGCCATTCGTAACCGCGGCCGGCTCCCCGGCGAAGCCGCACGGCACCAACAACGAGGGATTGCGCCGGCGGGGGTTTTCGGCCGGCGACATACTTGCGGTGCGACGCGCGTACAAGGCGCTCTACCGCGAGAGTCTTGCCCTCGACGATGCGCGGGTGCGGATCGCCGCCGCCGCCGCCGAAACGCCGGCGCTGCGGCCGCTGTCGGAGTTCCTCGCGACGGCCGGGCGCGGCATCATCCGCTGACTGCAGGGCAGCCGGCTCACCGATGCATGCTGGAGATTCCGCGCAGGCGATCACCATCGGCATTGCGGCTGGCGAGGCCTCGGGGGATGCGCTTGCGGCCACCCTGATCGGGGCAGTGCGCTCGCGCCTGCCAGGCGTCCGTTTTGCCGGCATCGCGGGTCCCAGGATGCAGGCCGCAGGCTGCGAGGTCTGGTATCCGCTCGAAGCCCTGTCGGTGCGCGGCTTCGTCGAAGTGCTGGGGCACCTGCCGGAACTGGCAGGCATCCGGCGCGGGCTCGCCCGACGCGCGCTCGCGCAGCACCTGCCGTTGTTCGTTGGCGTCGATGCGCCCGATTTCAACCTCGGGCTCGAAGCGCGCTTGAAGCGCCGCGGCGTGCGCACCATTCATTTCGTGAGTCCTTCGGTCTGGGCATGGCGGCGCGAGCGCGTGGCCCGCATCGGCCGCGCGGTCGACCGGATGCTGACTGTGTTTCCCTTCGAGTCGCCGATCTACGAAAGCGCGGGCATTCCGGTCAATTACGTTGGACATCCGATGGCGCAGCACGCCGCCGATGCCGCTTCGCGGCGCGCGGCGCGCGAGCAGCTGAAGCTTCCGGTGGCGCAGCCGGTGTTTGCGCTGCTCCCGGGCAGCCGCGGGTCCGAACTCGACATGCACGCCGAACTGCTGCTCGATACGGCGGAGCTGCTGCTGGCATCGCGCCCCGACGCACGCTTCCTGGTGCCGCTGGCAACGCGAGTGACGCGCGATCGCTTCGAGGCGGCGATTTTCCGCCGCGGGCTCGACCGGTTGCCGCTGACCATTCTCTACGGCCACGCCACCGAAGCGCTGCGGGCTGCCGACGTGGGGCTGGTCGCGTCCGGGACGGCGACGCTCGAGGCGGCGTTCGCCCGCTGCCCGCACCTCATCTTCTACCGCGTGCACACGCTCACGGCCTGGATGGTCCGCCGCAAGCTGTTGCTGCCCTGGGTGGGCCTGCCCAACATCATCGCAGGCAAGTTCGTCGTGCCGGAATTCCTGCAGCACGAAGCCACCGCCCCCAACCTCGCCCAGGCAGCGCTCAATCTCTACGACGACACCGCAACCCGCCGCCGCCAGGAGGCGTTGTTCGCAGGGTTCGCGTCGGCGCTTCGGGCCGATACCGGCGCGCTGGCCGCCGACGCGGTGACCGCGGAGCTGCGCGCGGCCGGATGCCGATGCTGATCGTCGGCATCGACGAAGCGGGACGTGGCCCATTGGCGGGTCCCGTCGTTGCCGCGGCGGTGATCCTCGATCCCGCGCGGCCGGTCGCGGGCTTGCGCGACTCGAAGCTGCTTTCCGCCGCGCGTCGCGAGCTATTGGCGGCAGAGATTCGCGAACGCGCATTGGCCTGGTCGGTCGGCATGGCCGATGTCGCCGAGATCGACGCGCTCAACATTCTCCAGGCCACATTGCTGGCGATGCGCCGCGCCTGCGACGGGCTGTCGGTCAGCCCGGCCGAGGCCTGGGTCGACGGCAACCGGTGCCCGATACTGTCCTGTCCGGCGCGCGCCATCGTGAAGGGCGACCGTGACGTGCCCGTGATCTCGGCAGCATCGATCCTCGCCAAGACGGTTCGCGACGGGCTGCTGCTCGATCTCGACCTGCACTATCCCGGCTACGGCTTCGCGCGGAACAAGGGTTACGGCACGCCCCTGCACCTGGCGGCGCTCGATGCGCTGGGACCCTGCCCGGCGCACCGGCGCAGCTTTGCCCCGGTGGCGCAAAGCGCATTCGCGTTCTGAACGCCCCGCCACCGTACCCCTTCCATGGACGAGGATGCCATGCCCTTGCTTCCCGATCTCGCTGCCATCCGGGCGGCGCACGCCCGCATCGTCGCCCACGTCCATCGCACGCCGGTGCTGACCTCGGCATCGATCGACGCCGAAGTCGGCGCCCGCCTGTTCTTCAAATGCGAGAACTTCCAGAAAATCGGGGCGTTCAAGGCCCGCGGGGCGACCAACGCGGTGTACGCGCTCGCCGATGCGATCGCGGGCCGCGGCGTGGTCACGCATTCCTCGGGCAATCACGGTGCCGCGCTGGCCTTTGCTGCCCGCAGTCGGGGCATTCCGTCGTGGGTGGTGATGCCGGAAAATGCCCCGCAGGTGAAGATCGACAATGTGCGGCGCAATGGCGCGACGATCCACTTCTGCGCCGCGACCGTCGCTGCGCGCGAGGCGGCGTGCGCAGATATCCAGCAGCTGACTGGCGCGACGCTCATCCATCCGTTCGACCACGTCGACGTGATCGCCGGGCAGGGCACGGTGATGCTGGAACTTCTGTCCGACGTCGCCGATCTCGACGTCGTGATCGCGCCGTGTGGCGGCGGTGGGCTGCTGGCCGGCACCGCGATCACCGCCAAGGCGCTCCAGCCCGCGCTGCGGGTGTTCGGGGCGGAGCCCGCGGCGGCCGATGACGCGACGCGAAGCTACCGGAGCGGAAAGGTCGAGCCGCTGCCTGCGGCGACGACGATTGCCGACGGATTGCGCACGACGCTGGCGCCGCGCACGCTGTCGGCGCTGCGCGCCCACGTCGATGCGATGGGCACCTGCAGCGAGGCGGCGATCGTGGCCGCGATGCGCATGACCTGGGAGCGCATGAAGATCGTCATCGAGCCCTCATCGGCCGTGCCGCTCGCCTGCCTCGTCGAAGGCTCGCTGGACGCGAAGGGAAAGCGCGTGGGCATCATCGTTTCGGGGGGCAACGTCGATATGGAGCATTTGCCCTGGCAGCACTGACCCGCCTGCGGGACCGGACGCCTCGCGGCGGTTCGGGGCAGACGCGGGTGCGATCGGTTCAGCGCTTGGCGGTCGCGATCGCCTCGCGCAGGGCGTTGAAGACGCCAGGCGCGGCGGCGATCATCTCGTTCGTGCGCAGAAAATCCGGCCCTCCGGCAAAGTCGCCTACCCGCCCCCCGGCTTCTTCGACGATCAGCGCCCCTGCGGCGACGTGCCAGTTCCGCAGGCCCATGACAAAGAAGCCGTCGAGGCGCGCCGCGGCGACGTAACACAGGTCGAGCGCGCAGGAGCCGGCACGTCGCACGTCGCCGCAACCTGTGTCGACGGCGGCGAAGACCGCGAGATAGGGCGCCATCCGCGCGCTGTTGCGAATGGGCGATACGGTCCCGATCAGCGCATCGCCGAGTTCGCGGCAGGCCGAAACGCAAAGCTCCCCGCCGTTCAGGGCAGCGCCGCGCCCGGCGACGGCCGTGTACAGCTCATCGCGCAGCGGATCGAACACCGCTGCATGAGTAATGCGCGCTCCCTGGGCGAGGGCGAGCGATATCGCGTAATGCGGGTAGCCGCGCCGAAAATTGGTGCTGCCGTCGAGCGGATCGACGAACCACTTGCACGCGCCGGGCCGTGCGGCAGTCGCCTCGCCCAGCACCCCTCCCGATTCCTCGCCCACGATCGCATGCTCGGGGAACGCGGCGCGCAGCGTGGCGATGATCGCGTTCTCCGCTTCCGCGGCGGCGGCGGCGACGATCTCGCCCTGCGTAGTGGCGTGCGCGGGGAGGCGTTTCAAGTCGCGTGCCGCGTCCTCGATCACCGAGGCGGCGCGCCGCGCGGCACGCGAAGCCACGACGAGAAACGGGTCATCGCTCATGGTTTCGCGGCCTTCAGCGCCGCCTGCTCCGGCAGCACAAGTGCCGCAGGCAATGCTGCGGCGGGCCTGCTCGAACGCGGGCAGATCCTTGTACCTGGACCAGTCGACCTGCGCATACGCAACGTCATCGGGAGGCTCCGAGTGAGGGTGGGCGGAGGACAGCATACAATTGTAGACCGCGGGCAAGGCATCCGGCGCAGCGGCGGCGGCCGCCGGACATCAGGCGTGGTCGTTGTGATGAACAAACGACAATGTCTGACGGTGTCGATGTTTCGCGTCCATTGGCGCGGCAGCAGTTTTGCTATGCTGTTCGCTTCTCGCGATCGCAGACTTCCCCGCCCCATTGCCCCCCGCGGAGCCTTCGAATGGACAGTGTCGACCTCGAAGTACTGAAGCGCAGCGCCGATTGGATCGATCTCGGCCACCGGGTGCTGCTCGCGACCGTCGTAAGGACCTTCGGCTCCTCGCCCCGGCCGCCGGGGGCGATGCTCGCCGTCCGTGACGACGGACAGGTGATCGGCTCGGTGTCCGGCGGATGCCTCGAGGACGATCTCGTCGGCCGCCTCCGTGCCGATGGTTTCACGCCCGCGAAGTGCGAACAGGTCACCTATGGCATTTCGGCCGACGAAGTGAGGCGCTTTGGCATTCCCTGCGGTGGCACGATCCAGTTGGTGCTGGAGCCGCTGGATCGCGCATCGGGGATTGCCGAACTCGTGCGCGAGATCCAGGCCGGCAACCTGGTTGCGCGCCGCCTCGAGCTTGCCACCGGTCGCGCGTCACTGGCGCCGGCGCGCGCTACCGACGGCTTGAGCTTCGACGGCGCCGAGCTGGTCACGATTCATGGCCCGCGCTACCGGATGCTGGTGATCGGCGCCTCGCAGCTGTCGAAGTACCTGGCGCAGATCGCCGTCGGCCTCGACTATCAGGTGACGGTGTGCGATCCGCGTGAGGAATATGTCGCGGGCTGGGATGTCGCGGGCGTGAAGCTGGTGACGACGATGCCCGACGACACGGTCGTCGCGATGAGGCTCGACGAGCGCTGCGCAGTCGTCGCGCTCACGCACGATCCCAAGCTCGATGACATGGCGTTGCTGGAGGCGTTGAAATCGCCGGCATTCTACGTCGGCGCCCTGGGCTCGCGCGCCAACAATGCGCGACGCCGTGAGCGCTTGCGCGGGTTCGACCTCACGGCGGAGGAGATCGCCCGGTTGCACGGACCGGTGGGGCTCTACATCGGCAGCCGTACCCCGCCGGAGATCGCGGTGTCGATACTGGCCGAGATCACGGCAATCAAGAACGGCGTGGCGCCGGCGCAGGTCGGGAGCGCGGCGATCGCCAAGGATAAACCGGGACCGTCGGTCGCCTGCAGGACGGTGTGAGCGGACGCATCGCAGCCGAGTCGCCGCGCTCGCGCAAGTGACGGCAGCGAGCCGCGCGGCCTTTGCGTCTTGCAGGCGACGAACCGGGGTGCCCCGTGTTAGGGTTCGTCATTTTTCGAACGAGGGGAACACGTACCATGTTGGCGTTCAATCATCGCCCGGGCGCATCGCGGTCATGGAAGTCGCAATGGGTCCGGTGCGTTGCCTTCGTCGCGTTCGCGCTTGTCGCCGCGGCTGCGGCCGGCCAGTCAACCCCGTCGGTGGATGCGCCGCAAGCGGGCAGCTTCGCGGCCGCGTGGTCGGCCCCCGAGCCTTGGCGGACCGACCGCTTCTACGTGCAGACCAGCCTCGCCACCATCCATTTCAGCCCGGACCCCGACCACGTCAACCAGCAGAACCTGCTCAACGTCGACTACCGATTCGACAGCCATTGGGCGGGCGGGCAGTGGCTTGCTGGTGCCGCGATCTTCAAGAATTCCTTCGGCCAGCCGTCGCAATACGTCTACGGGGGCTGGCTTGCGCGCCCGTTCGAGAGCGCGCAGCCGTTCTACTTCAAGATCACCGCGGGTCTGCTGCACGGCTACAAGGCGCCCTACGACGAGAAGATTCCGTTCAACGATTCGGGGGTGGCTCCGGGAATCGTTCCGTCCGTCGGCTATTGCTACAACCGCTTCTGCTCGGAGTTCATCCTCTTCGGGACTGCCGGGGCGATGCTGACGCTGGGGGCCACGCTGCCCTGATCCGCAGCCCCGCCTCAACCGCGCGGCAGCAGCACGATATCGCCGTACCAGGCTTCGACGGTGTCGCCGGTGTTGACCGGTCGCGCGACCTTCCAGCGCCAGCGCAGGCCCGCGCGCGCGCCCAGGCGGTCGATCCGCTGCGTCATCGCGCCGAAGCCTCGATCGTTGCCATGGACTCCCAGCGGGCAAGGTCCGAGGCGTTGTCGACGTCCCATAACGCAGGCAACTCGCACCAGCGCATGTTGGCCGCGGCAAGACGTGTTCGGGTCATCGCGGCAACCTCCGGCGTCCCCCAGGCGATGCCGTCGAATGCGGCGACGGGACGCGCGAGGCCGATCGCCACGTACCCGCCGTCCTCGGCCGGAATCAGCACGGCGTCGTGGTCGGCCAGCGCCGCCGTGGCCTGGGCCAGCGCCGACGCGTCGAGCAGCGGGCAGTCGGTGCCGATGAGGATCGCCGTTTCGCCGCGCGCGAGCGCCGATTCGAGCGCGTTGCGCATGCGCTCGCCGAGATCCGCACCGTGCTGGGCGTGAAGGGCAAAGCCGAACTGCTGCGCCCATTGCGCGCAGACGGGCGTTGCGCCGTCGCCTGCGCACCACAGCTCCACGTGGCCGACGATCGCCTGCGCGCGCGCCTTCGCGGCAAGCGCAAGCGTGCGCTCGGCGAGTTGCGCGTACACCTCCATCGCGCGCGTGGCGCCGATCGCCTGCGCCAGGCGCGTCTTGACGGCACCGGGAAGGGGTTCGCGCGCGAAGATCTGCAGCGTGGGCACGGGTGTTGCAACATGCGGCCGGTAACGCGCGGCAAGGACCCGCGGATCGACGCCGCGCCAGTAGTCGAAGCGCAGCTTCCACATCGCGGCAATCGTGCGCCAGGGGCCATGCTTCTCCCAGCGGCGACCGGAGGTCACGATGCGGTGGCGAAGAGCAAGCGGCGACCCGTCCGCACGCTTCAACCGGCGGCAGATCGCGATGTCTTCCATCAACGGCTGGTCGGGAAAGCCGCCGACGCTTCTGAACAACGCAGCGTCGACGAATATTCCCTGGTCGCCGGTCGCGATGCCCGTCAAGCGCGAGCGCAGGTTCATCAGCGCCGCAACGAGCTTGAGAATCGGTGGACGCCCGGCGATCGCGACGTCGAACCTGCCCCAGCGCCGCCCGGCGTCGGGCCAGGCGGCGAGCAGCGCCGTCGCGTGCCCCATGTCGAACGCAGAGTCCGCGTGCAGGAAGACGAGCACGTCGCCGCCAGCCTCTTTCGCTCCGAAGTTCATCTGTGCGGCGCGGCCGCGAGGCCCGGCGATGACGCGATCGGAGAGTGGAATCGCCTGCTCACGCGTGGCGTCGGTGCTCCCGCCATCGACGACGATCACTTCGTGGCGCCGAGCGCGCAACGCCTGCAACGGCAGCAGCGTCGCGGCGATGGCGGCTTCCTCGTTGAGCGCGGGGATGATGATCGACAGGCGCATGGGTTTCGGGGGGAGAGGAAACGCAGGCTTTCCCTCAGGCTGTCGGTGAGCGCATGGATTTGAACTTCCGGAGCAACACCGGCACGAGTGCGAACGCGCCCAGCAACGCGAACGCCGCCAGCGTCTCCCTGGACACGAGGCCCTGCAGCGAATCGATGCGTCCCAGCGTCTGTCCCAGGTTCACGAACACGAAGCTCCCCGGGATGATGCCGATGAACGTCGCGGCGATGAAGGTGCGCACCGGGATCGACGTGAATGCGGGCGCAAGGTTGACGAGAAAGAACGGAAATAGCGGCACCAATCGCAGGAACAGAAGGTAGCTGAAGGCGTCCTTGGTGAAGCCGGCGTTGATCTTCGCACCCAGCGCGCCGAGGCGGCTGCGGGCAGCGTCGGCGAAGACATAGCGCGCGGCGAGGAATACGAGCGTCGCGCCGACGGTCGCCGCGAAGATCACCAGCAGCGTGCCGACCCAGCGGCCGAAGATGAAGCCCATCGTCAGCGACAGCACCAGCCCGCCGGGCAGGCTGAACGCCGTCGCCCCGGCGTAGACGAGGAAGGCGATCGCCAGCGCCGCGACGAGATTGCGATCGGCGAACGCGAGCAGCGCGTCGCGATTGGCCTTGATCGTTTCGAGGTTGAGGTAGTTGGGCCCGCCGAGGGCGAAAAAAGCCGGCGATCACGGCGACGAAAGTGCCGACCAGGACGAACTTGATCCAGCGCGCCGGGACGCGGTCGGCGGCCACGTCAGTACCCGCCCCGCAGGCCGAAGATCCGCCGGATCCACGCCTTCGACGACGGCGTCAGGCCTTCCTTCAGTCGCTGGTCGGCGACGCGCCGGTTGATCTGCGCCAGGGTCGGATAGGTGTGGATCGTGCCCGAGATGTCGGCCGCCTTCATGCCCTTGGTCAACGCCAGCGCGTACTCGGCGATCAGCTCGCCGGCGTGCAGGCCGACGATCGCCGCACCGAGCAGCCTGCCGCGGGGGTCGGTGACGATCTTGGCCATGCCTTCGGTCTCGCCCTCGGCGCGCGCGCGGTCGTTGTCCGCGAAGGGAAACGTGTAGACGCGGTGCGCGATGCCCTGCTGCCTGGCCTCGGTCTCGGAGAGGCCGACGCGGGCGAACTCCGGGTCGGTGTAGGTGCACCAGGGGATCACCTTCGACGGCTTCGCCCAGGCCATGCGGAAGATCGCGCGCCGCAGCACGATGCCGGCGTGATGCTCGGCGACGTGGGTGAACTGCTGCGCGCCGGCGGCGTCGCCCGCGACGAGAATGCGCGGGTTGGTGGTGACGAGATTCGTTGCTGACGATGCGGCCCTGCTCGACGGCGACGCCAGCGGCATCGAGTCCCAGGCCCTCGACGTTGGCGCGGCGGCCCGCGGCCAGCAGCAGGTGGCTTGCGACCAGCGTCTGCGTGCTGCCGTCTGCCGCCCGGATCGTCATCCGCACCTCGCCCTTCGACCCGGCGACGTCGACGACCTGTGCCTTGAGGTGATAGCGCACGCCCTCGTCGACCAGCCGGTGATGGACGATCGCGGCGAGGTCGCGATCCTCGCGCGGGAGGATCGACGGCGCGATGTCGACGACGGTGACTTCGCTGCCGAGGCGCCGGAACGCCTGCGCCATCTCGCAGCCGATGGGGCCGCTGCCGACGATCAGCAGCTGCGGGACGTTCTCGCGCAGGTCGAAGATCGTCTCGTTGGTGAGGAAGGGCGTGGTCTCGAGGCCGGGAATCGGCGGCACGGCGGGTCGCGAGCCGGTGGCGATGACGAATTGGCTCGCGGTCAATCGGCGGCCGTCGACCTCGAAGGCGTCGGCACCGGTGAACCGGCCGTCGCCGAAGATCACGTCGACGCCGAGACCGCGGAAACGCTCCGGGCTGTCGTTGGGCTCGATGCCCGCGATCACGCCGGCCACGCGCTCCATCACCCGTGCGAGATCCACGGTCGGCGTGACGGCCGGGATCGCCCAGCGATCGGCGTGGCGCATCTCGTGCGCGATCCGTGCCGACTTGATCAGCGTCTTCGACGGCACGCAGCCGTACCACAGACAATCGCCGCCGAGGCGGTGTTTCTCGACCAGCGCGACCTTGGCGCCGAGCGCGGCACCGCCGGCGGCGACAACCAGTCCGCCGGCGCCGCCACCGATGATCACGAGGTCGAACTCGGGTTTGGCCAAGCGGGCTCTCCAGCATGAGTCCGCCGTGTTCCGTGCCGGGCATCGGCGATGCAGGGCGTGGCACGGGCGGCGTTTTGCGCTCCGTTGGTCGACGGGCAAAGCGCGACCTCGGACACGGGGTCAGATACGATTATCCCATGCGTGCCATCGACGGTCTCGACAGTTGACGGAGGGATAATCGTATCTGACCCCGTTTCCGCTCAGTGAAAGTCGCGCGACTTCGCTTCGAGCCGGCCCAGGAGCGGCGACAGGTCGGCGAGCCGTCCCGCGATCACGTGGACGACAGCGCCTTCGCGCTCGACCTTGCCGTAGACCGCCATCAGCCGCGAGCCGAGCAGTTCGCGCCGCTGGCGGTCGGAGAGGTCGCGCCAGACGATGACGTTGGTGGCGCCGGTCTCGTCCTCCAGCGTGACGAACACCACGCCGCTCGCGGTATCGGGCCGCTGCCGGCCGATGACGAGGCCCGCGATGCGCACGATGCGCCCGTGCGGCGCCTGCGCGATCTCGGCGCTGGTCAGCAGGCGGCGGCGGGAGAGGCGCTCGCGCAGCAGCGCCAGCGGGTGCCGGCGCAGCGTGAGGCCGAGCGTCCGGTAGTCGGCGACGATGTCCTGGCCTTCGGTCGGCGTGGGCAGTTCCGGGGCGGCTTCGTCGAAGGCGCTGCCGGCGAGCAGCGGCGGCAGCCTTTCCACGCCGGCGACCTCCCACACCGCTCCGTGCCGGTGGCCGGCGAGTGCCGCGAGCGCGCCGGCATCGGCGAGACAGGCGAGATCGCGGCGATCGAGCGCGGCACGATGCGCGAGGTCGGCGACGCTGCCGAAAGCGCGGTCACGGCGCGCGGCGACGAGGCGCTGCGCGGCGCTCTCGGACAGACCGGAGATCATCCGCAATCCGAGGCGCAAGGAAATGGGGTCAGATACGGTTTTTCCTCGGAAAATCGTATCTGACCCCATCTTCCAGCGTGCAGTCCCGGTCGCTTGCCGTCGCGTCGGCGGGTCGCACCTCGACGCCATGGCGGCGCGCATCGGCGACGAGTTGCGCCGGCGCGTAGAAACCCATCGGCAGCGAATTGAGCAGCGCCGCGCAGAACGCGGCCGGCTCGTAGTGCTTCAGCCACGCCGACACGTAGACGAGCAGCGCGAACGACGCCGAATGCGACTCGGGGAAGCCGTACTCGCCGAAGCCCAGGATCTGCTGGTAGACCTGCCGCGCGAAGGTCTCGGACAGCCCGCGCGCACCCATGCCGTCGACCAGCCGCTGCTCGAACTTCTCGAGTCCGCCCTTCCTGCGCCACGCGGCCATCGAGCGCCGCAGCTGGTCGGCCTCGCCCGGCGTGAAACCGGCGGCGACGATGGCGAGCTGCATCACCTGCTCCTGGAAGATCGGCACGCCGAGCGTGCGCGCGAGCACGCTCTCCACCGCCGCGCTCGGATAGGTGACCGGCTCCAGCCCCTGCCGGCGGCGCAGGTAGGGATGCACCATGCCGCCCTGGATCGGCCCCGGGCGCACGATCGCGACCTCGATGACGAGATCGTAGAAAGTCGCGGGTTTCAGGCGCGGCAGCATCGACTGCTGCGCCCGCGACTCGATCTGGAACACGCCGACGGTGTCGGCGGCCTGGATCATCCGGTAGACCTCGGGATCCTCGGCCGGGATGTCCTGCATCGAGAGCTTCCGGCCGCGCCGTTCGCGAGATCAGCGCCAGCGCGCGGCGGATCGCCGACAGCATGCCGAGCGCCAGGCAATCGACCTTGAGCAGGCCCATGGCGTCGAGGTCGTCCTTGTCCCACTGGATCACCGTGCGCTCGGGCATCGCGGCGTTCTCGACCGGCACCATCCGCTCGAGCAGGTCGCGGGCGATGACGAAGCCGCCGACGTGCTGCGACAGGTGGCGCGGAAAACCCAGCAGCGCGTTGGCGAGCTTGATCAGGCGCACGATCACCGGGTTGTCGGGCTCGAAGCCCGCCTCGCGGATGCGCTCGGGCAGGACCTCGCGGCCGTCCCACCACGCGAACACGCGCGTAGCCGGTCGACCTGCGCCAGGTCGAGCCCCAGCGCCGGCCGACGTCGCGCACCGCGCTCTTCGGCCGGTAGGTGATGAGCGTGGCGGCGAGCGCCGCGCGGTCGCGGCCGTACTTGGCGTAGATGTACTGGATCACTTCCTCGCGCCGCTGGTGCTCGAAGTCGACGTCGATGTCGGGCGGCTCGTTGCGCTCGCGGCTGATGAAGCGCTCGAACAGCATGGAGCTGCGCGCCGGATCGACCTCGGTGATGCCCAGCGCATAGCAGACCGCCGAATTGGCGGCCGAGCCGCGGCCCTGGCAGAGGATGCCCTGGCGGCGGGCGAAGGCGACGATGTCGTGGACGGTGAGGAAGTAGGGCTCGTACTTGAGTTCGGCGATCAGTGCCAGCTCGTGCGCGATCAGTGCGCGGACGGCGGCGGGCGCGCCCTGCACCGGATAGCGCTGCCGCAATCCGGCCTCGACCAGCGCGGCGAGATGCGCGGCCGGCGTGGTGCCCGGCGGAACGATCTCCTCGGGGTATTCGTAGCGCAGCTCGTCGAGCGAAAAGCGGCAGCGTCCGGCGATCGCGAGCGTCTCGGCGAGTAACGTCGGCGGATAGATCGACGCCAGGCGCTCGCGCGAGCGCAGGTGCCGCTCGCCGTTGGCAAAGAGCGCGTAGCCGCATTCGGCCAGCGGAGTGACGAGGCGGATCGCGGTCAGCGTGTCCTGCAGCGCGCGGCGGGCGCGCACGTGCATGTGGACGTCGCCGGCGGCTACCTGCGGCAACCCGCAGGTCTGCGCGAGTGCCGCCGCGTGGGCAAGACGAGCACGGTCGCCCGCGCCGGCGAAGAGCTCCACGGCGAGCCAGCTGCGGCCGGGGAAGGTCGCGGCGACCCAGCGGCCGGCCAGCGCCAGCGGGCCCGCGGTTTCGGCCGCCGCGCGCGGCGAGAGGTCGGGCGGCACCCACAGCGCGAGCAGGCCGTCGGCGAGCACCGCGACGTCGTTGCGGCCGAGTGCGTAGTGGCCCTTGGCCGCCTGCCGGCGCCCGCGGGTGATGAGCTGGCAGAGGTCGCCGTAGCTCGCGCGATCGGTCGCCAGCAGGACGAGCCGGAGCCCATCGCTGAGGATCAACTCGCTGCCGATGACCAGCGGCAGCCCGGCGTCGCGGGCGGCGAGATGGGCGCGGACAATGCCGGACAGCGAGCATTCGTCGGTGATCGCCAGCGCCGTGTAGCCCAGCGCCTGCGCGCGTTCGACCAGCTCCTCCGGGTGCGAGGCGCCGGACAGGAACGAGAAGTTCGAGCGGCAATGCAGTTCGGCGTAGGCGGGAAGCATGGATAATGCGAGGTTCGCGGGCGGTTCCCGAGCCGAAGCCGGGGTGGATGCCGATACCGCATGAATATACGGTATTCGACCGATGAAAGCATCCCTGACCCTCGCCGCCGGAGCCGGGCACGACACCGAGTCGGCGTCGCTCGGCGCCGCCGAACTCGCCCTGGTCGATGCCGCCCGCAAGATCATCGCGCTGCGCCGCAAGCCCGAATGGCACAGCGTCGGCTGCGCGCTGCGCACGCGCTCGGGCCGCATCTTCACCTCCGTCCACGTCGGCGCCTACGTCGGGCGCATCGACGTCTGCGCCGAGGCGATCGCCATCGGCATGGGCGCGGCCGAGGGCGACACCGACATCGAGTCGATCGTCGCCGTCAACAAGGAAGGCCACGTGGTCGCGCCCTGCGGCATGTGCCGCGAGCTGATCGCCGACTACGGACCCGGCGCCACCGTCATCGTGCCGGGGCCGCAGGGCGACCACGCGGTGCCGATCGCCAGCCTGCTGCCGAACAAGTACACCCGGCACGACGATCGCTGATCGCCCGCCGGCGCTCACGTGCGCGCCAAGGCCACGAACCTCACCACGCCCATGCCCACCATCGCTTTCGATCGCTTCCACCGCTACGCCGAACTCACCGCACTGCTGCACGATTGCGTCCGCGAGTACCCGCAGCTCGCTGCCATCGAATCGATCGGCAAGAGCCACGAGGGTCGCGACCTCTGGGCGCTGACCATCACTCAAACAGCGACGGGACCGGCGGCCGAGAAGCCGGCGTTCTGGGTCGACGGCAACATCCACGCGACCGAGGTCGCCGCGTCGGCGGCCAATCTCCACTTCATCCACACGCTGCTGACCGGCTACGGGAAGGACGACGAGGTGACGCGCGCGCTCGACACGCGGGCCTTTTACGTTTGCCCGCGCATCAATCCCGACGGCGCCGAATGGGCGCTCGCCGACCGGCCGAAGTGGGTGCGCTCGTCGACGCGTCCCTATCCGTTCGACGAGGAAGACATCGAGGGCCTCACGGTCGAGGATATCGACGGCGACGGGCGCATCCTGCAGATGCGCATCCCCGATGCCAACGGGTTGTGGAAGGATCATCCGGAGGCGCCGGGACTGATGGTCCGGCGCGAGCCCACCGAGACCGGCGGCCGCTATTACCGCGTGCTGCCGGAAGGCAGCGTCGAGGGTTGGGACGGCTACACGCTGCGGGTCAAGAAGACCCGCCACGGCCTCGACCTCAATCGTAATTTTCCGGCGAGCTGGCGGCAGGAGTTCGAACAACTGGGCGCCGGTCCCTATCCGACCTCGGAACCCGAGGTGCGCGCCGTCGTCGACTTCATCGCGCGGCACACCAACATCACCGGCGGCACGACCTTCCACACCTGGAGCGGGGTGCTGCTGCGACCCTTCGAGCACCTGCCCGACGAGGAGATGCACGCCGAGGACCTGTGGCACTACAAGAAGGCCGGCGACAAGGGCTTCGAGTTGACCGGGTATCCGGCGATCTCGGTCTATCACGAGTTTCGCTACCATCCCAAGCAGGTGATCGGCGGCACCTTCGACTGGATGTACGAGCACCTGGGCCTCTACAGCTGGGTGGTCGAGATCTGGAGCCCGATGCGCGAGGCCGGCATCGACAAATACCTCTACGTCGACTGGTTCCGCGATCATCCGATCGCCGACGATCTCAAGCTCCATCGCTGGAGCGAAGACAAGCTCGGCGGGCTCGCGCACATCCCCTGGAAGCCGTTCGCGCACCCGCAGCTCGGCGCCGTCGAGATCGGCGGCTGGAACCGCTTTCACGCCTTCTCCAATCCGCCGCCGCAGTGTCTCGAGCGCGAGCTCGAACGTTTCCCGCGCTGGCTGCTGTGGCAGGCACTGACCTCGCCGCAGACTCGAACTGGTCGCCGCGCAAGCCGATGCATTGGGCGGCGACTGCTGGCGCGTGCGGCTGGTGGCGCAGAACACCGGCTGGCTGCCGAGCTACGTGTCGAAGCGGGCCCTTGAACGCAAGGTCGTGCGCGGCGCGATCGCCGAGATCGCGCTGCCCGAAGGGGCCGAGCTTCTGCAGGGCAAGCGGCGCGAGGACGTCGGGCAGCTCGAGGGCAAGGCGTACAGGCACACCGGCGTGTCGTTCTGGCCCGATGCGCAATTGACCGACGATCGGGTCAAGGTCGAGTGGGTGGTGCGCGCCGCACCCGGCACCGAGGTTGCGGTGACGCTGCGGCACGAAAAGGCGGGGGTGGTTCGGGCGCGCGTGGCGCTGCGCTGACGGAACTCCGATGCACGAGCCACCGCGAGGTTCGCCGCTGGAAAGCTTCGGGTGAGTACATCGACCTGGCGGCGCATCCCGCGCGGCGTCTGGGCGCTGGGACTCGTCAGCCTGTGCATGGACCTCTCCTCGGAGCTCGTCCACGCGCTGCTGCCGCTCTACATGGCCACGGTCCTGGGCGCGTCGATGCTGACCATCGGTCATCATCGAGGGCATCGCCGAGGCGACCGCGCTCGTGGTCAAGGTCTTCTCCGGCGTGCTCTCCGATGTGTTCGCGCGAAGGAAGCCGCTGGTCGTCCTGGGTTATGGGCTGGGGGCGATCACCAAACTCGTCTTTCCGCTGGCGCCCTCGCTGTCATGGATCGTCGGCGCGCGCTTCGTCGATCGCGTGGGCAAGGGCATCCGCGGCGCGCCGCGCGATGCGCTGATCGCCGATCTCGCACCCGTGGTGCTGCGCGGGGCGAGTTTCGGATTGCGCCAGGCGCTCGACACCGTGGGCGGCTTCGGCGGACCGCTGCTGGCGCTGGCGGCGATGGCGTGGTTTTCCGGCAACTTCCAGTCGGCGTTCTGGGTGGCCGTCGTGCCCGCCGGCATCGCGGTGCTCCTGCTGGTTTTCGGGGTCGAAGAACCGGTGCGCCACGAGACGACCGGGTCGGGCAAGCCGCGGCTGCAGTGGCACGACGTGCGTCGCCTGCCCCGCCAATTCTGGATCGTCGTGGCCATTGCGTCGCTGCTGACGCTGGCGCGCTTTTCCGAGGCCTTCCTGGTGCTGCGGGCGCAAGACGTGGGCCTGTCGGTGGGGCAGGCACCCTGGGTGATGGTGGTCATGTCGCTGGTCTACGCAGTCGCTGCCTATCCGGCAGGCGCGGCCGCTGATCGCGGACACGGGCCACGGTCGCTGTCGATCGGCGTTGTTCTTCTGGTCGCGTCCGACCTCGTTCTCGCGACCGCCTCGTCGGCGACGCTGGTGTTTGTCGGGGCAGCGCTGTGGGGGCTGCACATGGGACTCACGCAGGGGCTACTGTCGGCGCTGGTCGCGGCGAGTGCGCCTTCCGATATGCGCGGCAGCGCGTTCGGCGCGTTCAACCTCTGCTGCGGCGTCGTGCTGCTGGTCGCGAGCGGTCTCGCAGGCTGGCTGTGGGATGCGTTCGGTCCGCAGTACACGTTCTATGCCGGGGCTTTGTTCACCGCGGCGGCTTGGGTCGCGCTGGCCCGGCATGGCATGGACGCCGCGCGGCTCGTTCGCTGAGCCGTGAACTGCGTCGCTCATGGCGGCACGCGATCGAAGCCCGGCTGCGGTTCGGGCGACTGAAGTGCCGATGATGCGTGCGCCTGCTGCCAGCGATCGAGCCATGAATGTGGCTTTTTCGCTGCCGTTGAGGCATGACGATTCGACCGGCGACCGCGGGACGAAAGGCGCAACGTCGCCTCTGTCGTTGACCGGCCACGACGAAAGCCGGAGAACGGTAAAATGAATCTGCAATGCGACGGGCCCCCGGGTTCTTGCCGCGACCGGATCACGGATGGAGAAGCGCATGGGCAAGGAAATCGAACGGAAATACCTGGTGGACGTCGATGCGTGGAAACCGCGTGACGAAGGCACCCGTTTCAAGCAGGGGTATCTCAACACCCAGAGTGAGCGCGTGGTCCGCGTGCGCATCGAAGGCGACCAGGCCAAGCTCACCATCAAGGGTGTGACCGCTGGTGTGACGCGGTCGGAGTTCGAGTACGGCATTCCCTTGGACGACGCGATAATCCTGCTCGACGACCTGTGCGAACAGCCGCTGATCGACAAGCATCGGCACAAGGAACTGCACCACGGCAAGACCTGGGAGATCGATGTCTTTCATGGCGACAACGATGGGTTGGTCGTGGCCGAGATCGAACTCGGTTCCGAAAATGAGCAGTTCGTCGTTCCCGCCTGGGCGATCGCGGAAGTCTCCGGCGATCCGCGTTACTACAACGCCAATTTGCAGAAGAACCCGTTCAAGACCTGGGTCAAAGCCTGATCCCTAGGGCTGCGCGTCCCGCGTCGCCTGCCGGGACGTCGTCGAGCGTGGCGACGGTTGATGGCCCTGCGCATTTTCCATCCGGCTGGCATTGCGCGGTCGGCGATCGGGGTTCATTGGGGGAGAACATCGATGTCCGACGTATTCGACAAGCTTCAAGCTGCTTCTGCTGCCGAGCCGGCCGGGACCGTGCCCCGGGCGGAATTCCGCGTCTTCGACCACGGCGTGATCGATACGGTCAAGGAGCGCATGTGGAATGGCAGGACCATCCTTTCCCACGCGCGCCGCATGCCCGCGGAGACTTATTGCCTGTCGGCGAACACCAACGAGGCCAACGTCAAGGTCCGGGACGGACTGCTCGACATCAAGACCAAAGTGGGCGAAACCCCGGAAGGCTACGAGATCTTCCAGCCCCGGGGAAAGTTCCGGTTTCCTGTCAGGCGCGACGATCTGGACATGATCTTGTCCCACCTCAAGGTCCAGACGCTGCTGAGCGACGACAATTACACGGTCGACGAGTTCATCGCGATGGCCCGGAAGCACAGGGAACTGCGTGTCGTGACGGTCGAGAAAATGCGCTACGGCTTCACCGTCGATGGCATCATCTGCGAATACGCGCGGGTCTGGTTCAACGGTGCCATGGTGGAATCGGCCTGCGCCGAGAGCGAGAATTACGCGGGGATGAAAAAGGTGATCGAGGGCCTCGGCATCGCGGGGCTGCCCAATATCAACTATCTTAAGGCGGCCAAGCGCGTCGTCGGTCTCGACTGAACCGGCGAACGTGATGGCCGGAGTGACCGGCGCGCCTCTCGTCCAACTGCTCAATGATCGCTTCCATTCCGACTACCGTGCTGCCGCCTCTGGTCGTCCCCTTCCTGTTGACACTCGCGGTCAGTTTCCTGATCGGCATCGGGCTGCGCGACTATTACGAGGGCGAGGGCAAGTTCGACACCTTCGGCACGGTGCGCACGTTCGTGTTCATCGGGATGCTGGGCTTCATGCTGTACACGCTCCCGGAGATCGGAAACCACGCTTTCCTGCTCGGATTGGTGACGGTGGTGCTGTTCCTGCTGGTGTACTACCACGACAAGGTCGGCCAGAAGAAAAGCCCGGGGCTGATCGGGGTCACCATCGCGCAACTGACCTATGCCATCGGTCCGGTGTCGATTCACCAACCCGCCTGGTTCCTGGTGCTCCTCGCCGTCTCCATTCTCTTCGTCCTCCACTCCAAGGGGCGGGTGCGACGGCTCACCGATCGGCTCGAGACGGGGGAGGTCGTCACCGTATGCAAGTTCCTGGCGATCGCTGCGGTGATCCTGCCGATGATTCCGGAGACCATGCCTCCGGTCGGGGGAATCCCGGGAGCGATTCTCTCGGCCCTGCCGGTGACGCCGCGGCAGATCTGGCTGGCCGTGGTGATCACCACCAGCATTTCCTATCTCGGCTACACGCTTCAGACCTACCTCTTTCCGCGCAAGGGCCTGTTGCTGACGGGCCTCATCGGCGGCGTCTACTCCAGCACGGCCGCGGTGCTGGTGCTGGCCAAGAAGTCGCGCGCCCAGCCGGGGCGCGATCGCGAAGCCGCTGCCGCGATCCTGCTTGCGGTGTCGATGATGTATCTGCGGCTGTTGGTGCTGGTGGCCATTTTTCGCGTTGAGTCGACGCTGCAAGTAGGGCCGGCGCTGCTGTTGCTTTCGGCGCTTGCCGCCGGCTACGCGATCTGGATCGTCAGCGACAGGAAAGGCGGGCCGACGACGGCGCCCGCTGTCGCGGACGAGGGGCAGGCGAGCGATGTCGGGCCGCTGGAGCCGGCGCTGCGGAACAACCCGCTGGAACTCAATTCCGCGTTCCTGTTTGCGCTGTTGTTCGTCGTCATCTCCATGGCCACCAAGTACACGCTGCTGAAGTTCCAGGATTTCGGTTTGCGGGTGCTGTCGTTCGTCGTCGGATTCTCGGACATCACGCCGTTCGTCGTCTCGGTGCTGCAGGGTGACCTCGGGCTTGGCACCCTGCAGATCCTGCAGGCGATCATCATCGCCAGCGCCAGCAACAACCTCATGAAACTGACCTACGCCTACATTTTCGGCACCCGCAAGACGGCCAACCTGGCGGCACTGGGCATGGGACCGTTGGCGCTCATTTCCTTTCTCTACGTCGCGGTTGCCCTTTGACGAGGGGTGGGAGGTGCGTCAGGCGAAAAACCCCTGCACGAACCACTCGCCGTCGCCCTCGCCGAAGCCGCGCCGCCCGTCGCGATAGATCCAGGCCCGCGCGCCGGATGGGCTCTCGGCGACGAAGTAATCGCGTCGCACATCGCTGCCATCCCACCACCCGGACTCGATCCGCTCCGGCCCGTCGTGCAGCACCCAGGGCCGGGCAGCGAGCCGCGTTCCCAGCAGCTCTGGTTCGGCCAGCAGCCAGAGGGGCCGCGGCGCACTCGGCAACGGTCGAAAGGGGGGCCGGGCATTCGCGGTTGCAGGAGCGCCTTCAGGCGCGAACACGTTGGCGCAAGGGGCCGGATTCGCGGTTGAAGCCGCTCCCACAAAAGCGGCGCATGGGTTGCTGGGGTCTGCAGGAGCGCCTTCAGGCGCGAAGCTTTTCGTCGCGCCGGGCGAATTCTGCCCCCGGGATTTCTTTTTCGTGACGGAAGCCGTTGCTGCAACGGCGTTGCTGCTTCTCGATGCCCGTTCGGGACGATGCTCGGGATGGGGGGTGACTCGCGTCACGGACGCTTCGCCCAGGCGCGCCCGCAGCCGGTCAAGGAGTGGCACCGTCGCCTGATCGTGATCGCCGGGCAACAGGCCGAGATTGTGCGCAGCCAGTGGCGTCACCAGCTCGCTCGCGAGCAGGATGGACTCGACGGGTGCGGGCAGTTCGACGCGCGCGAGGCGTTCGCGCAGGACGGTGAAGAGATGGGCCGGCTCGCGTGCCGGCGCGGCCAGCGCGAAAGGCACCGCGGTGGCGGGGAGGGCGGCATGACGTCTGCCACGGCGTTCACTGGGTTGCCTTCGTGCTGCGCACTCCGGTATTCGCGCTCGGGGCGGCCCTTCGCGCTCATGCGTCAGCGTGAGCGTGAGCTCGATGACGCCAAGACCGCGCCCCAGCAGCCAACCGGCGAGCTCGAGCACGAGGCGATGGACGGCGAAGGCGAGCGCTTCGGTGTCGGTGACGGGCGCGGCGAGTTCCAGCCGGCCTTCATAGCGTGCGGGAGGGACGAACAGCGGACGCGGATCGGCGAGGATTCCCCGCGCGTGGTCGAGGGCAGCGATCAATGGGGCGCCGGCGCGACGGGTGAGCGCGGCACGCGGCAGCGCGCAGGCGGCGCCGAAGGTCGTGATGCCGGCACCGGCAAGCGTGGCGACGACGCGGGGATCGATGTCCAGCAACGCGAGCGGCAACGGGGCGAGTGCCGGCAGGAGCGTTGCGCCGTCGGTGATCACGACGGGACGATCGGCGCGCGCGAAAAGAAGCGCTGCGGCAGCGGTAGGGGCTACGGCCCACCGGACTGCGTAACCGAGCTCGCGTATGCCTTGGTGCAGCCGCGGGAGCAGAACGGCAAGACCGCCGAAGAGCCGCAGGCTGCCGCCGATGTCGACCAGCACCGCATCGGGGGGGGCGAGGCTGATGGCAGGCGAGAACTGCGTGGTCCAGGTCGCGACAGCGGCAAGCGCGCGGGCCTCGGCGAGCGTATCGCGCTCGCGCAGCACGATGCCGGGAGCAAGTGCCAGCGCGGCAGAGACGAGCTCGCCGGGACGAATGCCCGCTGCGCGCACGAGCGCATCGACGCTGACGATCCGCGGGTAATGCCCGCCGGTGGTCACCGCGAACGGCGGTGCGGGATCGGATGCCGAGGGCGCGCGCGCAGGCGCGAAGACGTCGAGCGAAAGCTGCGGCAGCAAGAGGCAGGTCCACAGCATGGTCGGCAGCCATCGTCGAACATCATTGCGTGCCGCGGGAGCGGACGCGAGTGGGGCCAGGACCAGGGAGGGAGCAGCCAGCGGCTGAGGCGAGCACGGGTCCGGGTACCGGGTCGAGGTCGAGCAGCACGGGTTGCGCCACCTCGCCGCCGCGCCGCTTCACCACCCGCACTGCAAGTTGCCCTGCTGCGGGGGCCAGCGCCAGACGCAAGGGCGCGGCGGTAACGGCGCCGTGTTGACCCGGCCGGCGCCACAGCACGCCCCAGCTGTTGCCTTCGCGGGCGGCGACCTGCAGGCGACGCGCGGCGCGGTCATCGATCGACCCGTCGGGCCAGAGGAACGCCGCGCCGCATTCGGGCGCCCGCAACGCCTGCTCGAAAGCCCACAGGGCATCGTGGGTCGTGCGGGCATGGACCAGGACCAGCCGGGTGAGGTCGAGCCCGCCGGCGGCGAGCGCCGGTGCGTAGGGCAGATGCGGCGGCGCAATCCAGACGACGTCGCGACCTTCGGCCTGCAGGCGCACGAGTCCCGGCAGCGTCAGGCGAAGCTCGCCGATGCCCTCGCAGGCCAGCTGGATTTCGGTGAGCGCCAGCGGCCAGCCGCCGCCCGGCAGGACGGCGTCGAGGACCGCGAAGCCGGTGGGGACGGCGGCCGGTTCGGGCGCGCAGCCCCCGCCGCGCCAGACCGCCGGATGGGCAAGCACGGGGTCGAGCGACGCGGCGCGCAGCGGCGAGGTCATCGCCTGCCTGGACGAAGCGGGTCGGCGTCGAGTTGCAGCAACAGCGAAAGGCGGTCGTCGCGCGCGACGGTCTGCCAGGAGCGTTGCGTCAATGCGCCTTCGAGCGCCCACAGCAGGTTGAGGGAGGCGCGCGGGTTCTGCTCTCGGACGCGGCGGTAGGCCTCGACGGCGCCCAGCGCCCGCAGCGCCTCCGGTGACGCGATGCCGGCACGGGCGAGCATCGCCGCCGAAGCCGGGCCGAGGTTGGGCAGCGCGGCGAGGGTGGTCGCGCCTTGCGCGGTGGGAGCGGGGGAGGGCTTGCGCATCGGGTGGGTTCGACGTAGCGCCGGTGCGGACCGGGCGATCGCGCCTTTCTACAGTGCCTTGCCGCTGCGGAAAAGACCCACGCCGATGCCCTCGATCGTGAGCGCATCGCGGCCGCCTTCGACGATGATCGGCGCGAAGTCGGGGTTCTCGGCGACGAGCAGCACCTGTCCGCCGCGACGCTTCAGGCGCTTGACGGTGACCTCGTCGCCACCGGCACCGCTCAATCGGGCGACGACGATCTGCCCCGAACGCGCCTCGCTGCAACGATGGACGGCCAGCAGATCGCCGTCGAGAATGCCGGCGTCTTTCATGCTGGTGCCGCGTACCCGCAGCAGGTAATCGGCGCGCGGCGTGAAGAGGCCGGGATCGAGCCGGACGTGGCCCTCGATGTGTTCGGCCGCGAGGATCGGGTGGCCGGCGGCAACGCGACCGACCAGCGGCAACCCCAATCCCGGCAATTCCGGCATCTCCCGCAGGCGCAGGCCGCGCGACGTGCCGGGCAGCACCTCGATTGCGCCTTTTTTTGCCAGTGCACGCAGGTGATCCTCGGCCGAACTCGCCGTGCGAAAACCCAACCCGGTCGCGATTTCGGCCCGCGTGGGGGGCATGCCGGTGGCTTCGAGGTGACGGCGGATCCAGTCGAGGATTTCCTGCTGCCGCGCCGTCAGCGGCCGTGCGGTCGCGGTGGCGGTACGCAGTCCCAGCACCATGGCGGACTCCCTGATCGCGCCGAGCGCGCGTTGTCGTGATTACCGTACAAATATACGGTAATCGGATTATAGCCGGCGCAACGCCGTCGTCAACCCGATCCGCTTGAATGTTGGCATACTGCGAAATGGCGCAGGATCGTTGGCCAAGTGCGGCGGGGAGCTTCGCACCGGGCCAGGAGCGCAATCCGGCCAAGCTTTCTTCATCCACGGTAAAGAGGAGCGTTGAGCATGGCGACCAAAACGAGTTCCAGGACGGCCAACACCCAATCGGCTGCAAACAAGGCCGGAGCGAGCAAGTCCGCGCCCAAAGCCGCCGCGATGCCACCGATGTTCGCGATGCCGAATGCCGAGCAGCTCGCCGCCTACGCGAAGACGATCACACCCGAGCAGGCATTCGAACTGTACCGGCAGAATGCCAGGCTTGCGCTCGACGTGATCGACGCGGCGCTCGAAAGCACCGCCAAGGTCCGCCGCCTGCAATTCGAAGGCGAGGAAAAGGCCCGCAGCATGCAGAAGAAGGTCGCGCGCCACGCGGCCGAAGCGGGCGATATGCCATCGCTGGTGGCGGCGGGACAAACAGCGTCGCAGGAAGTGGTCGAGCAGGCGATGGCGTATTGGGGGCAGATGTTCGATCTGGTGGTCGAGATCCAGAAGCGCCTGTTCTCGCTGATGGAAGACCAGATGTCGGGTGTGCCGGGCGTCAAGGAAACAAAAGCGGCAATGGCGATGATGCCCGATTTCAAGCAAACCCAGAATCTCGTCTCGGCCTTGCAAGGCGTGATGTCCTCTGGCGGAACCGCGTTCGAGTCGATGCAACGCGTGATGAACGATTTCACCAAGATGATGCCGGGCGGCAAACGCTGAGCCGACTTCCCCGGAAGCGACCGGTCCAAAGGGAGCCGCGGCGCGAACCGCGGCTTTTTTTCACCCTGACGATCCGCAGGCGGGTGGAAGTCCAGGTTCACGGCAAATCGCAAACGTTCGGTCCGCGTTCGGGCGGTCGCAACGCGTGAGAGAATCGCGTTACGCGCTCGTGGCGAAATTGGTAGACGCAGCGGGCTTAAAACCCGCCCTCGCTTCATCGCGGGATGCCGGTTCGATTCCGGCCGGGCGCACCAGGAAGCCGACGCATTGTCGCGCTCCAGCCGTGCGGGGGGACTCTTCGCGAACCCCGGCAGTTTGTCGAAGGAGTTCATCGTGATACCCGTTCCATTGCGAGGAATCGCCGCCTTTGCCATCCTGCTGGGCTTGAGCGCCTGCTCCACGATGCCGCCCGGCGGCGTCGCCGCGGTCACCCCGTTCGACCTCAATCGCTATGAGGGCAAGTGGTACGAAATTGCCCGCCTCGACCACGCCTTCGAACGCGGTCTCCAGGACGTCAGTGCCAGCTATCGCAGCAAGCCCGACGGCAGCGTCGAAGTGATCAACCGTGGCTTCGATCGCGAGCGCAATGAGTGGCGCCAGGCCGCGGGGCGCGCCTTGTTTACCGGCGACACGAACACCGCGTCGTTGAAAGTTTCGTTCTTCGGGCCCTTCTACGGTGGCTACCATGTGGTCGCGCTGGACCAGCAGCACTACCGCTGGGCAATGGTGGTTGGACCCAGCCGCGACTACCTCTGGATATTGGCTCGCGAGAAGCAGTTGCCGGCGGAGATTCGTGAGCGGCTGCTGAACCAGGCCCGACAGCTGGGGTTGGATGTTCGACAGCTGATATGGGTAGACCAGGCACGCGATGACGGATAGTTCCCGGCGCCGAACGTGAAGTCATGAATCCCGCCCGTATGGCCGTGATTGGCGCGGGCATCGTCAATTTGCTTCGTCCACGAGCGCCGGCGCGCCGGGAGCAGGTCGACAGCATGCGGTCGCCTCCGGCATAGGATATCGAATGTCGCTCCCGTCCATGATCAAATGGCTCGTCATCGCGGTAGTGGTGCTTGCTTTGTTGGCGCTGGGGGCCGGGCAGATGGGTTTGCTGCGAGGGTCCGTGCCCACCGACCTGGGCGTACGTGACGGCAAGCTGAAGGCGCCTTCCGCAACGGCGAACAGCGTGAGCAGCCAAGCTGCGCTGCATCCCGATCACCCGCAGCGCAATCAAGCCGCCATCGCGCCGCTGCCGCTAAAGGGTGACGGTCGGGCCACACTGGCCAGGATCAGGGCCATCGTGGAAACCATGGAGGGCGGCGGTGTGGTGAAAAGCGAATCCGACTATCTGCACGCAGAGTTTACGACCAGGCTGATGGGATTCGTGGACGACGTCGAGTTCTGGTTCGATCCGGTGGCTCAAGCGATCCAGGTGCGTTCGGCGTCGCGCATCGGTCGCAGCGACTTTGATGCCAACCGCAAGCGGATCGAGGACGTGCGCGCGGCATTGGCGACAAAGGACTGACGCAATGCGCGTCGCTTCGCATCGGTCCTGATCATCCTCGCCACAGAATCCCGCCTGGCACTTCGATGTGTTCGTCTGAATCGCTTTCTGCGCGGATCGCCGACATTTTCGGCAACGCGCCGCTGAATGTCGGCACGATCCCGGACGCCGGCATTCGCAGCCACCTGCTGATGCCTGCCCCGGAGTGCGTGTTGTCGCCGGTACCGCTTCGCCATGTGGCGTGCTTTGCGCTCATCCGCCTCGACGCTCTGGCTCCTGCGTACGCGAGGCGCCCCCTGGCCACCGACGAGACTGGTCGTTGGCGCACAAACGCTGCGGGCTGCGCGCACCGCACGGCAGGACACCGAGTACCTGACCGGTGGGTCTTCCCACGCAGTGGAGATCTCTTCGGTCGCGGTGCTGGCTCCCACGCTGGACCGGACCGACCCGAACCTGTGGGACCTTCGCAGTACGGCAGTCGCCGTGGTGATGCGCTCGTTGCGCACCGGTGGCGAGCAGGTCGGTCCCGCAAGGCTCGCGACCATGGTCCATGCGGTCGAGGGTGGCCTCGCTACGGTACTCGACGCCGCGCTTGCCGAGTTTCACGCCGAAACCGATGCCGAGGCCTTGCGGGAAGCGACGGCCGCGTCCGGCAGTCGCGCCGGCTGAACGCGATCGCGGAGCACTTCGAGAATGACTTCCTGAATATCCGAGCGGACATCGTGCAACAGTCCGCGCTGCTGAACGTTGACCGGCGCTGATGATTCGGCGATAGGCCTTGCCGCTCTCCGCTTCGATCGCGAGCGGTGGGTCATCGACGGTCGCGACCTGCCCGGGTTTGAGCGCCGGTCTGGACTCAGGTGGACTGCGAGCAGGGTGCTTGAGTCAGGGGAGGCGTGCAGGCCTGGGAAACTGGAGGCGGGGGTCGGAATCGAACCGGCGTGGACGGCTTTGCAGGCCGCTGCATGACCACTCTGCCACCCCGCCAGGAGCGGCCGTTGCGTACCCCCGCGCAACGCACGCGAAATACGCAACGCGTCTGACGAAAAGGGAGAGCCGCCTGCGTTTCGCCTGCTGGCTCTCCCTCGGGGAAACTGGAGCGGGAAAGGAGTCTCGAACTCCCGACCTCAACCTTGGCAAGGTTGCGCTCTACCAACTGAGCTATTCCCGCGTAAGACAGCCTGTAATTATAGCGGAATGTCGGCCCCTGTCAAAACGTTTGTCACGGCTGAAACGCGCGACATGCGGCCGACGCTGCGTCGTCAAGTCTTGGTGATGACCGCTGCGATCGACTGGGCGACGTGGTCGATGTTGTGCGAGTTGAGCGCTGCGACACAGATGCGTCCGGTGTCGATTGCGTAGACCGAGAATTCCTTGCGCAGGCGCTCGACCTGTTCCCTGGTCAGCCCCGAGTACGAGAACATGCCGTGTTGCCGCAGGACGAAGGAGAAGTCGGCCTGGGGCGCAAGGTGCCTGAGCCGCTCGACGAGGAGCTTTCTCACCGTGTGGATGCGCTCGCGCATCGTGCCCAGCTCGGTTTCCCACAATGCCCGCAGCTCGCCGTTGCCGAGCACGGTGGCGACGAGCTGTCCGCCGTGCGTCGGCGGGTTCGAGTAATTGGTGCGGATGAGCCGCTTCAGCTGCGACAGCGCGCGTACCGCTTCGTCCTTGCTGGCGCCGACGATGGTCAGCGCGCCGACCCGTTCGCCATAGAGCGAGAACGATTTGGAGAACGAGCTGGCGACCAGCAGCGGCCCCGGGGTCGCTGCGAACCGGCGCACCGCGGCGCCGTCGGGTTCGAGGCCGTCGCAAAAGCCCTGGTAGGCGATGTCGAGAAAGGGCACCAGCCCGCGCGAACGCACGATGTCGATGATCGTCGTCCACTGCACCTCGGTGGGATCGACGCCGGTCGGGTTGTGGCAGCACGCATGCAGCACCACGATCGACCCGGCCGGGATGCGCTCCAGGTCCGCCTTCATGGCGGGAAAGTCGAGGCCGCGGGTGGCGCCGTCGTAGTAGGCGTAGCTGTTGACGGTGAAACCCGCGCCTTCGAACAGCGCCCGGTGATTTTCCCACGAGGGATTGCTGATCCACAGCTGCGCTTCCGGGGCGAAGCGATGCAGGAAATCCGCCCCGACCTTGAGGGCACCGGTGCCGCCCAGCGCCTGGATGGTGACCGCCCGTCCCGATTGCACGACCTCGCTCTCGTCGCCGAACAGCAGTGTCTGGGCCGCCTTGTCGTAGGCGGCGAGGCCGTCGATCGGCAGGTAACCGCGGGGCGCCGAGCGCGCGGTCACCTCGCGCTCGGCGCGCTTGACGCACTCGAGCAACGGTACCTTGCCGTGGTCGTTGCAGTAGACGCCGACGCCGAGATTGACCTTGTGCGGATTGGTGTCGGCGACGAATGCCTCGGTGATGCCGAGGATGGGGTCGCGGGGCGCGAGTTCGATGGTGGCAAGGACGGAGGGCTGCAGAGGTGCGATCATGGCGATGGGCGTCAGGCGCGGACAGTTTCGTTGAGAGGGCGGCAAACGTGCAATTGTACCTTGCGTCAGCGTCGTCGATCCGCGACGTATCCATTGCCGCAGCAATCCCGGGCGTCTCTGGCCAGGCACGGCGCCGCGGCGCAACGCGGAAAGCCCGCAGAAGGCATTCCCCATGCTGATCGCCGACGAGGGGCCGAAGCTCGCGCCCGCGACGGCGCTGAAGACGCTCGCCCGCATCGGGCGATTCCTGCGTCCCTATCGCGGCCGCGTCGCTGTCGCCGTAATCGCGCTGATCGTCGCCGCGGGCGCGACCCTGGCCATCGGGCAGGGTTTGAAGGGGGTGATCGATCGCGGCTTCGCTGCCGGCAATGCAGCGGAGCTCGATCGCACGCTGGCAATGATGCTCGGAGTCGTGGCCCTGATGGCGGTGGCGACCTATCTGCGTTTCTACTCGGTCTCCTGGCTGGGCGAACGCGTGACCGCCGATCTGCGGCGCGCGGTGTTCGATCACCTGCTCGCGCTGTCGCCGGGCTTCTACGAAACCACGCGCACGGGCGAGGTGATTTCGCGCCTCACCAACGACACGACGATGCTGGAAACCGTGATCGGCAGCTCGGTGTCGATGGCGGTGCGCAACCTGCTGTTGCTCACCGGCGGCCTCGTCATGCTGGCGCTGACGAGCGCCAAGCTCACGTTGCTGGTGCTGGTCGGCGTCCCGGTCGTCGTGGTGCCGATCCTGCTGTTCGGCCGCCGCGTGCGCAAGCTGTCACGCGTGGCGCAGGATCGCGTCGGGGAGGTGGGAGCGTACCTCGACGAGGCACTGCACGAGATTCGCACCGTGCAGGCCTACGCGCACGAGGCTATCGACCGTTCGCGGTTCGGCGACCGGGTGGAGTCCGCCTTTGCGGCGGCGCGGCAGCGGGTCAGGCAGAGGGCGCTGCTGGTCGCGGCGGTCATCCTGCTGGTGTTCGGCGCGATCGGCATCATCCTGTGGATCGGCGGCCACGACGTCGTCGCCGGCCGGCTGTCGCCCGGCGAGCTCTCTGCGTTCGTGTTCTATGCGGTGATCGTCGCCGGTTCGGTGGGCACGCTGTCGGAGGTGTACGGCGACCTGCAGCGGGCAGCCGGAGCCACCGAGCGGCTGTTTGAGCTCCTGCAAACCGAAACGCAGATTCAGGTGCCCGCAGTACCGGTCGTGCTGCCGATCCCGTCGCCGGGAACGGTGCAATTCGACGCGGTGACGTTTCACTATCCGTCGCGTCCCGACGCGGCGGCGCTGGATCGCCTGTCGCTCGACGTCGGCAGCGGCGAGAGCCTCGCCCTGGTGGGGCCCTCGGGCGCGGGCAAGACGACGGTGTTCCAGTTGTTGCTGCGGTTCTATGATCCGCAGGCGGGGGCGGTGCTCGTGGACGGCGTCGACGTGCGCGCGGCCGATCCCGTCGCCGTTCGCCGGCGCATCGCGGTCGTACCACAGGATCCGGTGATCTTCGCGGCGTCGGTACTGGACAATGTTCGCTACGGCCGGCCGGAGGCGAGCGACGCCGACGTGCGTGCCGCCTGTGCGGCCGCCTATGCAGCGGAGTTCATCGAGCGATTGCCGGGGCGATACGACAGCTCCCTGGGCGAGCGGGGGGTGCGGCTGTCCGGCGGTCAACGGCAGCGGCTCGCCATCGCGCGGGCGATTCTGGCGGACCGCCCGATCCTCCTCCTGGACGAGGCCACCTCGGCGCTCGACGCCGAAAGCGAACGGATGGTGCAACTGGCGCTCGGTCGGCTGATGGCCGGCCGGACCACGTTGATCATCGCCCACCGACTCGCCACGGTGCGCCACGCGGACCGGATCGCGGTGATGGATGCGGGTCGACTGGTCGCGGTCGGCACGCACGACGTGCTGGTCCGCGACAACCCGCTGTATGCACGTCTGGCCGCGCTGCAGTTCGCGGATGCCGCGAGCCCCGGCCAGGATGTCGGCCCCCCGGGGCCGTCGCGGCCGGCCTGAGGGGTTTGTCGAACGAGCGTTCGGCGCTAGAATTACCGGTTCGCTGCATCTCCCCTCGAGGCCTCATGCACGTCACCTATCCCGGTAGTCCCTTCGAGCTGCACCAGCCCTTCGCACCCGCCGGCGACCAGCCGGAAGCCATTGCCAAGCTGATAGAAGGCTTCGAGGACGGCCTTGCCTTTCAGACGCTGCTGGGCGTCACCGGGTCCGGCAAGACCTACACGATGGCCAACGTCATTGCGCGCACCGGGCGTCCCGCGCTGGTTCTGGCGCCGAACAAGACACTCGCCGCGCAGCTTTACTCGGAGTTTCGCGAATTCTTTCCCCGCAACGCGGTCGAGTACTTCGTTTCGTACTACGACTACTACCAGCCCGAGGCCTACGTTCCGTCCCGCGATCTCTACATCGAGAAGGACAGCTCGATCAACGAGCACATCGAGCAGATGCGCCTGTCCGCCACCAAGGCCATCCTGGAGCGGCCCGACTGCATCATCGTTGCCACGGTGTCGGCGATCTACGGCATCGGCGATCCTTCCGAATACCACAGCATGATCCTGCACGTCGCGCAGGGCGATCGGCTGACCCAGCGCGAGGCGATCAAACGACTGACCGAGATGCAGTACCAGCGCTCGGAGCTCGATTTCAAGCGCGGCACGTTTCGGGTCCGTGGCGATGTGCTCGACGTTTTTCCTGCCGAACATGCGGAGAACGCGGTGCGCATTTCGCTGTTCGACGACGCCGTCGAGTCGCTGCAGGTCTTCGACCCGTTGACGGGCCACATCCGGCAGAAGATCGGGCGCTTCACGGTGTTTCCGTCCAGCCACTACGTGACCGGGCGGCAGAAGGTGCTGGACGCGATCGAGAAGGTCAAGGTCGAACTCGTCCAGCAGAAGGACTTCTTCGTCGGGCAGATGAAGCTGGTCGAAGCGCAACGGATCGAGCAGCGCACCCGCTTCGATCTGGAGATGATGACCGAGATCGGGTTCTGCAAGGGAATCGAAAACTACTCTCGGCACCTCTCCGGGCGCCGGGCGGGCGAGCCCCCGCCCACGCTGATCGACTACCTGCCCGCGCGTGCACTCATGATCGTCGACGAAAGCCACGTCACCATTCCGCAGGTCGGCGGCATGTACAAGGGCGATCGCGCGCGCAAGGAAAACCTCGTCAACTACGGCTTTCGCCTGCCCTCTGCGCTCGACAACCGGCCGCTGCGCTTCGACGAGTTCGAGAAGCTGCTGCCGCAGACCGTCTTCGTCTCGGCAACGCCGGCCGACTACGAGAAGAGGCACGCGGGGCAGGTCGTCGAGCAGGTGGTCCGCCCCACGGGGCTGGTCGACCCGCTGCTCGATGTGCGTCCCGCCCGGACGCAGGTCGACGACCTCTTGTCCGAGATACGACTTCGCGTCGGGAAAAAGGAGCGGGTCCTGGTCACAACGCTGACCAAGCGGATGGCGGAGGATCTGACCGATTATCTCAACGAGCACGGCGTCAAGGTCCGCTACCTGCATTCGGACATCGACACGGTCGAGCGGGTCGAGATCATCCGCGATTTGCGGCTTGGCGAATTCGATGTGCTCGTCGGCATCAACCTGCTGCGCGAGGGGCTCGATATCCCCGAGGTGTCGCTGGTGGCCATTCTGGACGCCGACAAGGAGGGCTTCCTGCGTTCCGAGCGCAGCCTGATCCAGACGATCGGGCGCGCTGCGCGGCACATCAGCGGCATGGCGATTCTCTACGCCGACAAGATGACCGATTCGATGAAGGCCGCGATCGGCGAAACCGAGCGCCGGCGTGCGCGCCAGTTGCTCTGGAACGAGAAGATGGATATCACGCCGGTGGGCGTGCAGAAACGCATCAAGGACCTCATCGACGGCGTCTACGATGCCGATGAGGGCAAGGCGCGGCAAAAAGCCGAGACCGCGAAGCGCAAATACGAGGCGATGCCCGAGAAGGACATGGAGAGGGAGTTGAAGCGGCTGGAGCGCGACATGCTCGAGGCGGCCAAGAACCTCGAGTTCGAGAAAGCGGCGGAGTTGCGCGACCGCCTGCTGCAATTGAAGCAGGCGATGTTCGGCGTCTCGCCGCCAAGCGAGACCTGAATCGTTGGTGCAACCGTGCCGGTCGCGGGTGCCGCACGCGGGCGGTAGAATCGTCCCACCGGGTGTCGCGCCTCGCGTCCCGACGGGAAACGCCAACCCACTTTCCGCACATGAACCTCTGGAAATCAGTCCCGCCGGCGTCATCGATCCTGTTCGTCTGCATGGGCAATATCTGTCGGTCGCCGACCGCCGAAGGTGTCTTCCGGGATACGGCGGCGCGGCTGGGGGTCGTGGACCAGCTGCGGATCGACTCCGCGGGCACGGGCGACTGGCACGTGGGATCACCACCCGACCGCCGTGCCATCCAGGCGGCTCGGCGACGCGGTTACGACCTGACAGCGCTGCGCGCACGCCAGGTTGAACCGCGTGATTTCGAGCGCTACGGCTGGATACTGGCGATGGATGAGTCCAACCTGAAGATGTTGCAGGCGATGCGCCCGCCGGACTATCGCGGACACCTGGGGTTGTTTCTCGAGTTGGCGCCCACGCTCGCCCTGAGGGAGGTGCCGGATCCCTATTACGGCGGGTTGGAGGGCTTCGAGTACGTCCTCGATCTCACCGAGACGGCTTCGCGTGCGGTGCTGGCGCGTTTGTTTCCCGAATTGCCTTTGACCTGACGGTCATTTTCTTGCGTTGTTGGCGTCACCCGGAAGCGAAAGCGGCGAGCCGAATGGTTCGCCGCTTTCGCATGTATCACCGCCGTGGTGTCAATCAGGGGGCTGGCGGCGGTCCCTTGTGCGTTTCTACAATCTGCAAAGGCTCGTCGGCGATCTTGACCTTCGGCGGGCGCGTACGGCGCGAAGTGAGCACCGGGGCATCCTCCGCCAGCGGCGCAGGTTGGAACCGGGTTTCCACAAGCTCGAGTCCGGTATCCGGTGGCAGCGACATCGCGACTCGGGGCAAGGCGTATGCCGGCACCGGGGTTGGTGGCGCAACATGGGTGGGCACTGCGGCGACAGGTGCTGCCACCGGTGTCGATTGCACGACCGGCGGCGCATCCCTGACCTCGGCTGCAATTGACGTGGTCGCCGGGTCGGCGACAGGCGCGAGTGCCACGGGCGCCGCGGATTCGGCAGGCAGCAGCTCCGCTTGCACTGGCGCCGGCGCCTGCGCCGCCACCGGCATGCCGGACTGCGCCGCAGGACGCTCGTCCTGGTCCTGCCGGTCGCCACGACGTCGGTGGTCGCGGCGGCGACGGCTTCCGGACTCGCGACCCTCGCTTTCAGCGGTCATATTTTCACCGTCCCGAAGAATCGCGGGTTCGGGGCTGTTCACCGCAGCGGCATCGCCGGCCGGTGCCGTGGGCCGCTGCTGTTCCCGTGGTGGCCGCGGTTCGCGCGGGGGCCGGGGCTCGCGCGGTGGCTGAGCTTCGCGCGTGTTGCGTGCCGCCTGCGGTTCGCGCGGTTCCCGCTTTTCGCGCGGCGGGCGCGGCTCACGCGCGGGCTGTCCGTCGCGAGGCGCCTGCGGTTCGCGCCTCTTCTCGCCCGCCTGCTGGGGCGGCGTGCCTTCCCCGGTTCCGGATGCGCGATCGCCATCGCGTTTCTGGTCGCGCCGACCGTCGCGGTTCTGGTGGTCACCACGGCTTTCTCCACGACGATTGTCGCGGCCCTCGCCGCGACTCTGGCCGCGATTGCGGTTGTCTCCGCCACGCCCCTCGCGGCGCGGCTCGCGCGTCTCGCTGGGTCGAGCGCTGCGCACCTCGGGCGCGGGAAGCGCCGGCTTGCTGCGGAACCAGCCCATCACCTTGTCGAGCCACCCCCCGGTCGCCGGTGCTTCAGGCTCGGCACGTGGCGCCGGGGCTGCGGGCAGGGGTGCGGGCTGCGACGGCGTGATGCCCTTGACGACGGCCTCCTGCCGGGGCTCCTTGGCCTCCTCCTGCATTTCCTTGGCCGGATCGTGCTCCTCGGGTTGCTCGACGAGGTTGAACGATGCCGCAAGCGGCTCGCTCTGGTTGAGATCGTCGTGCCGCAGGCGCTGCACCTTGTAGTTGGGCGTTTCGAGGTAACGGTTGGGGACCAGCAGCACGTTGACCTTGAACCGCGTCTCGATCGAGAGCACCTCGTTGCGCTTCTCGTTGAGCAGAAACGTTCCGACGTCGACCGGAACCTGTGCGACGATCTGCGCGGTGTTCTCCTTCATCGCTTCCTCCTGCAGAATGCGCAGGATGTGCAGGGCCGTCGATTCGGTGCCGCGAATATGGCCGATACCGTGGCAGCGCGGGCAGGGAATGTAAGCCGATTCCGCCAGTGCAGGGCGCAGGCGCTGCCGCGACAGCTCCATCAAGCCAAACCGAGAAATCTTTCCGAGCTGGACCCGTGCGCGGTCGTAGCGCAGGGCGTCCTTCAGGCGCGTTTCGACTTCGCGCTGGTTTTTCGCGCTCTCCATGTCGATGAAGTCGATGACGATGAGCCCGCCCAGGTCGCGCAACCGTAGCTGGCGGGCGATTTCATCGGCGGCCTCGAGGTTGGTATTGAACGCGGTGGTCTCGATGTCGGCAGCCTTGGTCGCGCGAGCCGAGTTGACGTCGACGGCGACCAGTGCCTCGGTGTGATCGATGACGATGGCCCCGCCGGCTGGCAAGGGCACCTGGCGCGCATACGCGGTCTCGATCTGGTGCTCGATCTGGAACCGGGAGAACAACGGCACGTCATCCTTGTAGAGCTTGACGCGATGCACGTTTGCCGGCATCACATGGCTCATGAACTGCTGCGCCTGATCGTAGATCGCTTCCGTGTCGATCAGAAGTTCACCGATGTCCGGATGGAAATAGTCGCGGATCGCGCGGATGACGAGACTTGATTCCTGGTAGATGAGGAACGCGCCGCCGGTCAATTTGGAGGCGTCTTCGATCGCGCGCCACAACTGCATCAGGTAATTCAGGTCCCACTGCAATTCCTCGGCGCTGCGGCCGATGCCCGCGGTGCGGGCGATGACGCTCATTCCCTGCGGGACGTCAAGCGAGCCGACGGCATCGCGCAACTCATTGCGGTCCTCGCCCTCGACACGACGGGATACGCCGCCTCCGCGCGGGTTGTTCGGCATCAGCACCAGGTAGCGGCCCGCCAGCGAGATATACGTGGTGAGCGCCGCGCCCTTGTTGCCGCGCTCGTCCTTGTCGACCTGGACAATGAGTTCCATGCCTTCGCGCAACTGGTCCTGGGGCCGCACGCGACCACCACCCGCTTCTCCTTCTCCATCGTCGCCTCGACCTTTCAGATACTGGCGCGAAATTTCCTTGAACGGGAGAAAGCCATGGCGGTCAGTGCCGTAGTCGACGAAACACGCCTCGAGACTTGGTTCGACGCGAGTGATGACGGCCTTGTAGATGTTGCTCTTTCGCTGCTCCTTGCTGGCGGACTCGATGTCGAGGTCGATCAGCTTTTGGCCGTCGACAATGGCCACCCGTAGCTCCTCCGCCTGGGTGGCGTTGAACAGCATGCGTTTCATGATGTCTTTCCGGCGCGGATCCGGCCGGGCATGGCAGGGTCGAAACAAGGGCCGCGCGACGCGGCCGGCGCTACTCCGCGGCGGACGCGAGATGGACGCCCCGGGCCGGGTGCGGTGGCACCGGGCAGGCGAGCAGGCCGGCATTGAGCGCGGCAGGTGCTGTGGGGCAGGTCTTGCGTGTTGCAAGAGGGCCCACGCTCGCGGATCGGGGGAGTTCTTGTCTCGTGTACAAGCGTTCGGACCCACGGCCCCCGCACCTGACGCGAAATGCGCGCTGGATGCGGATTAGGGCCGAAGGACAGTCAATTCGCTGGCTTCGCCGCGCAATGCGCCGCTTCGAACCGGCCTAGTGCCGGGTGCGGAGACTGCGCTCTTCATTTACCATCACTACTTTTCCGGGTTGCAACGCCTGGACGGTGAGTCGATTTAACCGCTGGCCGATTTAAGCGCTTAACGCAACGGCCTGCCCCGCTACGCGTGCTGGTCGGGCGTCGGAGGAGGCGGTCTCGCAACCGTTGAACCCCTTTGCCGTCGCCGCGGTCCCGGGCACGTCACACCCTAGTGAGCGCTGGGAGACCGTTAACCAAAGCGCGATGCAGGCGAGAATTATAAGCAAATGAATGATTTAAGCAAGGATTCTGTCAACTGGCTCACGGTGGGGGAGGAGGGCGAAGGTCAGCGCATCGACAACTACCTGCTCAAGGTTCTGAAAGGCGTTCCCAAGAGCCACGTCTATCGCATACTGCGCAGCGGCGAGGTCCGCCTCAACCGTCGCAGGGCGGAACCCGAAGCGCGGCTGCATGCCGGCGATGGGTTGCGCGTGCCGCCCATCAGGGTAGCGGAGGCGGCCGGGATCGGCCGCAGCGAGGCTGTCCCGGCGTTCCCCGTGCCGCCGATCCTGTTTGAAGATGATGTGCTGATCGCGCTGGACAAGCCGGCCGGGATCGCAGTTCATGGGGGTAGCGGAATTGCTCACGGTGTCATCGAGCGCTTGCGGCTTGCGCGTCCGACGGCCCCCTTCCTTGAACTCGCCCATCGCCTTGACCGGGAGACGTCCGGCGTTCTCCTCGTGGCCAAGAAGCGTGCGGCGCTGGTTGCCCTCCATGCGCAGCTGCGCGACGGGCTGGTCGACAAGCGCTATCGGGTCCTCGTGCGCGGGCGCTGGCGCGACGCGCTGCGGCGGGTCGACGTGCCGCTGCTTTCGTATGTGGGCAGCGACGGCGAGCGGCGGGTACGCGTCGATCAATCGGGACGCGACGCGCGGACGACCTTTCGGCGAATCAGCGTCTGGCGCGACGTCGAGCCGCCGTTGGCGTTGCTGGAGGCAGAGCTCGAGACCGGGCGCACGCACCAGATCCGAGTTCACCTCACCCATCTCGGGCATCCGCTGGCCGGGGACCCGCGGTATGGGGATTTCGCCTGGAATCGCCAGCTTGCGAAGCAGGGCCTCAAGCGGATGTTTCTGCATGCCATCCGGGTCGAGTTCACGCATCCGACGACTGGGCAGCCGGTGGCTGTCGAATCACCGCTGCCGATCGAGCTGGAGAGGTTCGTGGCGCTTCTGGGTGCATCCGTCGGGCCCCCTGGCGATGCCTGACCTCTATGTCGCGTCGCCGCGAAGGCGCTTTCGCCTCATCGTTTTCGACTGGGATGGCACGCTCTCGGATTCGACTGCGCTGATCGCCTCATCGATACAGGCAGCGTGCCGGGATATCGGCGCTGTCGTACCCGATGAGTCCGCGGCTCGCCACGTGATTGGCCTGGGGTTGGCCGAGGCGTTGAATCACGTGGCGCCGTCTGTTCCGCCTTCGCGCCACCCCGAGCTCGCCGCGCGTTATCGCGATCACTTTCTTGCGCAGGACGCGGAAATTCCGCTGTTCGGGGGCGCGCGCGAAATGCTCGCCGAGTTGGATGCGCGCGGATTCCTGCTGGCGATCGCGACGGGAAAATCCCGGAACGGGCTGGCGCGGGCGCTGGCGCAGCAGGGAATCGGCGATTTCTTCGTCGCCACGCGCTGCGCCGACGAGGGACTCGCCAAGCCTCATCCGGAGATGCTGCTTCACCTCATGGAGCGTACCGGCGTCGTCGCAGGCGAGACGCTGATGATCGGCGATACGACGCACGACCTCGATCTGGCGCGCAACGCCGGTGTCCTTGCACTCGCGGTAACCTATGGCGCTCATCCTTCGGCGGGGCTGGCGCGGCTGCAACCGCTAGCCATGTTGGAGTCGGTCCCGGCGCTGCGGCTGTGGCTGCGCGCAAACGCTTGACCGTGTCGCGGCGCACGGCGACACGCGTCGTTTGGCGACCATTCGTTCGTTGGGCGGGTTTACGTTGTACGATCGACTACCATTCACCGCACCGAGAAAAATAGTCATGTCGGATCAGAACCTCGAGCACAACATCCTGGAACACCTGGCCCGGGACTTTCTGATCGAACGGCGTCGCACCCGTCGCTGGGGCATATTTTTCAGGCTGGCGGCGCTGGCGGTGGTCGGATTGGTGCTGCTTGTCGCGCTGGCGGCCATCGGATCTCGCGACCGTGCGTGCCTCGACCAATGTAGCGGTCTGGTCGAGGTGCGCGGCGAACTTGAGGCGGGAGGACGCGCCAGCGCCGAGCGCATCAACGCCGGCCTGCGCGAAGCCTTCAAGCACCGCGGCATCAAGGGCGTCATCCTGCGCATCAACAGTCCCGGCGGCAGTCCCGTGCAGGCCGGACAGGTATACGACGAGGTGCGCCGATTGCGCGCGCTGCACCCGGACATTCCGGTGCATGCGGTGGTGGAGGAGATGGCGGCTTCCGGAGGCTATTACATCGCCGCCGCCGCTGACCAGATCCACGTCGACAAGGCAAGCATCGTGGGCTCGATCGGCGTGATCATGGATGGATTCGGCTTTACCGGGACGATGGAAAGGCTGGGCGTCGAGCGACGGGTGTTGTCGGCGGGAGAGAACAAGGCATTCCTCGACCCGTTCTTGCCCGTGAAACCGGGACAACAGGTCTTCGTGCAGGGAATGCTGGATGACGTGCATGGCCAGTTCATCGCCGCAGTGAAGGCCGGTCGTGGCGTCCGATTGAAGGAGTCGCCTGAGCTCTTCTCGGGACTCGTCTGGAACGGTAATCGCGCCATCGAGCTTGGCCTCGCCGATGCCTTGGGGAGCCTGGACTCCGTGGCTCGCGAAGTGATCAAAGCGGAGGACATTGTCGACTTCACTCCCGAGGACAACATTGCCGATCGTGTCGCGCGCAAATTCGGTGCCGCGCTGGGCGGCGAAATAGTGTTGCGCATGCGACGCGAAGCGCTGTTGTGGCGCTGATCCGGCGGTGTGCGACGGAAATCGGCCAGGGGGCGGACCGCGTCAACCTGGCTTGGCAAGAAGGCACAAGCTGTCGTCCCCAACGCCTTCCTGAAGCAATCAGACTCTGATGCTGATCAGGCCCAGCGTTATTGCCTTGGCGATCGCTTCGTTGCGATTGAGGACACCGAGCTTGCTCAGGGCGTTGCCGAAATGAAAATTGGCCGTGCGGTTGGCGATATCGAGCTTGATGCCGATGTCCGCGCTGGTAAGGCCGCGCGCGGCCATGGCGAGGCACTGCTTCTCGCGCGGTGAGAGCGGCTTTCCGAGGTGGAGCGGTGGCACTCCGCGCTGAATGATTTGCGCCATGAAGAGATCATGCAGGCGCGTTCCGAGGACCATCAGTATTCCGAGATGCCGGGTGATTTCCTCGCGCCGCTCGGGAGGTACCGGGCTCAGGGAGGAGTTGAGGCCGAAGCCAACTCTGGAACCACCGGGATCACTGAAGGCGATCATTACACCACTTCGTATGCCGTATTCAGCCGCATGTTCGAGAAAGCGTTTAGTACGTTCATCACAACTAATAGCCGCCGAATCCCAAATGAACGGCGACGCCCGATCGAAAACGGCTGCAACGCGAGGATCCACTTCTACGTAGGCATTGTGATCGTACGCTGCCAACCATGCGGGTGAGAGGGAAGTCCAAACAATTGAACGGCTATCTCTATTCGGTCGGCTCGCCGTTGCGATTCCGTAAACAAAACTGTCAAAGCCGAACGATCGGGTGATTTCAAGCAGGGCTGGCTCCAGTGGCTCTCCGGCCGCGGCCGCATCGAGGAGCGGCTGCAATAGCACGTCGATGGTCTCGAGCCTTGAAAGATCGGGCTTCGTCGGGCGCACTTCCTTCAGCATGATCCCCCCTGTCTTTCCCCGGCAGCACGGTGAACCGCTGCCTGGGCTATAGACCGACAGCGTTGCCGTTCCTGCTCTTGATCTCATCCTACAAGCTTTCGGCGGACGGTTCTACGGGTGTTTGGCGCACCCGGTGGATTTGACAGGGGTCGTGTCGGCTGTTGGCCCATACGCTCCCACGTCGGACTCTAACGCGACCGGGCGCGTTGGAGCACACCCTCCACCTTGTCCCCTGCCTTGACGCCGTGTTCCGCAAACCATCCCTTGCGCATTTCCAGCGCGAACAACGCCGGGCCCTTCGATCGATGGGTCGTCTCGGTCTGCGGGGTCATGTCGTCGATGTTGACGATGCGCCCATCCTCGGCGATGAAGGCGATTGAAAGTGGGATGAACGTGTTCTTCATCCAGAAACCGAGGGGCTCGGGCTTTTCGAACACAAACAGCATCCCCTGATCCGGCCGCAGCGAAAAGCGATGCATCAGGCCGGTCGCTCGATGCTCGGCCGTTGCTGCAACCTCGGCCGTGACCGAATGCCCGTTGATGGTGAGGATGCGGGTGGGGAGATCCGAGCTCGCCGCGCTTGGAGCGCAGGCAAGGAAAAGCAGGAGCGCAATGGACCAGGCAATGCGGATCATGAAGGCGAACCTTTCAAGTAGCGTTGGTTTCGGTAGCCGTAGATCTGCCACAGCGCGAAACTGACCACCGTGAATCCCGCCATTCCGAGTGCCAGGGCACGCAGGCTTCCGGCCAGAAGGGGCGCGACCGTGGCGGCGTTGAGTCCGGAGACGGCGAACTGCACGAAACCCTGCAGCGACGAGGCAAGCCCCCGCGTGGCAGGAAAGAGGTCAAGGATGAGCAAGGTCACCGATGGCATCACGATGCTCGAGCCGATGGCGAACAGCATGATCGGCAGAACATTGGAGGGCACGCCGGGCGCGATCAACACGCAAACGAGGAGGTTGATGAGGGCGCCGGCAAACATGAGTCCATAGCCCAGGCGGACGGTCGCCCGCGTTGACCACTTACCGGCAAGGCGGCCCGAAACCGTGGCGCCGATCATGATGCCGCTGATCATCGGGATGAACAGCCAACCGAAGCTCCGTGGGGTGAGCCCCAGAAGGTCGATGAGAAAGACAGGTGCCACGGCGATGTAGAGGAAGAAGGCCGAAAAGTTGAGCGTCGGGATGAGCGCCAGCAACAGAAAGTCGACGCGGGTCAGCACGTTCCGGTAGCTTCGCGCCATCGACACCGGGTGAAGGGCGATCCGTGCGCTCGGCGGTAGCGTCTCCGGCAGGCGGAGCGCCGCCCAGGTCAGCATGCCAGCCACAAGGACAAAAAGAGTCCAGAAAATGGCGCGCCACCCGTACCAGTCCAGCAACACGCCACCCATGACCGGCGCGACGGCGGGTGCAATGCCGAACACCAGGGTTATCTGCGACATCAGTCGTTGGGCTTCGGCACCCTGAAAGCTGTCACGCACGATTGCCCGCGCGATCACCAGTCCCGTTCCCGCGGAGACGCCCTGCAAGGCGCGAAAGAGCCACAACGACTCGATGTTGCCGGAGATCGCGCAACCCAGTGTAGCGATCGCGTAGACACCAAGCCCGCCCATGACGACGGGGCGGCGCCCCAGCGCATCCGAAAGGGCGCCGTGCCACAGCATCATGAAGGCATAGGCGAAGAGATAGACGGACAGCGTCTGCTGCACCGCCAATGGTGCCGCGTTGAATTCGCGTCCAATCGCGGGGAACGCGGGCAAGTAAGCATCGATGGCAAACGGCCCCAGCATCGAAAGCGAAGCGAGCAATGCTGCGAACGCCCAGGTCCGGCGCGGAGCGTTCACCAACAGTCCCGACGTGTGACGCTTGCGTTCACGGCAGTTCGGGCGAAGCGGCGCCAGAGAGCGCGGCGTCGACCGTGGAACGGTCGAGCGCCGGCGCAAAGCGCCGGATGAAATCGTAGACATAGCCGCGCAGGAAAACGCCGCGACGGACCGCGAGCCGCGTCGTGCTTGCGGCAAACAGATGCGAGGCGTCAAGTTGCGTCAGCGTGCTGTCCCTGACCGGGTCGTAGGCCATGCGCGCCACAATGCCGACACCCATGCCGAGTTCGACGTACGTCTTGATGACGTCGGCATCGAGGGCGGTCAACACGACATTCGGCGATAATCCCGCCGCCTCGAATGCGGCGTTGATCTGCGAGCGTCCGGTGAAGGCGAAGTCGTAGGTGATGACCGGGTAGAGGGCGATGGCCGGCAGGCTGAGGGGGCGAACCTCTGCCAGAGGGTGCCCGCGCGGAACCAGCACACAGCGGTTCCACTGATAGCAGGGGAGGGTGACGAGTTCGGGATAGGCGGCGAGCGACTCGGTCGCGATGCCGACGTCGACCTCGCCCCGGGCCGTATGCTCGGCGACCTGAACGGGATTGCCTTGATGCAGCAACAATCGCACCTTCGGGTATTCCGCCGCAAACTCCTTCACCACCCGGGGCAAGACATAACGCGCCTGAGTGTGTGTTGTGGCGATCGATAGCGTGCCGACATTGTCGTGCTGGTACTCGGCGCCGACGCGCCTCATGTTTTCGACTTCCCTGAGCGCGCGGCGCGCGGTTGCGACGACGGCGTCTCCGGCAGGGGTAAGGCCGGTGAATCGCTTGCCTTGGCGCACAAAAACGCGGGTGCCGAGTTCCTCCTCCAGCAGCCGGATCTGCTTGCTGATACCCGGCTGCGATGTGTACAGGGCTTCCGCGGCATCCGAGACATTGAGGCCATGGTCGACGATGGCGCAGAGATAGCGAAGCTGCTGCAGATTCACCAGGAGGCCCGGGGTCGTTCGCCCAACCGACACCGGGAACACATCGGCGCAGGCGGGCGTGGGTTAAAATCGATGGCGATTATATCGCCCGATGCCGGGCAAAGCCCCCGGGGCGCAAAGCCTGCTCATCGCCCTCATTCGAGCGCAATCGTCATGGCGCAGTTGTTCCAGGTCCACCCCGTCAATCCGCAACCGCGCCTTATCCGGCAGGCGGCGACGATCCTGCGCGACGGTGGCGTCGTTGCCTACCCAACGGATTCGGGTTACGCGTTGGGCTGCCGGCTCGATGACGCGGATGCGGCACGCCGGATTCGACAAATCCGCAATCTGGGCGACCAGCACCATTTGACGCTGGTGTTGAACGACCTGTCGGAGATCGGCCACTTCGCCCGGCTCGACAACTGGCAATTCCGCATTGTCCGGCTGGGCACGCCGGGTTGTTTCACTTTCCTGCTGCCGGCGACCCGGGAGGTTCCGCGTCGCCTCCAGCATCCGCGCCGCAGCACCGTCGGCGTGCGGGTACCCGACCACCCCGTCGTCCGCTGCCTGCTCGCCGAGCTGGGCGAGCCGATCCTGTCGTCAACGCTGATCCTGCCCGGCGCCGGGGAACCGCTGGCTGATGCCGGCGCCATTCGCAGCGCGCTGGAACAGCAGCTCGAGCTCGTCATCGACGCCGGGGCGTGTCCGGCCACGCCTACGACGGTCGTGGATCTCGCCGCCGATCCGCCCGTGATCGTGCGTCTTGGCGCCGGGGATCCCGCGCGGCTGGGATTGGTCGCAGGCGAAACGATATGAATTCGACGATCGGGCGCACACCGCGCCAAGTCAGGTAAAATGCCGTCCGATGGATTCTTCATTGCTGGAGACTATCGCCTTGGCGGCATTGCCGGTTGTCCTGGCGATCACGCTCCACGAAGCGGCGCATGGCTACGTAGCCCGACTGTTCGGTGACTCGACCGCCTGGATGTTGGGTCGGGTCACGCTTAATCCGCTGAAGCACATTGATCCGATAGGCACGGTGCTCGTGCCTCTGGGGTTGTTGCTTTCCAGCTGGGCGGAGGCGGCTTCCTGTTCGGATGGGCTAAGCCGGTTCCAGTGAGCTTCGGTAATCTCCGCAATCCCAAGCGCGACATGCTGTGGGTTGCTGCGGCGGGGCCAGGTGCGAACCTCCTGATGGCGCTCGGATGGGCGTTGGCGTTCGGACTGCGGTGACGTTGTCGCCAGCGAGGGTCTCCTGGACATGAGCCTCAGGGCGGCATGAGTGATCAATGTTGCACTTGATGGTGCTGAACCTGATGCCGATCCTGCCGCTCGATGGTGGACGTATCGTCGTGAGCCTGCTGCCGCATGCGCTGGCCATGATTACGCGCGACTCGAGCCGTACGGTTTCATGGTGGTCATTCTGCTGCTTGACGACCGGCTATTCTCGGCAACCGCATGGCACCCTTCATCAATGGCGACTGTCGCTGGTCGAGGCGCTCATCGGCGTTTGAAAGAGCTGCCGGCGCTTGGACCAACGGAATCATGTTTGCTGACCGCGTACTTTCCGGCATGCGTCCGACCGGCCGCATGCACATCGGCCACTATCACGGCGCGCTCAAGAACTGGGTGAAGCTGCAGGAAGAGTACGAGTGCCTCTACTTCGCGGCCGATTGGCATGCGCTGACGACGCACTACGATTCGTCCGAAACGATTTCCGCCAGCGTGTGGGAGATGATCGTCGACTGGCTCGCTGCGGGCATCAATCCGTCACGGGCCACGGTGTTCATCCAGTCCCGCGTGCCCGAGCACGCGGAGCTTGCCCTGTTGCTCGGCATGGTCACACCGGTCGGCTGGCTCGAGCGCGTGCCCACCTACAAGGACCAGCAGCAGAAACTCGTCGATCGCGACCTGTCGAACTTCGGCTTCCTCGGCTATCCGGTGATGATGTCGGCCGACATCCTGATCTATCGCGCGAACATGGTCCCGGTCGGCGAGGATCAGGTGTCGCACATCGAAGTGACGCGCGAACTCGCGCGCCGTTTCAACCACATCTACGGACGCGAGCCGGGCTTCGAGGAGCTCGCCAAGGCGGCGATCAAGAAGCTGGGCTCGAAGAAGGCGCGGCGCTACAGCGAGCTTCGTGCCGCCTTCCAGGAGCAGGGGGATGCCCCGGCGCTGGAGGCCGCGCACGTGTTGCTGAACGATACCCAGAACCTGTCGCTGGGGGACCGTGAGCGCCTGTTTGGTTACCTGGAAGGGACGCGGCGGGTGATCCTGCCCGAACCGCAGCCGCTGCTCACAGAGACGCCAAAGGTGCCGGGGCTTGACGGGCAGAAGATGTCGAAGTCCTACGGCAACGCGATCTTCATGCGCGAGGACCCGGCCGAGGTCACGAAGAAGGTGCGCACGATGCAGACCGATCCGGCACGGGTGCGCCGTTCGGACAAGGGCGACCCGGAACGGTGCCCGGTCTGGCCCTTGCACCAGATTTACTCGAGCGCCGACACCTGCGCCTGGGTGGTCGAAGGTTGCACCACGGCGGGTATCGGCTGCCTCGACTGCAAGCAACCGGTGATCGACGCCATCGTGCGCGAGCAGGCACCTCTGCATGAACGGGCGCAGCGCTATCTCGACGACCCGCAGCTCGTGCGCAACATCGTCGCCGACGGTTGCGAGCGTGCGCGCAAGCTGGCCGAGGAGACGATGCGCGACGTCCGTGCTGCGATGGGGCTCGATTACACATGAGCCGCATGCCGTGAGCGCTGGCGAGGCGTTGCCGTTGCCCGACCTCGCTCGGCAGGGCGGGGCGTATGTCGCCAAGGTCCACGGCGAGCCGATGCTCGAATTGCCGCGGGATCTCTACATCCCGCCGGAAGCGCTGGAAGTTTTTCTCGACACCTTCGAGGGGCCGCTCGACCTCCTGCTCTACCTCATCCGCCGGCAGAACATCAACGTGCTCGAAATTCCGATGGCAGAGCTCACGCGTCAGTATCTTGGTTACGTCGAGATGATGCGGCGCACCCAACTGGAGCTCGCGGCCGAGTACCTGTTGATGGCCGCGGTCCTGATCGAGATCAAATCGCGACTGCTGCTGCCCAAACCTCCGGCGCCGATGGGCGAGGAAGCGGAGGATCCCCGGGTCGAACTCGTGCGCCGCTTGCTGGAATACGAGCGCATGAAGGAGGCGGCCCGGCAGCTGGACCTGCTCCCGCTGGTCGATCGCGATTACGCGACGGTTCGCGTGTGGTTCGACCGCGTGGCAAGTGCGCGCTTGCCGGAGGTGTTCCCGGACGACCTGCGCGCTGCGTGGGCGGGAATCGTTGCGCGGGCGAAGATCAACCGGCATCATCTGGTCACGCGCGAGCAGCTGTCGGTGCGCGCCCAGATGAGCCGGATGCTGAAGGCGCTGGAACCCTCGCGCTACGCCGAGTTCACGGCCCTGTTTGCCGAGCATCGCGACGTTGCGCACCTGGTCGTCGCGTTTCTGGCGCTGCTCGAGCTTGCCCGGGAGCGGTTGGTCGAGATCGCTCAGGCAGCGCCGTTCGCGCCGATATACATTCATTTGCGCAGCGCGCCGGCATTCGCCCTGGCGCCGGATATCGACTGATGCCGCGCGCTGATCGCGGCGGAGTTTCGGGGGCCGCCCAACGCGAAGGCGGAAAATACACCCAGGAGTTCTCGCGGTTTCTGGACGCAATGCAATGGAAGATTTGAAGGCGATCAAGAGCATTCTCGAAGGCGCGCTGCTGATCGCCGGGGAGCCGCTGCCGGCGGCGAGTCTGGCTCGGATGTTCGAGCCGGCGCTGGACGTCGAACTCGTGCGCAAGCTCCTCGACGAACTGCACGAGGATTGGTCCGGGCGCTCTGCCGAACTCGTCCAGGTTGCATCGGGCTGGCGCTTTCAGGGTGTGCCCTCGCTGCAGTCCTTTGTCGATCGGCTCGCACCCGAAAAGCCGCCGCGCTACTCGCGTGCGGTGATGGAAACGCTGGCGATCATCGCCTATCAGCAACCCGTGACACGCGGCGACATCGAAGCCATCCGCGGTGTCGCCGTCTCCACCAGCGTCGTGACGGCGCTGATGGATCGCCAATGGGTCGAAGTGGTTGGCCACCGCGAAACGCCGGGCCGCCCGGCGCTCTTTGCGACCACCAAGACCTTCCTCGACGATCTCGGCCTGCGCTCCCTTTCGGAGCTGCCCCCGCTGTCCGAGCTCGACACTTCCCACTTGCTGGAGATTCCCGATGCAACCACCAAAGCCGCCGAAGCGCAGCTCGCGCTCGCGAGCCCGAACCTGGCACCGTCCGCCGACCGGGCCGATGCAGCAGCCGAGCCTGGCCTTGCAGCAGATCACGGACGGGCTGGCGCCGACCCGCATCAAGTCCTCCACTGACGAGGTCTTCACCGAACCCCAGCGCCTGCACAAGGTGCTGGCTTCCTGCGGTTTCGGCTCGCGCCGCGCGATGGAGGAGATGATCGTCGCCGGCCGCATCACGGTCAATCGCGAACCCGCCGAAGTCGGCCAGAAAGTAGGCCCCGGCGACGAGGTCCGCATCAACGGGCAGCTTGTCAAGGTTCGCTTTGCCGAGCCGCGCGCGCGGGTGCTGATGTATCACAAGCCCGCCGGAGAGATTGTCAGTCGCGACGATCCCGAGGGGCGCCCGACGGTCTTTGACAACTTGCCGAACATCGGCAACGGCAAATGGATTGCCATCGGGCGACTCGACTTCAACACCGAGGGGCTGCTGCTCTTCACGAACGCGGGCGAGCTCGCCAACCGGATGATGCATCCGCGCTACGAGGTCGAGCGCGAGTACGCCGTGCGCACGCTGGGCACGTTGACGCCGGAACAGCAGCAGCAATTGCTCACCGGCATCGAGCTCGAGGATGGCACGGCAAAGGTCGAATCGCTGGCCGATGGCGGCGGCGAGGGATCCAATCACTGGTATCACGTGGTGCTGAAGGAGGGGCGCAACCGCGAGGTGCGCCGGTTGTTCGAAGCGCTTGGCCTCGCCGTCAGCCGACTCATACGCACGCGGTATGGTCCGGTGGCAATGCCGTCGCGCGTCAAACGCAATCAGACGCTCGAACTGACGCCCGAGGAAGTCGCTGCGGTCTTGGTTGCGGCGGGACTCAAGGCTGCCGTGGGTCAGGGAAATCCGTCGTCCAAGCCGCACGGTTCGTCGCGGCCACCGAGCCCCCAAAAAACCAAAGGGAAGGGCGCACGTTTTGGCGCCACCGCTCGCATGACGAGCGAAGAGCGGGATGCCATCGGCAACCGGGGTCCCGCAGCGGCAGGCGCGGGCGCGGCCGACCCTGGGGTGGACGACGCTGACCATGACGGTCCGCAGCCCGGAAACAGCGTTCACGGACAGCCGACGCATCACAATCGGTCGGTAGGCAGCCTGTTCGGCAAGGGCGAAGGCCGCTCGTACGGTCGCCCGCAGGGCTCGCGCGGCCCGCGGCAAGGAGAATTCGGCACGGGCGGCCATGGCGGACAGGGTCCGCGCCAAGGCAAGCACCGGCCTGGTGGCCACGCCAAGGGCGGACAGGGTGGCGCATCGCCGTATGTCACGACGACGTTGACGATTCCCGGCGCGATTCCGCCGGGGTTGCCGGGAACCACGGGCGCGCGACCGAAAGGCGCCGGCGACAAGCGGGGCCCGGGAGGCAAGGGGGGCAAGGGGAACAAGGGTGTTCAGGGAACCCCGCACGGCCAGCACGGCGCAGCGGCGGGCGGCGGCAATAATCGTCCGCGTGGCAACCGCAATCGCCGCGGACCGAAGCCCGGCTTCGGCGAACCGGGCAATCAGGCGCCACGCGGCGCCGAACCGAAAATCGTCGACGACAATTTCGGCAATCGCGATCGCGGTGGACCGAAGCCTGCCTCAGGCGAACCGGGCAACCGGGCCCCGCGCGCCGCCAAACCCAAGATCATCGACGATGATTTCGGCAATCGCGATCGCGGTGGACCCAAACCTGCCTCAGGGGATTCCGGCAACGAGGCGCCGCGCAGCGTTGAACCGAAGATCGTCGACGACGATTTCGGCAATCGCTGATGTCGGCCGCGCCTGTCAGTCGACAGGGCAGTACTACCTCATCCGTTGCCGAAGGCGGCGGGCCGCTTGCCGAGAAAGGCGTCGATGCCCTCGGCGAAGTCGGGATCGGCCGCGCATTGACCGAAGCTCACGGCTTCGGCCTGCAACTGTTCGGACAGCGATTGCGTCAAGGCTGAACGTAGCAGCCGGCGCGTATTGCGCAGCGCGAGGGCAGGCCCGGCCGCCAGGGCGCGCGCGAAGCTGAGTGTCGCCGCTTCCAGTTCCGGCGCCGCGACGACCCGGTTGACGAGCCCCAGGCGCAGGGCCTCGGCAGCGTCGAAGCGTTCGCCCAGCAGCATGATCTCCATCGCCTTGCGCAGGCCCACGAGCCGGGGCAGCGTCCACGAGCCGCCGCCGTCGGGCGACAGCGCGATATGGCGGTAGGCCGAAGTGAAATACGCGTCGTCGGCGACCAGTACCAGGTCGCATGCGTTCAGGAGCGACAGGCCAAAGCCGGCGACCGCGCCTTGCATCCTGCCGATCAGCAGATGCGGCATTCGGTGCAGGTTTTCGACCGCGGCGTGGACGTGCTCGACCATGCGCTGGAAGCGCATCTGCCGCTCCGCAGGCGGGTGCTTCAACTCGCCGGCAAAAGTGCGGATGTCGCCGCCGGCCATGAAGTGCCGGCCAGCGCCGCCGAGGATCACCACCCGGATCGATGCATTGGCGGCGACCTCGCTGGTGCGCTGCACCAGTGCCTCCACCATGTCGAAATCGAGCGCGTTGAGCGCATCCGGACGGTTGAGGGAGAGCGTGGCAACGGGGCCGTCGAGCGTCAGCAGTACGGTTGAGTTCATGCGGGGATTCCGGGGCGGGCATTCAGCGCGCGAATCGGCAACGAAGGATGTGGGCGCTTTGGTCAGCGTTCGATTTTAGTCTAGCACGCGACGGCAGGCAAAATGGCCGCGGATCTGCGGCATCGTCGCGCAGTCGATCACTCCGGATTCATGGCCTCCGATGCGAACCGGCGCAGCGGGGCCGCCGCCTCGAGTTCTTCCAGCGTGTGGGCGACGTCGCTGCGCTCGCGAGCACAGAACGCGGCAATGGCCGGTGCGAAATCGGCATCGGCAATCGCATGTGCCGACCATGTGGGAGTGGCCAGCAATCCCCGTGCGAGTTTGTGCAATCCTTGCGCTCCGCCCTCGAATCGGGCGAGGCGGCGCTCGATGCAGAATTCGATCGCCTGGTAGTAGCAGGCCTCGAAATGCAGTCCGGACACGAAGTCGATGGCGCCCCAGTAGCGGCCCCACAGCGCTTCCTCCCCGAATATGTCGAGCGCTGCACAGATCGGGAGATGGTGCCGGTAGCCGAGGACCAGCAGCAGATTGTCCGGCATCGACGATCCGAGCTGCTCGAAAAAAGCGAGCGTGAGGTAAGGTGTCGAGCGATGCGCGCGATAGGTATTCACGTAGCAGCGATGAAAGAACGACCACTCTGCGGCGGAAATCTCGCGGCCGGTCTTGCGTTCGAAGCGGACGTCCGCGACCTGCAGCTTGCGTCGTTCCTGGTTGATCCGCTTGCGTCGGTCGTGATTGAACGCGGCAAGAAAATCGGCGAAGTCGCGGTAACCCGGATTGTGCCAATGGAACTGCACGCCCTGGCGCAGCGACAGGCCTTCACGCTCGCACAACAGGGCCTCGTCACGGGTCAAGAAATTGAGGTGCAACGACGAGTGATGCGCTGCCTCATTCGACGCAGGCTGGAGCATGCCCTTCGCGCGCTCGAGCAGGCGGCGCCGAAGTTCGGCATCATGGGCGATCAGGCGGGGCCCCATTGCCGGCGTGAACGGAATCGCGGCCAGGAGCTTCGGGTAATAGGCGCGGCCGTGACGGGCAAAGGCATCGGCCCAGGCCCAGTCGAACACGTACTCGCCGTACGAGTGTGTTTTTCCGTACATCGGCACGGCGCCGGCCAGCAGGTCGCCACGCCAGGCGGTGAGGAAACGGGGATGCCAGCCCGTCCGCGGTGACGCGCAGCCAGACGCATGCAGCGCGGAAAAATAAGCGTGCGACAGCAGCGGCTGTCCTGACGCCAGGGCATTCCATTGCTCGGGGGGGATGGCCGCCAAGGGCACGTCATCGCGGATGACAGGCTCGGGCGCATTGCTGCTCGATGCGGTTGCGGAATGGGGCACGCGTGATTGTGGCGTTCCGCCCCTTTCGGGGCAAGCGCCTGCCGCCGCGGGTTTGCGCGCTCGGTACGGGGGGCGGACTCCCGGCGTGCTAACATTTTCACCATGCAGATTGCTCTGGCGCAGTTGAATCAGTCGTTGGGAGACCTGCGCGGAAACGCCGAAGCGATCCTCCGCGCGGCGGCGGAGGCGACGCGCGGCGGGGCGCGACTCGTCGCGACGGCGGAGTTGTCGCTCTGCGGCTATCCGCCGGAGGATCTGGTCCTGCGCCCGGCTTTCCTTGATGCCTGCGCCCGGGAACTGGTGGCGATGGCGGTGGGCGTTGGCGAGGTGCCGGTGGTCGTGGGATTTCCGGAGTTCGACGCCGGGCGGCGGTACAACGCGCTCGCCGTCCTGCGCCACGGTCGCGTCGCGCAGACCTATCGCAAGCAGAAATTGCCCAACTACACGGTGTTCGACGAGGAGCGCTATTTCGATTCCGGCGCGGCGCCCTGCGTGGTCGAGGTGGACGATGTCCGCTTCGGGTTCATCATCTGCGAGGACGTCTGGTACGTCGATCCGGCGCGGCAGGCGCAGGCTGCCGGCGCCGATTGCATCATCGTAGCCAATGGTTCTCCCTACCATACGCGTCAGCACGCGCTGCGGCTGGCGCAGGTGGCGGCGCGGGCGCGGGATCTGTCGCTGCCACTCGTCTACGTCAATCGTGTGGGCGGCCAGGACGAGCTGGTCTTCGACGGAGCTTCGTTTGCGGTCGACGCATCGGGGCAGATCGTCCAGCAGCTGCCGGCATGGCACGAAGCCGTCGCCCTGCTGGGCTTCGAGGAAGGGCGCATCAAGCCTGTCCGCGGTTCGCTGTCGACCTGTCTCGAGGAGCATGTCTACTCGGCGCTGGTCATGGGGGTGCGCGATTACGTCGGCAAGAACCGGTTTCCGGGCGTCTTGCTCGGGTTGTCGGGAGGTGTGGATTCCGCCTTGACGCTCGCGGTGGCGGTCGACGCGCTGGGCCGCGACCGGGTGCGGGCGGTGATGCTGCCTTCGCGATACAACGCCGCGATCAGTCTGGAGGACGCACGCGAGATGGCGGGTATCCTGGGCGTTCGTTACGACGAAATTCCCATCGGGCCGATGTTCGATGCGTTTCAGTCGTCGCTGGCCCGCGAATTTGCCGGGTTGCCAATCGATGCCACCGAGGAGAATATCCAGGCGCGAATCCGCGGCACACTGTTGATGGCGCTGTCGAACAAGTTTGGTTCGATCGTACTCACCACCGGTAACAAGTCGGAGATGGCCGTGGGGTACGCGACGCTGTACGGCGACATGGCCGGGGGCTTCGCGGTGCTGAAAGACATCAGCAAGACGCTGGTTTACCGGCTCTGCCTCTACCGCAACGGGCTGGGCCGCGTGATTCCCGAGCGCATCATCACCCGGGCGCCTTCGGCCGAGTTGCGCCACGATCAGACGGACCAGGATTCGCTCCCGCCCTATGACATCCTCGACGCCATCCTCGAGGCCTACGTCGAGCAGGACAAGAGCCCGCGCGAGATCGTGGCGATGGGTTATCCGCCCGAGCATGTGCGCAAGCTTGTGCGCCTGATCAAGGTCAGCGAATACAAGCGACGCCAGGCGGCCGTGGGGATCCGGATCACTCCGCGCGGGTTCGGGCGCGATTGGCGTTATCCGATCACCTCCGCTTGGTCGGACTGGAACGATGTTTCGCCCCGACCCTGAGCTGTACAGTGCTTCATCCGATGGCGGGCATCGTGTAAGCTGCCGTTGGCGATCGTTGTCCCGTTGCCTAATCACACAATTGCGTTCGGTGTCGAATCCATGAAAAAGATTGAAGCCATAATCAAGCCATTCAAGCTCGATGAAGTGCGCGAGGCGCTGTCGGAAGTCGGCGTCACGGGACTCACCGTCTCGGAAGTGAAGGGTTTCGGCCGCCAGAAAGGGCATACGGAACTCTATCGTGGCGCGGAGTACGTCGTCGATTTCCTGCCCAAGGTCAAGGTCGAACTCATTATCAAGAGTTCCGACGTGGATCGCGCCATCGAGGCCATCGTCAAGGCGGCCCGCACCGGCAAGATCGGCGACGGGAAGATTTTCGTCACCGCGGTCGAGCAGGTTGTCCGCATCCGCACCGGTGAATCGGGGGAGGCGGCGGTTTGACCCGAGCGCCATAGCGCCGTCCCGGGAGACGCGGGTGCGGCCGCGAGCGATTTCTTGTGGAGGAGTGGATATGTCATTTGCGAGTGAGTTCCGTGATTTTGCGGTCAAAGGCAACGTTGTCGATCTGGCCGTCGGCGTGATCATCGGTGCGGCGTTCGGGAAGATCGTCGATTCGATGGTGAGGGATCTGATCATGCCGATCATCGGAAGGATTTTCGGCGGTCTGGACTTCACGAATTTTTTCATCCAGCTCGGCAGTCCGCCGGCGGGATACGCGGGACCTTTGACCTACGAGGCGCTGACCAAGGCCGGAGTGCCGTTGTTCGCCTATGGCAACTTCATCACCATCGTCATCAATTTCGTCATCCTGGCGCTGGTGATCTTCTGGATGATCAAGCGCTTCAACGCGGTCAAAGCCCGACTGGATGCGGCGCCCGCGGCGCCGGCTCCGACGCCAGAGGACGTCCTGCTGCTGCGGGAAATTCGCGACTCGCTCAGGAAGTAATCGGACCTGGATCCGGCGCCGTCCTTGCAAAGGCTATCGTGACCGACTCCTCGTTATCCGCCGCCGATGGCTACGCCTTGAGCGAGGCGCGCCGCCTCCTGCTCGACCCCGCGGGGCTCGACATGCCCCAGCTCGATCGGATTCTGGCTTCGATTCACACCCACGCGGTCGATTTTTCCGATCTCTATTTCCAGTATTCGCGGATGGAAAGCTGGAGTCTCGAGGAAGGCATCGTCAAGTCCGGGGCATTCAGCATCGATCGCGGCGTGGGCATCCGCGCGGTACATGGCGAGAAGCAGGCCTTCGCCTACTCCGATGACATTACCCTCACGGCAATGGAAGCGGCCGCGGCGGCCGCGCGGGCGATCGGTCGCCAGGGTTCGTCGGTCGTTGCACCGCTTGCCCGCAGCCGGGCAGGATTGAACCTCTATGCCCCCCGCGACCCGGTTGTCTCGTTGCGGGAGGAGGAAAAGGTTTCGCTGCTGGAACGCCTCGAGCGGATGGCACGGGCGCGCGATTCGCGCGTCGTGCAGGTCATGGCCTCGCTCGCCGGCGAGTACGACGTCATGCTGGTGGCGCGCAGCGATGGCCTGTGCGCCGCCGACGTGCGGCCGCTGGTGCGCGTGTCGCTCACCGTGATCGTCGAAGAAAACGGCCGTCGCGAGCAGGGTTCTTCGGGAGGAGGCGGGCGGTTCGATTACGCGTACTTCACCGACGCGGTGCTCGCTGTCTACGCGACGCAGGCGGTGGCGCAGGCGGTGCTCAACCTCGGTGCGCGCGATGCCCCCGCTGGCATGATGACCGTCGTCCTCGGGCATGGCTGGCCCGGCATCCTGCTGCACGAAGCCATCGGCCACGGACTTGAGGGCGACTTCAATCGCAAGGGCACCAGCGCCTTTTCGGGGCGGGTGGGCGAGCGGGTGGCGGCTCGCGGCGTCACGGTCATCGACGACGGCACGATCGAGCGCCGTCGCGGTTCGCTCAACATCGATGACGAGGGCAATCCGACGCAGCGCACCGTGTTGATCGAAGACGGCATCCTGCGCGGGTATATGCAGGATCGACTCAACGCCACGTTGATGAAGGTGGCGCCCACCGGCAACGGCCGGCGCGAATCCTTCGCGCACCTGCCGATGCCGCGGATGACCAACACGATCATGCTCGCCGGCGAGCACGACCCCGAGGCGATCCTGGCCTCGGTCAAGGACGGTCTGTACGCGGTGAATTTCGGTGGTGGGCAGGTCGACATCACCAGCGGCAAGTTCGTCTTCTCGGCTGCCGAAGCCTGGAAAATCGAGAACGGAAAGCTCGCCTATCCGGTCAAGGGCGCCACGCTGATCGGCAATGGACCCGATGCGCTGACCAAGGTGACGATGATCGGCCGCGACCTGGAAATGGACAGCGGCATCGGCACCTGCGGCAAGGACGGCCAGAGCGTGCCGGTAGGCGTCGGGCAACCGACGCTGAAGATCGAGGGGCTGACCGTCGGGGGCACTGCCTGACCATGCGTCATCGCCGGCGCGGGTAACCGCGTCGCATCGGCGCACGCTCGACAGGAAGATCCGCCAGGCTCGTTCCGTGTCTGCACATCCAGGTTCGTTCCTTGCCGGCTGGCTCCGGTCGTCGCCGCTTCGGCACGCGCCGTTTCGACGGTTCTACATCGGGTCGATCGGTGCGGCGCTGGGCTACACGATGCAGGGGACCGTTGCCGCCTGGCTGATGGCCACGCTGACGACGTCCGCGCTGATGGTGGCACTCGTGCAGACGGCGAGCACGGCGCCGTCGCTTCTATTCGGGTTGCTGGCGGGCGCTCTGGCCGACATCGTCGACCGGCGGCGCGTCGTGCTCATCACGCAGATCGTGCTGTGGGTGGCGACCGTGGTGCTGGGCATCGCGACGCTGGCGGGTCTGATGGGGCCGCCGTCGCTGCTTGTCTTCACGTTTCTGATCGGCGCCGGGTTCACGTTCTACATGCCGGCGCAGCAGGCAAGCGTCAACGACTTCGTCGCACGTGTCGAGGTGCCGCGCGCGGTGGCCCTGGGCGCGGTGGCGTATAACCTGGCGCGGGCCGTGGGGCCGGCGATCGCCGGCGCAATCGTCACCGTCGCCGGCAGCGGCACCGCCTCGCTGGTCAGCGCCTGTTTCTTCCTGCTGATGGTCGCCGCGGTGCGGAGCTGGAAAAAGGCCGAGCGCCCGCTCCCCGGGGTTCCCGAGACGCTGCTGTCGGGCGTGCAAAGCGGCCTCCGGTATGCCAGGCACGCGCCGCTTCTGCGCTCGCTGATCATCCGCAACCTGACTTTCAGCATCTGCGCGAGCGCGTTGTGGGCGTTGCTGCCCGTCATCGCCCGCGACCAGCTTGGTTTGGGCGCCGGCGGCTTCGGCTTGCTGTCGGCGGGTTTCGGCTGCGGGGCCATCGTGGGCGCATTGACGATTCCCGGGCAACTGCAGCGGCTGGGGCTCAACACCGTCGTCACCGTAGGCGTGCTGCTGTGGACGGCGGCGATGATGTTGATTGCGTGGGCAGACCACACGGCGCTGGCGATGGTGGGGATGTTCGGCACGGGCGCTGCGTGGGTCGGCGTGCTCGCGAGCCTGTCGGCGGGCACCCAGAGCGCGGCTCCCGCCTGGGTGCGCGCCCGGGCAGTGGCGATGACCCTCGTTGCGGTGCAGGCGAGTCTGGCGGTGGGCAGCGTGATCTGGGGCGCGCTCGCCACCTACGCGGGGTTGCGCGTCGCGCTGGCCGCATCGGCGGGAACGCTGCTCGTGCTGCTGTTCGCGAATCGCTGGTTGCCCGTGCAGATGGGCGACGAAGCCGACGTGACCCCCGGTGCGTGGCTCCCCGAGCTGTCGCTGGCCGAGCCCCCGTCGCCGGACGACGGGCCGGTGCTGATCCAGGTGGAGTATCGGATCGCGCCGGAGAACCGCGCGCGGTTCCTGCACGAGATCCACCTCCTCGAACCGATCCGTCGCCGCAACGGTGCGAACGCGTGGCGGGTGTTTCGCGACGTGGGCGAAGACGGCCGCTTTGTCGAGCGCTTCATCATCACCTCGTGGGCGGAGTACGTGCGCTTGCGCAGCCGGATGACGATGGCGGATTGGCAGTTGCTGGACCGCGTTCAGGCGTTGCAGCCGCCCGACGCGCCGCTGCAGGTGGCGCGATTGATCGGCATCGACCCGAGGTCGGCAGCGGCCCCGGTGCAGCGCTTCGATCCTGACTGAGCGGCTTTCGTCAACCGGCCACATGCCGCCGCCAGCAGCACGGCAGCCTCGAGCACGCACAGGGTGGCGAAGATCGTGTCGCCGCGCCTTGCTCATCTGCAGCCTGCGCATTGCGTCAGTCCTCCCTACCCGTGTACGCTTTCGCTGGTTGTCGTGGGGACCTACCTGCCACCTCTCAGGGAACACTCGATGAAACTCAGTGAACTTGCGCGCTTCGCCGCCTTCGCGTTCGCAATGGCTGCCGTCGCCCTCCCGGCATCGGAAGTCCGGGCACAGGCATTTCCGTCCCGGCCGGTGACGCTCATCGTTCCGTTTGCGCCCGGCGCCACGACCGACGTGCTTGCGCGGGCCGTGGCGCAGGAACTGTCAATCGCCTGGCGTCAGCCTGTCATCGTCGAAAACCGTCCCGGTGCTTCGGGAAACATCGGCGCGACCCAGGTGGCGAATGCCGCGGCTGACGGGCATACGCTGCTCGTTGCCGCAGCCGCAATTTCGGCGGCCCCCGCGCTTTACAAGAACCCGGGCTTCAAGCTTTTCGACACCCTGGTTCCGGTCACGGTTCTCGGGGTTGTTCCTTTGATGCTCGTCGTCAACCCGGAATTGCCCGCGCGCACCGTTGCGGAGTTCGTGGACCATGCAAAGAAGCACCCCAAGACGCTCGCGTTGGGCTCCGGCGGCAACGGCACCATTCCGCATCTTGCCGGCGAGTTGCTGCGGATGCGTGCCGGCATCGATTTCACGCACATTCCCTACCGTGGCGGGAGCCAGGCGCTGACGGCGCTCATGGGCGGCGAAATCCAGTTCACGATCGATGGAGGCCCACACGTCGCTCCACAGATAGCGGCCGGCAAGGTGCGCCTGCTCGCGGTGACCAGCGAAAAGCGTCTTCCGCAGTATTCAGACATCCCGACCTTGGCCGAATCGGGGTTTCCCGGTTTTTCGGCGAGTGCGTGGACGATGGTCCTTGCTCCCGGGGGAACCCCGAAACCGTTGATCGACAAGATCCAGACGGACATTGCGCGAGCCCTGCAACAGCCGAGCATGGCTGAGCGTCTCAGGAAACTCGATATCCAGCCCAGAACCGACACCCCGGCCGAGGCGGAAGCTTTTCTCCGCCAGGAGGTCGCAAAATGGGGCGAGGTGATCAAGGTTTCCGGGGCGCAGGTGGACTGAAGCCCGCCGCCACGCGAATCGCGCAGCACGAGCGCGATTGCCTTCGTGCTGCGCCCGGCGCTGGCGACCGGGTGCGAAATGGTCGCGTGTCGGCAAGCCGCGGGCTGGATTCATTCCAATCTGACGTGGACCCCTGCGGCCCGTTCGCGCAATTTGAGCATCGCGGCGACATCGTCGTCGCCGTAGCCCGCGGCTAGGCACTCGTTCAGCGTCGCCAACGTACCTTCGCCCAAGGGAGTCTTCAGGCCCAGAGCGGTGTTCATTGCGACGGCCAGGCGGGCGTCCTTCTGGCCGAGCTTCAGCATGAACCCGGGCTCGAAGTTTCCGACCAGGCCCCGCTTGGGCATGCCGTTGGCCAGACTGCTGTTCCAGGCCATCGTGGTCTTGAGCACCTGCAGTATCAGATCCAGCTTGAGGCCCGACGCCACACCTGCGACCAAGGCCTCGACGTTTGCCGCATGAATCGATGCCGCGAGCAGATTGTTGATAAGCTTGACGGTGACGCCCGATCCCAGCGGGCCGCAGTAGAAGCATTCCGACCCCATCGCGGCAAGCACCGGGCGCACCCGTGCCACGACCTCCTCGGGTCCGCCAGCCATCAGCGTCAGCGTTCCGCTGACCGCGTGTTCGGCCGTCTTGCCCACCGGACAATCGACCATGTGTGCGCCGCGCCCGGAAATGATGGCACCGACGCGGCGCGTCGTGCCGGGGTCGATGGTGCTCATGTCGATGTAGACGGCACCCTTGCCGATCCCCGCCGCAATTCCATCAGGCCCGGTTGCGACGGATTCGACATCGGCGGGTCCCGGGAGCATCGTGATGACGCATTCGCTGGCGGCGGCGATCGCCTGCGGCGAAGGCGCACTTTGCGCGCCGGCCGCGACCAGGCGCGCAGCAGCACGTGAACTGTCAAGAACCGTGAGCTTGTAGCCGTGCTTGAGAACATTGAGCGCCATCGGCGCCCCCATGGTGCCGAGTCCGATGAATCCGATGGTCTGCATGGCATTCCTCTCCCTGGTTCGGACGGCCTACCTCCTGAAGATTCCAGGCTGATCGCGCAACAGCGCGAGCCGCTGCCGCTCGGCGTTGCGAATGTGCAGGCGCATCGCCGACCGTGCCGCCACGGGATCGCGGCCGCGAATGGCGTCGAGAATCGCGCGGTGCTCGGCAATGTTGTCGTGTCTGCGCAGCGGCGTGACGAACAAGGCCTCGATGCGCGCGGAGAGCGGGTGGCGCTGCTCCTCCCAGAGCGCGTGGACGAGTTTGGCCAGCGCGCTGTTGCCGCTGGCCTCGGCGATGCGCACGTGAAATTGGCGATCGCCGTCGGGGAGCCTGCGGTCCCCGAGCATCTGCGCGGACAGCCGGGTGAACGCGGCCCCGATTCCCGCGATCTGACGCGCCGTCGCGTGTCGGGCTGCGAGCGCGGCCGCCTCGGCCTCGACCAGGCGGCGTGCGCGCAGCACATCGAACGGCGAGATCTCGCCTTTGGCGCCCGTCGAGGCCGCAGTCCGGGTCCGCCGGGCCGCGCGCACGTAGACGCCCGAGCCAAGCTTGATCGTGACGCGGCCTGCAATTTCGAGCGCCGAGAGAGCCTCCCGCAGCGACGAGCGAGACACGGCGAGCTTGCGCGCAAGGTCGCGCTCGCCGGGCAGCCGGTCGCCGGGACCGAACTCGCCCGCGTCGATCAGGCGGCCGATCTCATCGGCGATGTGCTGGTAGAGGCGCGACGCGGCGATCGGCTTGATGGCCATGATTGCAAAGTATGCCACCATCGCGCCCCGGCAATCCGCCGCGGCCGCATTGACACCGCAAATCCGTCGGCGTAATGTGGTGCGGCTGGTATGAAAACCAGACCAGTTGCGGCAGGCCGCGGCGAGTCTGCGCACAGTCCGACCCGAACTGCCACGGAGGATTCATGACGCATCTCCCAAGACTGCTGCTCTGCGTTGCCTGCGCACTTGCTCCTGCCTTTGCGCTCGCCCAGGCGTGGCCCGCGAAACCCGTGAAGATTGTCGTTCCCTTCGCGCCGGGCGGTGCTTCGGACATCTTTGCACGGCTGCTCGGACAGCGCCTCACGGAGCGGCTTGGACAGCAGTTCGTCGTCGAGAACAAGCCGGGAGCCGCAACGACGATCGGGGCGGCAGAAGTCGCGCGCGCGCCGGGCGACGGTTACACGCTGATGCTCGCGCCGGCACCGTTCGTGATCGCCGCGCTGATGTACCCGAAGCTCAGCTATGCGCCGAAGGACTTCACGGGCATCGCGCTCATCGCGACTTCGCCCCTCATCCTGACCGCGCATTCGTCGGTCGCCGCCAACACCCTGCCGGAGCTTCTTGCGCTGTCCAAGGCGAAGCCCGGATCGCTCGCGTACGCGTCGCCCGGCAACGGCAGCGTGCCGCACCTTGCCACCGAGCTTTTCAAGACCCGAACCGGCGCGGACCTCACGCACGTCCCGTACAAGGGAGGCGGCCCGGCCGTCAACGACCTCGTGGCGGGTCACGTTGGCCTGATGTTCGCGAGCCCGATCGAGGTGTCGCAGTTCGTCGCGGCGGGCAAGCTCAAGTACATCGCGACGTCGGCGGGGACGCGTGCCGCCACGCTGCCGAACGTTCCTACGGTGGCCGAGTCGGGCGTGAAGGACTTCGACATCGTCGCGTGGTTCGGCATTGTCGCGCCGGCGGCGACGCCGAAGCCGATCATCGCCCGCCTCTCCCAGGAAATCGGACAGATCCTTGCCGACCCGAGCATCAAGGAGCGGTTTTCGTCGCAGGGCGCGGACATCCAGTTCATGCCGTCCGACGAGTTCGAGCGCTTTCTCGCGCGCGAACGCGAGCAGTGGGCGCAGGCGATCAAGGTCTCCGGCGCCAAGATCGATTGAGCCTTGCGCCGACAGCGCCATGCCCGCAACGGAGCGGCCCGACATCCTCCGGTACTGCACCGACCCGCGACGTGCGGACAAGATTGTCGCGCTCGCCCATCGGTTGCGCGTTGCGGGAAATGAGCACCACCGCGGGAGAGACTGTTGAAAGAACTCGAGACCTACCCGGAAGGCACGCCCTTCACCGGCAGCATCGGGCGCACGGCGGGTGAGTCGACGGCTGCATGGCCGGTGTCGCCCAAGGCCAGAGCGGGTGCGCCCAATGTACTGGTGCTGCTGCTCGACGACGTCGGCTTCGCGCAACTCGGCTGCTTCGGATCCGATATCCGCACGCCCACCTTCGACCGCCTCGCCGCCGGCGGGTTGCGCTACCGCGAGTTCCACACCACCGGGATCTGCTCGCCGACCCGGGCGTGCCTGCTCACCGGACGCAACCACCACTCCAATGGCGTCGGCATCATCCAGGAAATGGCGACCGGCTTTCCGGGGTACAACGGCATGGTCCCGCGCGAAAACGGCTTCCTTTCCGAAATGCTGTTGCAGCAGGGCTACGCGACGTTCGGGATCGGAAAATGGCACCTGACGCAGGCGGGCGAATACGCGTCCGGCGCTTCGAAAGCGCGTTGGCCCCTTGCGCGCGGATTCGAGCGCTTCTACGGCTTCCTCGGCGGCAAGACCAATCAGTGGGCACCGACGCTGGTGCACGACAACCATTACATCACCCCCCCGCGCACTCCCGAAGAGGGTTACCACCTCAACGCCGACCTCGCCGATCACGCCATCGAATACATCACCGACCTGCGCGCCGTCGCGCCGGACAAGCCATTTTTCATGTACTACTGCCTGGGGGCGGGGCACGCGCCGCATCATGTCGAGCCGGAGTGGATCGAGCGCTACCGCGGCAAATTCGACCAGGGCTGGGATCGCTGGCGCGAGGAAGTTTTCGCCCGCCAGTTATCCTCGGGCGTCGTGCCGGCGGGAACCCGGCTCTCGCCGCGACCGCCGTGGGTGGCGGGATGGGACTCGCTGTCCGAGGATGCGCGAAGGCTGTATGCGCGCCAGCACGAGGTTTTTGCCGGGTTCCTCGAACAGACCGACCACCATGTCGGACGCGTGATCGATTTTCTCTCGACCTTGGGCGAACTCGACAACACGCTGGTCGTACTCGCTTCGGACAACGGCGCCAGCGCCGAGGGCGGCGAGCACGGCTCGTTCAACGAGTTGCAGTTTCCCAACCGGGTCGAGCCGACCATCGAACAGAACCTGGCGCGCATCGACGAATGGGGCAGTGTAAGGTCGTACCCGAACTACTCGTGGGGGTGGGCATGGGCGGGCAACACGCCGCTTCGCCGCTGGAAGCGCTACCTGCACCAGGGCGGCATGAGCGACCCGCTGATCGTGCACTGGCCAAAGGGCATCGCCTCGCGTGGCGAAGTGCGCGGCCAGTACGTCCACGCGGTCGACCTGGCCCCCACGATACTGGAGGCGTTGGGGCTCGATCCGCCGAAGCTGCTCAACGGCGTGGCGCAGCGCCCGCTGGAGGGAGTGAGCTTCGCGCACACGTTCAGCGCTGCCGACGCACCGACCCGCAAGCACGTGCAGTACTACGAAATGATCGGCTCGCGCGCGCTCTGGAGCGAAGGCTGGAAGGCGGTGGTCGAGCAGCCGCAGGGCGATGCGTTGACCGAAGCCATCCTCGCGCAGCAGCGCTGGGAGCTCTACCACGTCGCCGAGGACTTCTCCGAATGCGAAGATCTCGCCGGCAAGCACCCCGAAAAGCTGGCGGAACTCGTCGAGCGCTGGTGGGTCGAGGCGGGCAAGTACAACGTGCTGCCGCTCGACTCGCGCATGCAGACGCGCATGGCCGAGCGCAAGCCGAGCGCGGCCGGGCCGCAAGAGCGCTACGTCTATTACCCGGATGGCGCGCCGCAATTCGAATACACGGCGGTCAATCTGAAAAACCGCTCGCACACCATCACCGCCGAAGTCGACATTCCTCCCGGCGGCGCCGAGGGCGTGCTGCTGGCCCATGGCAGCTGGTTCGCGGGCTACTCGCTCTACCTGAAGGACCGCCGCCTGCACTATGTGCATAACCACCTCGGGCTGGCGGAGTACCGCATCAGCTCGACCGAGGAAATCGGGCCGGGTGCCGCGATCCTGCAGTTCCGCTTCACCCGCACCGGAGAGCACCGCGGCACGGGTTCGCTCCATCTGGGCGATCGCCTGATCGGCCAGGGCGAGATTCCGCACACCGTGCCGGCAGTGATCGAGACTTCGGGCGAAGGGCTTTGCTGCGGCTACGACAGTGGTTTGCCGGTGACTGACCATTACCGCGCGCCGTTCCGCTTCACCGGACGCATCGTGCGCGTCGTGGTCGATGTCGGCGCCGCGGCAAATGTGGACGCAGAGGCGCAACTGCGTTCCGCGATGACCGATCAATGAACCGAGCGAGAAGAAAATGAACAGGTTGACAGGCTGGCTGCTGGTGCTTTTCGTGTGCGTGTGGTCCGCGTGTGCCGCCGCCCAGGGGTATCCGTCGCGCCCGGTGAAACTGATCGTGCCCTATCCGCCCGGGGGCAACAACGACATCATCGCGCGGATCTTCGCCCAGAAGCTGTCCGAACGATTCGGGCAGCCGATCGTCATCGACAACCGTGGCGGCGCCGCTGGCAGGATAGGCGCGGCCGCGGCGGCGAAGGCGCCGCCCGATGGCTATACCCTGGTCATCGGCGACCTGGGCAACTTCGTCATCGCCACCTTCGCCGATCCCAACTTGCAATACCATCCGGCAAAGGATTTCGCGCCGATCGGGGCCATCGCGTCGGTGTCGATCGTGGTCACCGCCAATCTCGATTTCCCGGTCAACACTTTCGACGAATTCCTCGCGCAGGCGCGCGCCCGCCCGGGCAAGCTCACCTACGCCACCGCCGGCGTAGGCGGCCCCGGCCACCTGGCCTTCGAGCTGCTGCGCTCGATGGCGAAGATCGACCTGGTGCATGTCCCCTACAAGGGCGGCGGGCCGGCCATCATCGACGTCGCCGGCGGCCGGGTTGACGTGCTCGTCGACGGCGCCGCCTTTTCGCAGTTGAAGGCCGGCAAGCTGAAGGCGCTGGCAGTGACCGGTCCGCGGCTCCCGGCGCTGCCGGATGTGCCCAGCATCGGCGAGTCGGTGCGCGGGTTCAGTTTCACCAACTGGTGGGGCATTCTCGCGCCAGCCGGCACGCCCCCCGATGTGGTGGCACGCGTCAACAAGGAACTGGTGCAGATCGCCGCGCTGCCGGAAATTCGCGAGCGCCTGAGCAGCCTCGGGCTGATGGCGCAGAGCAGCACGCCGCAGGAATTCGCCGATCTCCTGCGCAGCGAGCACGAGAAAGTCGGCCGCATCGTCAAGGAAGCGGACATCAAGTTCGAATAGACGATGGCACGGGCGCCCCAACATCCTCTGGTACTGCACCGACCAGCAGCGCTGGGACACCATCGGCGCACTCGGCCAGCCGCAGATCGCACGCCTGAGCTCGACGGGCTGCGGCGCCGGCGGCGTCGCGTTTCTCAGTGCCTATGCGCAGAGCCCGATCTGCACGCCGGCGCGGGCCAGCTTTCTCACCGGACGCTATCCGGCATCGCACCACGTCTACCGCAACGGCAACGCCTATTTTCCGCCGGGCGAGAAGCTCGTCACCCAGCTGTTCGCCGAGGCGGGCTACGACTGCGGGCTCGTGGGCAAGCTGCACCTGTCCGCAGCGAAGCGATTCGAGGTGCGCCCCGACGACGGCTACCGCGCCTTCTGGTGGAGCCATCACCCCACGCCGGACGCCGCGCGCGGACACGATTACGAGACGTGGCTGCGGCACGAGAAGAAGGTCGACCCGATCGAACTGTACGCGCCGATCAACTACTTCTGTGGTCCGGGCGTGCCGGCGGACGCTGCATCAGACGACGTGGTGCAGCGAGATGGCGATCCGATTCATTTGCGAGCAGCGCGACGGCCCGTGGCTGCTTTCGGTCAATCCATTCGACCCGCACGCCCCGTTCGACGCGCCGCCCGAGTACCTGGCCAAGGTCGATCCCGCGAAGCTCGACCTCCCGCTGTTCCGCGAGCACGACCTCGAGCGCCAGAAAGCGTTCGTCGATATCGACCAGCAGACCAAAGTGGCGCAGGACCCGCGCATCCGTCGGTAGTGAAGCCGGTGCCCGCCGGCGACCACGATTCGATTGCCTCCGCGCCGCCGCGCGACTACGACGCGCTGGAAGTCAAGGCGAACTACTACGCGATGATCATGCTGATCGACGACCAGCTGCGCCGCATCGTGGACGCCTTGCGGGCGACAGGCCAGCTCGAGAACACGATCATCGTCTACATGAGCGACCACGGCGAACTGCTGGGGGATCACGGCCTGATCCTCAAGGGCTGCCGCTTCTTCGAGGGTCTGGTGCGGGTGCCGCTGATCTTCTCGTGGCCCGGGCACTTCGCCTCGGGGCTGGCGAGCGACGGGCTGGTCGAGACGCTTGACGTCGCACCTACGCTCCTGGCAGCGGCGGGGCTTCCGGTGCCCGAGGCGATGCAGGGGCGCTCGCTGCTGCCGATCCTCGAAGGGCAGGCGGATCCCGGGCGGCACAAGCCGCACGTGATCTCCGAGTACTTCGACTCGGTCGGCGGGCAACCCGACCAAACGCACGGGACGATGGTCTGCGATGGCCGCTGGAAGTCGGTCGTCTACCACGGTCACGCGATCGGAGAGCTCTATGACCTGGCCAGTGACCCCGGCGAGTTCGACAACCTCTGGGATGACCCTGCGGCACGCGACCTGAAAGCGGAGCGCCTCCGCTACCACCTCGACGCCATGATGCAGACGATCAGCGTCGGACCGCCGCGCTTCGTCAACTACTGAACGGTTTCCGCACCGCCCCGTCCGGAGCTGGAACGGCGGTGCAGAGGGACCGACGGTCGAGACGCGCCGGCGGGAGGACGCCGTTCTGCCTTCAGTGCAGAGGGCCGGCGGGCGCAATGTCGGGCGTAGCAGGGGCCACGGAGGCGTGATGCATCACCATCCGCCAGCCCGAGGGCGTGCGCAGGAAGACGTTGCTGCAGAGCGCCGTGCCGCTCTCGCCGCGATCGGTGCTGGTGGTCACGTGCTCGACTGCGCTCTGCATCGACAGGCCCACGGTCTCGATGACGACCACCTGCTCCAGCCGGAAGAGCAAGGCGGGTGCCGGTGGCGAACAGTTGTTCCCAACCCCCGCGCACCGCAGCGTAGCCTACCAGCCGCGCGCCGCCCGGGTGCACGCAGACGATGTCCTCGTCCTCGGCCCATGTCGCCATCATCGCGTCGACATCACCGGCCTCGAACGCCTGATAAAAGGCGAGCGCTGCATCGGTGGGCGTGGTGTAGATCGGCGGTGTGCGGGGCTTGGACATCGTGGAGCGGGCGGGAGTCAGTCCTGGGTTGGGCGCGCCGGCGGTCGGACACGGGCCGCGGCAAGGGTGGCACGGACGAAATCGTACACCACGTTCGGCTCCAGATCGCGCATGCACCTGAAGTGTTGCAACGGGCATTCGCGCTTGAAGCAAGGGCTGCAGGGAATGTCGATCCGCGCGATGCGCGCCAGCGGAGAAATGGGCGGAGTGAAGGTCGGCGACGAGGAGCCGAACAGCGCCACCAGCGGCACGCCTACGGCAGCAGCGGCATGCATGAGTCCCGAGTCGTTGCTGATCACGATGCTGGCGAGCGACAGGAGGTCGATCGCCGTGCCGAGGTCGGTGCGGCCGGTGAGGTCATAGAACCGCCGTCCGGCCTCTCCCCCGATTGTCGCACCGACGCCGCCGGCAGCTTGTCGTTGGGCGAGCCGATGAGCCACACCTGCATGCCATCGCCCTGCAGCTTCGCGCCGAGCTCGGCGAAGTAGTTCGGCGGCCAGCGCTTGGCCGTGCCGTATTCGGCGCCTGGGCACAGCGCGGCGATCGGGCGCACAGTCGACAGGTTCATCGCCTGCAGCGCGGAAGCGCGGTTCGCGGAGTCCGGCACCAGGACCGGGCCCGGTGGCATGGGCACGAGGTCGCCCGCCTGAACCCCGAGCGCGACGAAGCGATCGACCAGGCGGGGCAGTCCTTTCCTGTCCAGGCGGCGAGCATCGGTGAGCAGGCCCCAGCGGGCTTCGCCGATGTAGCCGATCCGGCGCGGAACACCGGCGAACCAGGGGATCAGCGCCGACTTCCATGAGTTCGGAAGCACGAACGCGTGGGAATATGCATGGCTGCGAATGGTGGCGGCCAATGCCCGGCGCTGCGCCCAACCGAATCGACCGTGCCCCAGCGGGTTCTCGATGACGCGCGCCACGCCGCGCATCCGCGCATAGACCGGCGCGCACCATGGCGGCGCCAGCACGTCGACGATGGGGTCGGCGAAAGGCTCGCGCAGCAGCGACACCAGCGGCTCGGAAAGAATCGCGTCTCCGACCCACGAGGGGGCAACGATGAGTACGCGCTCTAACATGCGTGGCGGCGATTGGCGCCGGGGCCTGGAAGCTGCGTCTGGTCGGCGGGTCAGTGGCCGCTGCCCTTGGCCGCGCCCCCCGCAGGCGGTACGTCGTGCCGCAGTACGGGCAACGGGCGGACCCCGTGGTCGCCGACATCGAGGTAGACGCGCGGGTGCGATGACCACAGCGGCATCTTGGGGGTTCGGGCAAAACACCGGCAGTTCGCTCGGGGCGACGTCCTGCGCCGGCATTTCGCTGGTTGCCGTCATCGGTCGACCCGGGTGAGCCAGTCGCGGTGGGCGGCGTTGCGGCCGTTGACGGTGTCGAAGAAAAGCGCCTGCAGCTTCTCGGTCAGCGGGCCGCGGCGGCCAATGCCGATGCTGCGGTTGTCCAGCTCGCGAATCGGCGTGACCTCGGCGGCAGAGCCGGTAAAAAATGCTTCGTCGGCGCAGTACACTTCGTCGCGCAGGATACGGCGCTGGTGGACCGGAATGCCGAGATCGTTCGCGAGGCGCATCACGGTGTCGCGGGTAATGCCCTTCAGTGCGCCGGAGCCGATGTCGGGCGTATGCAATTCGCCATCGATGACGATGAAGATGTTTTCGCCGGCGCCCTCCGAGACGAAACCCTGCCGTCGAGGAGCAGCGCCTCGTCGTAGCCATCCTGGGTTGCCTCCTGGTTGGCGAGGATGGAATTGGGGTAGTTGCGCAGGCCTTGGCGCCGGTCATCGTGATATTGACGTGGTGGCGCGTGAACGACGACGTCTTGACCCGGATGCCCTTTTCGAGGCCCTCGGCGCCGAGGTACGCGCCCCAGGGCCACGCGGCAACGGCGACCCGGACCGGGTTGGATCTGGCGGCGACGCCCATCGCTTCAGAGCCGTAGAACGCGATCGGCCGGATGTAGCAGGATTCGAGCTTGTTGTCGCGCACGCAGGCGATCTGCGCAGCGTCCATCACTTCCTTGGTGTAGGGAATCTTCATGCCGAAGATGTGCGCGGACCGGAACAGCCGATCGGTGTGCTCGTGCAGGCGAAAGATCGCGGTCCCGTCGACGGTCTTGTAGGCACGAACGCCCTCGAACACGCCCATGCCGTAGTGCAGCGTATGCGTGAGCACGTGGGTCGTGGCTTCGCGCCACGGCACCATCTTGCCGTCGTACCAGATGAAACCATCACGGTCGGCCATCGACATCGAGAAATCTCCGAGGCAGTGGGCGTTGGACCGTTCATTCTAGCTGAAGTAAACGCGTTTCGCCTCGGCAGCGTGCCAGGGCCCGCCGAAGACGCTGTTCCACAGCGCCATCACGGCCGCGCGCCGCAGCACCTGCGGCTCCGGGTCGACCCGTGCATGCGTGGCGCCGGTCAAGCGGATCTGGTGCTGCAGCCGGCGGTATTCGCGATAGGCGTCGGCCGCCGCCGCCGCGGTTTCGGCGGCAACGAGACCCAGGCCCCCGCCATGGCGAGAAGCGCGATGTTGCCGACGTTGCGGGTCAGCGACGGATGCCGGTGCGCGTGGGCAAGCACCAGGAGCTGGACGGCGAATTCCACGTCGACCATGCCTCCCGGTCGTGCTTGAGGTCGAAACGGTCTTCCGGAGTGGCGTGGCCTTCGAGCATCTTGAGGCGCATTTCCACGATCTCCCGTGCAAGCCGGGCCGGATCGCGCGGCAGCCGCAGGATCGCTTCGCGCTCGGACTCGAAGCCTGCCCGATCGTCGCATCCCCCGCGACGAAGCGGGCGCGGGTGAGCGCCTGGTGCTCCCAGGTCCAGGCTTGCGTGTGCTGGTACTTCCGGAAGCTCGCAAGCGAGGTCACCATCAGCCCGGAGGCGCCATCGGGGCGCAGCCGCAGGTCGGTATCGTAGAGCTGACCCGCACCGGTCGTGCTGGTGAGCCAGGTGATGACGCGTTGCGCCAGGCGGGCGTAGCGCTCGGGGGCCGCGTCGTCGCCCGCGTCGTCGTAGATGAAAACGATATCGAGGTCGGAGGCGTAGCCCAGTTCCTTGCCGCCGAGCTTGCCGTAGCCGATGACGGCGAACCGCGGCGGAGGCGCATCGGCGCCGCGCATCTGGGTCCAGATGGCCTTCAGCGTGGCGTCGAGGACGATGTCGGCCAGTGCCGAGAGGTGATCGGCGAGGCGCTCGACGGTGAGCATGCCGGCGATGTCCTGAGCGAGCAATCGAAACGCCTGCGCGTGCTGGAAATGTCGCAACGCGTCCATCTGGCCTTCCGGGTCGCCGAGTTGATGAGCGAGGTTTCTGGCAAGCTCGCTGCGCCAGGCGCTCCAGTCGGGTTCCGCGAGCAGCACGCGCGCATCGAGCAGTTCGTCGAGCAGGATCGGATGCTGCATCAGGAAATCGGTCGCCCATTGCGATGCTCCCATCAGCTGCGCGAGCCGGGGCAACAGCGGCGGATGCTCGATCACCAGCGCCAGGTAGGCGCTGCGGCGGCTGACCGTCTCCAGCAGGGCCAACAGGCGGAGGAAGACCGTCTGCGGCGCCACGCCGGGAACGTCCTCGACGGAGGAGACGCAGAGGAGGCGCGGCACCAGCGCGTCGAAGCGCTGCTGCGACAGCGCCGGCAGTTGCAGATACCGCGTGCTCGTGCGCACCCGGGTCAGCGTGGTCACGAGTTCGTTGGGATCGGCGTACCCGGCGCTCGCCAGCATCGCCCGTGCGGATTCCTGATCGACATCGCCGCGCCACAGGCCGGAGAAGCCGGCGATGTCGCGGGTCCTCCCTTCGCGATCGACGCTCGGAGCAACGTCGGCGTCGCCTCCCGGCTCGCCTTCGGTCTCACCGAACAGGGCGGCGAATTGCTCGGCGACGGCGGCTCGCTGTGCGGCCAGGGCGGAGTCGAACGCGGCGAGGGATGCGAACTCCATCGCCGCTGCCAGCGCCTCGCGCTCGATGGTTTCCTGCGGCAGCGTTTGCGTCTGCTTGTCGTCGCGATACTGCAGGCAGTGTTCGAGCCGGCGCAGGAAAAGGTACGCGGCGTAGAGCCGGTTGGTCGCCGCTTCGGGCAGCAGACCCCGGCTCGCGATTGCCGCCAGCGCCGGCAGCGTGCCGCGCACGCGCAGCGCCGGTTCGCGGCCGCCGCGTACCAGTTGCAGCGCCTGGACGATGAACTCGATCTCGCGGATGCCGCCGGGGCCGAGCTTGATGTTGGGCGCATAGTCGCGGCGCTTTCCCTGCTCCCGGATCTGACGATGGATGTCGCGCAGGCCGTCGTAGGCATCGAAGTCGAGGTACTTGCGAAACACGAACGGCATGACGAGGCTCGCGAACTCGTCGTGCCGGCTTCCCGTCAGCGCGCGTGCCTTGAGCCAGGCGTAGCGCTCCCACGACCGGCCCTGGCTGATGAGGTACTGCTCGAGCGCCGAAAACGGCACCGTCAACGGTCCGCTGTCGCCGTAGGGGCGCAAACGCATGTCGACGCGGAACACGTAGCCGTCGGCCGTGACGTCGTTGATCGCCGCGATGACACGGCGACCCAGGCGGTCGAAGAACTCGCGATTGGAAAGGGTGCGCGCGCCGTCGGTCTCACCCTCCTCGGGGTAGACGAAGATCAGGTCCACATCGGACGAGACGTTGAGCTCGCCGCCCCCCAGCTTGCCCATGCCGATGACGATCAGCTGCTGGGCGCGCCCGTCGGCGCCGCGGGGCTCGCCATGCGCGGCAGCGAGAACGGCGTGATGCAGCGCCACCGCCGATCGGGCGGCGACTTCCGCGAGGCGCGTCATGTTCGCGCAGACCTCCGTCAACGGCGCACGACCCGTGAGATCCCGGGCCAGCGTGTGCACCATCAACTGCCGGCGCAGGGCGCGCAGGCAAGACGCCAGCCGCGCAGGATCGCTCGTGCCGACGCTGTCGTCGACCGAGCGTTCGGCCGCGACCCAGTCGAAGCCGGCATCCAGCGTGGCCTCGAGCTGGCTTCGCTCGAGCGGTCGGTTGGCCAGCGCGGCGGTGGCGTAGTGGCTGTAGGCGAGTGCGGCGGATAGATCCATGACGAGCGGGAGGGGCGGAGATTGTCCGGGGTCTGATCGGGCGCCGAAGCCCGCGGTCGCGGCGTCTCGGTCGGGACACGAAAACGGGAGGTGCCGGGTTAGCCTTGCGCATTCCGCTACAATGCCAGCGCCAACTGCCATTATGCCCCGTGGCGCCGCGCTACTTTCATTTTCACCGCCGCCCGAGACTGCATTGCTTCGCCTAGGCCGGATCGCCGGCACCACCCTGATTGCGGCGTTCGCCGCGTTCGCCCTGGTGTTGCTGGTCGTCCGCTACGTCGTCTTCCCGCAGGTGGAGACCTATCGCGACACGTTGACGGCAACGTTTTCGCGCCAGCTCGGCCAGCCGGTTGAAATCGATGCCCTGGTCGCCGGCTGGGACGGTTGGAATCCCAAGCTGATCATGACCGGGTTCCGGGTGCGCGATTCCGCCCGTGCGGCGACGTTGCCGCTGCTCGAACTGCCCGTGGTCGAAATGGTCGTGGCGTGGACGTCGGTACCGCTCCTGGAGCTGCGCTTGAAGGAGCTGGTGATCGAGCGACCGCGGCTCGCGCTGCGCCGCGATCGGGCCGGGATGCTGCATGTCGGCGGCATCGAAATCGACCCGGCCGATGCAGGAAGCGACACGGCGCTTACCGACTGGATTCTTCGCCAGCGGCAGATCATCGTTCGGGACGCGCTGGTCACCTGGCATGACGACCTGCGCAATGCCCCGCAGCTCGTGCTGGATCGCGTCCAGCTGCGCCTCGAATACGGTCTTGGCCGCCACCGGTTCGGTCTGCGCGGCACGCCGCCGCCGGAACTGGCGGCGCCCGTCGACATTCGCGGCGAATGGCGGGGTGGATCCGTGCGCGACTGGCAGCAGGCGGAGGGGCGGCTCTACGCGCGCCTCGACTACGCCGACGTCGCGGCATGGCGTGAATGGCTGCCGTTGCCGCGCGAGCTCGCCAGTGGCAAGGGTGCGCTGCGCCTGTGGTTTGAATTTGCGGGCGGCGTGGCACGCGACATCACCGGCGATGTCGAGCTCGAGGATGTCGAAGCCCGTCTTGCCGACAACTTGCCGAAGCTGCAGCTCGCGCATCTCTCCGGGCGCGTCCAGTGGCAGGACGACAACGGGCGACGCGAGTTCCTGGCGCGACAGCTGCGATTCTCGGCGGTGGGAGGCGCGGCGCTCGACCCCGTCAGCTTCGGGGTCGTGGCGCGCGATGCCACGCCCTCGGCACCGGCAACGACGCTGCTCGAGTTCGACCAGCTGCAGCTCGAACCGTTGCGCGATCTTGCCGCCCATCTTCCGCTGTCCGAGTCCGTTCGCGCCGACCTCGCCCGTTTCGCGCCGCGAGGATCACCTGTCCCGCGGCCGCGTGCAGTGGGAAGGGCCGAACGACACGCCCTCGGCATTTTCGGGACAGGCCGATTTCGTGCTGGTCGGCGTCGCTGCGCAGGGCCTGCTGCCAGGCGGCACCGGGCTTTCGGGCAGCATCGAGTTCACGCCAGCGGGTGGAACGCTCAAGCTGCAGTCACGCTCGGCAACGCTCGATTTGCCGCGCGTGTTCGCCTTGCCGCTGACCCTCGATCGGCTCGATGCGACGGCGACCTGGGAACGCAAGGGCGACGCAACCCAGGTGCGCCTGGCCAGCGTCGAGTTTGCCAACACCCATGCATCGGGGCAAGCCAGCGGACTCTACCGGACCGCCGCGAAAGGTCCCGGGACCATCGATCTCGTCGCACGGCTCGTCGACGCCCAGGTGACCGAAGTGCACCGCTATCTTCCCCGCTGGATCGACGCGGGAACGCGGGAGTGGCTGCGCCTTGGGCTCGTGAAGGGCATGGCGCCGGAAGCCACGTTGAAGCTGGCTGGCGACCTGGCGGAGTTTCCATTTGCCGACGGCAAAGCCGGGACCTTCCAGGTGATCACCCGGGCGAGCGGCGTGACGCTCGACTACGCCGACCATTGGCCGAAGCTCACCGACGTCGACGCGGTGGTGCGGTTCGAGGGCAAGGGCATTTTCATCGACACCCGATCGGCGCGCATCCAGGGCACCGGGATCGGGAAGACGCACGCCGAGATCCCCGACCTCGCCGCAGCGATTCCGCTGCTCAGGATCGAGGGCGAGGTCGCCGCTCCCGCGGCGGATTTTCTGCGCTTCGTCAAAGAGAGCCCGGTCGCCGCATGGATCGGGGACGTCACCCATGGCGCCGAGGCATCGGGCAATGGGCGGCTGGGATTGCGGCTCGACCTGGCACTTGGGAATGAAGCCGAAAACAAGGTGACCGGCGACTTCAGCTTTGTCGATGCGCAATTGCGTTTGCAGAGCGTGCCGCCGCTATCGAAGATCAACGGAAAGCTTCTCTTCAGCGAGTCCGGTCTCAACGCCCGCGACATTGCGCTCGAGGTCATGGGTGGACCGGCACGCGTCTCGTTGGGCAACGTCGACGGTCATCTGCAGGTGACGGGCGATGGCGCGGCCAGCATCGCAGCGCTGCGAAGCGAGGTTTCGATCCCGCTCGGGGAGCGCCTGAGCGGGACGCTGCCCTGGTCGGTGGCCATCGAGACCGCACCGGCGGGAGTGACGTGGACCATCGACAGTTCGATGATCGGGACGGCGATCGATCTGCCGCCCCCGATCGGCAAGCGCAGCGAGGATGCCGTGCCCTTGCGCGTCGTGCGCCAACCGGTGGCAGGCACTCCCGACAGCGAACTCCTGTCGCTGGGTTACGGGAGCGAACTGCAGGTCCTCGCACGAAGGCGGCAGGCGAGCGCCGGCCTCGAGTGGGAGCGGGTCGAGGTCGCGATGGGACCCAAGGCGCGCTCCGGCACGCTGGCATCGACCGAGCGTTCCGGCACCTGGCTCAGGGCGGAGCTTCCAACCCTTGACCTCGATGCGTGGATCGCGGTGCTCCGGCGTTCCACCGCCGCGGGGGCCGGCACGCCTACGGCGGCGGGAAGCTTGCCGGAGTTCAGCGGATTTGATCTCGACATCGGGCGATTGGAGGCGTTCGGTGGCTCCTGGAATGGAACCCGGATCGCTGGGCGCCAGGCTGGAGCCGACCTCAAGCTGGAGCTTGCCGGGCGCGAGATCACGGGGTCGGCCGTTTGGTCGTCGCCCGGTACCGGACACCCCAACGGCCGCCTGACCGCGCGTCTCTCGCGTCTTGCGACGGGTGGCGGGCCGGATCGACCCGCGACGGTCTCCGAGCTGCCGCCGGGGGATGCGACGACCGCCGAGGCGTGGCCCGAACTCGACATCACCGCCGACGTGTACGTGTCCAAGGGGCGGGATCTCGGCCGCCTCGAACTCGGGGCGCTGCCGCGAGGCGCCGAATGGCAGATCCGCAAGCTGCATCTGGTCGCCGAGGAAGGCCGGCTCGACGCCGAGGGGGCGTGGCGCGGCGGCAGCCGCCAGCAGCAGACCAAGCTCGACGTGTCGCTCGATGTCAAGGATGCGGCGGGATTTCTGGCGCGGTTCGGATTCCCGAATGCCGTGCAGGGCGCACCGACGAAGATCAACGGCCAGCTGGCGTGGGCCGGTGCGCCGAACGGGCTCGACTTTCCGACGCTGACCGGCACGTTTCGCGTCGATGTCGGCCCGGGGCGCTTCACCAAGGTCGAGCCGGGCATCGGCAAGCTCCTGGGCGTACTGTCGCTGCAAGCGCTGCCCCGCCGGATCACGCTCGATTTTCGCGACATATTCAGCGAAGGGTTCACGTTCGACCAGATCAACGGTACCGTTCGGGTCGACCGGGGCATCCTCACCACCGACAATCTGAAGCTCCTGGGGCCGGCGGCCAAGGTCGAGATCACCGGCGACGCCGACATTGCCCAGGAAACGCAGCGGCTTCATGTCCGCGTGCAGCCGACGCTGTCGGCGGGCGTTTCGGCCGGAGCGGCGCTGTTGTTTCTGGCCAATCCCGTCGTGGGTGCGGTCGTTGGCGCGGGATCGCTGCTCGCGCAGAAATTGCTCCAGGACCCGATCGAGCAGATGTTCAGCTACGAGTACAACGTGACCGGCAGCTGGTCGGACCCGACGGTCACCAAGAGCGGGACCGCCAGCGCCGCCGCGCCGGCCGAGAAAGGACGGCAATGACGAACGCCAGTTTCAGGGTGGCCGCGGTGCAGATGGTTTCCACCGCGTCTGTTGCCGACAATCTTCTGCAGGCGGCTGCGCTGGTGGGTACGGCGGCCGGCGAGGGTGCCAGGCTGGTGGTCCTGCCCGAGTATTTCGGCATCATCGGCGAGCGCGCATCCGACAAGCTCGCCGTGCGCGAAGTGGACGGCGACGGGCCGCAGCAGGCGTTCCTCGCGCAGAGCGCGCAGCGGCACGGCGTCTGGATCGTCGGAGGTTCGGTGCCGATCGCCGTCGGCGATCCGGGTCGCGTGCGCAGCGCCTGCCTCGTCTTCGGACCCGATGGCCGGCGCGTCGCGCGCTACGACAAGATCCACCTGTTCACCTTTGCCCAGGGCGACGAGAGCTACGACGAGGCGCGGACGATCGAGCCCGGCGATGCACCGATGACCTTCGATCTGCCCTGCGGTCGCGTCGGATTGTCGATCTGCTACGACCTGCGCTTTCCGGAGCTCTACCGGGCGCTGGGCGAGCTCGCGTTGATCCTCGTCCCGGCGGCGTTCACCGCCACGACGGGGCTCGCGCACTGGCATCTTCTGCTGCGGGCGCGGGCGGTCGAGAACCAGTGCTATGTGCTGGCTGCAGCGCAAGGGGGCGAGCACGCAGGCGGACGCAGTACTTTCGGCCATTCGGCGCTGATCGACCCGTGGGGGCAGGTGATCGCCGAACGTCCGGAAGGGCCGGGCATCGTCATCGGCGACATCCTGCCCTCGCGCATTGCCGAAGTGCGCGCGCGCCTGCCGGCTTTGGCACACCGCAAATTGCGTTAGCCGGCAGGCATCCCGGCGCTATTTCGCGCCCTTGAGCAATGCCAGCACGGCACCGCCCCCGCCTGCATGGCGTGGCGCCTCGCAGTAGGCGAGCACGTCGTCCCAGTGCGACATCCACTTGCGCACCTTGCCCTTGAGCACCGGCTCCTTGCCGGGCGACGTGAGCCCCTTGCCGTGGATCACCCGAATGCAGCGAAAGCCCCTGCTGCGCGCGTCGACGAGAAAATCCGCCAGCGCGTCGTGCGCCTCCTCGGAGGTCATTCCGTGCAGGTCGATTTCACCCTGCAGCGACCAGTGGCCGCGGCGCAGCTTGACCAGCACGTCGGTGCCCAGCCCGTGGCGCAGGAACGTCAGTCCGCTCTCGTGCTCCTGGCCGACATCCCAGGTCTCGGGCGTGGGCTCGGCACCGAACTTGGACGCGAACAGTGCGTCGCGGTCATCGGCCAGGCGCTGGCGCGCCACGGGCGAGGGACGCGCCGGTTCGATCCGGGCACGGGTGGGCGGCGGCAGGCGGCGCACGTCGGCGAACACGCGCGCCAGGTCGATGTCGCCGGCCGCGTGTCGGGCGGCCGCTGTCGCGCGCTTGGCCTCGGCAGCGGTCCGCGCTCGAGCCGCAGGCGCCGGCGGTTTCTTCGCGGCAGCCGCCGAACGGGCGGCGTCCAGCATCCGTTTGAGGTCGGAAAGCTTCGACACGCCGTTCCTGGTGGCGATCGCGGCGCAGGGCCCTGTCAGCCCGAGCCTTCGAGGAAGGCCTCGGCGTCCAGCGCTGCCATGCATCCGGTGCCCGCCGAGGTGACGGCCTGCCGGTAGACGTGGTCGGCGACGTCGCCGGCCGCGAACACGCCCGCAGCGCTGGTCGCCGTCGCATTCCCCGCCGTACCGCTGTTGACCTTGATATAGCCTCCGGCCATGTCGAGCTGGCCTTCGAAGATCCCGGTGTTCGGCGTGTGGCCGATGGCGATGAAGACGCCGGTTGCCGCGAGGTCCTGTTTGACCCCGGTGTCGCGATGTGCGAGCCGCGCGCCGGTGACGCCGGTGGAGTCGCCCAGGACTTCGTCGAGGGTATGGCTCCAGATCACGCGCATGTTGCCGCCGGCTTGTGTCTTGGCCAGCAGCTTGTCGACGAGGATGGCTTCGGCGCGGAAGCGCTCGCGGCGATGGACGATGGTGACGCTGCGCGCGATGTTGGACAGGTAGAGCGCTTCCTCGACCGCCGTATTGCCGCCGCCGACGACCACGACATCCTGGTTGCGGTAAAAGAATCCGTCGCAGGTGGCGCAGGCGGATACCCCCTTGCCCATGAACGTCTGTTCGGAGGGCAGGCCAAGGTAACGCGCCGACGCGCCGGTGGCGATGATCAGGGCGTCGCAGGTGTACTGGCCGTTGTCGCCCTCGAGGCGGACCGGCCTTTCGGTCAGGTGAGCGGTATGGATGTGGTCGAAGATCAATTCGGTATCGAAACGCTTCGCATGCGCCTCGAAACGCGCCATAAGATCCGGTCCCTGCACACCGTTGGCGTCCGCCGGCCAGTTGTCGACTTCGGTGGTCGTCATCAATTGCCCGCCCTGCGCCAGGCCGGTGATCAGCACCGGTTTCAGGTTGGCGCGTGCGGCGTATACTGCGGCGGTGTATCCGGCGGGACCGGATCCCAGGATCAGCAGGCGGATGTGTCTTGCGGACATGTCGTATTCTCACTTTCCAGTTCGATCTTCAAGCGTTCGATTCTAGCTGATTTGGGGGCGCCTTCCAGCGCTCCGAGCCAGGTCCCGACGCGATCATTGCGCGTCATGCCGCTTGCCGATTTGTGTATAATGCATAGCTTGAGGTTGAGCTGGCAACGCAATGATTTTCAAAAGAAAGCAACCTAACGAGCGTCGTCGCGCGACGGCTGGCAGCGTGTCCAGTTCGTCGCTGCCGCCGCGTTTTGCGCGCCTGGTCCGCGAGTCGTGGTGGTTGCTCGTCGTGGCGGGCTTCCTCTGGCTGGCGCTGATTCTGGCGACCTACACGAAAACCGACCCGGGCTGGTCTTTCTCCGGGACCGGCGACGCGATCGCGAACCGGGGAGGTCCGGTGGGTGCATGGCTCGCCGACCTCCTGCTCTACCTCTTCGGCGCCTCCGCCTGGTGGTGGGTGGCGGCGGGCATCGTGATTGTCGCTGCCGGTTACCGGCGCATCGGGCATCCCGACTTTGCGACCGAGCATCCGGCGGGGCTCGCGGTGTTCGGCTTTGCGCTGGTCCTGATGACGAGCGCGGCGCTCGAAGCGCTGCGGCTGTACCGGCTGCCGGCAACCCTGCCGCTCGCGCCTGGCGGGGCGGTCGGCGATCTCGTCGGCGGGAGTCTTGCGCGGCTCATCGGATTCAACGGGGCGACCCTGTTGTTGCTGGCGCTGTTCGCGGTGGGCTGGTCGCTGTTCTCCGGCATGTCGTGGTTGCGGCTGATGGAGCGCGTGGGCGCCGGTATCGAGCAGTCGGTCGCCTGGTTCCGCCGCCGCGCCGACGCGCGCGAGGACCGGAGGCTGGGTGTGCAGGCGCTGGCCGAGCGCGAAGCCGTGGTCCATGCCAAGACCGATGTCGTGCTGCGCGAGCCCGTGCTGGTAGTGCCCCCCGTCGTCGACGTCCCCAAGTCGAATCGCGTGGTGAAGGAAAAGCAGCGGCCACTGTTCCGCGAGTTGCCCGATTCGCCGCTGCCGCCGCTCGACCTGCTCGACGACCCGCCGGCGAGCCAGGAGACCGTCAGCGCCGAGACGCTCGAGTACACCTCGCGCCTCATCGAACGCAAGCTCGCCGACTTCGGCGTCGCGGTGAAGGTGCTGGCCGCGTATCCCGGCCCGGTGATCACCCGCTACGAGATCGAGCCCGCAGTCGGCGTCAAGGGCGCGCAGATCGTCAATCTGGTCAAGGATCTCGCCCGCGCGCTGTCGGTGGTCAGCATCCGCGTGGTGGAGACGATTCCCGGCAAGTCGTGCATGGGCCTCGAACTGCCGAATCCCAGGCGGCAGATCGTCAAGCTGATCGAAATCCTGTCGTCGGCCACCTACAACGACACCGCAAGCCCGCTGACGCTGGTCCTGGGCAAGGACATCGCCGGCAAGCCGGTCATTGCCGACCTCGCGCGGATGCCGCACCTGCTCGTCGCCGGCACCACCGGTTCGGGCAAATCGGTCGCGGTCAACGCGATGATCCTGTCGTTGCTCTACAAGGCCGAGCCGCGGCAGGTGCGGCTGGTGCTCGTCGACCCCAAGATGCTTGAACTCTCGGTGTACGAGGGCATTCCGCACCTGCTGGCGCCGGTGGTCACCGACATGAAACTCGCCGGCAACGCGTTGAACTGGTGCGTGGGCGAAATGGAGCGCCGCTACAAGCTGATGTCGACCTTGGGCGTGCGCAACCTCGGGGGCTACAACGCCAAGGTGGCGGAGGCGAGGAAGGCCGGCAAGCCGCTCACCAATCCGTTCACGCTGACGCCGGATGCGCCGGAACCGATCGAGGAGATGCCGTTCATCGTCGTGGTCATCGACGAACTGGCCGACCTGATGATGGTGACCGGCAAGAAGATCGAGGAACTGATCGCCCGCATTGCGCAAAAGGCGCGCGCGGCAGGCATCCACCTGATCCTCGCCACGCAGCGGCCCAGCGTCGACGTCATCACCGGGCTCATCAAGGCCAACATCCCGTCGCGGATCGCGTTCCAGGTCGCGAGCAAGGTCGACTCGCGGACGATCCTCGACCACATGGGCGCCGAGGCGCTGCTGGGGCAGGGCGACATGCTGTTCCAGCCGCCGGGCACCGGCTATCCGCTGCGCGTCCACGGCGCCTTTGTGTCCGATGCCGAAGTGCATCACGTCGTCGAGTACCTGAAGGCGCAGGGCGGGCCGCAGTACCTCGACGGAATTCTCGAAGGCAGCGCCGTCGACGGCGGCAACGGGGACGGTCCCGGAGTCGAAGGCGCGGACGCGGAATCGGACCCGGCGTACGACCAGGCGGTCGCGATCGTCCTGCAGACGCGCCGGCCCTCGATCTCGTTGGTGCAGCGGCACCTGCGCATCGGCTACAACCGCGCCGCGCGACTGATCGAGCAGATGGAGCGCGCGGGGCTGGTGTCGCCGATGCAGTCGAATGGCAATCGCGACGTGCTGGTGCCGGCCGGCAAGGGCGACGGGTCGTGATGAAGGGCAGGGCATTGGCGCTGCTGCTGTGGGTTGCCCCGCACGCACTGGCCGGAGCGGTCGAGGTCTATCGACAGGGTCCGGGCGAGTGTCCGCGCGATCGTCCCGCCGACGCGCGCAGGATCACGGCGGCCGAAGCCGTGGAGCGCGCGCGTTCGCTGCTGCCCAAGGTCTTTTGCGGGCCGACGTGGTTCGTCTCCGGCTGCGATTTCGACACCGAGTGGGCGCTCGACACCTGGCGTGTCTACGCACTGCAGTACCGGCTCGAGGATGGTCAAAAGAACCACCGCGGGAGGGACCACAGCTATGTGATCCTCGACCCCGTCGGCAACTGCATCGCCAACATTCCTGGAACATGAAACCATCGTCTGCAGGGGGGGCGATTGCCGCCGCCATCGGACTCCTTTCCATGTGGGCGGCGGCAGCGGCCGATGCCTCGGGAATCGACCAGTTGCGCGCATTTCTCACGACCGCCAGGAGCGGCAAGGCATCGTTCACGCAGACCGTCAGCAGCAAGTCCGCGCGCGTCGGCCGGGAATCGACCGGCAGCTTCGCCTTTGCACGGCCGGGCAGGTTCCGTTGGGCGTATCAGCAGCCTTTCGAGCAACTCATCGTCGGCGATGGCGAGAAGCTCTGGATCCACGACCGCGACCTCAACCAGGTGATCGTGCGCAAACTCGATCGCGCTCTGGGCACCAGTCCGGCGGCGATCCTCGCCGGCGACAACGCGCTGGAACGCAACTTCACGCTCACCGATGGCGGCGTGGGCGAAGGGCTGGAGTATGTCAACGCCTTTCCGCGGACGGCGGACACGGGCTTCGAACGCGTGCGCATCGGCTTCAAGGACAACCTGCCGCGGACGATGGAACTCGCCGACAGCTTCGGCAACACGACACTGCTGCAATTCAGGGGCTTCGAGCGCAACGTCGAGCTCGACGCCGGCGCCTTCCGTTTCACGGTGCCCCCCGGCGCCGATGTCGTCGGCGAGTGACGCACGAACAAGGACCGCGATGGCCGATCTCTTCGCGCCCGCCCAACCTGCCGCACCGCTGGCCGAACGCCTGCGCCCGACGAGCGTCGCCGAGGTGATCGGCCAGCGTCACCTGCTCGGACCGGGCAAGCCCCTGGCCGTCGCGTTTGCCTCCGGACGCCCGCATTCCATGATTCTGTGGGGGCCGCCGGGCGTGGGCAAGACCACGCTGGCGCGGCTGATGGCCAACGCATTTCAGGCCGAATTCATCGCCCTTTCCGCCGTGCTTTCCGGGGTCAAGGACATCCGCGACGCGGTGGCGCGCGCCGAGGCGACGCTGGCGCAGAGCGGACGGCACACGATCCTGTTCGTCGACGAGGTCCATCGCTTCAACAAGGCCCAGCAGGACGCATTCCTGCCCTATGTCGAGCGGGGCCTGGTCACCTTCATCGGCGCCACGACCGAGAACCCGTCGTTCGAAGTGAACAGCGCGCTGCTGTCCCGCGCCGGCGTCTACGTGCTGGAACCGCTCACGGCCGATGAACTCGGCGCGCTGCTCGATCGCGCAGTGGCCGAGGCAGCGCCGGGATTGACGCTCGATGTGCCCGCCCGCGAGGCGCTGATCGGTTACGCCGACGGTGACGGGCGCCGCCTCATCAACCTCGCCGAGCAGCTCGCCATCGCCGCGACGACCAACGGCACCGAACACGTCGATCTCGCGTTCGTCGAGGCGACGATCGCCCGCAGCGTGCGCCGCTTCGACAAGGGGGGCGAGGCGTTCTACGACCAGATCTCGGCGTTGCACAAGTCGGTGCGTGGCTCGCATCCGGACGCCGCGCTCTACTGGCTGTGCCGGATGCTCGATGGCGGCGCCGATCCGCTGTACGTCGGGCGCCGGCTGATCCGGATGGCGACCGAGGATGTGGGACTCGCCGATCCGCGCGCCCTCGCGCTGGCCCTGGACGCCGTGGCGGTCTTCGAGCGTCTGGGATCGCCGGAGGGCGAACTGGCTCTCGCCGAGGCGGTTCTCTACCTCGCCTGCGCGGCCAAGTCCAACGCCGTTTACAACGCCTACAACGCCGCGCGCGCGTTCATCGCCAACGACGGATCCCGCCCGGTCCCGTTGCGCCTGCGCAATGCACCGACGCGCCTGATGCAGGGGCTGGGTTACGGCAAGGGCTACCGTTACGCCCACGACGAAGACGGCGCCTACGCGGCCGGGGAGCGCTATCTTCCCGACGGCATGGCCGAAGTGGGCTGGTACCAGCCCACGGACCGGGGGCTGGAAGCGAAGATCCGCGACAAGCTCGAGTCGCTGCGCCGGCAGGATCGTTCGGCGGCGCGGGCCGCTGCAGGTCTCCCGGAAGAAAATTCGACCGATCGTTGACTGCCGTCAACACGAATTCGCGCGTTCGGAGTTACAAGATAATTGCGGCGCCGCAGGCGATGGCGCATCGCCGGAGTGGCCCGCCGAAAGGAACGGGGCGAAGGCAACGCGCATTGTTTCTTCCGACCTTCTTCAAGGAGGTTGATCATGAGGCAAGCGAAGTGGGGCAGGCTGCTGTTGGCAGCGGCAGTGATGGCAACAACGGGTGTCGCGATGGCGATCGAGCCGGTGGACCTCGGCAAGCGCGACTACAACCTCAAGTGTGCGAGTTGTCATGGCCTGACCGGCAAGGGCGACGGTTACTTCCAGCCGCTCCTTACCGTGGCGCCGTCGAACCTGAGTGTGCTCACCAAGAAGAACAACGGTGTCTTTCCGACCGAAAGCGTCGTCCGGACCATCGACGGGCGCACCGAAGTGAGGGCCCATGGTCCGCGCGAGATGCCGATCTGGGGACGGGACTACGCGCTGATGGGCGGCGAGATCTACTTTGACGTACCGTACGACGGGAATGCGTTCGTGCGTGGCCGGATCCTCGCGCTGGTCGACTACCTCAACCGGTTGCAGATCTACTGATACCCGCGGCATGACCGCCCGCGTCCTGCGAGCGGGCCGCGCGGAATGCGGCTTGGGAAAGGTCGATGGGGCTGCGGGCCGGAGTAAGGGGTCGGCGCGCCCGGGCAGGGGGCGTCGTCTGCTAAAATCGCGCGATGCTCGACATCAACCTCTTTCGCAACGACCTCGCCGGCGTTGCCGCGGGGCTCGCCAAGCGTGGGCTCGCCCTCGACACCGCTGCCTTCGAATCGCTCGAAGCGCGGCGCAAGGACATCCAGACCCGCACGCAGGACCTGCAGGCGCGGCGAAATGCGCTGTCGAAGGCGGTGGGCGCGGCCAAGGGCAAGGGCGAAGACGCCAGCGCTCTGCTGGCCGAAACCGCGGGCATCGGTGACCACCTCAAGCGCCTCGAGGGCGACCTCGACCTGGTCCAGACCGAGGTGCGGGATCTTCTGCTTGATTTGCCGAACCTGACCCACGAAAGCACACCTGTCGGCACGTCCGCGGATCAGAACGTCGAGGTGTTGCGCTGGGGCACCCCGGCCACGTTCGACTTCCCGGTGAAGGACCACACCGACATCGGCGAGCAGCTCGGCTTGCTCGACTTCGCCATGGCCGCCAAGCTCTCCGGTTCGCGCTTTTCTTTCCTGCGCGGCGATCTCGCGCGTCTTCACCGTGCGCTCTCGCAGTTCATGCTCGACACCCACACGCGCGAGCACGGCTACGTCGAGTGCTACACGCCCTACATCGTCAACGCCGAAACGCTGGTCGGCACGACGCAGCTGCCGAAATTCGAAGCCGAGATGTTCTCGGTGAAGAAGGGCGGGGTCGAAGGGGCCGGCGAGACGCTGTATCTGATCTCGACCTCCGAGATCACGCTGACCAACACCGTGCGCGGCGAGATCCTGCCGGCCGAAGCCTTGCCGATCCGGCTGACCGCGCACACGCCCTGCTTCAGGTCGGAGGCGGGCAGCTACGGCAAGGACACGCGGGGGATGATCCGCCAGCACCAGTTCGACAAGGTGGAACTGGTCCAGATCGTCCATCCGGAGCGCTCCTACGCCGCGCTGGAAGAGCTGGTCGGCCATGCCGAGACGATCCTGCGCCGGCTCGAGTTGCCGTACCGCAAGGTGGCCTTGTGCACCGGCGACATCGGATTCGCCAGCGCCAAGACCTACGACCTGGAAGTCTGGCTGCCGGCGCAGAACACCTATCGCGAAATCTCCTCGTGCTCGAACTGCGAGTCTTTCCAGGCGCGGCGGATGCAGGCACGATTCCGCAATGCGCAGGGCAAGCCCGAGCTCGTGCATACGCTGAACGGTTCGGGGCTGGCGGTCGGTCGCACGTTGGTCGCCGTGCTCGAGAATTTCCAGCGTGCCGACGGCTCGGTCGCGATTCCCGCGGTGCTGCGGCCGTACATGGGCGGCACCGAAGTGCTTCGCGCGCGAGCCTGAGCCGTCACCGCTGCGATGCTCACGATACGCGGCGTGCTCACCGTCGTTTCCTGAGGGCGAAGCGCCTCGCGGGGCGGGCCCGACCGGCGACCGCGTCGCCGATCATGGTCCTCCGAATGCGGCGATGCCCGTTGCGCGTTCCGGGTCTGCGGACACATTGCCGACGTGCAGGCGCGGGATGTACGCCGCCTCGCGCGCGAGCAGAATGTCGTAGTACGCACGGACGCGATCGACGAACACCACCGGCATGCCGCCGCGCGCGTAGCCCAGTTTCGCCTGTTGATAGAACTCGGGCGAGGCAAGCAGCGGCAGCGTCTGTTTCACGTTGCTCCAAAGGTCCGGGTCGAGTTTCTGTTTCCGGGCCAGCACGCGCGCATCCTCGAGATGGCCCATGCCGATGTTGAATGCCGCAAGCGCAAGCCAGGTGCGATCGGGTTCCTGGATCCGGGCCGGGAGCGCGCGCTTGAGATCGGTGAGATAGCGCGCCGCGGCCAAGATGCTTTGCCTGGCGTCCAGCCGATCGCGCACGCCCAGATGACGCGCGGTTTCCTCCGTCAACTGCATCATGCCGCGTACGCCGGTCTCGCTGGTTGCCAGGGAGTCCCACTGCGATTCCTGATAGGCGATCGCGGCGAGGAGGCGCCACTCCATGCCGGTGGCTGCCTGCGCGTGCTGAAACAGGAGTCGATAGCCGGGCAACAGCGTCCCGATGCGGTCATGAAAAACGCCGGCGTCGATACGACGTACCTGCGCGGAATGGCCGAAATAGCGATCGGCGAGGCGGTCGAGCGTGCCGTCGCGTTTGGCACGGGCGAGGAAGGCATCGACAGCCTCGCGCAGCGCTGGAAAACGCGCCGGAATCACCCACGCGAGTTCGCGCCGGCCGCCGGCGACGAACGCAACGTCGAAACCCAGAAAGATGTTGCGCGCGATCGCGGCCACGTGCGATGCCACGAGCGCGTAACCGATGTGCCCATCGCTGACCTGGGCGATCAAGGAATCGGTGGCGGGGAGCGCGAGCGGCGTCCACCGGACTCCCGGGTGCGCCGCACTCAAGGCCGCGATCTCCGGGTCCAGACCCGTATTCTCGACCCAGGCCACGGACTCGCCCGACAGGTCCTGCCAGGATCGGGGTTTGAAGCCTTCGCTGTTGTAGATGAGAAGGGTGTCGACCGGGAAGTAGCCGATGGACCAATCCACGCCGTCTCGGTCTTCCTTTGCCGCGCCGCCGTACACAGGCGCGGCGCGTGGCATGTCCGCATTTCGTGGTCGATACAATCCGCCGGTGCCGATGTGCGCGCGACCCGTGCTCGTCGCTTCGATCAGCGCGCCGGGGGAGGCGGCAATCTCGAAGCGAACCGGTAGCTTCAGCTGTTGGGCGAAAAGGCGCACGAGATCGACGTCGAATCCGGACGGTTCACCGCCGGGACCGGAAAAATGCGACGCAGGTCCTGGGTAGGCCAACACCACGAGTTCATTCGCTTCCTGCGGAGCGGGCAGCGCATGGTGTTGCTGCTGCCACTCCAGACCCGCGTACAACAACCCGCCGGCCAGTCCGAGGCTGGTCACGAGCAGAAGTGATCTGCGGATTGAACGCGCGCGATGGGCGTTGATGGTGATGGACGTGCGGGGCCGGGTGGACCACCGGATTATAGCGAGCGTCCTCGGGAGGCAACGGTGCGGCCGTCGTCGCGACATGTCGGCGCGGGGCCGGACAAGGGCACCGTGGATCCGAGATTGTTTCGGGAATGCGGGGGCAGGCCGCCCGCACCGGGCGCCGGCCAAGCGTGATCGGACCGCGTTCCCGGACGCAGCCAAACGTTGCCGACGGGAGGCGTCAAGGCCTGACAGCGTCAAGGCCTGCCCTGATATTGCCCTGACATGCCGTGTCAAGCCGTGACAGGATAAGACTTGCCGTGACACTTGCCGTGACTACTTGCCGTGACACTTGCCGTGTCAAGGCAAAGTAGAGATGTCCGGTTCCCGGCAAGGTAGAGATGTCCGGTGTTGGGGGTCGGGACTCATCATCGTGCGATGAAGTCCGGGCTCAGTTTTCCGAACGGGGTGTTCTTCCACGGGTGGTTCGGGCGCGGGGTGGTGGTCGACGGCCGGCGTGGTGCGACGGCGACTTCCTTGCGCCCCTGCTCGAGGGGGGCCTGGCGAGACTTCTGGACGGTGGTGTGGGGCAAGGACACGGTCCGCCACAGCACTTCGCAGGACTGATCGAAGTGTTCGACGACGGTGACCGCCGCGCCGCGCAGGGCGGCCCCACCGCTGGCCGGGGGTTGGATCTGCAGCAGGGTGGAATGGAATTGGCAGGTCAGGCTCGGCGAGAGCTTGCGCGGATAGTGCTTGGCCAGGATCTGCCGCAGGCGAGGCTCGTCGGCGCTGCGGTGGGGGACGTGCGCGTCGTTGGCATCGAAGGGGAGCACGGCAAAGCGCGCGTTGTGGCGTTCGATGAAGCCCGGCAACCAGGCATTGGCCGCGTCGATGGCGTCGATGCCCGCCAGGCGCATGGCCTTGACCAGCCGATCCTGCAAGACGCCGTTGGCACGTTCCACCCGGCCCTTGGCCTGGGGCGAGTTGGCGCAGATGCTTTCGATCCCCAGCGTGGCCAGAGCGCGTCCGAACTGCGACACGGCGTCATCGCGGGCGGCGCCGAGATTGACGCGGAAGATGCCGTGGCGATCGCTGTAGAGGGTCATCGGCAAGCCATGCTGCCGAATATGGCCATGCAGGGTCTGCATGTAGCCCAAGGTGCATTCCTGCGGCACGAACCGCAGCTGGGTCAGGCGGCTGGTGGCGTCGTCAATGAACACCAGCAGGCAGCAGCGCGGTCCGCGATCCTCGAACCAGGCATGCGCGCTGCCGTCGATCTGGATCAGTTCGCCAAATCGCGGTCGCCGTTCGCGCAGGGCGTAAATGGCGGCCTGCGCCCCGCGTTGGGGGCGCCACAGCTTGGCCCCGATCATGATCTGGCGCACTGTTTCCTTGGACAGGGCAATGCCGTGGCGCTCCTGCAGGTACTCCGCGGCCAGCGTCGGGCCGAAATCACGGTAGTGGGCGCGGATCAAGGTGCCCACCGCCAGCACCATCGCCGGCGCCAGCCGATGGTTACTCGGTCGGCCGCGACGGCCCGAGCGCAACCCGGCCGCGCCCCGCAGCGCCACCCGGGCTTCCAGTCGGCGCACCTGCCGCACCGTGACCCCCAGCCGCCGCGCCGCTTCGGCCTGACTGATCTGCCCCGACCGGCGCAGTGCGATGACCTCGACCCGCTTCAATTCCTGTTGACTCATGCCGGTCTCCATCACGCCCCCTACCATTCGGAGGCTTGAACGTACCGGACATCTCTACTTTGCTAAGACCGGACATTACTGCGTTGCCGTGACAGCCGTGACACTTGCCGTGTCAAGGCAAAGTAGAGATGTCCGGTTCCCGGCAAAGTAGAGATGTCCGGTGTTGGGGGTCGGGACTCATCATCGTGCGATGAAGTCCGGGCTCAGTTTTCCGAACGGGGAGTTCTTCCACGGGTGGTTCGGGCGCGGGGTGGTGGTCGACGGCCGGCGTGGTGCGACGGCGACTTCCTTGCGCCCCTGCTCGAGGGGGGCCTGGCGAGACTTCTGGACGGTGGTGTGGGGCAAGGACACGGTCCGCCACAGCACTTCGCAGGACTGATCGAAGTGTTCGACGACGGTGACCGCCGCGCCGCGCAGGGCGGCCCCACCGCTGGCCGGGGGTTGGATCTGCAGCAGGGTGGAATGGAATTGGCAGGTCAGGCTCGGCGAGAGCTTGCGCGGATAGTGCTTGGCCAGGATCTGCCGCAGGCGAGGCTCGTCGGCGCTGCGGTGGGGGACGTGCGCGTCGTTGGCATCGAAGGGGAGCACGGCAAAGCGCGCGTTGTGGCGTTCGATGAAGCCCGGCAACCAGGCATTGGCCGCGTCGATGGCGTCGATGCCCGCCAGGCGCATGGCCTTGACCAGCCGATCCTGCAGGACGCCGTTGGCACGTTCCACCCGGCCCTTGGCCTGGGGCGAGTTGGCGCAGATGCTTTCGATCCCCAGCGTGGCCAGAGCGCGGCCGAACTGCGACACGGCGTCATCGCGGGCGTCGCCGAGATTGACGCGGAAGATGCCGTGGCGATCGCTGTAGAGGGTCATCGGCAGGCCATGCTGCCGAATATGGCCATGCAGGGTC
>CAVPXB010000024.1:0-84274 GCA_963709525.1 uncultured beta proteobacterium
AGACCGATGCGGCGGGGTGGACACAGCGGCTCGCCAACTGGGACTTCGAAATGCTGGTGAGTTACCTTACCCAGTACGGCGATCCGGCGCTCGGCGTGGCGCGCACCTACATTTCGTCCAATATCAAGAAGGGCGTTCCGTATACCAACACCTCCGGCTACAGCAACCCTCGGGTTGACGAGCTGTTTGCCAAGGCGGGCGCGGCCATCACCGACGCTGACCGCAAGGCCTACTACTCCGAGGTGCAGAAGATCCTGGTCGAGGACGCTCCGCTTGCCTGGCTGGTCGAAATCAATTTCCCGACCATCTACAACAAGAAGGTGCGCAATGTCGTTACCTCGGCAATTGGCGTGAACGAAACCTTCGATTCCGTGTACATCGCGAAGTGAGGAAAGCCACGAGGTCGAGGCCTACGGAGGTGGCCAGGTGAAGGTGGTATACAGCCCGGCGCACGCGTTGCATCGACCTCGTTCCTTCATCAAGGCCGGGCAGGTCACGCCGACACCGGAAGTCGCGGAACGCGCGACGCGGATTGCAGCGGCCTTGGGCGAGGCCCGGTTTGAGTTTGTTGCGCCGCGCGATTGCGGCCTGGGCCCGGTTCTCGCTGTGCATGACGCCGATCTGATCAGCTTCCTTGCCGACGGTTACGCGGCCTGGCGCCAGATTCCCGGCGCTGCTGCGGAGATCGTGCCCAACGTTCACCCCGGTCCGCGCTTTCGCAATCGTCCAACGGGCATCGTGGGCCAGGCGGGGTATTACACGCAGGACACAGCTTGTCCGATCGTCGCCGGCACCTGGAGGCCGCGTTGGGCGCGGCGGGGTGTGCCGTCGAGGCGGCGGAACTGGTGCGTGGGGGAAGCAAGGCCGCCTACGCTTTGTGCCGGCCACCCGGACATCACGCAACGGCGGATCGCGCCGGCGGCTTCTGTTATCTCAACAATGCCGCGATCGCGGCCCAGCTGCTGCGGAAGCAATACGCTCGCGTAGCGATCGTCGACATCGATGTTCATCACGGCAATGGCACCCAGGAGATCTTCTACGACCGTGGCGATGTCTTGTTCGCCTCGATCCATGCGGATCCCTCCGGCTTCTACCCGTACTTTTCGGGAACTGTGGGCGAACGCGGAGCCGGCGAAGGGCAGGGTGCCAATCTCAACGTACCGTTCCCGGTCGGCAGTGGCGACGCGGAGGTTCTTGCAGCCTTCGGCGAGGCCTTGGCCGGAGTGCGAGAGTTCTCTCCGCAGGCTGTAGTGATTTCGCTTGGTTTCGACGCGCACGAGCGGGATCCGCACGGGGCACACCGGGTAACTACCGCCGGTTATCTGCGAATGGCAGAGTTGCTGGGCAAGCTTGCGCTGCCGACCGTACTGGTGCAGGAGGGCGGTTATCTGCACGACGAACTCGGCAACCTCGCCCGGGACTTTCTGTTCGCTTTCGAAGGCAGGGCGTAGCGAGGCCCGGTGCAGCTTTGTCGGCGCCGGTGTCGGCGCCAGGAGATTCGATGTCGCGTGCGCGGTTCCTGCTCATCAGGATCGCGAAGGCCGCTGTGGTGGTCTTTGCGATCGCGGTGGCCAATTTCTTCCTGATCCGCATGGCGCCGGGCGACCCCGCCCAGGTGCTGGCCGGGCAATCCGGCGCGGCCGACGAGAAATATCTCGCCCAGCTTAGGCAGCAGTTCGGCCTCGACCAGCCGATCCCACCCAGTTTCTCATTCACATGTCGAACACGGCGCGCCTCGACCTCGGTTACTCCCACCGGCAGCAGCAGCCGGTGGCGCAGCTGATCGCGGAACGGCTACCAGCGACGCTGTTGCTGACCGGATGCGCCTTCCTGTTGTCGATCTCGGCAGGCGTGATGCTGGGCGTATGGTCAGCGCGCAAAGTCGGCACATGGACCGACAGCGCCATTACCACCGGCGCACTGCTGTTTTACGCGACGCCGATCTTCTGGGCGGGACTGCTGCTGGTATTGGTCTTTTCGGTGAAGCTCGACTGGCTCCCCGCTTACGGAATGTCGACCATCGGCGGCTCGCTGGCCGGTGCCGGTGTCGTTCTCGACGTGGCCCGTCATGCGGTGCTGCCGGTGCTGACGCTGTCGCTCTTCTACATGGCGATCTATGCCCGGCTCACGCGTGCGTCGATGCTGGAAGTCAGCCAAATGGACTTCGTCAAGACGGCGCGCGCCAAGGGGCTCACCGAACACGAGGTCATGTACCGCCACGTACTTCGCAATGCGCTGCTGCCGGTGATCACCTATGCCGGCATTCATGCGGGGGGGCTGGTCGGCGGTTCGATCGTCGTCGAGACCATCTTTGCGTGGCCGGGGATCGGCCGACTGGCCTTTGAGGCGGTTAGCCAGCGCGACTATTCGGTGCTGCTGGGCATATTCCTGGTGATATCGATTCTGGTGGTGATCATCAATTTGTTGACCGACCTGCTGTATGCGACGGTCGACCCACGGATCGAGCTGAAGTGAGCACCCTCCGATGAGCCCGTTCGTCGAGGCCTACACGCGCAACCGGGGGGCGGTCTTTGGGTCGATTGTGCTCGCAGTGGTGATCGTGGTCGCGCTGGCGGCAGGATCGCTATTTCCCGGCAGCCCGTGGGACATGACCGGGGCGCCCTTCGAACCGCCCCTGAGTCCGGGGTTGCCGCTCGGGTCCGACATGCTGGGCCGCGACATCGCTGCCGGAATCGCGCACGGCGCCAGGGTGTCGCTGTTCGTGGCGCTGATTTCGACGCTGGTTGCGGTGCTCGTCGGCGTCACGCTCGGCGCCGTCGCGGGCTATTTCGGCGGCTGGATGGACCATGCGATCGTCGGCTTCACCGAGTTTTTCCAGACGATTCCGAGCTTCGTGCTCGCGGTGGTGCTGGTCGCCATTTTCACCCCGAGCATCGGCGCAATCGTCGGTGCCATCGCCGTCGTGTCATGGCCTCCGCTGGCGCGGCTGGTGCGGGCAGAGTTCCTGAGCCTGCGTTCCCGGGAATATGTGCAGGCCGCAATCCTCGGCGGCCAGTCCGACTTCGGCATCATCGTCCGCCACATCCTGCCCAACAGCATTTCTCCCATCATCGTCACGGCATCGATGATGGTGGCCACCGCCATACTGCTCGAGTCCGCATTGAGTTTTCTTGGCCTGGGCGATCCGAATCTGATGAGTTGGGGTTACATCATCGGCGCGTCGCGCACCGTGATGCGGCAGGCGTGGTGGATGAGCGTGTTTCCGGGCCTGGCGATCCTGCTGACGGTGCTGTCGCTCAACCTGATCGGCGAGGGATTGAACGATGCGTTCAATCCGCGGCTGCAGCGGACCGAGGCGGCTGCATGACGACGGCTGTCGCAGAACCCGTCCTCCGGGTGGAAAACCTCACGGTGGCCATCACCTCGGGCGGAGAGCGCGCGCTCGCGGTCGAAGGCGTGAGCTTCGAGGTGCTGGCAGGCGAGACGGTATGCCTGGTTGGCGAATCGGGATCCGGCAAGTCGATGATCGCGCACGCGGTCATCGGTTTGCTGCCGAAGCATGGGATCGCGCTGACCGGGGGGCGCATCCGGCTCGGCGTGCATGAGATGGCATTGTTGACGGAGAGCGGGCAGCGGGAGTTGCGCGGCACCGCGGTGGGAATGGTCTTTCAGGAACCGCTGTCCGCGCTCAATCCGATCATGCCGGTGGGCGAACAGATCGACGAGGTCTTGCGGGCCCACACGGAGCTTGATGCCGATACTCGCCTGCAGCGGGTGCTCGCACTGATGAGGGACGTGCAACTCCCTGACCCGGAGCGGACGCGTCGCGCCTACCCGTTTCAACTCTCGGGAGGCCAGCGGCAGCGCGTCATGATCGCGATGGCACTCGCCTTGGCGCCGCGCCTTCTGATCGCCGACGAACCGACTACCGCGCTCGACGTGACGACGCAGGCCCAGATTCTCGGCTTGATTCGCGACCTGCAGCGAACGCGCGGCATCGGGGTTCTGTTCATCACGCACGACTTCGGGATCGTCAACGACATTGCCGATCGCGTATTGGTGTTGCAGCGGGGGCGCTGCGTCGAAGCGGGACCTACCGCCACCGTGCTGCAGCGTCCGACGCATCCGTACACCCGGCAGCTGATCGCTGCAGTTCCCGAACTGCTGACGACGAAGGATGGGCATTCGAATTCCGGCGAGCCGGCTCGTCCCTTGCTGGTGGTACGCAGCGTTGCAAAGTCCTTCGCCGGACGCGGGGATCGCGTTGTGCGTGCGCTCGTCGAGGTGAATCTTGAAGTGGCGCCGGGCGAAACGCTCGGGGTGGTCGGCGAATCCGGCTCGGGGAAGTCGACATTGGCCAAGGTGATCGTCGGCTTGCTCGATCCAGAAGCCGGAGTGATCGAGTTCAATGGACAGGATCTGACCCGACTGGGGCGACGTGAACGACGGCCACTGCGGCGCGAAATCCAGATGGTGTTCCAGGATCCTTATGGATCGCTCAATCCGCGGCATCGGGTATCGCGCATCCTGACCGAAGGGCCCCTGGTATTCGGTGAGGACATGAGCACCGCGATGGCGCGCGCCCGGGAGCTGCTCGAGCACGTGGGCCTTGACGCGAACTCCCTCTTACGATTCCCGCACCAGTTCTCCGGCGGTCAGCGGCAGCGAATCAGCATTGCACGAGCGCTGACCCTTCAGCCGCGGCTGCTCATTGCCGATGAACCCGTCTCGGCGCTCGACGTCTCGGTGCAGGCGCAGGTGCTCGACTTGTTGCGCAAACTGCAACGCGATTATCACCTTACCATGATCTTCGTCACCCACGACCTACGGGTGGCCTCCCAGATGTGTGATCGGATTGTCGTGATGCGCGAGGGGAGGGTGGTCGAGAGCGGGGACGCCACGCGAGTCTGCAGCGCTCCATCGGACGAGTACACGCGTACGTTGATCAACGCGATTCCCGGGCGCGGCTGGGTCAGACCCGCGCCGGAAACCCCCTCCCACTGAATCGAAGAAGGACTCGGCGGCGACTGCGCGGACGCCACCGGGCCGAAGGAGCTTCGCGAGGGTGACCAGCAGGTGCGTGGCAAGGATGAGGATTTCACGCACCGGGCGAACCGTAGCATGACCACCAGCGCGCGCAAGGCTGCACAGCACAGGCGGATTCCCTCATAGTACGAATTCGCCACCCACACGGTCAGTTAGCCAAGAACGCAAAATCGGATCAAACTAAAGTCGAATTCAATCTTTCATCCATCGGAGGTCAAGATGAGTCACGCGTCAATGCTGAAAGCCAGGCGGCAGCACCAAAAAACCAGGAAACTTCTCGATGTCGCAGCCAAGCAGGCCAAACGGCTGGCGAAGCAGGCATTGGCGGGGCCGGTCGTGAAGAAGGAAAAGGTGAAGAAGGAAAAAGTGAAGAAAGAAAAGGTCAAGACGGAAAAAGTGAAAAAGGTCAAGCTGACCAAGGAGGAGCTGGGCAGGCAGGACGCGAAGAAGGGCAGTGCGGGCGCCGGGAAGAAAGGCGCCTAGATAGGCACGGCGCGTCAGTCGTGGCAGGCCAGCCCTTCGACGATGCCCTTCAGATAGCCGATTGCACGCGCTGCCGAGCCCAAGCCGTCGGGGACGTAGTCGAATGGCTCGACCGCGACGACGCCGCGGTAATGGCCCTGGGCCTGCATCTGACCGATCATGCGGAGGATCGGCGCGAAGGCCATCGCGCCCTGGCCCGGGCCGCGCCGGTTGGGGTCGTTGACCTGCACGTGCGCGATGTGGCCGCCGGGCCACCAGCGCGCGATCAGCGCCGGCACCGGTTCGGCCTCGGCCAGGCCGGCGGCGCTGCAGTCGATCATGGTCTGCAGCGCCGGCGAGCCGATGTCCGTCACCAGTGCCAGCGCCTCGGCGACGGTGTTGACGAGGTCGGTCTCGCGCGGCGCGAGCGGCTCGATGCAGTAGGTGACGCCGCAGGCCTCGGCGCGTCGCGCCGCGCGCGCCAGCGCTTCGCCTGCACGCGCCAGCGCCGTGGCCTTGGATCTCGCCCGGCGGCACCGAGCGCTGCTTCGGCGAACCGTGCACCAGGTAGCGTCCGCCCATCAGGCGCGCACAGCTCGACCAGACGCTCCATCACCGCGGCGGTGCGCGCGCGCACGCGGCGTCGGCGCTGACGATCGACAGCCCGGCCGGCGCCACCAGCAGCCAGTGCAGCCCGCTGATCGCGAGGCCGTGGTCGTCGGCGATGCGGCGAAACACCGCGGCCTGCGCATCGCTGATCGCCGTCGGGTCGTCGGCCAGCGTGAACGGAGCGACCTCGAGGCCGTCGTAGCCCAGCGCGGCGGCTGCACTCGCACTGGCGCTCGAACGGCAGCGGCTGCAGCACCTCGTTGCAAAGTGCGAACTGCATGCGGCACTACCTGCGGCGCGGCAGGAGCGACTTGAGCCCCTGCACCAGAGCACTGCGCATCCAGCTGACACCGGCCTTGAATCCCGGCACGTACGAGCAGGATGGTGAACAGCGTCAGCGCGGCAAACGCCATGCATGATCGGCCGCGTGAAGAACGGCAGCAGGCTGCCGTCGGACAGCACGAGGCCGCGGCGCAGGCTCTTGTCGAGCAGGTCGCCCAGCACCAGGCCCAGCACGAGCGGCGCCACCGGTAAGCCGCGGCGCCGCAGGAAGAAGCCGCGGTGCCGATCGCCAGCATCGCCCAGATGTCGAACAGGCGCGACGCGATCGCGATACGCGCCCACGACGCACAGCAGGAAGACGATCGGCATGATGATCGCGCGCGGCACCTTCAGCACCTGCAGCAGCGGCCGCACGCCGAACAGCCCGAACAGCAGGATCGTGATCGACGGCCAGCGTCGTCATCGCCACCACGTCGTAGATGAACTGCGGCTCGTGATCATCAGCATCGGCCCGGGCTGGACGCCGTGGATGATCATCGCCGCCATCAGCACCGCGGCGGGCGCCGAACCCGGGATGCCCAGCGCCAGCGCCGGGAATGATGCGCGCCGGGAATCGACGGCGTTGTCGCCGGTCTCGGCGGCCATCAGGCCGTCGATCGAGCCCTTGCCGAACTGTTCGTTCTCCTTGCTGGCGCGCCTTGGCCGCGGCATAGGACGATCCAGGCCGCCGACGTCCTCGCCCACGCCCGGCAGGATGCCGATGAACACGCCGATCACGCCCGAGCGCAGCACGGTGCGCCAGTACTGCAGCATGTCGCGCGAGCTTGCGGCAGCACCGAGTCCGAGGTCCATGATCTTGCGCTCGATCGGGTGCGGCTCGCATCACCATCAGGACCTCGGCGAAGCCGAAGGCGCCGACCAGCGCCGGGATCAGCGCGAAGCCGCCGGCGAGCTCGTCGCCAGCCGAAGGTGAAGCGGTCGTGCGCGTGGATGCCGGTCCTGGCCGATGCTGCGCGAGGAAAAGGCCGAGCAGGCCCATCAGCCAGCCCTTGAGCGGGTCGGTGCCGGTCAGCTGCCCGACATCGTCACGCCGAACAGCGCCAGCCAGAAGAACTCGAAGGCGCCGAACTACAGCGCCAGTTCGGCCAGCACCGGCGTGAACATCGCCAGGCAGAGCACGCCGAACAGCGTGCCGACGCACGCGACCCGGTGGTGGCGATGCCCATCGCGCGCCCGGCCTGGCCCTGGCGCGCCAGCGCGTAGCCGTCGAGGCAGGCGGCGGCGTTGGCCGCGGTGCCGGGGATGTTGAGCAGGATCGCCGTGCGGCTGCCGCCGTAGATGCGCGCCGACGTAGGACGCAGATCAGCACCAGGATCGCGTCGGTTGGTCGGCATCTTGATCGTCAGCGTCGTCAACAGCGCGATGCCCAGCGTCGCCGACAGGCCGGGCAGCAGGCCGATGACGATGCCGACGCAGCGCGCCGCCCAGCGCGTAGGCCAGCTGCCAGCGGGTCGAGGAAGCTGAGGCCAGCGATGCCCCAGGTCGGCGAGTCCTTGAAACATCTGGCGGTATCGAGCGGGTTCAGGGCAGGCGCACCAGGAAAAACTGCCTGGAACACGAGGTGGGTGATGACCGACGCGCTCAGCCGCGATCGTCAACGCCTTGGCGCCAGGCCCTGCGGGGACTGCGCGCCGCTGCGCCGGATCGCGACTCATGCGCGGCATGATCAGGATCGAAGGCGGTGACGCAGATCGTCGAGGCCAGCCAGAAGGGCAGGCCGTGGCCGACCAGCACGATGCGCGTAGCCCAGGCACAGCGCGAGCGACGACGCCAGATGCGGCGCCACCGCTCGCTGTCGTGGGCACTGGGCGGTGGGGCGTGCGAGACTGGAGCGCACCGCGCCGAAGGCTGCGCAGCGCCAGGACCCGCCGAGCAGGATCATCAGTGACGCCCAGCAGGCCCGGCACCAGGCCGGGCGCCGTCTACGGATTGATGTGCGGCTGCTCCAGCCGGTCCATCGTCATCGAGCCGACGGCGATCAGCGGCACCGAAAACGATCCAGCAGCGGCGTCCTTGAGGTCGCCGCGCGGGGTGATCGGCTCGTCCGCGGGCGGCTCGACCTGCCGGCGCGGGCTGGCCTTCATGCACGCGACAGCGCTCCGAAGCGCGCGTCAGGGCTTGGAATGCCGACCGTGTCGGGCGACACCTTGGCCTTGCCGCCGTCATGCAGCAGCCAGGCGTTGGCCTGCACCGCCGGGAACACCGCGTCTACGCGGCCTCGCCGTATAGCGGCGCGAACAGCGCGCCGCGGCTGGTCGGCGTACTTCTTCAGCGCTTCGCTGGTGGCGATGTTCTCGGCCCAGATCTTCTCCACGCGTCTTCACCACCTCGGTCGGGCACGCCCTTGGGAATGAAGATGCCGAAGTAGTTGACCGGCTCGGTGAAGCCCGGCACGACTGCGACATCGGCGGGATCGTGCCGTAGCCTTCGAGTTCCAGCGGCTGGTCGCCCACCGCGGCCAGCGGGCGCAGGCGCTTGCCGCGGATCATCTCGGCCTGCTCGACCGCGAGCTGCGTGGTGACGTCGGTTTCGCCGGCCACCGTGGCCACCACCGCGGGGTTGCCGCCGTCGTAGGTGACGTGCCGGTACTTGACGCCGGTGGCCTTGGCGATCGCTTCCATCGCGTTGTGGCCCGCCGAGTGACGCCGGCGGTGGCGACCTGATCTGGCCGGCTTGGCCTTCATCGCGTCGAGCAGCTGCGGGCACTGTCTGGTACGGCGTGGTCGGGTTGACGCTCGATGACCGGACGTTGGCGACGTCAGGAACAGGTGGCAGTCGTTGATCGTGCTGTTGAGCATGCCCAGCGTCTGGTAGGCGCCCAGGTCCTGCGCGGCGCCTGCGGTCCAGGTGTAGCCGTCCCGCGGCGCGTCCAGCGCGCTCTTGGTGCCGATCGAGCCCGAGCGCGCCCGGCTGGTTGACGATGACGATCTTCTGGCCGAGCGCCTTCTCGATCTCGGCCGCGGCCATGCGCGTGACCTGGTCGGTGGAGCCGCCGGCGGCCCAGGGCACGATGAGGTTGATCGGCCGCGTCGGCTTCCACTGCTGCGCCTGGGCGGCGCCGGCCAGCGCCATCCCGATGGCTGCCGCCACCAGGGTCTTCATGAACGTACGTGTTTGCATGTCGGTCTCCTTCGGGTGTCGTGGTGAAGTTGAGCAGTTGAAGAATATGGGCGGGCGGTGCCGCGATGTCGATCCGGTCTCGGTTGACCGCTAGGCGAGCCAGCGCTACGTGTGCTGGCGCACGAAATCGTCGTCGTTGAGGTCCGGGTAGGCGCGCATGCACGCGGTCGATTTCGTCGGCCTGGCCCGGGCTCAGGCCCTCGGCCGGGTCGAGGCACCAGATGCCCTCGAGCAAGCCCCTGCCGGCGCAGCACCTCGTGGCAGCCGGCGATGCAGCCGCGGAAGCCGTTGGCGACGTCGAAGAAGGCCGCGTTGCAGTCGGTGACCCTCGAGTCGCAGCGCGAGCAGCTCGGCATCGACGGTGCTGCCCGTCGCACGCTGCGTGGATGTGCCGCAGCAGCTCGACCGCGCGGCGCGTCCACACGCTCCAGTGCCCGAGCAGGCCGCCCACGAATGCGCACGCGCGACTCCGGCCGTCGTCGCGGCGCACGACGAAGGGCGTCAGCAGGTCGAGCACGATGTGGTCGTCGTTGCCGGTGTAGAGCGCGATGCGTCTCGCGCCCGGCTCGACCACGCCGCGGATCACGTCGAGCGTCGGTAGCGGTTGAACGGCGCCATCTTGATCGCCACGACGTTGTCGATCGCCGCGAAGCGCCGCCAGAAGCGCGCACGGCAGGTCGACGCCGCCGACGGCCGGCTGCAGGTAGAAGCCGACCAGCGGCATCACGGCCGCGACCGCGCGGCAGTGCGTCGATCAGCTCGTCCTCGCTGGCGCCCTTCATCGCCGCCAGGCTGAGCAGGCCGGCGTGGTAGCCGAGGCGCGCGCGATCTGCGCCTCGCGCAGCGCCTGCGCTGTCCGGCCCGCAGAGCCCGGCGATCATGAACAAGCGGCCGCCGGCCGCCCAGGGGCGTCCACTCGCTCGCAGTCTGCATCGCCAAGCTCGAGCACCGGCTCGTACAGCCCGACCTCGCGGATCGCGAACTGCGTCGAGTGCACGCCCACCGCCAGGCCGCCGGCGCCGGCATCGAGGTAGTAGCGCGCCAGCGCGCGCTGGCGGCGCTCGTCGAGCCGGCGCTCGGCGTCGAGCGCCAGCAGGTGCGCCGGGATCACCGCGCCGCGCTGGAGCGCGGCGAGCGTTTCGGGGGGCAGGTCGGTCCAGTGCATGTCGGTCCCGCGTTGGCTAATAGTTCCCGTCGCGCGCTTCGTAATGCGTGGGCTTGCCCAGGCTCGCCAGGTCGCGCGCGACCCAGTCGGCGGTCCAGTCGAGCATCGTCGTCATCGGCACGGCGGGCGGGCCGAACAGGCGCTGCGCCTGCGCGGTGTCGACCAGCCAGGCGGTCGGCGCCTCGGTGCCGGTGAAGCACCGGCTGTACGCCCAGGCGCTGCGCCAGGCCGCTCGGCGACGATCGCGGATGCGCACCGCCGGCCCGCTGACGTTGAGCGCCGCTGGTCGGCGCCGTGCAGTGCGCCAGCGCGCGCAGCGCCCAGTCGTTGGCGTCGCCCTGCCAGATCACGTTGGCGTGGCCCATCGCGAGGTCGATCGGCTCGCGCGCCAGAGCTTGCGCGCGATGTCGTGCAGCACGCCGTAGCGCATGTCGATCGCGTAGTTCAGGCGGATCAGCCGCCCGGGCGTGCCGAACCGGTGCGAGAAGTGCTGGAACATCCGCTCGCGCGCGACGCAGGAGTTGGCGTACTCGCCCGGCTGGCGGCGTCAGCGGCGTCTGCTCTCGCCGGCGCCAGGACCGTCGACCCCGACGAACGGGTAGACGCATGCGGTCGAGAAAGCGACGATGCGCGAGCGCGCGAAACGCTCGGCCACCAGCGCCGGCACGTGGGCGTTCATCGCCCAGGTCAGCCACTCGCTGCCGGTGGAGCCGAACTTGCGTCCGGCCATGAAGACGACGTTGGGCACCTCGGGCAGAGCGGCCAGCTGCTCGCGCGACAGCAGGTCGGCCGCGATGCACTCGATGCCGTTGCGCTCGAGTGACGCCTGAAGGCCCGCCTCCGTGAAGCGAGCGACGCCGATCACGCGTTTATGTGGCGCGGCGCGCTTGGCCAGCCGCGCCAGCGTCGGCCCCATCTTTCCGCCGACTCCCAGCACCATTATGTCGCCAGGAACGCCAGCCAGCGCCGCGACCAGCGCCGGCGACGGCGTGGTCATCACTTCCTCGAGTTGGCCGAGGCTGTCGAACCGGGATGGCAGCATACTTGAGAAACTATACCCCGCGGGCCGGGAGTTGTGTCGCAGCTCTCGCTGCTCGGGCGATGGAGAGGTCGTGCCAGATCGCCGCGTGCCTCGGCGGCTCCGATGACAACTCGCTTCCGACGCCGCGAGCGACATTCAATAATCTCGGCTTTGTTCCAGGATACGTATCTAGCCAGGCTACCGCCGCATCATCGGATGGGACCGTCATAGTGGGAACGGTGGAGACGGCGGCCGGCAATCGCCAGGCGTTTCGCTGGGACGCCCGGCACGGCATGATCGGCCTCGGATTTCTCCCCGGCGGCTTCTCCAGCATGGCGACTGCGGTTTCCGCCAATGGCGCAGTGATCGTCAGCGTCGGCGATGCGGCCAGCGGCGACCCATCGACCCCATCGGCTGCTTTCCGCTGGACCGCCGACGCGGGCCTGCAGCGTGTCGATTCGCTGCCAGGTTCCTATCTCTGATCATTGTGGGATGGGGCCACACGGCCACGGGCGACGTGGCGCTGACTTGGGATGCCGATCGCGGCGTGCGACGACTGGATGCCGCACTGCTGACCGACTACCAGATGCAGATTACTGGCTGGAAACTCACCCGAGCAACTGCGATTTCCGACGATGCCCGAACGATCGCCGGTTACGGAACAAACCCGCAGGGCCAAACTGAGGCCTGGATCGTCAATTTGCCGGATTGATACCGTGGACCCGGCGCAACGGAAAAGCCGCAGCGGGCGTGCCGACGACAAGCACCGTTCAACGACCGCAACCGAGCGCAGCGCGCTATGCCTGCAGCTGGCGGCACGGAATCATTCGCGATGCGAAGTTCACGACACGCAGCGAAATATCAGAGCCCCAGCAAGCCCGTTTCCGGGTCTGCGCGGAATGTGAAGTTTCAGCCCTTTGCGGTCCGCGCCGGATTGCCAACGACCGTGGCACCTGCCGCCACGCCGCGCGTAACGACGCTGCCAGCACCAATCACCGCACCGTCGCCGATGATCGTGCCGGGAAGAATGATGGCACCACCACCGATCCAGACATCCCGACCAATCCGGACCGGCCTTCCGAATTCAAGTCCCTCTCGCCGTTGCGCCGGATCGCGGGGATGATCGGCGGCATAGATTTGAACTGCCGGGCCGATCTGCGACCCCTGCCCGATAGTGACCTCGACCACATCGAGAATGACGCAATTGAAGTTGAGGAAGACATCAGCGCCCAAGTAGATGTTGAAACCGTAGTCACAGTGGAATGGCGGCCGGATGACGGCCCCGCTTCCGACCGCACCGAGGCGCTCGGCCAGCAATGCGCGCCGCTCATCGACCGGCAATTCAGGCGCCGCGTTGTAGCGAACGAGCCAATTCTTCGTCGCTGCCTGATCCGCTTGAATCTCGGGTGCGCCGGGCCGATACAACTCCCCTGCCAGCATCTTTTCCTTCTCACTGCGGAACATTGGCGCTTTCCATTTGGATCTGTGGTGTGTTTTCGAAAATGCACCGCTTGCCATGAGCGTGCGGTTGCGCGCCGACTCAATCCAAGGAGCAACTGAACTCTATCATCTGAATGATCGGTCCCGGCCGCAAATCACATGAGCATCCACTGGCACAGTTCACTCGGAAACGCTGGCCGACGCCGGCCCTAGGACGTCCCCCTGGCAGACAGTTGGGTTTGCAGGGTCGCAAGATCAGCGGGGTCCGGGGGCCGCGTCAGGGCGTCCACAATGACGGGCGCCGGCGCGAGTTGTGACCCATTGCTCGGCGCGCGCGCTCCAGACGCGCTGCGTCCGGCACCGTAGACCAGGATCTGCGCCGAACGAGCCTCAGCTTGACGGTTCCTCGTCGCCCTGCACTGGCTCGAGGATCTCGAAACTCACTCCGGCTTCGGCAAACATCGACGTCGAACTCTTGACGTCATCGGCCCAGCGCTCACTGAATGCCGATAGCGGCTTGGCGCTGACGACCCGCATGACGCCGGCTTGAATGAGCTTCGCGGCGCAGCGTGCACACGGCGGGTGGGTGACGTAAATCGTGCAGTTCTCGACGCTGCGGGTGGCGAACAGCAGCGCGTTTTCTTCGGCGTGTATGGTTCTCCGCAACCGTTCGTCCCGGTTCGCGAGAATTTCGGCATCGTCGGCAACTGTGCGTGGCAGGCCGTTAAAACCCAAAGCGACCACGCGATTCTTGGCATCGACGATGGCGGCGCCCACTTGGGTCGACGGGTCCTTGGACCAGCTCGAGACCAGTTGCGACAGGCCAATCATCCGATGGTCCCACTTGCTGAAGGCCATGATCACGCTCCTTGTCTGGACTCGTTGAGGTTTACTACGGCGTCGCGGCCATGATGCGCCAACTTTGTTCGTGGAGACCACACGAATGCCCCGAATATCGCCATGAGGGGCCGTGCCGCCTGGCATTGCAAGCTTCGATGCATCGGCGCAGAGCGCCATTGAAGTCATCCGGGGCGAGTCGGCGGCGGCGCACGGCCGCGTGGATACCGCGAACGCAGGACATGTCGGCCTCGGACCTGACGGTGGCAAGCTCGTCGCTTCGCTGAGCGCCATGCCCAGTTGCACTCTGTGCCGGCCGCGGCCCCGCATCAATCCGGCACGGTGATGTATCAATTTCCGTTCGGGCTGAGCCCGTCGAAGCCCCTTCGATTGACTCCGCGCCGGCCCTTCGACAAGCTCAGGGCGAACGGTTGAATCATGTTCAGGGTGGGTCCTTCGACAAGCTCAGGGCGAACGGTTGAATCATGTTCAGGGTGGGTCCTTCGACAAGCTCAGGGCGAACGGATGAATCATATTCATGCCGGATCAATAGGCGACAAATTTCGACCCGCCGTTCTTCGAACGCGGGGTCATGAAGTTCCCGGCGCTCAGCATCCCGCACTTCCGGCTGTTCATGGAGCGTTCGGTTGGCCCGATGCAAAAGCTAATCGAGTGCTTGGCCGCCGACCCGCAGAGGCTCGAGCGCTTTCGCGCCGAGTTCGATGCGCTGGCCGCGCCCTACCACTTCGACAACGTGATGCACCAGGACTACCTGCTGACGCGCGCACACGTGGCCTGACGGTAACCGAGGCTTTCGGTGCAATTGCTCTGGAAGATCAGCGCCATAGTTGCCGGCACGGCGCCAGCCCAGGACAATGGCGCCATGCTCCGGGAATTGTTCCGTTTCGGATCTGCAGCATCGGTCGCCGACTGGTCGGCCATCGACGACGCCGTAATGGGTGGTGTCTCCCGCAGCTGCATGCGGCATGATCCCGCGGGCCACGCCGTGTTCGAGGGAATCGTTTCTCTGGAGCACAACGGAGGCTTTGCCTCCGTCCGCTCGCGCCCGATGGATTTGGGTGTCCCGGGGGCTGTCTGCTACTTGCTCGAGGTACGCGGCGACGGCAAGCGCTTCAAGCTCAACCTTCGTACCGACGACGCCTTCGATGGTACGCACTATCAATCCGCATTCGAGGCACCGGCCGGCACATGGGCTCTGGTGCGGCTGCCGCTCTCCGATTTCCGGCCGAACTTCCGTGGTAGAAACGTGCCCGGGGCGCCGCCACTTGACCCCGCCCGAGTGCGGCAGATCGGCCTCCTGATCGCCGACCGGCAGGCAGGGTCCTTCGCCTTGGCGCTGCGTTCCATCTGCGTGGAATGACAGGCTACCGGCAGGGGTGCGCCGTTCCGTCGAGGGTCGCGGTACATTCTTGACCGGCCATCGAAGTCTCCTTCGTGAATATCGGTCGTCAAAATTGCGACCGTGCGCTACGACCCGGACCCGCCGGTCAGTTGGCTCTGAAGCAGTCGTTGAAATTCAAGGAAGCGGCCATTCCTCCCGCCCCTGTTCAGCCCGCCTTGATCGCCCGGACCTCGGCCGCGCGTGCGTCCACCGGGATCACCGGCAGTTCGCCCTGTTTCTTCACGGGCAACTTGCGCAGGTGATCCATGATCGCCTGCCACTCCTTGATCTCGCGGCCGGCGTTCTTCCCCGTTCCGTTGGCGACACTGGTCGCATCCGTCGTTCCCGGCGGCGGCAGCAAATAGGGCGTGTCGCCGCGCGGATCGTCGAGCGCGTCGACCTTGGACGTGAGCGGCTCCCCGTTCTTCTTCTTGGGCACCAGCGCCAGCTTGCCCTTGGTGTACTTGGGAATGGCCACGATGATCGGGGCGAGCATCAGTGGGCAGGTCAGGCTGTACAGCTTCGCGTTCGATCCACTGATGTCGATGGCCTTGTAGCCGCGATCCAGGTCACCCAGCTCGACGGCCGTCACCATGTCCAGCTTCGGGCGCGACGGGTCGTAACGGAAGCGCATGCCCGAGGCCCGCGGGAAATACTCGCCGGGGTGGGCCGGACTGTCGACGAGAAAGAATTCGAGCAGATTCTTTATGTCCTGACCGGTGAAATAGCCGGTCACCAGCGAACTGCCCGGCGTCGGGTCAACCACCCCGGCGCCGAGCGGCGCCACGGCAAACACATCGTAGACGGTTTGCACACCCGTCTTCCCGCGCAATAGGCCGGCGCGCATCATGCCGTTGGCGGTGAACCCGATGTCGGCCTTGGTCGCTTCGCGGAACGAGTCGGTAACGAGGTTGGCCAGGATCGTCCCGGCGGCGATGTCCGCGTAGGCATTCGGCAAATCGCGTGGCGCGATCGCCAGTGGCTGATCGACGCGATACCCGCGCGACGCGAACGCGGCCGCGCTGACTGACTTCTTGAGCTTTTCAATCTCGGCAGCGATGGCGCGGTCGCCAGCGATGCTGTCGTCGATCGGATGGAGCCGGTACGACTCGACCGTCAGCTTGCCTGCGTCCACGGTGATGACCAGTTCGCCGAGATTGCGGCTTTCCTTCCCGGCCTGGACCACCGGCGTACGGCCGTTGACGATGATCGCCTCCTGCAACTCGGTGTGACTGTGGCCGCTGATCACCACGTCGATGCCCGGCACGTCTTTGGCCAGGCGCACGTCCTCGCCGTCGGTGTAGCGTCCCTCTGCCCCTTTCACCACGCCGCCGTGGCTAAGGGCGATCACCACATCCGCCTTCTCCTGCTCGCGCAGAATCTTCACCACCTCGCGGGCGGACTCGATGGGGTCGGCGAAGGTCGTGGCGCCGCCACTGGTGTAGATCATGGCCTCCTTGCCGAGGACACCGAACACCCCGAACCGGATGCCGCCGCGCTCGATCACCGCGTAGCGGCGAATCACGCCTTCCCTGGTCAGGCGCTGAAGGTCGGCCAAGGAGGCGTCGCTCCCGGGGGTGCTGGTATTCGCCGCCAGCACTGCCGGAATCCGGCCCGCCTTGACGGCGGCGCCGATGGACTTGCCGAGGCCGTCAGGCCCGAGGTCGAATTCGTGATTGCCGAAGGTGGTCGCGTCATACCCCAGCAGGCCCATGAGGTGCAGCTCGCCGCCGGTCTCCCTCGTTGCGGCGCTGAACGCCGTCCCCATGCTGTAATCGCCGGCATCGAGCACCAGCGCCGGACCCTGGCTCTTGCGCGCCGCCTTCCGCTTCGCAATCAAACTGGCCAGCCGCGCGTATCCGCCCCGAGTGGTGTCGTTGTTGAGCGTGAACGGCGTGTAGTCCGACGCCGGACCCATGCCGATGAAGCTCGCGTGCATGTCGTTGGTGTGGAGGATGGTGAAGGTCTTCTTCCCCTCCGCTGCCGCGGCAAGTTCTCCAGGCAGCATGAGCGTCGCACCGATGGCCGCTGCACCCGTCAGAAATTCGCGCCGGGTGAGCGCTTCGTGGGTCAGGATGGTCACGGATTCGCTTCCGCCCGCTGGCCCGACCGGTGTTCCGAGACGGTTTGGCATCGATTTGCCCTTTCGCTTTTTCGAAGGACTGTGGGAACCTCTGGAAACACCAAGCGGCCGACCGCACGAGGCGGCCGGCCGTTGAGATCTGGCGCAGGCGCGGGTCCGCTCTATTTGCTTTGCGGCTCGCTCAGTTTCTGCATCACCTCGTCCATGTTGAAGCTGGCCGCTTTCTGCCGCTGCGGATAGTCCTTGAACGAGGTCAGGAACTGACCCACGTAATCCTGTGCAGGCACGAGCAGGAATACGTGATCAAGTATCCAGTCGTAGTAGGTGTTCGAAGTGATGTCGGCACGCTCGTACGGGTCAGTGCGCAGGTTGAAGATCTTCGGCACCCGCAACGTGACAAAGGGCTCCGCCCAGATCCGCATGGTCCCCGCGACCCGCTGTTCCATGAAAACGATTTTCCAATTGTCGTAACGCAGGCCCGTCAACTGCTGGTCATCGTTGATGTAGAGGAACGACTCGCGCGGGCTCTTGGCCGCCTGCCCGGTCAGGTACGGCACCAGGTTGTCACCGTCCAGGAAGACCTTGTAGCTCATGTCGCCGGTCTTGAATCCCTTCAGCAGATTCGCTTTGACCTCGGTGTCGCCAGCGACCGCCAGCAACGTGGGCAGCCAGTCGAGGTGAGAGACCATCTCGTTGGAAACCTGCCCCGGCTTGATCTTGCCCGGCCACTTCACCATTGCCGGCACCCGGTAGGCACCTTCCCAGTTCGTATTCTTCTCGCTGCGGAACGGCGTCATGCCGGCGTCGGGCCATGAGTTCATGTGCGGGCCGTTGTCGGTGCTGTACATCACGAAGGTGTTGTCGGCGATGCCCAGATCGTCAAGCGCCTTCAGCACGGTGCCGACGTTCTTGTCGTGGTCCATCATCGCGTCGTGGTACGGGCTCTGGAAGCGCCCCGACTGGCCCATGCTCTCCGGCTTGACGTGGGTGCGGAAATGCATGTGAGTGAAGTTCACCCAAACGAAGGCTGGCTTGCCGGCCGCGTTCTGGCGCTTGATGAAATCCACCGCCCGATCAGCGGTGACATCGTCGATCGTCTCCATGCGCTTCTTGGTCAGCGGGCCGGTGTCAATGCAGACCTGCTTGCCAACCCGACCGAAGCGGGGATCAACGGTCGAGTCGTCAGTAGCCGAGGCCTTGCAGTCCATCACCCCGCGCGGGCCGAACTTGGCGCGGAACGCCGGGTCCTTCGGGTAATCCGGCAGCTCCGGCTCTTCCTCGGCGTTGAGGTGGTACAGGTTGCCGTAGAACTCGTCGAAGCCGTGCACGGTGGGCAGGAACTCGTTGCGGTCGCCCAGGTGATTCTTGCCAAACTGGCCGGTGGCATAGCCCTGCGCCTTCAGCAACTCGGCAATCGTCGGGTCTTCCTTGCGCAGCCCGAGCGTGGCGCCCGGCAGGCCGACTTTGGTCAGTCCGGTGCGCAGGCCCGATTGGCCGGTGATGAACGACGCCCGGCCAGCGGTACAGCTCTGCTCGGCGTAGTAGTCGGTGAACATCATGCCTTCGCGGGCCACGCGGTCGATGTTGGGCGTCTTGTAACCCATCACGCCGTGCGAATAGGCGCTCACGTTGGACTGGCCGATGTCATCGCCCCAGATGATGACGATATTGGGTTTCTTGGTTGGCGCCTGGGCCAGCGCATCTAATGGCAAGGCGCTGGCAGCGAGTACGATTCCGCTCGCGATGCCCAACGTTGCCAGCAAGCGCCTTGGCTTGGCCAATCTGCCGGCGATAGTCCGCGTCGGTGTTTGCTGCGTAGTATTCATAGATACTCCTGTCGCGTTGGGTGGGAGGCGTCACCAATCCGGCCCGCCACTCTGGGGTCGAACTGTGCGTCAAAGGGATTCTGACTCTGCCCAGGCTTCGTCGGAAAATTGCAGAATGTCTGCTGCGGGCATGGATCTCGGCGGCCCAGAGCGGAACCGTACAATACCCGGCATCGCGTGATGTCGTCCAATGTTCGCGTAACATCAGCTGATAACATGCGCGCATCATGCTTGACCTTCGACTTCTGCATCAGGCTATCACCCTTGCGACCTATCGGAATTACGCCCGGGCGGCGCAGGCGCTGCAGGTGACGCAACCCGCCTTGTCGCGCAGCATCGCCGGCCTGGAGTCGCGCCTCGGCGAAAAGCTCTTCAACCGGACGCCACACGGCGTCGATCCGACGGCGTTCGGCGAACTGCTGCTTTCACGCGGACGCGCTTTGCTCGACGGCGCCAGCGAACTCCAACGCGAGTTCAACTTGATGCGCGGGCTGGAGATCGGGCACCTCCGGGTCGGAGTCGGCGCCTACCCGGCCCAGATGTCGGTCGGCAAAGCCATTGGGGCGTTGCTCGGCAGACATCCGCGGCTGCAAATCGAAGTGATGACCGACGATCTGCGAGCGATCATTGGTGCCGTGCTGGCGGGCAAGCTCGACCTCGCGGTGATCGAACTCAGCCTCGCCGCCGGCGAACCCAGACTCGCCGTGGAGCCTCTCCCGGCGCACCCGGGCTACTTCTTTTGCCGTGCTGGCCACCCATTGCTGGTCGAGGGTGACCCGAGGCTCGAGCGGATCTTGACATTTCCGCTGGTGGGAACGCGAATGCCACCCCGCGTCGCAAAGGCTTTTCTTGACCTCGCGCAAACCGGCACCATCGACCGCGATACCGGGGATTACCTGCCGCCGATCAAGGTCGACTCGATCCGAATGGTCAAGGACGTGGTCCTCGCCAGCGATGCGGTAGCGGTGGCACCCATTCCTCTCATTGCGGACGAGGTCGCGCTGGGCACGCTCGTGCCTCTCGCTGCGCGTGCCTCCTGGATGCAGACGGCCTATGGCTTTGTGTGGCGCCGAGGCACTACGGCCTCGCCTGCGGCAGGTGCCTTCATGGAAGCGGTGCGGCGCGTGGAAGACGAAGTCGTCGCCGCGGAGCGGCGGGCGACCAGCAATTAGGGGCAAAGGACCGGGTCGATTCGGAACGGCTGCTTACCGGAAACCTGGGTGGCAACCCGTCCCGTCTGGGATGGGACGCATCCTGCCCCGGCTGCCGCACCGATGGACCCGTCTCGGTAAGCAACGGGCGCAGAACCGTCACCTAGCCAATGGGTGAAAAAAAGCGTTCGAGCAGTTGATTGAAGATCGGCGCTCGCTGGAAGTAGACCGAATGTCCGGTGTCCTTCACATGCTCCACTCTCGCGTTCGGCATGAGGGGGGCGAGTGCGTCCGCCAGAAAAGGCGGAAATATCGTGTCTTCCAGGCCCGTGATGAAGAGCGTGGGAATGGAGATGCCGCGGAGTACGTCGGGAGTGCGCGTGGACATCGCATGGGTGCGTTTGCGCAGCTCGTCCCGGTCGAAAGCACTGCTGGCGTTGGCGATCGTGCGGTATAGAAAGTGCAGCGCGGGCTGCTCTCTTGCCATGCGCTCGCCCGCCGGAGGGGAGATTCCCCGGCGCTGCATGTCTGCGCGCGCGACCGCTGCGTTGCGTTCCCATTCGGGCAGGCGCTCCGGGTCCGCCAACGGCACCGAGGGTTTGTGGATCGACCCTGACGTGGACGCCAGCACGAGTGCGCGCACTTTGTGCGGCCCATGGGCCATGATGTATTCGATACTGGTCAAGCCGCCCATCGATTGCGCCACCAGGCGCACGTCGGTCAGTTGCAGATGCTCGATCAGAGCCGCAAGATCACCGGCGAATTCCTTCGGATCGGGAACGCCGATCTCGCTGCTTGGCGGATAGCCACGGTGGGAAAAGGCCACGCACGCGTAACGATCCGAGAAGTGGGCCACCTGCTGCCACCAGGTCATGTGATTGCTGCCGATCCCGTGGGCGAAGACAATCGCCGGACCGGAGCCCGTGAGCTCATAGTAGAGACGGCATCCGGATCGCTCCAGGAATCCGCGCTTCGTGCTGGCGGTGATCATGGCTTGGGCAAAGGTGGACGCCGCGAGAGGTGCTAACGCGGCAACTGCCGATCCGGGAACGAACTCCTTGCAATCTGCCCTGGCGTTCCTTCAGGCCCGGGCAACGAGAAAGAGCTCTATCGGACGGATTGCATGCGGTCAGTGTGCGCCGGGGCATCGGCAGCGGTCAACGGACCGCGTAAGGCCGGTGCCTTCGCGGCGCCTTTATGCGCGCAGAACATGACGTTGTCCAGCACGATGAGGGGATCTGCTGCCACCGCTACGTCGGCGATCCGGCGCGGATGGCCGCTCACGGGAAATTTCGGCGGCGACCCCGAACGTCCGAGTAAGCGAGGGGGTTGCCACACTCGCTCCCCGCTGACCCCACCGTGCGGGACTCCCGCAGTGGGAAGGGTTGGACGCCATCAGCGCATGCGTTTTACGATGAACCCGTTTCGCATGTGCGTCTCCGGTTGAACGGCTACACACGCTTTCGTCGATGCAGAGCACTCAAGGTTGCAGCTTGAAGGACATCAGTTCGACGGTAGACTGGCCCTGCACTTGATCCAGGACCTCGTCCTTGACGATGGCGCGAACTGCGGGTGCGTACCAGTACGTTCGCTTGATGTCCCGGGCCCCCGCGCCAGCGGCACCATCCTGGCCGTACTTACCCTGTGCTTCGAGCTTGAATGCATCGAACTCACCGGCGAGGACGCGCACTTTCGCGTAGTTGATCACCGTCACGTTGTAGTCGCTGATGAATTTGACCGCATTCACCTTGTCGTAGTTGTTGCTGCTGAAAGTCCACTTCTTTCCCACCTCGAGCGGAAAGTTCAGCAATCTGAAGTCGGAGTGCCTGAACATCGGCGAATCAACGAGGTTGAGGTCCGCAGTCAGCAGCAACGGGTTCCCGTTTGAAGTGCCTACGATTCCCGCAGGCGTCACGGAGGTCACCACCCAGTCTCGATTCGGCTTCGCGGGAGGTACTCCGAAGTAGGAGGCGAACTGCCACTCATCGCCGACTTTCACGTTGGGTCGGTCCGCCGTCTGCGCCAGCGCCGGGCTGGCAAGGATGGCCAGGATCAAAACGACTGCTGCAGAAACACGCCGCACGATGGAACCACACTCAGCTGTTCTCATGTGACTCTCCTGGTGAACGGCTTCCCGCGCGATACACAGGCGGGAGGTCAAACGCGAATGGATCGAGGAACGAGGGGATCGCAGAGCGCGGGCTGCCCGAACCCCGCGACAAGCACATCGCTGTGCCGTGGCCGAATTGCCTACGTTGTATTGGCGCCCGGAAGGCGCCGCCAACCCGAAGGGCGTGCCGTACGCGGAGTGCAGCGCTCGCAGGCAGGACTCGCGGCACGTTGCCGCAAGCGATCAGTCGGTCAAGGGCGTCGTTGGTCGGCGAGCAGGGACATGCGTATCGGCGACGCGATGCAGAGTGTTCGCAGGTCGCCGACTTCACATCTCCAACAGGGCGGTCAGGGATGCGGGCCGCGGTTTGAACGACGCGCGTGTTACAACGCATCGCACCCGCCTTCTGCTGTTTTGTGGGGTACTGAATGTGACCCTACGCCTGACATCGTGGAGGGCATTGACGCAGGTCAATGGCGCGCACGGGTGAGCGACTGCAGAAGATGGGCGGATGCGTCCAAGTGCCGCAGTTGGCCGATGCGAAGTGTCCATGCAATCCGCAGACGCGAAATTCACCGCTCGCGCGCCTATTGATTCGGAATGAACATCATTGAACCGTTCGCCCTGAGCTGATCGAAGGGCCTGCCCTGAGTCGATCGAAGGGCCTGCCCTGAGTCGATCGAAGGGGCTTCGACGGGCTCAGCCCGAACGGAGATTCATGCGTCACCGTGCCGGATCAATGGGGATTCACCTTGACCCACGTCAACACACCGGTGGGCGGGCAGGCGCCCAATGAGGCGAAGAGCAGTCCTGCGGCGCCTCCGTCGCAGGTGGAGCTTCAGGTCACCCGGAAGGAGAGGCCATGGGTTGCGTGCCCCGCTTCCCGGCGGGCGTTCTGCCATCCCCGCGTCGAGTGAGCGGTTGCGATGCCATGGTCGATGCGCGTCGCCGACGGGCGCAGGCCGCGCGTTCCTGCTGCAAGCGTCCGGCAAGAGAAAGGCAAATAGTATGAGAACGATGATGGGGACGATCTCGGTCGCAGCGCTTGTCGCCGCCGCGTCCAGCGGTATTGCTTTCGCCGCCGACCCGCCGAAGGAAGGCAGCTACGATTTCAAGACGTGCTTCACGCGCAACATCACGCGCATCGCCTTCTCCGACGCCCATAGCGCTTGGAGCTACAGCGAGACCGCCACCGCGGTCAGCACCTCCCCGGGCGGCATGTTCGATGGCGAAAGCGTGCGCTGCGTCGGCACAACCGCTATCTCGAACGGCAAGAGGATGGGCATTTCGACCTGCGAGGGCGTCGCCAAGAACGGCGACAAGCGTCTCACGCGCTTTCAGTACGGCGCGGACGGCAAGCTGGTCCGCGAAGAGGTCGCGGGCACCGGGATGTACGACGGCATGGTCACGACCGGCACCGTCAAGGAAGTGGTGCCGCCCAAGGAAATTCAGCCCGGAGTCACGACCTTCTGCAATCACCTGACCGGCACGTACAAGATGAAATAGCCCCGCGTCGCTTGGGGGAACCTGGCCGGCGAGGCTCACGACTTCCCGACTTCATCGACTGCAAGTACATGCACTACTTGCGCTTAGGCGCACAACCGTGGCGCCTCGTATCCTGGAGAAATGACATGATGACTCGGCTTCAATCGTCCGGCACGGTTGCCTGTGCCGTGCTGGAGGGCAATGGCGAATTCATAAGCGGCACCGGCCGCTTCGAGGGTATCCGCGGCACCTTCAGCATGAAGGGGCAAGGCGGGCTGTCCGCGGCAGCGCCCGGCGTGCTGGCCGATGTGTTCGGTGATTTGAAGGGCGACTACACATTGCCCGCTCGCTAGCTCGAGTTTTCACTTGTGCGTGGCGAAGGGGCAGTTGCGCCGCGATGGGCGTCTGGAACAGCCCGCCGCGGTGCAGTTGCCATGCGTGGCGATCAGGCCGCCGTGCGGTCGGCGGCCGGCCGGCGCAGCAGCGCCAGCGCCAGGAGCGCGGAGCCGATCATCAGGAACAGGCTGACGGCGTTGAGGACCGGGCTTGCTCCCTCCCGCATCCGACCATACATCATGATCGTGAGCGGTGGATCGGAGCCGACCAGCATCAGCGTCGTGTTGAAATTCTCGAACGACATGAGGAAGGCGATGGCCGCGGCGCCAATCAACGCCGGCTTGAGGTAGGGCAGCGTGACCGTCCACAGCACCGCCACGCGCGTGGCGCCGAGATTGAGCGCGGCTTCCTCCAGTGCGACATCGAAGCGTTTCAACCGCGCGGCGATCGTGAGGGTCGCGATCGACACGATGAACGAGAACTGGCCGGCCACGACGAGCGGCAGCCCGGGTCTTAGAAACTCGAGCTCGAGGCCCAGCAAATCGTCGGCCAGGCGGGCGAGCCGGCTCGCGAAGGCGAGGATCGAGATGCCGAGGATGACGCCGGGAATCACCAGCGGCGCCAGCATCGCGAGCGAAAGCGCTGCCTTGCCGCGGAAGTTCGCGCGCTCGAGCAGGAAGGCATTGGCGGTTCCCGCCGCTACGGCGAGAACGGTGACCCACCCCGCGACGACGACGCTCGTCCAGATCGAGGACAGCAGCGCGCGATCGGCGAACAGTCCGGTGCGTCCGCGCGCCGCGGCTCCCAGGAACCAGTCGAGCGTGAAGCCGCGCCATGGCGGCGCCGGGTAGTTCGCGTCGTTGAAGGCAAAAACGGCGACGACCGCGAGCGGCAGGAACAGGAACGCGAAGAACGCCGCCACGTAGCCGGCGACGACGGCGCGCTCGATCGGCCCGCGGGGCAGCGAGGGGATCATGGCCGGCGCATCACGTCGGCGAAGCGCTGGCCGGTCAGCTTGAGGCCGCACCAGACGATCGCGGTGGACAAGCCCAGCAGGAGAAAGCCGAACGCGGCGCCCTGTTCCCAGTTGAAGCGGGTGATGAACTGCGTGTAGATCAGCTCGGTGAACCACAGCGAGTTCTTCCCGCCGAGCAGCGTCGGCGTCAGGTAGTTGCCGAGCGTGAGCATGAACACGACGATCGACCCGGCGGCGATTCCCGGGGCCGCGTGCGGGATCACGATCTCCCGCAGGATCGACCAGCCGTTGCCGCCCAGGTCATAGGCGGCCTCGATCAGCGAATCGTCGAGCGTTTCGAGCGCGTTGATGAGCGGCACGACCATGAACAGCATCGACGTGTAGACGAGGCCGACCAGGATCGTGGCGTCGTGGTAGAGGAGTTCGACCGGGGCCGCGGTGAGGCCCATGTCGACCAGGAGCCGGGGCACGACGCCGGATTCGCGCAGCAGGATCATCCAGCCCAGCGTGCGCACCGTCTCGCTCACCCAGAACGGTATCAGGCACAGCACGAAGAGCAGCGACTTCGCGCGGCCCTTGGCGATCTTTGCGACATACCACGCGGCGGGAAACGCGATCGCGAGCGTGGCGAGCGTCGCCAGGATCGACATCGTCGCTGTGCGTACAAAGGTATGCCAGTAGAGGGGTTCTCCGAAGAACGTTCCGTACTGCGCGAGGCTCCATTCGTATACCCGGGGCGCGACGCGTGCGCGCAGCGAAAGGATCGCCAGCTCGACGTGCGGCAGCACGATGAGGCCGAACAGCCAGAGCAGCGCCGGCGCGACCAGCAGCAACAGCGCCAACCGGGCGCGCGGCGCGGCCAGCGCGTCGGTGGCCGCAGATGCCGCGGTCGCCATCAGGACGCCTCGGTGCGGAAACAGACCGCGCGCGCAGGCTCGAAGCCGAAGGCGATGCGCTCGCCCGGGACGAGGTCGGCGAAGTGTCCGGTTTGCGGCAGCGCGATCCGGAACTCGAGCCGACTTGTCGCCTCGCGCGCCAGCACCGCCGAATTGGCGCCGTCGAAGAGCACGCTCTCGACTTCGCCATCGTAGGGCTGTACCGACGCCGGAAGCTCGGCGCGATCGCGGGCCAGGACGATCGACTCGGGGCGCACAAACGCCGCCGCCGCGCCGCCCGCGGTCACCGTGCCTTCGCGGCGCGCGCGTACCCTGAGGCCCGCCGAGGTGACGATTTCGACCGTGTCGCCCACCGCAGCTGCGACCGTGCCTTCGATGCGGTTGTTGGCGCCGACGAAACCCGCGACGAACGGCGTCCCCGGGTGATAGTAGAGTTCCTGCGGCGTGCCGACCTGCTCGAAGCGGCCGGCGTTCATCACGGCGACATGGTCGGAGAGCACCAGCGCTTCCGACTGATCGTGCGTGATATAGACGAAAGTCGTGCCGAAGTGCATCTGCAATTGCTTCAGCTCGATCTTCATGTGCTCCCGCAGCTTCAGGTCGAGCGCGCCGAGCGGCTCATCCAGCAGCAGAAGCGTGGGCTCGAGCACGAGGCTGCGCGCGATCGCCACGCGCTGCTTCTGCCCGCCGGACAGCTGGTCGATGCGCTTGTCCTGTGCGCCGGGAAGGCCGACACGTTCGAGCATCGCGCCAATCTTGCCGCGGATCGCGGCGCGCGGGAGCCCGCGGCGGGCGAGGCCGTAGCCGACGTTGTCGCCGACCGACATCATCGGGAACAGCGCGAGATGCTGGAACACCATGTTGACCGGACGGCGGTTCGGCGGCACGCCGCGCATCGACGCGCCGCCGATGCGAACGTCACCCTCGTCGGGTGCGAGAAAGCCGGCGATCATCCGCAGCAGCGTGGTCTTGCCGCAGCCGGAGGGTCCGAGGATCGAGAAAAAGCTGCCGTGCGCGACCTCGAGCGACAGCGCGTCGACCGCCGCCATCGCGCCGTAGCGCTTGCTGACGCGGTCGACTTCGAGGTCCTGGGCCATCCCGAGGCGAAATGGCGTGCGTGGTCGGTCGCCAGCTGCCTCAGCCGAGTTTCAGTTCGCCGCCTTGACGCGGTCGAGCACCTTGCCTTCGATGTCCTCGATGCCCGGCGGCACCGCAGGGTACCACTTGATGTTGCGCAGCGCTTCGTCGGGGAAGCTCTTCGCGAACTGCGCCTTGAGCTTCGCATCCATCAGCTGGTCGGCGCCCTTGGACGCGGTGAAGTTGCCGGCCGCTGTCGCGACCTTCGCGGCGATCTCCGGGCGCATGTTGAAGTTGATCCAGGCGTACGCCGCGGCATCGTTGCGGCCCTTGGCCGGAATCGCGTAGGTGTCGATCCAGCCGAGCGCGCCGGACTTGGGCGCGATGAACTGGATGTCGGCATTCTCGCCGTTGAGCTTCCAGCCGCCGGTGTCCCACATCATCGCGCCGACGATCTCGCCCGCCCGCATGCCGTTCAGCAGCTGGTCCTTGTTGTCCCAGAAGAACTTGAGGTTGGCCTTGCACGAGGCGAGTTTCTTTCCGACGTCGTCCATCAACGCCGCGTACGCCTTCGGGTCCTTGTACAACGCAAAGGGATCCTTGCCGCTCGCGAACGCCAGCGCGATCAGCGTCGGCCGCTTCAGGCGCACCGAAGTCTTGCCCTTGTACTCGGGTTTGCACAGATCCTCGTAGTCGGCCAGCTTGGCGAGCTTGGTGTTGACGACGAGACCGTCGGTGCCCCAGATGTGCGGCAGCCCGTAGACCTTGCCGTCGACGGTCGTGTTCTTCTTCGTCGATTCCAGCATCGACGCGATGAAAAGCTCCGCCTTGATCTTGGTCAGGTCGATCGGCTTGTAGACGCCGAATTCCTGCTGCGGACCGGCGATGCGGTCCTGCGACGGTTGCGCGAGGTCGAAGCCGGCGCCGCCGGTGGCGCGCAGCTTGGAGATCATCTCCTCGTTGTTGGAGAGCGTGATCTCGACGTCGATGCCGGACTCTTTCTTGAACTGGGCGACGATGTCGGCGGGCACGTAGTCTGCCCAGGTGATGAGGCGCAGCTTGTTGTCCTGCGCCAGGGCGGGACTCGCCAGCGTGGCGATGGCGATGGCGGCGGCGAGCGAACGGAAAAAGCGGGTGGCTGGCATCACGGAACTCCCTCGGCTGGTCGTCAATGCCCCGCAGTGCTGCGCGACGGGGTGGCCGCAAGCATACCCCAAGATTCCGCGGGCCGGGCGCAAGGCCCGTGTCGCGTCCGTCATGCGATGAGAGTGAGCGCAGACGGCGAACTTCTCTCTGCGGCGACAAGTAGCCGGCCGATCTACGGCTTCATCGGCGCTTCATGGCATTTCGAGCACGGCGGCGCCGGTCAACCTGCCGTTGCGCAGGGCATCAAGCGCGTCGTTGGCACGGTGCAGCGGAAAGGGCACCACCGTCGTGCGGACCGGGATGCGACGGGCGAGCTCGATGAACTCCTCGCCGTCGCGGCGCGTGAGGTTGGCGACCGATCGGATCTGTCGCTCGCCCCACAGAAGGTCGTAGGGGAACTGCGGGATGTCGCTCATGTGGATGCCGCCACAGACGACCGTGCCGCCCTTGCCGACGTCGGCAAGGGCCTTCGGCACCAGCGACCCCACGGGCGCGAACAGCAATGCGACGTCGAGTTCGGCCGGTGCCCGCGCATCGCTGCCGCCGGCCCAGACCGCGCCGAGCTCGCGCGCGAACGATTGTGCGGCAACGTCGCCCGGCCTGGTGAACACGAACACTTCGCGTCCCTCGTAGCGCGCGAGTTGCGCGACGATGTGCGCAGCGGCACCGAAGCCGTAGATCCCCAGGCGGTGGCCGTCTCCTGCCATGCGCAGCGAACGGTAGCCGATCAGCCCGGCGCAAAGCCAGGGCGCGAGTTCGGTGTCGGAAAAATCCTTCGGTAGCAGGAAGCAGTAGCGGCTGTCCGCTACCGCGTACTCGGCGTAGCCGCCATCGAGCGTGCAACCGGTGAACTGCGCCGCGGAGCAGAGGTTCTCCCGGCCGCTGCGGCAATGCCGGCAGACGCCGCAGGTGTAGCCCAGCCAGGGGATGCCGATCCGGTCACCGACATGGATGGTGCGGACGTCCGCACCGACCTCGGTAGCGATGCCGACGATTTCATGACCCGGGATGACCGGCGACCGAATGCCGCCGAGCTCGCCGTCGAGGATGTGCAGGTCGGTCCGGCAAACGCCGCAGGTGTGCACCTTGATCAACACCTGCCCGGGACCGGGCCGGGGAACGGGGACCTCGGCAAGCTCGAGCAACGAGCCCGGGGCACGCAACACCATCGCACGCATGGCCATCTCCGACGGACACGATCGAAAGCAGCAGGCGCCGCCCGAACACGCCTGCCATCCAAGCCTAACCCGCCAGCTGCGGCCGCATCTTGACGACCGTCAAGTAGGGCAACCGCCCGCGAGCCGACCGAAGAGGTGGCGCAGCAACGGATCAGGCACAACGGGAGGTGGAGCGGTCGGGGCGACGGCGGCGACCCGCGGCAATTCGTCCGCCGCCAGCTGCGGTCCGCCATCGTCGGATCCGGCCGCGTTCTTGCGCAACCATGCCAAGGCCATCGTCGCCTGCGACTTCTTCGTCGCGGTCACGGCAACGTTCCGGCTGCTCCATGTGCTGGTGGTGATCCATCTCGCGCACGCGTTGACCTGATCGGGTGTTCGCGCAGCGCGCCCAGTGGAGGCGCGCCGGTTGAGGCATTTGGTGTCCTCGACAGTCGACTTGCCTATTTGGCTGAAAGGGTTTTCAATGCAGACTTGCCCCAAGCGCGCCGTACGAGGCGTTGGGCGAATACCGATACAGAGTCCTGCGCAGTGTCTGCGCGGCGCCGGGGGGTTGCCCCCGGGGCTCCGCTGCCGAATTCGGGCAGGCAAAGACAGGGTTCCGGCGGTCGTGCGCAACGCAGAAGCGGACGGCAGGTCGGGGTAGGCGTGTTTCGATGTCCCATTCGAGGGGGAGCGGCACCATGCACAAGACGAGTCGGAAGCGCGGCTTTCAGGGGCACGCGGGCGTGCTCGCCGCGACGTTGGCGGCAGCCTTATCGGCACCTGCGCACGCCTTCGAGTTCAAGAGCGAAAGCGGCGAGGTGACCGGCTATTTCGACACCACGGTCTCTCTCGGGTTCCCTGTGGCGAATGCAGGGTCGGGACCCGGGCCTGATCGCCATCGTCAACGGCGGCACCTCGCGCGACCCCAACGCCGACGACGGCAACCTCAACTACAAGAACGGCGAAAACGTCTCGCTGGCCGCCAAGGCGACCTCGGACCTCCTGGTCAAGTACGGCAATTTCGGCGTCTTCGCGCGCGCCACCTATTTCTATGACTGGGCGGCGGCCAGCAAGGACGGCGTGCCGAGCACGACGAAGTACGACTTCCGGCGCAGGAGTTCGAGCTGCTCGACCTCTACGGCTACGGCAAGTTCGACATCGGTGGCCGCGGGCTCTTCGTCCGCGCCGGCAACCAGGTGGTGAGCTGGGGCGAGAGCACCTTCATCCAGAACGGCATCAACATCCTCAATCCGGTCAATGTGAGCCAAGCTGCGCGTGCCCGGCTCCGAGCTGAAGGAGGCGCTGACCCCGACGCCGATGCTCTGGGCCATGCAGGAGGTCACCGACGAGTTGTCGCTCGAGGCGACCTGGATGGTGAAGTGGAAGAAGACCGAGATCGACGGCGCGCGGTGTCTTCTTCAGCACCAACGATTTCGTCGGCAAGTACGGCGACACCGCGTATATCGGCTTCGGCCGCCGCAACGATCAGCACAACCCCGCCGGCATCTTCCCGGTGAGCACCAACGGCCAGCTGATCGCGCCGCGCTCGGACGATCACGATCCGGGCAACGGGGGCCAGTACGGCCTCGCGCTGCGCTACCTGCTGCCGGAGCACAACAACACCGAGCTCGGCCTCTACTTCGTCAACTACCACAGCCGGACGCCGTACGTGTCGGGTTATCGCGGCGGCATCACGGTGGCGCAGACGATATCGAACAATCTGCCCGCATCGGCGGTCGGCGCGCTGGGGGCCGCGGGCATTCCGGCCTTTGGCCACGGGCAATCCCGCGTGCACCGTCGCTCGACTTGCCCACGTTCGCCGGGTTGGGCACCGCGGCCAACGTCGGCAAGCTGGCGCCGATCGTCGGCGGTGTCGCCCAAGCGACACAGATCGTGGGCGTCAACGCGACGAATGGCGGATGCGCCGTGGCGGCCGGACGGGCCGGCACCTACTTCGTCGAATACCCCGAGAACATCAAGCTCTGGGGCTTGAGCGTAAACACCGCCGGGCCGGCCGGCATCGCGCTGCAGGGCGAGTACTCCTACCGCAGCAACCAGCCCCTGCAACTGCCGTCTGCGGAGCTGCTGCTCGCCGCGCTCGGGGCCCCCAATCAGCTGACCGGCACCAACCCGGCGGTGTCCGTTGCAGTGCCCTACGGCACCGAAATCCCGGGTTACCGCAGGGTGAAAATGCACCAGTTGCAGGCGACCGCGACCAAGGCGTTCGGCCCGACGTTCAACGCCAATCAGCTGGTCACGGTCGGCGAGGTCGGCTACACGCATCTCGACCTGCCGGGCGATCTCAAGTTCGCCGGGCCGGGGTGTCACCTGCCGCAACCCGGTTCGAGTACTTCCACTTCGTTCGGTTCGACCTCGACCGACTGCTTCGTGACCAAGAACTCCTGGGGCTATCGCCTCGTCGGCCGGCTCGACTACGACGGCGTGATCGACGGCGGGACGCTGTCGCCGCGCATCGCCTTTGCCCACGACGTCGACGGCGTCGGCCCCACGTTCAACGAGGGCGTCAAGGCGTTGACGCTCGGCGTGGGGTTCGTCTATCTGCAGAAGTGGCAGGCGGACATCGGCTACACGATGTTCTTCGGCGGCAACACCTACTCGGGCACCGACCCGCGTCCGGCCCCCTGCCGCCCGGCCAGACCGCGAGCTACGCCAGCGGTTCGAATTATCTCAAGGACCGCGATTTCCTTGCGATCAGCGTGAGCTATGCGTTCTGATCGCGGCCCGAACGACATGAGGAGAGCATTGATGAGCAGAACAGGCGTCGGCGTCATTGCAACGGTTCTCGCGCTTGCGTTCGCGGCTCCGGTCATGGCGCAGAACAGGACCCCGTTCGGGGCCGAGGCGGCCGGCAATGCGGCCGGCACCATCCCCGCCTGGGACGGCGGCCTCACCAAGCCGGTTGCCGGCTTCCAGACCGGCGGCCACTATTCCGATCCTTTCAAGGCCGACAAGATCCTGTTCACGATCACCGCGGCCAATGCGGAGCAATACAAGAACCAGCTGTCGCCGGGCCAGATCGCGCTGCTGAAGAAGTATCCGACCTGGAAGATGAACGTCTACCCGACGCGACGCAGCGCCGCGTTCCCGAAGGGGGTGTACGACGAGACGGCGGCCAATGCGGGTGTCGCCAAGCTGGCACCCGGCGGCAACGGCGTCACCGGCACAAAGGGCGGCATTCCCTTTCCGGCGCCCAAGGATGGCCTCGAGGCGATCTGGAACACGACGTTGCGCTACCGGGGCGACACCTACGCGATGAAGTGGGGCCAGGCGGCGGTCACGCGCGAGGGCAGCTATACGATGGTCAATTTCGACTACGAGTACGACTTCAACTATGGCAACCTGAGCAAGCCCGCCAAGGACCGGGAGGACAACAAGCTCGCCTACTTCCTGCAGACGGTCACCGGGCCGGCACGGCTGGCCGGCCAGATCCTGCTGGTGGACGAGACCGTCGACCAGGTGAAGGAGCCGCGAAGCGCATGGACCTACAACCCCGGCCAGCGGCGGGTCCGGCTGGCGCCGCAACGTCGCCTACGACAATCCCGGCACCGCCTCGGACGGCCTGCGCACCAGCGACGACTTCCAGATGTACAACGGCGCCACCGATCGCTACAACTGGAAGCTCGTCGGGAAGCAGGAGATGTACATTCCGTACAACTCCTACAAGCTCTCCGGCAACGAGCTGAAGGTCGCGGACGTGCTGCGGCCGGGTCACATCAACCCCGATCACGCGCGCTATCAACTGCACCGCGTCTGGGTCGTCGAGGCGACGTTGAAGGAGGGGACCAACCACATCTACAAGAAGCGCGTCTTCTACATCGACGAGGACAGCTGGTCGATCGCCGTCACCGACAAGTACGATGCCGCAACGAGCTGTGGCGCGTGGCCGAGCAGCATTCGATCATTTTCTACGACGTACCCATGCTCTACGGCACGGTCGAGGTGCACCACGACCTGCAGTCGGCGCGCTATCTGGCGATGGGCCTGCGCAACGACCAGCCCAAGGTGTACGAGAAGATCAAGCGCGACAGGGCGGATTTCACGCCCGCCGGGCTGCGCGGCATCGGCACCCGCTGAGCCTGTCGCCGGCACGCGCCCCCCGGGGCGGCGCTTCGCGCGTGCCGGCAGCAGACGGCACCCCCCGTGCTCCGCAGGTCGTGGATGCGACATGCAGCGGGCACATCCGCCATGAGACCGCTGTTTTCATGAACAAGGTCTTCGGGCTGGTCTTCTTCCTGATCGTCCTCGGCGCCGCCGCGTTCGCCTTTTCGCCGCGGCCGCTGCCGGTGTTCCCGGCGACGGCGGTGAGCGCTTCGCGGGTGCTGCTGCTGGGCGTCGCGGCGGCCGACAAGCGCGTGATCGCGGTCGGGCGAGCGCGGCGTCATCGTCGTGTCCGACGACGAAGGGCGCAGCTGGCGCGTCGCGAAGACGCCGACCGAAGCCACGCTCACCGCCGTCCATTTCGTCGATTCCCGGCGCGGGTTCGCGGTCGGCCACGACGCGGTGATCCTGATGACCGAGGACGCCGGCGAGACCTGGACGCAGGTGCACGCGGCGCCCGACGAAGAGAAGCCTCTGCTTTGCGCGTCTGGTTCGAGAACGCCGAACGCGGCATCGCCGTCGGCGCCTACAGCGCCCTCTACCAGACCGGTCGACGGCGGCAGGAGCTGGAAGCCGATGCCGGCACTCGAGGGGGACCGGCATTTCAACGCGCTCGCCGGCGGCGCCGACGGCAAGCTCCTTCTGGTCGGCGAGTCCGGGCTGATCATGCGCTCCGACGATGCCGGCCGCAGCTGGACGACGATGGCGTCGCCGTACAAGGGCTCGTACTTCGGCGTCCTGCGGCTGGGGGACGGCGGCTGGCTCGTCTTCGGCTTGCGCGGCAACGTCTTTCGCTCGAATGACGACGGCGAGACGCTGGAATCTGGTGACCCCCGCCGGCGCCCAGGCCAGCCTGATGGGCGGCACGCTGCTGCCCGACGGTGGCGTGCTGCTCGTCGGCCGCGAGGGAACGCTGCTCGAGAGCCGCGACCGCGGCAACAGCTTCACCGCCCGCAAGGCGCGCGGACGGCAAGGCGCTCGCCGCGGCGTTGCCGCTGCCGTCCGGCGCGCTGCATGCTGGTCGGCGAGGGCGGCGCGACCCGCCTGGACGCGGGCGGCTAGCGCCGCCGCGCCCGAGCGAACCGACGAGCGATCCATGGCCTGGAACAAGTCCGATTTCCACGCGTGGTCGAGGCGCATCGCGCAGCCGATGCTGCGCCGGGTGCTGCTCGCCGTCTTCGTGCTGCTCACGGCGCTGCTCGTCTGGTCGGCGACGCAGCTCAAGGTCGATGCCGGCTTCAGCAAGATGGTGCCGCTCGAGCACGAGTACATGCGCACCTTCACCGAGTACCAGAAGACCTTCGGCGGCGCCAATCGCGTGCTCGTCGCATTGCGCGTCAAGGGCGCGGGCGGCGACATCTATACGCCCGAGTTCATGCGCGCGCTGAAGGGCGCGACCGACGACGTCTTCTTCATCCCCGGCGTCGATCGGGCGACCGTGACCTCGCTGTTCACGCCCAATGTCCGCTTCATCGAGGTCGTCGAGGAGGGCTTCGCCGGCGGCAACGTCGTGCCGGCGACTTTCCGCGGCACGCCGGCCGATCTCGAGATCGTGCGCCAGAACGTGCTCAAGTCGGGCAACGTCGGGCGGCTGGTGGCGAACGACTTCCGCGGCGCCCTGATCCGCGCCGAGCTGCTCGAGGTCGATCCGGCCTCCGGGCAGCGCCTGAACTACCGCGCCGTCGCCAAACAGCTCGAAGCGGTGCGCGCCAAGTACCAGAGCGACCAGATCGACGTGCACATCATCGGCTTCGCCAAAGCGGTCGGCGACATCACCGACGGTGCGATCGGCGTGCTCGCGTTCTTCGCCATCGCCTTCGTCATCACGGCCATCCTGCTGTACCTCTACAAGGGCTCGCTGTCGCTCACCGTTCTTGCGCTCGTCTGCGCGCTGATGCCGGTCGTCTGGCTGCTCGGATTGCTGCCGATTCTCGGTTACGGCATCGATCCGATGTCGATCCTCGTGCCGTTCCTGATCTTCTCGATCGGCGTCAGCCACGCCGTGCAGATGACCAACGTCTGGCAGCAGGAGACGCAGCAGGGCCACGACGGCCGGACGGCCGCCCTGAACGCCTTCCTGAAGCTGTTCATCCCCGGATCGGTGGCGCTCATCACCAACGCGCTCGGCTTCCTGGTGATCATGCACATCAAGATCGACGTCGTCCGGGAGCTGGGCATCACCGCCAGCCTCGGCGTCGCGCTGATGATCCTGACCAACAAGATCCTGCTGCCGGTCCTGCTCTCGTACCTGCCGGCGCCCCGCCGCCGCCGGCGCAGCCGGCGGTCGGCCGCTTCGACGCGCCTGTGGCGCGCGATTTCCGCCTTCGCCGAGCCGCGCGTCGCGCGTGGTGACGCTGCTGGTCGCCGCGCTCTTGCTCGGCGTCGGCAGCTGGAAGGCGCGCGACCTCAAGACCGGCGACCTCGGCAAGGGCATCCCCGAGCTGCATGACAATTCGCGCTACAACCGCGACAACGCGGCGATCGTCGAAAGCTTCTCGATCGGCGTCGACGTGCTGTCGGTCATCGTGCAGACCAAGGACGTCCAGGGCGCCTGCACGAATTTCGCGATCATGGACACCATCGACCGCTTCGAGTTTCATGCGCAACGTCCACGGCGTGCAGTCGGTGCTGGCGCTGCCGGGCGTGGCCAAGGTGGTGGCGTCGGGCTGGAACGAGGGCAGCCTCGACTGGCGCGCGCTGTCGCGCAACCCCGACGTGCTCGCGCAGTCGGTGACGCCGATCGACACGGCCACCGGGCTCCTCAACACCGATTGCAGCGCGATGCAGGTGCTGGTGTTCACGCGCGACCACCAGGGCACGACGATCGCCCACATCGTGAGCGAGGTGAAGCGATTCGCCAGCGAGAACAACACGCCGCAGATGGAGTTCCAGATCGCCGGCGGCAAGGCCGGCAAGAGCGACAGGCCGCAAATCGAGTTCAAGCTCGCCAGCGGCAACGTCGGCGTGATGGCGGCCACCAACGAGGCGGTCGACGCCGCCGAGGTGACCATGCTGCTCGCGCTGTTCGGCGCGATCACGCTGCTCTGCTTCCTCACCTTCCGTTCCTGGGAGGCGGTGCTGTGCATCATCCTGCCGCTCGCGCTCGTCTCGATCCTGTGCAACGCGCTGATGGCCATGCTCGGTATCGGTCTCAAGGTGTCCACGCTGCCGGTGATCGCGCTCGGGGTCGGCGTCGGCGTCGATTACGGCATCTACCTGTACGAGCAGATCAGCACCACATGGACGAGTGGGGCGAGAGCCTGCGCGAGGCGTACTACCAGGCGCTGCGCAGCCGCGGCACGGCGGCGGTGTTCACCGCGGTGACGATGGGCATCGGCGTGGGCACCTGGTCCTTCTCGGCGCTCAAGTTCCAGGCGGACATGGGAGCTCCTGCTCGCCTTCATGTTCGTCGTGAACATGCTCGGCGCGATCTTTCTGCTGCCGGCGCTGGCAGCGGTGCTGATCGACCGGAAGCGCCGGGCTGGGCGCGATCCGGACGGCGCGTCAGCCGCAGCCCGATAGCTGCGCCGGGCCGCGCCGGCGCGATCGCCAGGCCTGCCGGACGCGTTTCCTCGCCTGTGGGTCACTCATCACCATGCGGCACGCCCGCACATGGTATCGGGCCCGGGTGTTCCCGATCCGCCCACGGAAGCGGGCTGCGGGTGTCGAACCCCGTGCGAAGTATCGGCCACTCCGTCCACGGACCCGGGAAGAATGGCGCAGTTCGCCGCTGCGGCGTTGCTCGATGCGTTCCATGGCCGACACCGGGGCGAACTGCTATTGCCTCGCGGGCAGAACCGGGGCGTCTCCCTCGGTCAGCTTGTGCACAGGGCAAGGATGCACGTTCCAGATCTCTGCCGCGTACTCGGCGATCGTGCGGTCGCTGGAAAACTTGCCGGAGCCCGCCACGTTCAGGATGGCCTTGCGTGCCCATGCGTCAGGGGTCCCGTACAGATCGCAGAGCCGCCCGTCCGCTTCGAGATACGACGCGAGGTCCGCCAGGTGCATGTAGTAGTCGCCGTGCACAAGAAACGTGTCCCGCAGCGGCGCGAAGACGCCCGGCTCGTTGCGGCTGAAGTGATCGGAGAAGATCAGGTCGAGAGCCGCCCGCGTTTCCGGCTCGTGATCGTAGTGCCAGCGCGGGCTGTACCAGCCGCGGCTGTCGGCCACCTGTTGCGCCGTGAGGCCGAAGAGGAAGAAATTCTCCTCGCCCGCTTCCTCGGCCATCTCGATGGTCGCGCCGTCGCGGGTGCCGATGGTCAGTGCGCCGTTCATCATGAACTTCATGTTGCTCGTGCCGCTCGCCTCGTAGCCGGCAGTCGAGATCTGGTTGGAAACGTCGCTGGCGGGGATCAGCCGCTCGGCGAGCGACACGCAGTAATCGGGCAGGAACACCACCTTGAGCCGGCCCTTCACGGCCGGATCGCCGTCGATCGTGCCGGCGAGGTTGTTGATGAACTTGATGATGAGCTTGGCCAGGTGGTAGGCAGGCGCCGCCTTGCCGGCGAAGAAGAACGTTCGCGGCGGCACCTCGAGGTCCGGATTCTCGCGCAGCCGGTTGTAGAGCACCACGATGCGCAGCGCGTTGAGCAGTTGCCGCTTGTATTCGTGGATGCGCTTCACCTGGCAATCGAAGATCGTGTCCGGGTCGACCGCCTGGCCGGACGTTGCCTTGAGCCAGTCGGCGAACTGTCTCTTGGCTTCGCGCTTGGCCTTCAGGAAAGCGGCGCGGAATCCGGGGTCGGACGACAAGCGGCTCGAGCTTCGACAGCTCGTCGAGATCGGTGATCCAGCCGTCGCCGATCGCGTCGGTGATGGCGCGGGCAAGCGCCGGGTTCGCGAGCAGGAGCCACCGGCGCGGCGTGACGCCGTTGGTCTTGTTGTTGAATCGCTCGGGAAACATCTCGGCCAGATCCCGGACCGTCGTCGTGCGCAGCAACTCGGAGTGGATGGCCGCCACGCCGTTGGTGCTGTGCGAGCCGACGATCGCGAGGTTGGCCATGCGAACCTGCCGGGACCGTCCTTCCTCGATCACGCTCACCCGCGCAACGCGTCCCTCGTCGCCGGGAAAGCGCGCCCGAACACCGGCCAGCAGGCGTGCATTGATCTCGTAGACGATCTCGAGATGACGCGGCAGCAGCATCTCGAACCACCCGAGCGGCCATTTCTCCAAGGCCTCGGGCAGCAGCGTGTGGTTCGTGTAGGCGAGGGTGCGTCGCGTGAGGTCCCAGGCCTCATCCCAATCGAGACGCGCATCATCGAGCAGGATGCGCATCAGCTCGGGGACTGCCAGCGTCGGATGCGTGTCGTTGAGCTGGATCGCGGCTTTTTCGGGGAGAGCGTGCCAGTCGGCGTTGTTTGCCCGGAAGCGGCGCACGAGGTCGGCCAGCGAGCACGCGACGAGGAAGTACTCCTGCAGGAAGCGCAGGCCCTGGCCGCGCGTCGTCGAGTCGTCGGGGTAGAGCACGCGCGTCAGCGATTCCGCGGCGAGCGTTTCGGCGAGCGCCGCAACGAAATCCCCGCGGCTGAAGCGCTGGAAATCGAAGTAGTCGGGCGCCGCGGCGCCCCACAGGCGCAGCGTGTTGATGGTCTTGCCGCCAAAGCCCACGATGGGCCGATCGAAAGGGATGCCGAACAGGCTGAACGGCCGACCCGGGACCAGGCGCAGGAGGCCGTCGCGCATCGTGAACGAGCAGTTGAACCGTACCTCCACTCTTTCCTGCGGACGAGCGATCTCCCACGGGTCCTGGCGCCGGAGCCAATGGTCCGGCTGTTCCTGCTGCCAGCCATCACGGACAAGTTGCTTGAAGATGCCGTACTCGTAGCGCAACCCGTAGCCCATGGCCGGCAGCTGCATCGTCGCCATCGAGTCGAGGAAACAGGCCGCCAGCCGCCCGAGCCCGCCATTGCCGAGGCCCGCATCGGGCTCTTGCTCGAGCACGCCGAGCCAATCGATGTTCTTCCGTTTGGCGAAATCCGGAAGGACCCGGTCGAGCATCAGGTTGGTGACATTATTCGCCAGCGACCGTCCGATCAGGAACTCCATCGACAGGTAATACACATGCTTCGGGTTCTCGCGCGCGTAGGTTTCCTGCGTCAGCACCCATCGCTGCGAGAGGACGTCGCGCACCGACCGGGCCAAGGCCTCGAATCGCTCGCGAGGCCCCGCAGCGCTGGGCGCCACGATGTTGTCGAAGACGAGGTGGCGCTCGTAGAGCGCATTGTCGGCCCCCAGGAGGGGGATCTGGCCGCAGCCGTATTGCGCAAGCAGCGCGGAGGCGTCGATCGCCCGGGTCGCAACCGGCGTCCGGGCAGACTCGTCAGCTGAGGTCGCCGTGGTCCCGACGATATTCGACGTCGCGCCGTTGTTGGTCGCCATTTGTCACCCTTCCATTGTCGGGTTGGAAGATCCCGTGCCGCGTAGTCACATACGTGTCACGTCTCGTTCGAGAGGCGGATCCACTATAACAAGGTCTGCGTCGCATTACGAACCACTTCAGCCATTCGCGATGCCTGTGGTCCGCAATGATTCGCGTCGTGGATTTCCCGGGTGTTGGGCGGCTGCAAACGCGGGCCGAATCCGCCGCGATGGACCGATGCAGCAGTTGCGCGAGGTGGTCGGCGAAGATGGCAGCCCGACGCGCCTGATCCATGACCGGGATCGGATCTTCTCAAGGCAGCTGGACGATTCGGTCAAGGCGCTGGGGGTGAACGTGCTACGGTGACCCGTAGCGAGTCCGAAAGCCAAACCGATCTGCGAGCGCGTGATCGGAACTATCCGCCGCGAGTGTTTTGAATACTGCGGACCACATTGCCCCCTCTGCCCCGCGTTCCGGGGTTGGGGCTCAGGGGCAGGAGGTCAAAGTTCGGCTTAGCACGCCACCTCGGCGTCCCGGCGCGCGTACCAGTGCCAGGTCGTCAGCACGCAGCTGAGGTAGAACACGCTGAAGAAGAAGAGCGCTCCCTGCGGGCTGCCCGTCAGCTTGATCGAGGTGCCGTAGGCGATCGGGATGAAGAAGCCGCCGAAGGCCGCGACCGCCGAGCTGAAGCCCAGCGTCGCCGCGCCTTCGGTGCTGCCGATGCGCCGGGCCTCGTCCAGCGCCGCCTGGTCGTTCTGATCGCCCACCGCCCGTTCGCGCAGCGTGCGGAAGATGATCGGGATCATGCGGAACGTGGAGCCGTTGCCGACGCCGGCCGCGATGAACAGGGCGATGAATGCCAGCACGAAGCCGAGCAGGCTGCCGCCGCTGCCCGCCGTCGGCAGGAAGAACACCGCGGCCAGCGGTGCGACCGCCATGACCACGAAGATCCAGACGGTGATCATCGCGCCGCCCATGCGGTCGGAGAGCCAGCCGCCGAGGGGACGCACCAGTGCCGCCAGCAGCGGCCCGATGAACGCGAACTTGAACGCATCCACCGCCGGGAACTCGGTGTTGACCAGCATCGGGAAGCCGGCTGCCAGGCCGATGAACGAGCCGAAGGTGCCGGTGTAGAGCCAGCTCATCCGCCACTGCTGCTTGTGCCGGAGGATCGCCACCTGCTCGGCGAACCCCGCACGCACCGTGGCGATGTTGTCCATGCCGAACCAGGCCGCGACGGTCGCCAGGACGATCAGCGGCACCCAGATGAAGCCGGCGTTCTGTACCCAGATCTGCATCGTCGCGCCCTGATCCACGCGGCTCTGCGCGCTTCCGCCCAGGATCAGCAGCGCGCCGCCGTACATCGCGATCGGCGCGATGAGCTGCGCCAGTCCGACGCCCAGGTTGCCCACGCCGGCGTTGGCGCCCAGCGCCGTGCCCTGCAGCCGCTTCGGGTAGAAGAAGCTGATGTTCGCCATGCTGGAGGAGAAGTTGCCCGCGCCCAGGCCGCAGAGGAGCGCGATCGCCGCGAACACCGCGTAGTCGGTCGTGGGGTCCTGCACTGCGAAGCCGATCCACAGCGTGGGCAGCAGCAGCATCGTCGTGCTCCACACCGTGAAGTTGCGCCCACCGAAGATCGGCACCACGAACGAATACAGCGCGCGGAAGACAGCGCCGGAGAGCCCTGGCAGCGCCGCCAGCCAGAACAGCTGGTTGGTGCTGAACTTGAACCCGATGTGCGGCAGCTCGACCACGATCACGCTCCACACCACCCAGACCGCGAAAGCCAGCAGCAGCGCGGGCATCGACAGCCAGAGATTGCGGTTGGCGATGCTCCGGCCGGTCGTCGCCCAGAAGCCCTCGTCGTCCGGCCGCCAGTCGACCAGCACGTGGCGGCGCCTGCGCGTGTGCTCCATGAGGTCGGCGCCGGCGAGCGCGTCGCGCGCCGCGGTGTGCTCGGCCAGGATCACTTCGCGCTCGTTGCGCTCCGCGACCCACGTCCAGATCATGGTGACGATGATCACAAGGGTCATCAGCATGAAGCAGCTGCTGCGCACGCCGATCACGTCGGCGGCGATGCCGAACATGATCGGCATGCTGAACCCGCCCAGGCCGCCGATGACGCCGACGATGCCGCCGACCACGCCCATCTGGGTCGGGTAGTGGTCGGCCAGGCTGCGGTAGACGCTGGCTTTGCCGAAACCCTGCGCCAGGCCGACGATGAGGATCAGCACCGTGAACATCGTGAGGCCCACCCCGATGTCGACTGCGACGTCGCCCTTGATCGCGTGGACGATCATCGTCGTGGGCGGATAGCTCAGGATGAACATGCAGATCAGGCTGACCCACAGCACCCACCAGGTGACCGTGTTGCCACCCCACTTGTCGGAAGCCCACCCGCCCAGCGCGCGGATCGCGCCGGAGGGCAGGTCGAACAGGATGGTGAGGAACGCGGCGGTGGCCAGCGGCAGCCCGTACTGGCCGACGTAATACTTGGGCAGCCACAGCGCCATCGCCACGAACGCGCCGAACATGAAGTAGTAGGCCAGCCCGAAGCGCCAGACGCGCAGATCGAGCAGGGGCTTCAGCTGCTCGCCCAGCGGGACGCGCTTCCGGGCGGCCGCGCCCTTCCGATGCAGCGGGTCTTCGGTCGTCAGGAACCAGAACAGCAGCGCCATCACCAGCATGGCGACGGCGTAGACCTTGGGCACCATCCGCCACGACGCCGTCGCGGAGGCCGCGATGATCAGCGGGGCGATGAACTTGGTGAGCGAGGAGCCCGCGTTGCCGGCGCCGAAGATGCCCATCGCCGTGCCCTGCCGCTCCTTGCTGAACCAGGCCGAGGTGTAGGCGATGCCGACCGCGAACGAGCCGCCGGCGACCCCGATGAACAGCCCCAGCACCAGGTACTGCCAGTATTCGGTCGCGTAGGACAGCATCCACGTGGGTATCACCACGGCGAGCATCTGCAGGAAGTACACGATCCGCCCGCCGTAGCGGTCGGTCAGGATGCCCAGCGGCAGCCGTATCAGCGAGCCCGTCAGGATGGGGGTTGCCACCAGCAGGCCGAACTCGGTCTCGTTGAGATTGAGCTCCGCCTTGATCTTGATCCCGATGACGGAGAACATCACCCAGACGGCGAAGTTCACCGCGAAGGCGAGCGTGCTCATCGACAGCGCCGAGATCTGTTCCCGGCTGAGTCCCGGCTTGCCTGCGGTGGATGTCGTCACGTCGTTTCTCTCCAGGTCATGCGCGCTGCGCGCGAGGGTTCGCGTCATTCAATGCCCGCTGCCGCGGATTCGCCTTGACCGGCGTCAAGGAAGGACAGTAATTTCAAGCCTGCCAACTGAGAGCGGAGCAGGTTGTCGCGGGTTGACGCGGCCGGGCCGACGCAGGGATGGGGTGGCCGGGCGTCGCGGAGGGCGGCCGATGGCACGGCGCATCGTACGAGCCAGATGCGGGAGTAACATTGCATCGAGCAGCATCGCGTTACCCACCGCCGGCCGGTTTCCGGTTCGTTGCAAGCGACCGAAGCGGCCGTCCGTGGATAACGCTCCTCGCCCCCTGGCGTCCACCAACAGGGGACCAGTGGAAGTCGACTGTCGGGGTCTTGTTGAGGAGCGTGCGTCTCGCATGGTCAGCGATCCGGTACTGGAAGCGGTCCTGCGCAGCGGCGTGAACTTGCCCGCTCCCAGCCAATCGCTGATGCGGCTCCAGGCCACCGCCGGCGACGAGCGCGCCGGGCCGCGGGAACTCGCCGCCATCGCCGTCAAGGACCCGGTGCTTGTCGGGGCGCTGACGCGGATCGCCAATTCTGCGGTGTTCTACCAGCAGGGGCCAGCGCGCTCGCTGATCGACGTGATCGCCAAGCTCGGCGGCACCAAGACGCTCGCCATTGCCGTCAGCGCGTCTCTGCGCAGCCGCGTCGCAGGGGTCGACCCGCGCATCGTCGACGCCATCTGGGAACGCAGCGTGCACATCGCGGCGCACGCGCTGCACGCGGCGCGGCGCAGCCCGCAGCCGGGACTCGCCGACCTCGCCTATTTCGCATCGCTGGTGCACGACGCCGGCATCTGCGTCATGCTGCGCCGCTACCCCGACCAGGCGCGACAACTGCAGAACCCCGCAGCCGGCATCGACGCAGCGGCGCTCGCTTTCGACGCGGCCACCGGCGCCGAACATGCGGCGGTCGGCTGCATCGTCGCCAGAAACTGGAAACTGCCCGCCGTCGTTGCCGAGGCGATCCGGCTGCACCATTTGCCGGAGTCAGCCGCCGCCGCCGATGCTGAACCCCGGGCGCTCGCCGCGATGATCGCCGTCGGGCGGCGTGTCGTCGATGGGCCGAACGCGGAGTGGCTGCTGTGGGAGCCGCTGGTCTCGCTGCACCTCGGCCTCGACGGGCCGATGATCGAGGCGATGGAGGCGCCGGGTACGCGGGCGCCGCGCTGACCGTCCTGGGCTCCGCATGCACTCGATCAGGCCGACGCGTGGGCGAGCGAGTATTCGTGACGCAGGGCGCCCAGTGCCGGTCGCCACCGTCATGCTGACGGAAAAGATCACAAGCGCCAGCGCCACGCCACCGCTGCCACAGCGTAAAGCAGGACCGCGAGCACGATCACCGCGCTGAACCCGAGGTGGATGGCGAGCACCGTGGCGACCACCGCCGCGATCACGGACGCGCAGGCGTTGATGCCCCACGCCCAGGGAACAAGCGCGTCGTCACGGGTGGCGAGGCGGGCGAGCCCCAACGGAAACGGCATGCCCATCGCGAACGCGAGGGGTGCGATCAGCGCAACGGAGATCGCGATCCGCGCGAGATCCGGCAGCGGCATCAGCAGCCGAAATATCGCCGGCAGCGCGAGCAGATAGATGAGCGCAATCCCGGCGATGGCGGCGGCCAGCCACGCCAGCGGATGGCGCGCCCGGCGATTTCCCTCCGCGGCAATGCGCGGTGAATAACGGCTTCCCAGCCCCGCGAACGCCAGGAACGCGCAGAGGACGACCGCCACCGCGTAGAGCGGATGCGCGAGGAACAGGATGAACTTCTGGATGAATGCGATTTCGACGAACATGAACGCGAAGCCGAGCGCCGCGAAGTAAAGCGCGATGCGCGCGCGCGGCGGCCCGCCCGGCCGGTCGTCGGCAACCCCGCGCCCGCCGATCCACAGCGGCAGCACGATCAGCAACAGGCCCGCGCCGAGTGCCTGCAGCAGCGTGGCGATCAGCACCGGATAGCCCCATTCGAGCAGCGGCAGCCCGCCCTGTTCCTTCAGCGCAAAGAACTCCGGCAGCGTGCGCCAGCGGAAGAAGTGGAAGAAGTGGGGCCGGTCATCGGTCGCGGGCGCGATCGCGAACTTGTAGCGCTCGACGAACGCGTCCCGCTCCGGCCCGAGCAGCGCGACCGCACCGTCGTGGAACCAGGAGGTGTCGAGCACGTTGTAGCGGTTGGCCTGCCCGGGCTGGATTCCCGGGTAGAAGTCGGCATCGAACGAACGCGTCCGAGAGAACGTTTCGAGCGTTGCGATTTCGGCCGGCGTGAACGCGCCGTTCTTGACCATCAGCGTCGCGGTCTTCCAGCTCCGGATCAGCGCCAGCTGGCGGCCGGGTTCGGCGACACCGCGCCGCTCGAGCGCCGCCGTCGCGGTGGCGAAGAGCTTCAGGACATCGCGCGGCGGCAGGTTGATCCAGCGTGTGATCGCCAGCACGCCGTCCGGCTCGAGGCGATCGAGGTAGGCGTCCAGTGCCTCGACCGTGTAGAGATAGCTCTCCGACAGCGCATAGAGTCCCGCCGCCGACGCGCCGAACGCATCGAGCAGTGCGACCTCGATCAGGTCGAACCGCCCGCGATGCCGCACGACAAAGCCGCGCGCCTCGGCGATGTGGACGCGCGCGCCTGTCGCGCTATAGGGCCGGCCGGAGAAATCCGCGAACTCGCGCTCCACGAGATCGATCATCTGCGGGTTCAGTTCGACCGCATCGACGCTGCGCGCGCCGAGCACGATCGCCTGCAGCACGTCGGCGCCGGTGCCCGCGCCCAGCACGAGCACGCGCGGATGGGCAAGCAGGTGATAGGGCAGCGCCGAGGTCAGGTAATCGAGGTATCCGAGCGGCTCCTGCCTCCCGTCGTAGCGAAGGAGCGCGCTCGGCCCGTCGCCGTCGACGAACACACCGAGCTGCGCGGGCGGCTCGGCCGGCGCGTTGAGGCTCAATCCGGGGGCGTGGCGGAACGGAACCTGCGGGCTTTCGACGACGGTGATCACGCCGAGCGGGCTCGACCGCTCGGCGACGACACGCGTACCGGCGATCTGCAGCGTCTGGCTCAGTTCCTTGTATTCGGAAGCGATGAGGCGCGTCCAGTCCGACGGAAGCGCGAACGGGAGCGCGACCGCGGCGCCGAACAGGCCCACGCCAATCGCGCGCGGCTTGACGCCGCAGCTCAGGGCGCCCACACCGGCCGCGGCGAGGCCGAGCGCACCGGTGAGCTTCAGCGCGTCGGTCGGCGCAAAAGCGTACAGCGCGGCCAGGATCGCGAGGCTGCCCGCACCGGCACCGAGGGTGTCGAAGCTGTAGATCCGGTGCGACTGCTCGCCGAACCGGGTGAAAGTGATGCAAAGCGCGATGGCTGCGCAGAAGAACGGAACGAAGAGCAGCGCGTAGACGACCAGCAGTCGCAACGGCTGCCGGGGATCCCACAGCATTTCGAGCGGGTTGAACGCGACCTGCTGCGCCAGCGCGAAGCCCGTCACGGCGAACACGCCGAAGGCGGCCGTCGCAGCGACGAAGACGGGTGCGTAGCGTGCGAGCAGCGCCTGCCGCGCGAGTGCGACGAGCGTTCCCGCCGCGCCGTAGGCCAGCAACGCCACACTGATCATCATGTAGGCGAAGTGATGCCACTGGATGATCGAGAAGAGGCGCATCAGCAGGATCTCGTAGCCGAGCGCGGCCGCGGACAGCAGCGCGATGGCGACGAGCGGTGGTCCGGGGCCGCGCTCGGATGTGCGCTCGCCTGCGGTTGCGGCGGCGGGTACGGCGGACGCCATCGCTGCGCTCCGGGGTGGTCAGTGCTTTCCGGTCAGCGGCACGAAGGCGACCGGCAGCATCTGCCGGGTCCGGACTGTCCCGTCGTCGCGCTTTTCCACGAGCATCAGCTGCTGGGCGAGAAACGGCGGGCCGACGGGGATCACCATTCGGCCGCCTGCCTTCAGTTGCCGCACCAGCGGCGGCGGGACGTGGCTTGCCGCGGCGGTGACCATGATCGCATCGAAGGGGCCGCATTCCTCCCATCCGTGATAGCCGTCACCGACCCGGGTGCGCACGTTGGCGTAGCCCAGCGCGCGCAGGCGCTCGGCCGCCTCGCGGGCGAGCGGCTCGACGATCTCGATGCGTGCACACCGTCGTGCGCGAGTTCCGCGAGGATCGCTGCCTGATAGCCGGAGCCGGTGCCGATCTCGAGCACGACATGGTGCGGCTCGAGGTTCATGAGGTCGGTCATCAGCGCGACGATGTACGGCTGCGAGATCGTCTGACCGTACCCGATCGGCAGCGGGCGGTTGCGGTAGGCGGAGCGCAGCTCTCCGGCCGGCACGAAGCGATGACGGGGAACGGCGCCGAGCACCGCCATCACCCGCGGATCGAACGCCGGGCGGCCTGTTTCGGCGGACGTCGTGCGCGCGAGCGCCGCGATGTCCTCCATCAGTTCCTTGCGCTGGGCCGCGTACTCCTCCGCCGCGAACGCCGCCGGCACGGCGAATGCCAGGAGCGCCGGGACGAACAGGAGACGAACGAGGTTGCGCAACGGACGCATCGGCCCTATCCCGCGGCCGCTGCGAACGCGGGCCGCATCGAACTGATGATAGGCCTGGTCGCGGTGTGGGGCAATGCAACGGGCGGTCGGAATCGGGGGCGCTTCGCGCTGTGGGTGGCGAATTCGTAGTCAGGCTGAGATCGGTGTCTGGAACAGCCCGCGGCAGTGCTGCCGCCAAGCGTAGCCCTTGAGCGCAGCAGCAGCGGGGGAGGGCGCTCCGGCGCGTTGTGCGGGCGTGGTGCCAGCGAGCGAGCGGTGCACGCGATGCGCGTTGCAATCCGGCCCAGCGATCGCCGCGACGTCTTCCACGCTATTGCACAGCTTGCCCCCACAGCGTTTCCATCACATCGCGAAAACGATCGGAAATCTCCTGCTGCCGGGCATGCCGGCCATCCTTCAGGACGGCTTGTCCGGCAACCAGCACTTCGCGCAACGCCGGGTCGCCGCCGGCAAAGACCAGAGCATCAAGGCGATGCGATGCGGGCACGCCCAGCAGCGCCGGGCTGCCTGCGTCGAGCACCAGCGCATCCGCCCGTGCGCCACTGACGATGCCCCAGCTCGTCAGGCCCGCGCTGCCGGCACCCGCGTTCAGTGCGGTGTCGAACAGGCGTGCGGCAGTGGCACTGTGCCCTTGAGCCGGCGCGGCGGCCACGTTGCGCCGGCGGCGGGCGAGACGCTGGCCGTATTCCAGCCAGCGCAATTCTTCGGGCCAGTTGCGGCAGACCTGGCTGTCGGAGCCTATGGCCATGGGCACCCTCGCACTCAGCCAGGCATTCAGATCGGTCAGGCCGTCGCCCAGGTTCGCTTCGGTGCTGGGGCTGATCACGATGGATGCGCTGCTCTCGGCGACCGCTTCGATTTCGGCGGCGGTCGCATGCGTGGCATGCACCAGTTGCCAGCGCGCGTCGGGGCGCAACTCGCGGCACATCCATTCGATGGGCCGTGCGCCCGTGGCGGCGACGCAGTCATCGACCTCGCGCTTTTGCTCGGCGACGTGGATGTGGATGGGCAGGTCTTGCCCCGCCACCCGCGCGAGCAGGTCGGCCATCGACGCCGCGCCGGCGGCGCGCAGCGAATGGATGGCGATGCCGGCATTGAGCAGCGGGCGCTCTGAGGCCTGCACCGTCTGGAAGAGTCGATGCACGAGCGCCGGTGTGCTGGCGAAGCGCCGCTGATCGGCGTGCAGGGCCGGCTGCGCGAAGCCGGCGCGCTCGTAGAGCACCGGCAGCAGCGTGAGGCCGATGCCGGCCTCGCCGGCGGCGTCGGCCAGTGCCCAGCACATCGTGGCCGGGTCGGCATAGGCCTCGCCGGCTCTGTCGTGGTGCAGGTAATGGAACTCGCAGACCTGCGTATAGCCGCCGCGCAGCAGCTCCACATACAGTTGCGCGGCCACCGCCCGCATCTGCTCGGGTGTGATGCGCAGCGCCACGCGGTACATGCGCTCGCGCCAGGACCAGAAGTCGTCGGCCTCGGTTTCGCGGCGCTCGGAGAGGCCGGCAAAGGCGCGCTGGAAGGCATGGCTGTGCGCATCGACCAGGCTCGGCAGGACCGGACCGGCCAGGCGCCGCGCGGCGGGCGGCGTGGCGACGCCAGCGGTGACGGTGCCCCAGCAGCCTTGGCGGTCCACTTCAAGCAGCACGGATTCCTGCCAGCGGCCGGCGATCCAGGCGCGCTCTGCCCACAACAGGTGTTCAGACATGCGACCACCCGGATGAAGCGCGATTGTGATTGCGGCACCTGCGCCGGCGCGTCGCGCAGCGCAGGCGCGCAGCGGTTGGAATCAGCGTGCCGACATGCGGCAGGCTGACCCGCAACGGGCGCTCGCCCGGGCTCAGGTCGAAGACGGATTCAGCCATGGAGTGCGCTCCACGCCGCCGTTCACGACGCGGCGGCACGGGTTGTGGCCGAACCAGTAGGCCAGTTCATTCGGGTGCCCCAGATCCCAGATTGCGAAGTCGGCGCGCTGTCCGGCGCACAGGCGGCCGCGGTCGGCGAGGCCGAGGGCGCGCGCGCCATTCACCGTCACCGCGCGCAGTGCTTCCAGCGGCGTCATGCGAAACAAGGTGCAGGCCATGCTCAGCATCAGGAGCAGCGAGAGCGTGGGCGAACTGCCGGGATTGTGGTCGCTGGCCAGCGCGATCGGCACGCCATGGGCGCGCAATTGCGCCAGCGGGGGCAACTGCGTTTCGCGCAGAAAGTAGTAGGCACCGGGCAGGAGCACAGCCACGCTGCCGGCCGCGCGCATGGCGCGTATGCCAACTTCGCTCAAGTATTCCAGATGATCGCAGGACAGGGCGCCGAACTCGGCGGCGAGCGCCGCACCGCCCTGGTCGCTGAGTTGCTCGGCGTGCAGTTTCACCGGCAGGCGCAGCGCGCGCGCGGCCTCGAACACGCGCCGGGTTTGCGCCGGCGTGAAGCCGATGTCTTCACAGAAGACGTCGACGGCATCCACCAGCCCTTGCGCGCGGAGTTGCGGCAGCCAGGCGCAGACCTCGGCGATGTAGGCATCGCTGCGCCCGTCGAATTCGGGCGGCAGGGCGTGGGCGGCGAGACAAGTCGCGCGCACGGTGACAGGCAACTCGGCGCCGAGCCGGCGCGCCAGCGTCAGGCAGCGGGTCTCGTGGTGAAGGCTGAGGCCGTAGCCGGACTTGATCTCCAGCGTGGTCACGCCTTCGGCCATCAGCGCCTGCGCACGGCGCCGCGCTGCCGCGAGCAGGGCTTCGTCGCCGGCGGCGCGGGTGGCCGCGACGGTGGCGCGGATGCCTCCGCCGGCACGGGCGATCTCTTCGTAGCTCGCGCCTTGCAGGCGCAGCTCGAACTCCGTGGCGCGCTGGCCGCCATAGATCAGGTGGGTGTGGCAATCGACGAGGCCCGGCGTGACCAGGGCGCCGCCCAGGTCGTGCGTGTCGACCACCTGGCTTGCCAGGGCCTCTGGCAAATCGGACTGCGGGCCGACCCAGGCCAGCCTGTCGTCCTCGACCAGCAGCGCGCCTTCGTCGACCAGGCCCCAGGACGATTTCTGGGCCAGGGTCGCCAACGCGCGCGTTGCGCCACAAAGTCATCTTGCCCATGGCAGCAATCCTAATGCCTATCCGCGCTGGCGGGCGTGAAGCCGAGCCACCAGGCCGTGCCTGCGGGTTCGATGCCGTCAGGCTCGAAGCGCCACGCGCCGGCACTTTCGGAAGCGGCCCAGAGTAGGGTGTTGGCGGCCACAGCGCGTGTCTGCATGCCGTTGCTCCACTGCCCCGGCACGGTGGTGTACAGGCCACGCTGCGCGAAGGGCTCGTTCCAGGCTTCTTCCCGGTGAGCGCGGCGCATTGTCGCCGCGCCGTGGCGCAGCATGAGGTTCAGGTCCTGGGTCGGGCCGGCGATCAAGCGGCAATCCGGCGCGTCGCCGCCATCGAAATGCAGCGCTGCATCGCCCGCCTTCAACTCGTGGTTCGTGGTCGCGAAGTGACAACACGACACCGTTGCCCCGCAATACGGCAAACCAGCGCTGCACCCGCGGGAAGGCAGAGAACGGGCCGTGGGCGTCGACGTCCGCGCGGCTGATGCGCAGCTGCCAGTCGCCGGTCGCGGGCCAGACGAGCAGCTCCCGCGTCCGGCCGCCGCCATTGCGCCAGGGCTGCGCTGCGACCGATTCGGCATCGATCAGCGAGTAGCTCACGGCTTGAAATGCCCCTCGATGCGATAGCGCAAACCGGGGTGAACCAGTCGGGCCGTCGTGATCGGGATGTCGCGATTCACGGTGCGCCTGACGATGATCAGACAGGGCTCCTGCACGGTGATGCCCAGCAGTCGCGCTTCCTGCGCGCTTGGCCTGCCGGCTTCGATGGAGTATTGCGCCTCCCACAGCGGCGCGACCTGCAGCAGGTAATGGGTGGGTGTGATTTGCGTGAAGTCGGCCTTGAGGTAGTCGGGAGCGCTTTCCGGATTCACGTAGCGATCTTCGCATTGCAGCGGCACATCGTTCTCGAAATGAACGATCAGCGTGTGAAACACGGGTGCGCCCGTGGCCAGCCCCAACTGAGCCCCCATCGCCGGGCGTGTCTTCTCCCGCCGGGCCAGATGCACCACCGCGTGATGCCTGTGCCCGCGCGCGGTGATCTCCTCATGCAGATCGCGGATGGTGAGCCGGGATGAAACCCGGAACAGATGCGCGGCATAGGTGCCCATGCCCTGCACGCGCGTCAGCAGCCCCTCGGCCTGCAGTTCGCGCAAGGCACGGGTGACGGTCATGCGGCTGACGCCGAACCGGGCCACCAGTTCGGACTCGGACGGCATCAGCGTGCCCGGCAGCCAACGGCCGACGGAAAGCCCCTGCTTGAGGAAGTCCTTGATCTTCGCGTAGGGCGCCTTGGCCGGCGCCAGGACTGCCGCCGCCGTGACCGACGTGAGTGTTGCGTGGGCTACGGAAGCCATGCGAAAAATCTACTTGACTATCCTTGTCTAGTCAAGTAGAGTTTTCGGGAATCGGAATTTCCAACCGAAACAACTTACGGCCAGAGGCTGCCATGTCCGACCTGTCAACCGTGCAACGCGCCGCCATACCCCGCCCCGTGCGCGCTCCGCGCGGCACCGGGCTCAGCTGCAAGAATTGGCTGATCGAGGCCGCCTATCGGATGGCGCAAAACAACCTCGACCCGGAAGTCGCGGAGAACCCCGATGCCCTGGTGGTATACGGGGGCATCGGCAAGGCGGCGCGGAACTGGGACTGCTTCGAGGCGATTCTGAAAGCCCTGCGCGAGCTCGACGAGGACGAGACGCTGCTGATCCAGTCCGGCAAGCCGGTCGGTGTTTTTCGCACCCATGCCGACGCACCGCGCGTACTGATCGCGAACTCCAATCTGGTGCCCAAGTGGGCGACCTGGGAACACTTTCATGAACTCGACCGCAAGGGCCTGATGATGTACGGCCAGATGACGGCCGGCTCGTGGATCTACATCGGCAGCCAGGGCATCGTGCAAGGCACCTACGAGACCTTCGTCGAAGCGGGCCGGCAGCACTACGGCGGCGATCTGGCCGGACGCTGGATACTCACCGCCGGCCTGGGCGGCATGGGCGGCGCGCAGCCCCTGGCGGCGAGCTTCGCCGGCGCCAGCTCGCTGAACATCGAATGCCAGCGCTCGCGCATCGAGTTTCGCCTGAAGACCCGCTACCTCGACGAGCAGGCCACCGATCTCGACGATGCGCTGGCGCGGCTGGAGCGCTACACGCGCGAGAGGAAGGCCGTCTCGATCGGCTTGCTCGGCAACGCCGCCGAGATCCTGCCCGAGCTGCTGCGCCGAGCGAAAGCAGGCGGCATTCGACCCGATCTGGTGACCGATCAGACATCGGCGCACGACCTCGTGAATGGCTATCTGCCCGCCGGCTGGACGGTGGACGGCTGGCGTGCGGCGCAGGCCGATGCCGGCCAGCACGCCTGCTTGCGCGACGCGGCGGCCAAGAGCTGCGCGGTGCACGTGCGAGCCATGCTGGGCTTTCAAGCCATGGGCATTCCCACGGTGGATTATGGCAACAACATCCGTCAGGTCGCGCTGGACGAAGGCGTCAAGAACGCCTTCGACTTTCCCGGCTTCGTCCCGGCCTATGTGCGGCCCCTGTTCTGTCGCGGCAAGGGCCCCTTCCGCTGGGTGGCGCTGTCCGGTGATCCGGAAGACATTTGCAAGACCGACGCCAGGATGAAGGAACTCTTCCCTCGCGACGCTCACCTGCATCGCTGGCTGGACATGGCCGGTGAGCGCATCGCCTTCCAGGGATTGCCGGCGCGCATCTGCTGGATCGGCCTCGGCGAGCGCCACCGCGCAGGCCTGGCCTTCAACGAAATGGTCAGGAGCGGCGAGCTGAAAGCGCCGATCGTGATCGGACGCGATCACCTGGACAGCGGTTCGGTGGCCTCGCCGAATCGGGAAACCGAGGCCATGCGCGACGGCTCGGACGCGGTGTCGGATTGGCCGCTGCTCAACGCCTTGCTGAGCACGGCCGGAGGTGCCACCTGGGTCTCGCTGCATCACGGCGGCGGCGTCGGCATGGGCTATTCGCAACATGCCGGCGTGGTGATCGTCTGCGACGGCACGGATGCCGCCGCCAAGCGCATAGAACGGGTGCTGTGGAACGACCCGGCCACGGGCGTCATGCGCCACGCCGACGCAGGCTACGACATTGCCGTCGCCTGCGCGCGCGAGCACGGCATGAACATGCCGATGCTGGGGAAATGAGGTGCTGATCCAACCCGGCCAGCTGACGCTCGATACTCTGCAGACGATTCATGCGGGCGTGACGAAGCTGAGCCTGGTGGAGTCGGCGCGCGCCGTCATTCGCGCCAGCCAGCAAGTTGTGCAGCGCGCGGCGGACGGCGACGCCCCGGTCTACGGCGTCAATACCGGCTTTGGCAAACTCGCCAATCAGCGCATCAGCCGCGCCGAGCTCGATACCCTGCAACTCAACCTGATCCGCTCGCACAGTGTCGGCGTCGGCGAGCCGCTGGCTCCCGCCGTGGTGCGCCTGATGCTGGCGCTCAAGGCGGCGAGCCTTGCGCGCGGCCATTCCGGCGTGCGCGAGGTGGTGGTCGACACATTGCTCGCCGTGCATAACGCCGGCCTGGTGCCCTACGTGCCCTCGCAGGGATCGGTGGGCGCCTCGGGCGATCTGGCGCCGCTGGCGCACATGACCCTGGCCTTGATCGGCGAGGGTCAGATGCTGCAGGACGGCCGTGCCGTACCGGCCCTGGCGGCCATGACGCAGGCCGACATCGCGCCGCTCAAGCTCGGCGCCAAGGAAGGCCTGGCATTGATCAACGGCACGCAGACCTCGACGGCGCTGGCGCTGCACGCCTTGCTCGGCTTCGAGCCGGTGCTGGAGGCGGCGTTGGTGATCGGTGCCTTGACGGTGGACGCCGCGCGCGGCAGCGATGGCCCGTTCGACCCGCGCATCCACGCGCTACGGGGCCAGCCCGGCCAGATCGACGTGGCCCAGTACTACCGCGCGTTGCTGCGCGGCAGTGCAATTCGCAATTCGCACCTGGATGGCGATGACCGTGTGCAGGACCCCTATAGCCTGCGCTGCCAGCCCCAGGTCGTGGGCGCCTGCCTCGACCAATTGCGCCATTGCGCGCTGGTGCTGGTGCGCGAAGCCAACGCGGTGACCGACAATCCGCTGGTGTTCGCCGAAGACGGGATGATGATTTCGGGCGGCAATTTCCACGCCGAGCCGGTGGCTCTGGCGGCCGATGGCATGGCGCTGGCGATTGCCGAAGTCGGCGCCATCGCCGAACGCCGCATCGCGATGCTGATCGACAGCGGCGTGTCGCGCCTACCGCCTTTTCTGACCGCCGACGCAGGCCTCAACAGCGGCTTCATGATTGCCCATGTCACCGCGGCGGCACTGGCCTCGGAAAACAAGTCGCTGGCCCATCCGGCCAGCGTCGACAGCCTGCCCACCAGCGCCAACCAGGAGGACCATGTCTCGATGGCCACCTTCGCCGCGCGCCGCCTGCAGGCCATGATCGGCAATACCTCCTGCATCCTCGGGATCGAACTCCTGGCCGCAGCCCAGGGCATCGAATTCCTGCGCCCGCTGCAAAGCTCCAAGGCACTGGAGCAGGTGATCGCAGTGTTGCGCGAACAGACGCCGGCGATGACGCAGGATCGTTTTCTGGCGCCCGATATCGAGCGCGCCACCGCCCTGGTGCGCAACGGCTCGCTATCGCGCATCTTCCGCACCCTGACCGATCTGCCCAAGCTCTGGACCCCCACCTGAGCGGTCCCTTTTCAGCCCGCGGTCCACGCCGGCACGGCTGCTCCTTCCTCGAGCGGGTGGTTTCGAAGACGATATCGGTATAGGATGTCATACATCCTACAGGTAAACGTTGGAACGAAGGATGCAGATGATCTACGAGGGTCTCGACTGTCGGACCGTGGCGCGGTTGCGGGTCACCGTCGATGGGGGGCTGATCGCGGCAGTGGAGAGTCTGCCGGCGGCGCAGGGAAACGCGGGCTCATCGCCATCGACCGAATGCTTGCCCTACATCTGCCCCGGGTTCATCGACGTCCAGGTGAACGGCTACGCGGGCATCGACTATTCGGGGGCGGGTTTGGACGCCGCGCCTGGGCGTGGGACGGGTTCCGCTGCGGGCGCACCGGAGGAAGCCGTCGAGAAGGTGGTGCGGGCGCTCGCAGCGTCCGGAACCACGCGGCATCTGGCGACAATCATTACCGGCCCCCGCGACCGGATCACGGCCAATTGCGGGGCCATCGTCGCGGCGGTGCGGAAGAGCAAACTGGTTCAGACGGCAGTCCTGGGTATTCACATTGAAGGCCCCTTCATCTCGCCTGTGGACGGACCGCGCGGCGCGCACGACCCCAAACATGTGCGGAAACCCGATTGGGACGAGTTCTGCGCGTGGCAGGAGGCCGCCGAAGGCCTGATACGCATCGTGACGGTGGCCCCGGAAATCGAGGGCGCGCTCGCCTTCATCGAGAAGGTGTCGGCGGCCGGCGTGGTGGTCGCGATTGGGCATACCGCCGCCTCGCCGGAGCGGATCCGCGAGGCGATTGCCGCCGGAGCGCGGCTGTCGACCCATCTGGGCAACGGCAGTCATGCGGTGCTGCCGCGCCTCACGAACTACCTCTGGGAACAACTGGGCGCCGACGAGTTGTGCGCGTCGATCATCGCCGACGGTTTCCACCTGCCCGATGCGGTCATGCGCAGCTTTGCGCGCGCGAAAGGCATGGACCGGCTCGTCCTGGTCAGCGACGTCGCCTTCCTCGCCGGGAGCGCGCCGGGAGTCCGCCCCTGGGGAGACATTGCGGTGGAAGTCCATGGCGACGGGCATCTGAGCCTGGCGGGGACCGAATTCCTCGCGGGAGCAGGACACCTGCTCGATCGCGACATTGCGCGCTTCATGGCGGCGACCGGCACGTCGCTGGGTGAGGCAATGGCGCTCTGCATCCGCAATCCCGCGCTTCTGCTGGGTCTGCCGCCGAGTGCCGCCACGTTCGTGCCCGGCACGCCGGCCTGCATCACCCTTTTCCGACACCGACCGGGTGCCATGCAACTCGATATCGAAACCTGCGTGGTCGCAGGCGAGGAGTTGTACCGTCGTGAAACTTGAAAGCCTCAAGCAGGAGACCCTTTCCAGCCGGGTGAAGGAAAACCTCAAGCTCTACTTCATGAGGAACGGGCTGAAGGGCGGGGATCCCATCCCCTCCGAGCATGAACTGGCCAAAGGGCTCGACGTCAGCCGGACCGCGCTCAGGGAAGCGCTGAAGAGCCTGGAATCGCTGGGCATCATCGAGGTAAGGCCGGGCACGGGTCGCTTCCTCAAGAGTTTCAACTTCGAGGCCATACTGGAAAACCTTTCCTATGGCATCGATGTCAACGTCGACGATTTCAGGGACCTGCTCGATGTGCGGATCGCCCTGGAAGGCGTCTTCCTGGAGCGATATGCCGGTCAGTACAGTGCGGCGCTGATCAAGGAACTCCGCGAACGCCTGGACGCCATGCGGCGCCTCGCGGCCCAGGGCGGTACTGAGCCCTCCATGATCGAGTTGCACACGCTCTTCCATCTGGCCCTGTATCGGGACCACGGGAACTGGCTGCTGCTCAGCCTCATCAGGATTTTCGCCACGATACAACGCACCCTGACCATGCTGGATCGCTATCGAACGAGCGACATCACGCAGTTCATCGCGCTGCACGAGGCGCTGGTCGACGCGATCGAGGCCGGGGACGCGAAAGCGATCAGGGTGAAACTCCTCGAACACTTCGAGGAGGCCTTGAAGTGGAGCAAGTCCGCTGTCGATGCAACCGATCGCCACCGCGGGACCGGATCCGATCAGCTTTCAAAGGAGGCAACGAAATGAAGAAGCTCGCAATGCTGGTGGTGCTCGCGCTGGTTGCGGTGTCGACCGCGCAGGCGCAGGACAAGATGACCCTCCGGATTGGGCACATCCGCGACACCAACCATCCCACCCAAGTGGCGGCACTCAAGTTCAAGGACCTCGTCGAAGCGGCGTCCAAGGGCAGGATCGAAGTGAAGGTCTTCCCGAACAGCCAGCTCGGCGATCCGAAGCAAATGTTCGCCCTCATGCAGACGGGCAACCTCGAGATGGTCTACGGCGGCATCAACACCTTCGCCTGGATCAAGGGTGGGGAAGCGTATGAAAGCACGGCGATACCCTTCCTGTTCAAGGACTACGACCACATGCGCCGTAGCCTTCAGGCCGACTTCTTCAAGCCGATTCAGGAGAAGGCCGAGAAGGACACGGGTATCAAGGTCGTCAACATCAACGGCGACACGGCACCGCGCGGTCTTTCCACCCGCGACAAGCCGGTCGTGAAGGCCGAAGACTTCAAGGGTCTCAAGATCAGGACCGCCGCCAGCCCCACCGTCCTGCGGGCGATGCAGACCCTCGGTGCGATGCCGCAGCAAATTGCCTTCGCCGACCTCTACATGGCGCTCAAGACGGGGGTCGTCGATGCGCAGGAGAACGGCGCCATCGTGGTCGCGAGTGCCAGCCTCTTCGAAGTCCAGAAGTACTACACCAGGACCGACTACATCCGCGATATCGAAACGTTCTACATGGCCGCCGACAAGTGGAACAAGCTGAGTGCAGCCGACCGCGAACTCATTTTCAAGGCCAGCGAGGAAGCGGGCAATCTCGAAACCACGCTGACGCAGAAACAGCTCGGCGAGGTGTATGCGACCCTGCGCTCGAAGATGACGGTGCTCGACGCCGACCTGCCCTCCATCCAGGCGAAGCTCGAGGGCGTCTACAGCGATTACGAAGGGACCAAGTGGCCCGCCGGTCTCCTCGGCAAGATCAAGGCCATCCAGAACAAGTGACGCCGTCCGGCGCCGGGTCTCACTCCTGGCGCCCACTCCCTTCCGGGACACCGCCATGATCATCGTGCTTTTCGTCCTGCTGTTCCTGTTCTTCGGACTGGGGTTCAGCATCTGGATCGCGATGGGCTTGAGCGGTGTCCTCTACATCCTGCTCCAGGGGCAAGTATCGCTGACGGTGGTGGCGTCCTATCTGGTGCAGGGCGTCGACTCGCCCACCTTGATCGCCATCCCCTTCTTCATCCTCGCCGGCGAACTGATGAACAAGAGCGGGATCACCCGCAAGCTGGCCGAGTTTGCGACCTATTTCGTCGGCGGCTTTCGGGGCGGCATGGGCTATGTGGCCATCGTCGTCAACTTCATCATGGGGGGCGTGTCCGGGTCGGCGGTGGCCGACGCCTCGGCGGTGTCTTCGATCCTCCTGCCCACCATGGAGAAGCAGGGTTACGACAAACCGTTCGCGGCCTCCATCAATGCCGCCGCCGCAGTGATGGGGCCGATCATCCCGCCCAGCATCCCGATGATATTCATCGGCGTGATCAGCGGCATTTCGATCGGCAAGCTTTTCCTCGGCGGCATCGTCCCCGGCATACTGATCGCTCTATTCCTCGCCGCCGCTGTATTTGTGGTCAGCCGGAGGCGCCGGTATCCCGTGGTGAAGGTCGAACGGTCCTTGGCCGCCTTTGCCGTCCTGCTCAAGGACACCGTTTTCGCGCTCATCACCCCGGTGATCATCATCCTCGGCGTGGTCCTCGGCGTCGTCACCCTGGTCGAGGTCGCCGCGCTCGCGATCCTCTACATCCTCGTCATCTCGCTGTTCGTGTACAAGAGCATCACCTTCAGGGAGATCTTCGCCGCCTCGGCCAAGGCCGCCGTCTTCTCCGCCGCCATCATGATCATCTTCGCGGTGGTGGGCGTGTTTCAATACATCACGGTGCAGGAACAGCTGGGCGACCAGCTGCAGCGTTTCATCGCGTCGATGCACTTCACGAAGGTTTCCTTTCTCCTCGCCGTCACCCTTTTCTACGTGCTGATGGGGTGCATCATCGACGCCATTCCCATCATGCTGATCTTCTTCCCGGTCCTGCTCCCGGTCGCGGTCGGTCTGGGCGTCGATCCGACCCATTTCGGCGTCGTCACCGTGTTCAATCTGATGATCGGACTCCTCACCCCGCCGGTGGGCGCGCTGCTCTTCATCGAAGCGAAGATCGCGAACATACCCTTCGGCACACTGGTGCGGGCGTCGGCACCCTATACGCTGGTCCTGTTCCTGGTGTTGCTGCTGTGCATCTTCATCCCGGACCTGGTGATGTTCATTCCCAACCTGTTGCTCTGAGAGGCTGAGAGTCTTTCGATCATGCCCGCTCATCACGCCAGAAGACGCCCGCTCGTCGTTGCAAATGCTCGCCATAGCCCGAGCTATGGCGGCGCTTTGCGCCTCGATCGGACGCCTTCTGGCGCGCCGCTCGGACACGCCCGAAAAACTCTCAGCCTCTGAGGTGGCGACCATGCTCGACACTTTCGTCCGCAAGTGCTGCGCTGTCCTGGAAGCGCTGGCCGGCGTCATTTTCCTGACGCTCTTCAGCCTCAACATCGTTCGCATCGCCATGCGCTATTTCGCCGGTGCCGCCTGGATCTGGCTGCCCGATGTTTCCCGCCTGCTCTTCATCTGGGTGGTCTTCATCGGCGCGAGCGTTCTGGTCGCGCGGAACGAGCATCTGGTGATGGACTTCTTCGTCACCAAGCTCAAACCCGCGGCGGCACGACAGCTCGGCGTGATCATCCGGTTTTCGGAACTGGCGTTTTTCGGGGTGATGCTCGTCGGGGGTGTCCGCATCGTCGATGTGCGTATGCGCATCCCCTTCGACACCTGGGACTTTCCCACCGGCTGGGCCTACCTGGCGGTGCCGGTATGCGCGGTCTTCATGATCGTATTCTCGGTCAACGCCATGATGCAGTCGCGGGCGACAACAAAGGGACAGCGATGAACAAGGAACTCGAGCAGTACAGCGCAGCCATCACCGAAATCGTGGCGGGCATTCTCGCGGAGGAAACAGTCATCCGGGAGGCCGCAGCGGTCGCGGCGAAGTCGGTGGCTGAAGGGAGGCTGATCCACGTCATCGGACCGGGCGGGCACTCCAACATGTGCGCCGAGGAAGTGCTCTGGCGGGCCGGTGGTCTCGCGCCGGTCAACGCCATCCTCGACGCCGGCACCAACCTCATCCACGGAGCGAAGCGCTCCAACTACATCGAGCGGCTTCCCGGATACGCAGTGAGAGTCTTCGATGCCTACCGGCTGGGCATCGTGCCCGGCGAAGTGATCGTCATCGCCAACGCCTACGGCATCAACTCCATGTGCGTCGATTCGGCGCTCGAAGCGAGGAAGCGGGGCATGATCAGCATTGGCATCACCAGCCGCGCTTTCGCAGACATGCTTCCTGCGGACCATCCGTCGCGACATCCCTCGTGCAAGAACCTCTATCAGGAAGTGGACTACTACATCGACAACCACATTCCCTACGGCGATGCGGTCGTCGACGTGGAGGGGGTGGAGCAGAAGGTGGGGCCTACCGCGACCATCTGCAACGTGGTCGCCATCAACTGCCTGATGATCGAGACCGTGAAGGCGCTCAAGGCGCTGGGTGTCGAGCCGCCGATCTGGACCAGTGCCAATCTCCCAGGCGGCGACCAGAAAAACAAGCGCTACGAGGAAATGTACATCCCGCTCGTCAAGCACCTCGGCTGAGTCATGGCAGGCCGCCGCGAGCATCCACGTGCAACCAACTGATGAATACGCCCCTCACCCAAACGAATCATTTCAACGTCACCGACGTCGCGGTGGCTCAACTTCATGTCGTCATCCATCCAGGCCGGAGCGCGATGGGCAAAGCCGCCGCCGATGAGGCCGCGCAGGTGCTGCGCGAGGCGATCCAAAGGCATGGTCACGCTCGCATCATCGTGGCCAGCGCCCCTTCGCAGGATGAGCTGATCGCCGGCCTTGCCGCCGCGCCGGGCGTCGACTGGTCCCGGGTGACGATCTTCCACATGGACGAGTATGTCGGTTTGCCGGCGAGCCACCCGGCCAGCTTTCGCCATTACCAGCAGCAACACCTGCTCTCGCAGGTGCACTCCGCGGCATTTCACGGCATCTGCGGTGAAGCCCCCGATCTGGCGGCGGAGTGTGTGCGGTACGCAGGATTGCTCGCCGAAGCGCCGATCGATCTGGTCTGCATGGGCATCGGCGAGAACGGACACATTGCCTTCAACGACCCCGGGGTCGCGGATTTTAACGATCCGCAAGCCGTGAAGGTGGTGGAACTGGATGAGGCCTGCCGTCGGCAGCAGGTCAACGATGGCTGCTTTCCGGATTTCGAGGTGGTGCCACGCCGGGCCATCACGCTGACCTGCCCGGCGCTGCTGTCCGCGCGGGTGCTGGTCTGCGTCGTGCCCGGCCCGCGCAAGGCGGAAGCGGTCCGCAACACGCTGTGTGCGCCCATCAACACCGCTTGCCCGGCCACGATTCTTCGCCAGCACGCCAACGCCACGCTTTACCTGGATAGCGCGGCGGCAAGCTTGTTGCCGGACCGCCTATAGGCCACATGGATCACGCAGGGCAGAGAGGATCGCATGAGCAAGGACAGCGTACGCTTCGGGATCATTGGCGCAGGGACGATCGGCGCGTTCCACGCCGAGGCGATCAGGGCGGTCGAAGGCGCCCGGCTCACGGCCGTGTTCGACAGCGTGGGAGAGCGTTCGCGCGATTTTGCCGCGCAGCACGAAATCGAAAGTTACGCCGACCTCGACGAGTTTCTCGCCAAGGCCCCGATCGACGCCGTGACGGTGGCGACCCCTACGGGCCTCCACGCGAGCGTCGCGATACCGGCGGCCCGGGCGGGCAAGCACGTGCTCTGCGAGAAGCCCCTCGACACGACCGCCGGGAAGGCCCAGTCGATCATCGACGCCTGCCGGCAGGCTGGCGTCATCCTCTCGCCCGTGTTCCAGAATCGCTTCGCGGCGGGAGCGACCGCCGTGAAAGCGGCGATCGATGCGGGTCGCTTCGGGCGGCTGCTTTTCGTGAGCGGCAAGATCAAGTGGCTGCGGACCCAGGAATACTACGATTCGGGGGCGTGGCGTGGAACCTGGGAGCTCGACGGCGGAGGCTGCCTGATGAACCAGTCCATCCATACCATCGATCTCATGCTCCATTTCGCCGGAGCGCCGGTCGAAGTGTTCGGCTACACGGCGACGCGCACGCATGCGAGGCTGGAGGTCGAGGACAACGCCTGCGCCGTCGTTCGCTTTGCGAGCGGCGCGATGGGGGTCATCGAATCGAGCACCTCCTGCGCGCCGGGTTTTCCGCTGCAGATCGAGGTCTCGGGGGAGCGGGGGACCGCGGCGATCGAGGGCGACGCCGTCGTCCGCTGGCAGTTCGCGGATGCCGATCCGCGCGACGCATCCATCCTGGCCGGAATGGGCGGCAAGAGCCTCGGCAGCGGGGCGAGCGATCCCAAGGCCATCGGCATCGAGGGGCACAGGCGGCAGATCGAGGACATGGTGGGAGCGATACTGCGGGGAACCCAACCGGCGGTGGACGGCGGGCAGGCGAAGCTGCCTGTCGAGCTCGTTTGCGGGATCTACGAGTCGATGAAAACCGGCAGGCCCTACCGGTTCGGGTTCGGCACGCCGTGAACCCCATGGCAGGGCTTCCGGGGACGACCAAGACGATCAGGGAATGCCGCGCGTCCCGGCTGACGATGATCCGGCAATCATTTGGCAGGCCGCCCCCGCCCGCGCGGTCGTTTGATCCGGGGCACCTATCCCGACGGGCTTTCCGCTTTGCGCGGACTCGGTGATGGCAAGGCAGATCTCCATGGATCTGCACGCGTCAAGGACGTCGGAGCGAAGCGGCGCGCCGGTCAGCAGCGACTCCACGAAGTCGTCGATCTCCTGCTTGAACGGGTGGTGCGCCACCGAGCCGGAATTGGGCGTGTCGCCGGGGATCGGCGAGAAATCCTTCTGCCCGGGAAAGAGCTCGTTGGAGTAGAGGCGGTTGTCGCGAATGGCGCCCCGCGTCCCCAGCAGGTCGATGTTGAACTGGTAGGGGAAGCACACGCCGTCCAGGGAGGCCGACAGGCGGCCGAGCGTTCCGTCGCGAAATTCACCGCGGCGGAGAACGTGGTCGGGTAATCGAAATCGTCGCGGGCGCGCGTCGAATAGGCCGACACCTCGGCGACTTCGCCCTTCAGGTACCGGGCGAGGTCGGCCGCGTGGCATCCCCCGGTGATCATGGCGCCACCCGCGAATTCCTCGCGGCGAATCCATTCGTAGCTGGGGAAACTCGGCTTGATCCCGTGCCAGTAATCGAAGCCCGAAAAGAACGGCTCACCGATGACGCCGCGCCCGAGAAGGCTCCTGATCGTGGCGACGAGCGGGTGCCAGCGCAGGACGAAGCTGACCACGCTCCGCGTGCCCGCCCTTCGGCAGGCCTGCCCGAGAAGGGCGAGTTCCTCCCGGTTGATGGCGGCGGGCTTTTCGAGGATCAGGTGCTTGCCCGCGTCGAAGGCGGCGGCCGCCTCCCGCGCATGGAGGTGGTTGGGCATGCATTCCGACACGATATCGACGCCCGCGTCGCAGAGCATGTCGGGGTAATGCCTGTAGACCCTGACCGGAGGACCTTTCTTGGCGGCGCCCGCGAACTCGAGCGCGAGCCGCTCCGCGCTCTCGTGGCTGCGCGAGCATACCGCCGCGAGCCGCAAGTGCGGGTTCGCCGCGATCGCCTCGGCGTGCTGCCGCGCCACCTGGCCGGCGCCCCTGATGCCGACGCCGAAAACCCTTCCTTCGTCCACCGTGTCCCTCCTTTTCAGCCGATCTCGAGGCCCTTGTAGATCTCGAGCGCATAGCGTCCGAACGCGGGGTCGGTCCTGACCTCCTGCGATCGCGGCCTGGGGAGATTGATGTCGAGGCAGGCCGCCATTCTGGAGGGGCGCGCCGTGAGCACGATCACCCGGTCGGAGAGGAACACCGCCTCGTTGATGCCGTGGGTGACGAAGAGAATGGTCTTTTTCGTCTCCTCCCAGATGTGGAGGAGTTCCATGTTGAGCCTCTCCCGCGTGATCGCGTCGAGGGCGCCGAAGGGCTCGTCCATGAGGAGGAGCTTGGGATCGTGGATCAGGGCCCGGGCGATGGACACCCGCTGCTGCATGCCTCCCGAAAGCTCGTTCGGATAGCGGTCCTCGAAGCCATCGAGCCCGACGAGCGAGAGCAGTTCCCGCGCCCTGCCGACCATGCTCTTCCGGTTTATTTTCAGGATCTCGATGGGCAGGAGCACATTGTCGAGCACTTTTCGCCAGTGGAGGAGGAGGGGCTTCTGGAATACGAAACCCACCTCCCTTTCGATGTCGAAATTCTCGCTTTCGACGACTATCTCCCCGGAAGAATGGGGAAGGAGGCCCGCAAGGATTTTCAGCAGCGTGGTCTTGCCGCAACCCGAGGGGCCGACGACGGAGACGAATTCTCCCGGAAACACGTCGAAGCTGACGTCGCCGAGGGCTTCGAGCTCGGTGTCCCTCGTCCTGGTACGTTTTTTTCACGTTCCGAAGGGAAATCAGCGCCTTCCTGTCGTCGTTCACGTCCTGTTCCGCCTTGTCGGTAATAGCTCGCGTCGACCGGCGGGCCGGCGCCCCGCGCGGGGCGGGGCCGGCCGGGGGTTCGCTCAGAAGTTGAACTTGAAGGGGGGATTGGGCAGGAAGTCCGGGTTGTAGAAGTCCCGGGGATCGCCCTTGATGTCCACGCCCTTTTCCTTGACGGTGTTGATCGTGTCCTGCATGCGCGCGGCGTCGATATAGCCGATGCCGTAGTTCCTGTACCTGTCGGTCTTGAAGAACTCGCGCACCGCGGTGAGGTTGGCCACGTAGTCGTCCCTGGTTGATCGGATGGTACTTGGAGAGGATGTCGATCGACTTCGGGAATGTTGTTGAGCGTGAAGTCCCATGCCCGGTAGACGACCTTGAGGAACTTGCGCAACGCCTCGGGGTTGGCCTGGATGAAATCGTCGCTCGGCGATGTAACTGTGGGCATAGGCGTTGAAGCCGTAGTCGGCCCAGAGGAGGACGCCGAGCTTGTCGGCCGGCACGGCCTTTTCCATGAACGGCTTGCCGGTGTACAGCTCGAAGACGACGTCGGCCTTTTTCGTGCCGAGGGCCGCCGGCTTGGCGGTCGGCTCGATGTTGACGAACTTCACGTCGGCGGGATTGACGCCGATCAGCTTCGCGAAGGCCGGGCCACATGACCTTGTGCCCGTCCGAGGCGGGAACAGCGACCGTCTTGCCTACCAGGTCCTGGGGCTTGGTGATGCCCGAGTCCTTCCAGAAGAACATGGCGTTGGGATGCTTGTCGAAAATGATCCCGACGATCTTGACCTTCGCGCCCTTGGACCGGCCTTCGATCGGCACGGGCGCGTCGGCGATGCCGATCTGAGCCTTGCCGGCATCGACCATCTGGACGGTGAATCCCGAGCCCTGGCCGATCATGACGTTGACGTCGAGTCCCTCCTGCTTGAACCACCCTTTCTCCATGGCCACGTAGTAGGGGGCGTGGTCGCCGGAGATCTTCCAGTTGAGCTGGAAGTCGATCTTCGTCGGTGCCTGGGCGAAAGCCCCACCCGCCGTCAGAGCCGCTGCGAAAAATACGGCCGCTACCTTCAGTCCGTTCATATGCATTTCTCCTTTTCAAAAAGAAAACCGCGCGTCCGCCACGCGGACACGTCGATTTCGGGTCACTTCACTTCGACTCTTCGTTGTGCCCAGGGCATGAAGAACCTCTCCGCCAGGCCGACCAGCCCGAACAGCGAGACGCCGAACAGCGAGACGAGCATGAGCCCCGCGTAGATGGGCGGGGAATCCATCGTGTACTGCGAGTTGATGATGATGTAGCCGAGGCCCTTGTCCGAGGCGATGAACTCGCCGACGATGGCCCCCACTACGCACATCGTCGAGCAGATCTTGAGGCCCGTGAAAATATAGGGAAGCGAGTTGGGGATGCGCAGCTTGAGGAAGACCTGCAGTTTCGTCCCGTGCAGGTATTTCACCAGGTCCAGCAGTTCCTCCTCGATGGCCGCGAGTCCGGCGAGCGTGTTGATGACCACCGGAAAGAAGGACACGAGGAAAGCGATGAGGATGTTGGTCTTGAGCCCGTAGCCCGACCAGAGGACGAGGATGGGGGCGATGGCGATGATGGGCAGCGAGTTCACGAATACGAACAGGGGCATGCTCACCTTGCGGCTCGCCTCGCTCCATGCCAGGGCGATGGCGATGGAGATGCCGACGACCGAGGTGATGACGAAGGCGAGGCACGATCTCCAGGAGGGTCGCCCTGATGTGGACGAGCCAGTTGTAGTTGGCATCCGGCTGTGGCAGGAACAGGTGCTCGAGCGCGGAAACGGGCGTGGGAAGGATGAACTCGCGGATCTTGAACACTTGCACCGAGACCTGCCATATCACCAGCAAGCCCAGGATGACGGCGGGAGTCTTGAGCTTCGGGCCGAGGGAAGCGAGCCTCATCGTGCTCCCTCCTCCGCCGAGGCCCGGTTCCAGGGCATGCAGACCTTCTCCATGGCCGCGATGAAAGCGAACAGGCCAGAGGCCGATGCACGAGATCAGGATGAGGCTCGCGAACATCGGCGGCGTGTTCATCATCGCCTGCGCGTCCTTGATGAGGAAGCCGAGTCCCTGGCTGGAGGCGACGAACTCCCCGACGATCGCGCCGACCACGCAGAGCGTCGCGCTGATCTTGAGCCCCGAGACGACGTAGGGCAGCGACATCGGGATCCGGATCTTGATGAAGACCTGAAGCTTGGATGCGTGCAGGTAGCGCACGAGGTCGAGGAGGTCCTCGTCCACGTCATCGAGCCCGGTCGTGGTGTTGAGGACGACGGGGAAGAACGCGACGAGGATGGCGATCGTGACGTTGGCGGTGAAGCCGTAGCCGAACCAGATGAGGAACGAGCGGGGCGAGGGCAATCTTGGGCAGCGAATTGAATACCGCGATCACCGGCATGGCGATGCCGCGCACGAGGTCCGACCAGGTGATCAGCAGTGCGAGGACGAAGCCGAAGAGGGCGGTGAAGACGAAGGCCGCGAGTATCTCCCCCAGCGTCGTCCCGATGTGCGTCCACCATTGGTATTGGGAGGCCGTTGCGGGGTCGAACAGGGCCTTGAAAACGGCAAGCGGCGAAGGGACGAGGAATTCCTTGAGTTCCAGGAGGACGATCCCGGCCTGCCAGATCGCTACCAGGATCGCCGCGTAGAGAAGCTTGGGCAACAGTCCCTTCGCCAGGCGAGCCGTGGTGCTCAATGAACGACCTTCGTGCTGGGAACGAAGGTATTCGCGCTCGGGGCGGCCCGTCGCGCTCAGTGGACCACCTTCGTGCTGGGAACGAAGGTATTCGCGCTCGGGGCGGCCCGTCGCGCTCAGTGGACCACCTTCGTGCTGCGCACTCCGGTATTCGCGCTCGGGGCGGCCCGTCGCGCTCAGTGGACCACCTTCGTGCTGCGCACTCCGGTATTCGCGCTCGGGGCGGCCCGTCGCGCTCATGCCAGGCCGCTCGTCAAGGACGGGTCGGGCAGCGAGCGGTGCGATCTCGCCGACCCGGTAACCCATGCCCTCGCCACCCAGCGACTCGAGCGAGACCCTGCCGTTGCCGGCGCCGGAACATCCCGGGATGCACGGCCTCCTCGGGCGCCGAGGCGTCGGGATAGAACTGCATGGCGTTCGTTTCGACGCCCATGATCGTGCCCGCATGCGCGGCGAGCAGCAGGTGCGGAATCTGCGCGAGCATCGGGTTGGTCAGGTCCTGGACCATCAGCGTCATGCCGTGCCGGCCTGGCCCAGCACAGGCTGAGCAGCGCGCCGGTCTGGGTCTTGCAGGTCTTGAGCGCGACGCCCGTCCAGCCCAGGGTCCTGCCCAAGCGCGACGTGTCTCCAGTCGTGCGCGCTTTCGTCCATGAACAGCGGCTTGCGCGCGCACACCGAATGCACGTCGATGCGGTGGTTCTCGAGATCGTAGGGGAACGGCTGCTCGACGTAGAGGAGCATCCCGTAGATGCGCGGATGCCGCGACGAGCAGCCGGTCGAGGATCGCGTTGACATAGGCGGGATCGAGGACCGTGCAGTTGAAATCGGCGGTGAGCCAGAGCACTTCCCGTCAGCGGCGGCGATCGCGTCCGACCTCGCGCATGCGGGCGTAGTCCCAGTCGGCGTCGGTTCCCGTGAGCTTGACCTTGAGGCACTGCAGTCCGTCCCGCTCGATCCAGTCGGGAAGGAACACCGGGTAGCCGTCGTCGGGCTCGGAACCGGTAGCCTCGGCGGGCAGGAGAAGATCCTTGCCGCCCACGAGGTGCCATGCCGGCAGGGTTTTCGGCGCGGGTCGGGCAAAGAATTCCTGGGGATAGCGTCCCGCAAATGGCTCGGCGTACTCGGGGCCGTAGTACCAGGCGAGGTCCCGGTTCATGTAGTCGCCGTTGTAGGTCGCGAAACTCGGCACGCGATGCAGGACGCCATACGCGTCGTGGGTCGCGATGTCGAAGAGGGAGGAGCAGACGAGGGCTGCGAGCCAGGGCATGGGCGCCTCGCCCGCCGCGACTCGCGCGTCGTTGAAGCTCCGATGCAGCGAGGGCAGCCTTTCCTGGACGAAAAGATGCCCGGTCTCCATCGGATGGCCCCACTCTCGGCATTCGGCCCAGGCCGTCCCGACGATCGCGGTGAATTCCTGCATCGCCGCGAGCCGTGTCTCGTAGCCCAGCGTCGATGGCCACACCCATGCAACGCTGAGCGGAGTCTCGCCCCAGCCTTCCGCGATGGCTCCGCTGCGGCCCTCGACCCTGACGAGGGCGCGGGCGCAGGTCGTATGCGTGGTCGTCTCGGGACCGAACTTGAGGGGCAGTCTCGTCTTGATCGGCAGGTAATAGAGGGTGACGTTCCGAACCCGGACGTCGCTGCCAGGAGCCATGGATTCACGATATCACGGTTTGATGACGCGTCAACACTACCGACCGGCAAAATGACCTGTGCCGAGCCGGAGAACTCGCGAGGATTTGCAACGCCGCCATGGCCCGAAAGGCGCGATTGGATGGGTGCGTATTTGCGAAACGGGGTACTCAGATCAGTTTCACCACGACATCATTGAGTGTGCCTGCGCAATTGGACAGGTGCGCCCCTGCAATCGTGAGGTGACGGTAAATCTCGCGGCGCTTGAACATATTGATGTAATCGGTCCCCTGGAAGAGTTCGACCAACCCTGCGCGATAGACCTTGTTCACTGCGTGTTCAGCCTTGCGCGCGATTCGGGCATCATCGGCGCTGCCAGCGGTGTCTTTCCCGAGCTTTGCGAAGCCTCTTCTCAGAGCCGCCGCACCTATCAGCAACTCTCTGGTCATGTCCAGCGTATAGCGATCCGGGCCGACGTCCAGAGCCGCCATTTCGTTCACCGTAGACTTGCAGGAATTGACGATTTCATCCAGATCCACGATGGCGCGGTAAATGTCCTCCCTGTCCATCGGCGTCGAAAATGTCTCGTTCAGGATATGAATGTTGGCGACTTTGACCGCATCGGCGGCATGTTCGTCATCGTGAATCTGTTTCTCAACGGCCCTATCGGTTGTTTCCATGAAAGCCACCAGTTGAGCTACCGTCTTCTCGACCTCGGCACTTTGCGCAGCCAGCATGGCGAAGAAGTCGGGCACTGTGGGCAGTACGCGGTCAAAGATGCGAGCAACCAGGGAATTTCCTTGTGTACGCGACATACAGAAGCCTCGAGAAATTAGATGAACGAACAGGTGGCAGGATCAGCCAAGGGCCTTGATGAGAAGCCGAGCCAGCCCATAAAAAGCAACGGCTACCATGGCCCCACTGGGGATGGTGATAATCCAGGTCATCGCGATTTCGCCTGCCTTGCCCCACTTCACCGCCTTGGGGCGCTCCGCATAACCCAGCCCCATGATGGAGGTGGCTACCACATGGGTGGTGGAGACGGGCGCACCGATCATGGACGCACCAAAGATAACCGCTGCGGAGGTCATTTGCGAGTCCAGCGCATGCAGCGGACGCACGCGGTAGATCGCAAAGCCCAACGTACGCACGATGCGCCAGCCGCCCGACACAATGCCCAGCGTAATCGCCACTGCGCAGGACAACATCACCCAAAATGGCACGGCGAACTCCTGAATGAAACCGCCCAGCAACAGCACCAGGGTCAGGATACCCATGCTCTTTTGCGCGTCGTTGGCGCCATGTGAAAAAGCCAGACTGGCTGCGGTTACGAACTGGGCACGACGCAAGTTGTCATTGACCCGTGGGTGGGCCCCTGCCAGCAAGCGTGTCATCGTCTTGTGAACGACGAAGGCGACCCAAAACCCGAGCACGGGCGACATCACCAGAGCCAACAGCACTTTGGTCACTCCTGTCACATGGCCTCTTGCAAACAGCTCGTGAAAACCCCACACGACGTGATCGAGACCCGCCGAAACCACCACTGCGCCGACAAGCCCGCCTACCAAGGCGTGGGAGGATGAAGAGGGAATCCCCTTCCACCACGTCAGCAGATTCCATGCAATGGCGCCCAACAAGCCGCAGAGCAGCACCAACAGCGCCTGCTGTGGGTCCACGCCATCCAGGTCAATAAACGTTCCAATGGTATTGGCGACCGCAGTGCCGCCCAGGAGCGGCCCCAGAAACTCGAAAAAGCCCACCACCAAGACAGCCTGCGCAGGAAGCATGGCGCGGGACGCAATCATGGTGGCAACGATATTGGCGGCATCGTGAAAACCATTGGTGTAGTCGAAGACAAGCACCACGACGACAGCTGCGATGGCCAGTATGAGGATCCAATTCATGAAAAAGCGGTCTCCCGTTGAAAGCGTGCCTGGTTGTCCTGTCAATGGGCAACTCGCGATTTTAGGCTTACACGAAACACAAGTCGCCTATTCAGGCTCACCGGTGGCCTCACAAGCCGTGCGCGCCCTTTTTCCCGCCGTTCACCGTGTGGATGACGAATTGATGGTTGCGCCGCGATCGGCTTCTGGCTCAGGCGTGGCAGGAGCGGGGGAGGGTGCGCCGGTGCGTTGCGCTGGCGTGGAGTTGGCGAGCCCGCGGCGGAAGCGAAGCAGCGGGTCGTGATCGGTGCCGACGGTTTCGGCAGCGGCTGGCCAGCAACGGCGTGGTCAAACATCCGGCCTGCGGAGACGCCGTCGATGACCCGCCTGGCGACGGTGACCAGCAGGCGGGTCGCCCATACGAGGAGCTCGCGCATGCAGCGAACCGTACGATGACCGCCAGTGCGCGCAAGACTGCACCGCACCGGCGGATTCCCTCATACTGCGGGTTCGCCACCCACAGCCGCTGGCAACAGGCTGAAGCACCTACAATGGACGGGGACACGCAGAGGATCGCAAAGATGGGAAGTTGGTGGAGCCTTTGATGCAGTTTCATCGCTCGTACATTCGTGCCGTCGAAGCACTGGAGCAACTGACGACGGACATGCCCGAAATCGAGATTGTCCAGTCGGGCGTGGATATCGCGCAGACCGCAACTTCGAGCCGGATCGCCTACCTGCACTACCTGAATGATGACCAGAACACCATCGAACTTGGCGTCTGGTCGCACGATACACGGGCCGGCTGCAACGCCGTCTATGACCGGCATTATCCGATCACCTCTGCGGGAATCTGGGCCGACTCGGTCCGGTATCGGAAGCCATGCGTCCATAACGACTACGCCGGCGTAGCCACCAGGCACGGCTTGCCGGACGGACACGCACGGCTTATTCGGCACCTCGGATTGCCCGTCATCGATGGCGGAGCGATATGCATGCTTATCGGAGTCGGCAACAAGGACACCGATTACGATCATGATGATGTCGCCACTCTCGACATGGTGGCCAAGCGGATCTGGTCGGTAACCCGGCAGCGGCGCGTACTGACGCGGTTGCTCGATCTCGAGCAACGTTTCCGGCACGTACAGAGAATCGCGTCGGTCAGCGGCCTGGAATACGACGTCGATGAGGACGCGCTTTTTCTTGACGACATGTTCTCGCCAATATTCCTGACCCAGCACTCCACCGAAACCCCGACGAACCTGCACGAGCTCCTGGGATTTGTCGCAACCGCGGATCACGAGCACGTGCGCAAAGCCCTTTCCGGCACCACGATGGAGCGGCGAGTTCTGGAGATCGGCTGCCGCCGCGCTTCCGGCGAAGCCTTTCCGGCGCGACTGAAGGTCGAGTCCCGTCCGAGGGCAATCGGACGGGGAATCGTCTGCGTCGGAATCCTTCAGGACGTATCGGAGGAATTGGCTGTCGAAGAATTGCGCCAGCATGCCGACATCGATCCGCTGACGGATCTTCCCAACCGCAACCGCCTGCATGAACTGTTCAATCAGGGTCTGGGCCGCCGTGGAAAGCGAGATGCCTTCGCATTTCATTACATCGATCTCGACGATTTCAAGCCGGTTAACGATTCCTGCGGCCACCTGGTGGGCGACGAGGTGCTCCGTGTCGTTGCGCAGCGTCTCCAGCAGGTCGTGCGCAAGGACGACCTGCTGGTCCGCATGGGAGGTGACGAGTTCGCCATTGTCCAGACAGGACTCGAAAGCGTCGCAGGGGCGCAGGTCATGGCGGACAAGATCATCGCGACCATATCGCAGCCGATCCATGCTCTGGGTGTGGTGGTCCGGGTTGGCGCCAGCATCGGCATCAACATTTGCGATTCGCATGACATCCCGCTGAAAGACGTCAGTGCCGCGGCCGACCGCGCCCTGTACCAGGCCAAGGCCGCCGGCGGCAGACGTTTCATTTTCAGTGCCAAATTGTCGGAACCTGGCTAGGGCCTGGTCGACGGGAAGGATCGACAGATGGCCGCAGAAGCGTCCATCACGGTGTCTGCACCGCGGCAATCGGTAAACTGGCGGCGTGGCGGGTCCTGGTTGTGCCTGGCCCCGGTCGCGCCGCACGCCGGGCGTCTTCCCGCCGCCTTCCTGCCGCCGTCTGGCGATCGGAGCATCCTCTGAAACGGCTCATGCATTGGAGGTTGTGGCGTTGCTGCGCGTTCGCGCTGGTCGCGGCTGCGCTGGCGGGCCTGCCGCCACTCGCGTCGGGCGAGTCGACGACCCCGGCGCGGGACGTCGTTGCATCCACCCTGTCCGAACGACCGGCCGACATCGAGATCTTCGTTCGTGAAGGCTGCCCGCATTGCGCCACAGCCGAAATCTTTCTCGCTGCGCTCGGCCGCGACCGGCCGGAGCTCAGGATCGTCGTCCGCGACGTCGGCAAGGATCCCGCGGCACTTGCGCGTCTGAAAGCAATGGCACAGGCGCTCGGCGCCGGCAGCGTCCGCGTGCCGGCCACCTTCGTTGGCAACCAGCTGATCGTCGGGTTCTCGCCCGGGGCAGGCAGCGACAAAGCCATTCTGGATGCGCTGGCGCGCAAGCCGGCTTCCGCAAGACCACCGCAGGTCGCCGACGGTGCCGGCGTTTGCGCTGCCGAGGAGAGCTTGTCCTGCGATGCCGGCCGCGCTGCCGGCGAGCCGCCCGCGCAAAGCTTCGAGGTCGCGGCCTTCGGCCGGACGATCTCGGTGGACGACGTCGGCCTGCCGCTGTTCACGCTCATCATGGGCCTGCTCGACGGGCTCAACCCCTGCTCGATGTGGGTGCTGATCCTGATGATCTCGCTGCTCGCGCCGCTCAATGACCGCCGACGGATGCTGGCGATCGCCGGGACCTTCGTGCTCATCCAGGGTCTCGCCTACTTCGCGTTCATGGCCGCATGGCTCAACCTGTTCCTGTTCATCGGTCTGTCGCGCGCCTCCGAGGTCATTCTCGGCGCAATCGCCGTCGTCGCCGGGTTGATCAACCTCAAGGATTTCTGGGCGTTTGGCCGGGGTGTCTCGCTGTCGATTCCCGACTCCGCAAAGCCGGGGATCTACGCGCGGATGCGCGGCATCCTGCATGCCGAGAGCCTGACCGCGGCGCTGATCGCCACGGTGATCCTCGCCGTGCTGGTCCAGGTCGTCGAGCTCGTCTGCACCTCGGGATTCCCGGCGCTGTTCACGCGCATCCTCACGCTGCGGCAACTCGAGGGAACGAGCTACTACGGCTACCTGCTGCTCTACAACGCCGCGTACATGCTCGACGACGTGATCGTGCTCACCATCGGCGCGATCACGCTGTCGAGCCGTCGGCTGCAGGAGAAGGAGGGGCGCATGCTCAAGCTCATCAGCGGGCTGGCGATGGTGTTGCTGGGGCTCTACCTGATCGTCGACATCGGGTTCTAGTGCTCTGCTTCGCAGATATCGGCAGCCTGTGGGTGGCGAATTGATGGTTGCGCCGCGATCGGCGTCTGGAACAGGCCGCGGCAGTGCTGCTTTTCGGCAGCGGCTGGCCAGCAACGGGCTTTCTCATGACCGGCCTGGCAGTCCGGAGATATCATAGTCGGACCAACATTCTCAACGCGGCGCTGGACGGAGGTCGATGATGAATCGCAGAGAGTTCATCCGGAACGCAACAGGATTTTCGGGGGCCATGATGGCGCCCGCCTTTGCAGACAGTCTCGAGCTGCATAGAGCTGCAGCGCCCACCGCGCGCGTGGCTTTCGTGAAAACGATGGATCGCTCCGCGGGTGTGGCCAGCGCGATCGATCTCCTGGAAATCGGACGCTTCAACGGCAAGGATCTCTTTGTCAAGCCGAACTTCAACAGCGCCGACAAGCCGCCCGGCTCCACTCATGAAGACACGCTGGCCGCGCTCCTGAGAGCGCTCAGGACCATGGGCGCCGGTCCGCTGACCGTAGGCGATCGCAGCGGCATGGGCAACACCCGCGAGGTGATGGAAAAGAAGCGTGTCTTCCGGATGGCGAAAGAATTCGATGCCACGGTTGTTGTCCTTGATGAGCTGGGCGCGGACGACTGGGAGCTGATCAAGCCGTCTGACAGTCATTGGAAACAGGGATTCGCGCTGCCACGGATGGTGCGCAACGCGGGGAGCGTTGTCCAGACCTGCTGTCTGAAGACGCATCGCTACGGCGGCCACTTCACGTTATCGCTGAAGAACTCGGTGGGTCTGGTGGCCAAGCGCGTGCCCGGCGATTCCTACGATTTCATGCGCGAACTGCACACCTCGTCGCATCAGCGTCTCATGATCGCTGAAATCAACGCGGCCTATCGTCCCGGGCTAATCGTGCTCGACGGCGTGGAAGCGTTCGTGAACGGCGGTCCCGACCAGGGCAAGCTGGTCAGAGCCGGCGTAGTGCTGGCCGCCACCGACCGCATTGCCGTGGATGCTGTGGGCGTGGCTTTGCTGCGACATTTCGGGACTACGCCTGAAGTCAGCCGCGGCGCCATCTTCGAGCAGGAACAGATCGCGCGAGCGGTGCAGTTGGGAATCGGGGTCGGCGGGCCACGTCAGATCGAACTGGTGACCGGCGATGAAGAGAGCGCCGACTATGCGAAGAAGATCAGGGCAATCCTGGACGGTGCGCCGGCGACCTAGTGCTCTGCTTCGCAGATATCGGCACCGTAAAACGCGCCTTCCGGTCCGTGGCGGCGTTGCAAATCCTCGCAATAGCATGGGCTATTGCTGCGGTTTGCGCCTTGCCACGCATCGGAATCCATCGTTTTCCTCGGTACCTCTATCTACGAAGCAGAACACTTGGCAACCGTCGGCGGTCTGGGCAGCCAATCAATACGGCACGCCGAGCGCCTCGCACAGGAATCTCATCAGCGGTGCAGCGCTTGCAAAGCGGCTGCCTGCCAACTTCAGCAGTCCGGGCGAGATGACCTCGTCGAAGGACAGAGGTGCCAAGGCAATGAAGTCCTTGCGTTTTAGATCCTCCAGCGCCGGGTGGTCGGCGGCATAGCCGCGAGGCGGCCGCGTCAGGGCATCGCCCGCAAACGTCCAATGGATGCCGAATTTCCTGTCATCGCGCGCTGCAAACCAGCGCTTGGGGTCTGTCGCTACCAGGTGGCGGATTCGCCCGAGGGCATCGGCCTCGGGATGCCAGCAGCCGGCGCCAAGGAAGCATTCGTCGGCAGAGACGTGCAGATAGAAGCCCGGGGCATGCACATCTTTGCCCAGGGAGTGGCGGAACTGGATGCCGATGTTCGTCTTGTACGGAGTCTTGTCGCGCGAAAACCGTGTATCGCGGAACACGCGCATCAGCGAACCGCCCACCTTGCGCGGTTCGGCCCGGAAGTTGGGGGCGAATCCGTCCAGCAACGGCCCCATCGCGGCGATGAATTCAAGGGCCGGCTCGCGCACCGCCGACTCGTAGCGCAATCTGTTGGCGTCGAACCATGCGCGATTGTTGTTCGCGGCAACTTCGCCAAGAAAGCTGAATGTCGCTGCGGAGAACATGAAAGCTCCCGGGAGTCGATCAGGTCAATGGGTGCAGATTACCGAATGCGACCGATGATGACAAAGGAAGCGGTCTACGCCGAGCCGTGCGACTTCGTGTCGCAGTGGATTCGAGCCCGCGAAGGCGCCTGCTGCGGCGGTCGGGCAGACGTCACCGCGGGCTCGGCAGACCGATTGCCGCCAGCGAACGCCGCGAGGTGATACATGGCACACGTCACGACGCGCGAAGGGTTGCGTTCCCATGTCGACGCACTGGCGTCGCTTGATTCCATGCTCCCGGTCCAGGAGCAGCTTCGCCTCGTGCACGATGCGGTGCGGTGCATTCACCCGTTCGTCCGGCGCATTGCCGTGGCGCTGCATGACGAGACCTCCGGGACGCTGCGCACGTTCGTGGCCAGCGGCGAGGTGGACCAGCCGTTGGCACGTTACGAGGTCCCCCTCGCGGCGGCGCCCTCGCTGCAGGAGATGCTGCGTAGCGGGCGGCCGCGGGTGCTGAACAACCTGGAGCTGTTCCGCGCCAGCGAACACGAGCACGCGCGCTGGGTGGGGGCGCGGTACCGCGCCAGCTACACGACCCCGGTCCGCAGCGCGGACTCGCTGGTCGCGCTGCTGTTTTTCAACGCCGATGCAGAGGACGTGTTCACGCCGTCGGTAGTTGCCTCGCTCGACGTGTACGCGCATCTCATGGGCGCGCTGTTGCGGGAGCATCTGGCCACGCTGCGCACGCTGGCCGCCGTGGTGCGCATCGTCCACGAACTGGTGCACCAGCGCGACCCGGAGACCGGCTCCCACCTGGAGCGCATGAGCCGCTACGCGAGACTGATCGCGCGGGACCTGGCGGAGCGCGGCATCCACGTGCTGCCCGACGAATGGATCGAGCAGGTATTCATGTTCGCGCCGCTGCACGACGTGGGCAAGATCGCCATCCCGGACCGGGTGCTGCAAAAGCCGGCGGGGCTCTCCCCCGAAGAGCGCGCGCTGATGCAGACGCACGCCGCCCGCGGCAAGGAGATCCTCACCGCCGTCGTCGAGCATCTGCGGCTTGGCGCCTTTCACGCCGCCACCGTGATGCGCAACATCGCCGCCTTCCACCACGAAAAGGTCGACGGCACGGGCTACCCGGAGGGGCTGCGCGGCGCAGGCATTCCGCTCGAAGCACGGATCGTCGCCGTGGCGGACATCTACGACGCGCTGACCTCCGCCCGCCACTACAAGCCGGCGTGGTCACCGGCCCGGGCGGCGGACACACTGCGCAAGATGTCCCTGCAGTCGCTGGACCCGGACTGCGTGGAGGCGCTGTTGCGCCATCCCGACGAAGTGGCGGCGATCGCGGCGGAGTTTCGCGACCCCGGACAGCCGACCGAACAACGGGCATGAATCCGGCGTCTGTGGCCAGCCGGAGCCACCGAGCCAGCGCTGAATGCGGCCGTTTCCTGCCCGGGAGCACCCTATCCCGATTCGCACCCGGCCTCGCGCCGCAACACGATGACGGCATCGCGGTCGAAGGCGATGCCGACTTGCGCTTCCCGCCGCCGCGGCGTTCGCGCCTGCGTATCGAAGGCCAGCAATTCGCCCCAGGCCGTGGCGACAACGTACTCGATCCGGCTTCCGAGGTAGGCCGCCCGCTTGCACACACCGTCCAGCACGCCTTGACCGGCGTCGGTCACGCGCAGGCGGTGCGGGCGCACGGCGAGCGTCGCGGGTCCTTGTGGCACCCCCTCGGCGCGCACCCGCGCAGAAACCCCGCCGGCCGAGAATATCGCGCCGCGCGCATCAACCGTGAGCTCGCCGTCGATCAGATTCGCGTCGCCGATGAAATCGGCGAGGAAGCGGCTCTGCGGCGCCTCGTAGAGTTCCTGCGGCGTCCCCTGCTGGGCGATCCGACCGCCGTCCATCACGATGACGCGATCGGAAACGGCCAGCGCTTCCTCCTGGTCGTGCGTCACGTAGATCACCGTCAACTCGAGCGACTGCTGCAGCTCGCGGATCTCCTCGCGCACGCGCCGGCGGAGTTTGGCATCGAGGTTCGATAACGGCTCGTCGAAAAGCAGAACGGCCGGCTCGAGGACCAGCGAGCGCGCCACCGCGACACGCTGCTGCTGCCCGCCCGAGAGCTCCGAGGGCAGCCGTTGCTCGAACCCCGACAACCCCAGCATGCTGAGCTTGGCTCGCGCCAACTCGCGCGCCTTCGCCTTGTCGGTGCGCATCGAAATCGGGCCGTAGCAGACGTTTTCCAGCACCGTCATGTGCGGGAACAGCGCGTACGACTGGAACACCATGCTGACGTTGCGCTCGTTGGCCGCCCGCAGCGTGACGTCGCTGCCGCCGATCAGCACGTGCCCGCTCGACACGGGCTCGAGGCCCGCGACCATCCGCAGAATGGTCGTCTTGCCGCAGCCCGAGGGTCCCAGCAGCGTGACCAGCTCCGCGGGCTCGACGCGAAACGAGACGTCGTCGACCGCGACCACGTCGCCGTAGCGCTTGGTCACCCGTTCGAAGACCACCCCTCCCGATTCCTTGTCCATCCTAGAGCCCCGTGGCAAATTCGGTGGCAGCGCGACGCCCGAGCCGCGACTCGCCCACCACTTTCTGGACGGCGAGCAGCACGGCAAGCATGAAGACGATCAGCACCGACGAATAGGCGATCGCCAGCGGATACTCGCCCGCTTCCACGCGGCCCATGATGTAGACGGTGGCGAGGTTGTACTTGGCGGTCGCGAGGAAGATCACGGCGCTCACCGCCGTCATCGCGTGCGTGAAGCTGAACACCAGCGTGGCGACGATCGCCGGCCGCAGCAGCGGCACGATGACCCGGCGCAACGTGCGCACGGTCGACGCGCGCAGCGTTGCGGAAGCTTCATCCAGTGTCTTGTCGATCTGCGCAAGGGCGGCCACCCCGGCACGCACGCCGACGGGCATGTTGCGGAAGACGAAACACAGCACCAGAATCGCCATGCCTCCGGTGAGCTCGAGCGGCGCCACGTTGAAGGCGACGATGTAGGACACGCCGATCACGGTGCCGGGGATCGCAAAGCTCACCATGGTCAGGAACTCGAAAGCGCGGCGGCCGACGAAGCGGTGCCGGGCGATCACGTAGGCGGCGAGCAATCCGACCGTGGCCGTGAGCGGCGCGGCCACGGCGGCCACCTCGATCGTCGTCAACAGGCTGTCCCAGGCCGATCCGACGAAGACCGGACCGCGCGCGCCCCACTCGAGGCTGAAGCCGGCCGCGAAGTGGCCGAAGGTGGGCGTCATGTCGCCACGGCCGACATCCTTCACGAACCCGCCGGTGAGAATGATGGCGTAGCAGGCCAGGGTGAAGACGATCCACGCCAGGGCGACGCCGAAGCAGCCGAGCCACAGCGCGCGCGGCAGCTTCGCGTGGATGCCACCGTCGCCCTTGCCGCTCACGGTCACGTACGAGCGCCGCCCGACCCAGCGCTGCTGCAGCCAGAACGCGAGCAGCGTGAGGCCGAGCAGCACCGCGGCCAGCGCCGCCGCACGCCCGGGATCGTGCTGCGCGCCCGCGACCGCGAAGAAGATCCGGGTGGACAGCACTTCGAAATTGCCCGCGAGAACGATCGGGTTGCCGAAGTCGGCCAGGCTTTCGACGAAACCGAGCAGGAAGGCATTCGCGAGCGCGGGCCGCAGCAGCGGCCAGGTGATGGTGCGAAATACGCGGCCCGACGTTGCGCGCAGCGCCTGCGCCGCCTCCTCGAGCGCGGGGCTGATCGCGCCCAGCGCGCCGTGCAGGATCATGAAAGCGATCGGCGAAAGCGTCAGCAGCTGTGCGATCGCCACCCCCGGCAGACCGTAGAGCCAGCGCGAGCGCGGGATGCCGAAGCCGGTGTCGAGCCAGCCGGTGATGAGCCCGGTGCGGCCGAACAGCACCACCAGCGCCAGCGCGAGCACGAACGGCGGCGTGATGATCGGCAGCACCGACAGCAGTCGGGTGACGCCGGAGTAGCGCTGGCCGCCGCGCTGCGCCACCAGCGCCAGCACCAGCCCCAGCAGCGTCGATCCCACGCCGACGATCAAAGCCAGCAGCGCCGAGTTGATCGCCACGCCGCAGCGCGAGCCGCCGCCGAGACAGCCGACGCTCCAGATGTCCTCGGTCAGCAGCCGCTGCGCCGCAAGCCCTGGCGCAAACGCTCCCTGGCGGTCGAAGAGCGCGGCCGCCAGCGCCCTGCCCACCGGAAAGAAGACGAAGATCAGCAATAGCCCCGCAATCACGACCACGATCGTCGCCACCGTCGCGTCGCCGGCAAAAAATCCGCGCCGCGCGATGGCGCGGGCGAGGCACACGGTGAGCGCCATCAGCGCCACGGCCGCACCGACCCCAAGCGAAGGACCCGCGGACCCGGCTGCCAAGGCCGCCGCGAAGGTCCAGGCAACGGCCATTCCGGCCGCCGCGGCCGTCCCCCGGTCGAAGCCGCGCCACGCGCAGAACAGCGTGGCGACGGCCGCGACAATGAGCGGCCATGGCGCGGCTGCACCGGCCAGCGCCCGCATCAGCGCCGACGGGCCGCCGCCGGCAGCCCAGGGCGATGCAGCCAGGGCGATGAGCGCTACGGCGGCGATCACCGCCGTCGCACGGTCGCGCGCCGCCGGCACGAAGACGGCGGGCGCGAGGACGGAAGCCGTCACGTCAGCGACGCTTACTTGGCCAGCGTCGAAACTTCCTTATCCCACTTGGTGAGCAGGCGGGTGCGCTCCGCCGACGAGCCGTACTTGGCGAAGTCGTAGTCGATGAGCTTGACCTCGGAGAGCTTCGGCGCCTGGGCGGGGATCGGCGCGCTCTTGTTCGAGGGCACCTGGTAGCTCACCTTGGTCTGGGCGCCGACCGCCTGCGCCTCGGGGGAGAGCGCCCAGTCGTACCACTTCCTGGCGTTCTCCATGTTCTTCGCACCCTTGATGATGCTCATGCTGCCGATCTCGTAGCCGGTCCCCTCGCAGGGAGAGACGATCCTGACCGGCGCGCCGTTCACTGCCTGGACGACGGCGTCGTGCTGGAAAGTGATTCCGACCAGGCTCTCGCCGGTGGCCGCAGCGCGCGCCGGCGCCGCGCCGGACTTCGTGTACTGGTTGATGTTCTTGTGCAGCGCCTTCAGGTAGTCGAATGCCTTGTCCTCGCCCATCAACTGCACGAGTGTGGCGAGCATCGTGTACGAGGTCCCCGACGAGTTCGGGTTGGCCACCTGCACCTCGTCCTTGAACTGCGGCTTGACGAGGTCGGACCAGCACTTGGGCTCGGGCAGGTTCTTTTTCCTGAGCTGCTCGGTGTTGTAGCTGTAGCCGAGCGCGCCCGCGTAGACGCCGACCGTGCGGAACTTCGACTGCCTCCGCCTGGCGCACCGCCCAGTCCTGCAGATCGGCCAGCCGCGGCGACTTGTAGGTTTCGGTCAGACCTTCCTCGGCTGCCTGCAGGTGCGGGTCGCCGGTGCCGCCCCACCAGATGTCGCCGCGCGGATTCGCCGCCTCCGCCTTGATCTGCGCGTAGAACTCGCCGGCGCTCTTGCGCGTCATCAGCACCTTGATGCCGGTCGCCTTCTCGAAGGCCGCGACCATCGGCCGGCACCACTCCTCCTGGACGGTGCAGTAGACGACCAGCTCGCCCTGCGCCGCGGCGGGGAGCGGGGCGGCGAGAGCAAGGGCGGGCAGGATGGCGCGAAGCCATTGGAACGTGCGCATGGTGTCTCCTCCAGTCAACTCATGATGGGAATGCCGACTACGGTGGCCAGCTTAGCGCAAAGCGCCGCGTTGGTCGCGATCAGCGGATTGCCGGTGGCGACGCCGTCGCCGGCGAAGAAATCGTTGGTGCAGCCCCCGGCCTCGCGCACGAGCACAATGCCGGCCGCGCAGTCCCAGGCGTTGATGTGCAGTTCGCAGTAGGCCTCCGTGCGCCCGGCCGCGACGTCGGCCAGGCCGAGCGCGCCGGATCCAACCCTGCGTATGGCGCCGCCGGCCTCAAGCACCCGGCTGACCAGCGCGGTGTACGCCGCCGCCGAGCGCCGCGTCGACCAGCCGCACTCCACTGTCGCGTCGTCCATTTCATCGCAGGGGCTGACCGCCAGCCGCTCGTCGTTGCGGAACGCACCGCACCCCCGGGCCGCGACGTACAGCCCGTCGTGACTCGGGTCGTAGATGGCGCCGATCGTGGGCACGCCCGCTTCGAGATAGCCGATCGAGACGCAATAGTGGGGGATGCCGCGAGCATAGTTGGCGGTTCCGTCGATGGGGTCGATCAGCCACAGGCGCTCGCCGCCGCCGCTGCCGCCTTCCTCCTCGCCGATGATCGCGTCACCCGGGAACGCCCTGGCGATCCGGTCGCGGATGAAGCGTTCGACCTCGCGGTCCATCGCCGTGACCACGTCGTGACGGCCCTTGAGCGTGGCTGCCGACTGGCCGAAGCCCCGGTGGGCGAGCGCGCCGGCTTCGCGGGCGAGCGTGCGACAGAGATCGTAGCGGTTCATCCAGGGCTCTCGGTGGCACGCGGCCGGCGGCTAGAATTCGACCGCTCGCCGTTCGAGCAGCGAGCGGCGCAGCGCGTTGCCGATCCGCGTCGCCTCGGTCGCGTCGCGCAGCGTCAGCGCGGGCGCCCGATCCGCGCGCACGCAATCGACGAAGTGGATCGCTTCGCGCAGGAAGGCATCGGCGAAGCGCTCGTAGAAGGTCGGCGTGGTCTCGGTGCGGATGCCGTGCGCGTCGGCGATCTCGATCTGGTTGAGCCGACCGTCGCGACCGACGACCAGCCGGCCCGCAGTGCCGACGATCTCGGTCGCCGTCTCGTGGCCGTGCGCCATCGTGCGCGAGGCGTAGATGCACGCCGTCTTGCCGTCGGCGAACTCGCAGATCGCCACGCCGTTGTCGACGTCGCCGCAGTCGCGCAGCCCCCCGTGGACGGCGATCGCTCCGGAGGCGAAGGCGCGCAGCGGTTCGCCCGCGCCGAGCAGCCAGCGGGCGAGGTCGATGTCGTGGACGCTCATGTCGAGGAAGATGCCCCCGCTGCCGGGCGCAAAGCGCACGAAGAAACCCGAGGGGTCGTTCTGGTCGCAGGTCTCGGAGCGAACCAGGAACGGCCGGCCGATGATGCCGGCGCACA
>CAVPXB010000025.1:0-101159 GCA_963709525.1 uncultured beta proteobacterium
GCTGAAGCCGCTCCTGCAAGGACTTGCGTGCCCTCTTGACTGCGCGGGATCGCCCACGGTCAGCCGCCCGCGCCGAACCTGAACAGCGCCAGCGCCTGCACGCGCGCCACCGCGTGATCGACGATCGGCGCCGGGTAATCGCGTCCGACCACCACGCCTCTGGCCTGCTGAATTGCAGGCGGTACTTGCCACGGCGCGTGGATCTCTTTCGGTCCCAGCGCCGCGACTTCGGGCACGTAGCGGCGGATGAACTTGCCGTCGGGATCGAAACGCTCCGATTGCGTGACCGGGTTGAAGATGCGGAAGTACGGCTGCGCGTCGCACCCCGTCGAGGCGGCCCATTGCCAGCCGCCGTTGTTCGACGCGAGGTCGAAGTCGATCAGCGTGTCGGCAAAGTACTTTTCGCCCAGGCGCCAATCGACCAGCAGGTCCTTGACCAGGAAGCTTGCCGCGATCATCCGCAGCCGGTTGTGCATGTAGCCGGTGGCGTTGAGCTGCCGCATCGCCGCGTCGACGATCGGGTAGCCGGTCTGCCCGGAGCACCACGCGGCGTAGCGCTGCGGATCGCCGGGGAAGGCGAGCGCGTCGTACTCGGGCTTGAATGCGCGCCCGACGACGCGCGGGTGATGCCAGAGGATCTGCGCGTAGAAGTCGCGCCAGATGAGTTCCGACAGCCAGGTGGCGGCACCGGCGCCGTCTGCCTCCAGCGAGCGCGCGTGGGCGAATCGCGCCAGCTCGCGCACCGACACGGTACCGAAGCGCAGGTGGACCGACAGGTACGACGGACCCTTGAGCGCGGGAAAGTCGCGCGCATCGCGATAGGCGTCGATGCGATCGCGAAAGTCGGCGCAAAGCGCGGCGCCGCCGGTCATCCCCGGCTTGACCGCCAGGCACGCGGGATCGGCAGGCGCGAAGCCCATCGCCTCGAGCGGCGGGCAGATTCCGGTGATTTTTCGGGGCGCGCGGGCCAGCGCTTTGGCATGGCATTCGACGGCGAAGGGCGCAAGCTGCGCCGGCGTCAGCGCCTTCAGCCAGGCATTCTTGTAAGGCGTGAACACCGAGAACGGCCGGCCCGCTTGCGACAGCACCTCGTCGCGCTCGAAAATCACCTGGTCCTTGAACGTGTGCAACGCGATACCCTGATCCGCCAGCGCGTGTGCCACCGCCGCATCGCGGTCGCGCGCCAAGGGTTCGTAGTCGTGATTGCAGTAGACCGCATCGACCGCGAGTTCCGCCGCGAGGCGCGGGACGGCCTCGCGCGCGACGGCATGGCGGACGATCAGCGCGCCGCCATGCGCGCGCAGCGCGGTATCGAGTTCGATCGCCGACGCGCGGATGAACTCGACGCGCCGGTCCTGCGGCGAGGACAGCAGGTCGAGGATTTCGCGATCGAAGACGAACGCGCAGTACACCTGCCGCGAGTTCTTCAGCGCGTGATGGAGCGCTGCGTGGTCGAAATCACGCAGGTCGCGCCGAAACCATACCAGTGCGCGGTCGTGACGGACGCCAGTCACGGCGCTGTCTTCGCGGCGGCGGGCGTGCGCAATTCGCGGGCGCGCACTTCGTGCTTCCACAGCAGGTCTCCCTTGCTGTCGTAGCTTTCGAGCGCGATCGTGCGGTCGTTTCCGGCGCCCGTCACGCGGATCATGCCGAACTGCCGTTTCGCGACGAGCGTGCCGGCGACCAGATCCGGATTGGCCTTCTCCGCGTTGTCGATTCGGCCGGGAGGTCGCGAGGTCAGCGGGCTCGACGTGAACTCGTACAGCGGATAGGTGCCCGGACGCTCGATGCGGAGCAGTTCGCCGAAGTGCCGGTCGCCGGAAAGAAAGATCACGCCATCGATCTTCTGCGCCGCCAGCCACTCGGCAAATGCCTTCTGCTCGGTGCCGAAGTGGTGCCAGCCCTCGAAACGGCTGACCCGGTTCCAGAACTGGCTGCCGCCGGCGATGATCTTGATGCTCGCTTTCGGCGCCGACGTCAGCGCCTGCCTGAGCCACTCGAGCTGGCGACTCCCGAACATCGTCTTGTCGGCGCCGTCGGGCCAGCGATTGGGCGACCGGTAGTAGCGGTCATCGAGGAGGAAGAACAGCACGTCGCCGTATTGGGCAAAGCCGAAGCTGCCGGGCACGTCGGGCAGCCCGTGGTTCACGTTCGGCCAGTAGCGCTGGAAGAGCTTGAGCGTTTCGCCTTTCAGCACGTAGGAAGCGTCGCTGTCGTTCGGGCCGTAGTCGTGGTCGTCCCAGATGGCGAGCTGCGGCGCCGCGGTCAGCAGCTTCTGCAGCGGCGGGAATCCGCGCTGCTGCCGATAACGCATCGCCATCGACGCCGGGTCGAGGAAATCCGGGCGCTGCAGATAGAGGTTGTCGCCCAGCCACAGCATGAGATCGGGTTTCGCCGCGGCAATCGCGTCGAAGATCTCGAACTCCGCGGCGTAGCCCCGGCCCCGCCACAGCGGATTGGCATCGGCCAGGAAGAAGCACGAACCGATCGCGATGGCGACCGCCGCCGCATCGGCCTGCTTGCTCCAAAAGGGCTGCGCCCGCACCGAACCCTCGCGCCGCTCGTTGCCGGCGTCGATCCGGTAGGCCGCCCGCAACCCCGGTTGCAGGCCCGTGAGTCGCGCGACGACGACGTTGTCGTTGCCTGCGATCGCGGACAGTTCGAGGCGGCGGTCGGCGGATTCGCCATCGGGCCGCCAGGCGACCGCGATCGTGCCCGGCGCATCGGCCTGAATCCAGATCAGCGCGCTGGTGAGATCGGCGTAGCCGTGCATCACCACCAGGCCGGCGATCGCGGGGGCGGCGGCAACGAGGCAGGCAAAGCCGGCGAACAGCCTGGCGGCGCGTTGGCGCAAAGGGAGGCGGCGAGAAGCAGGCATGGTGGATTGCAGCCGTCAAGACAAGGCACGACCTGGAAAGGACGGGCGGTGGAAAACCCCGTGGAAAACCCCGTCAATTGTGCCCAGACGTGCCGACGATTACAATTGAGCCCCATGGCTGGTTCAACCGCCAATTTCACGTGCCACTTCCTCATCGCCATGCCGGCGATGGCCGATCCCAATTTTGCCGGCACGCTCACCTATGTGTGCGAGCACAACGCCGACGGCGCGCTTGGCATCGTCGTGAACAGGCCCACCGACATGACGCTGTTGGCGCTGTTCGAGCAGGTCGACCTGTCGCTCGCCGACCACGAACTGCGCGCGAAGCCCGTGCATTTCGGGGGCCCCGTCCAGACCGATCGCGGGTTCGTGCTGCATCGTCCGCTGGGCAATTGGCAATCGACGCTCGCCGTCACCGATGAGATCGGGCTCACGACCTCGAAAGACGTGCTCGAGGCCCTGGGGAGCGGCACCGGGCCGAAGGACGTGTTCATTTCGCTGGGTTATGCCGGCTGGTCGGCGGGCCAGCTCGAGCAGGAGATCGCCCAGAATGCGTGGCTCACCGTCGAGGCCGACGCGTCGGTCGTCTTCGATACGCCGGTCGAGCAGCGGCTGCCCGCCGCGGTGCGGCTGCTCGGCATCGATCTGTCGCGCCTGTCCGACGCGGTCGGACACGCCTGACCCATGGCGGAAGCAGCCACCGGCGAGGCGATCGGGGCGGGGACCGTGCTCGCTTTCGACTTCGGCACGCGGCGGGTCGGCGTGGCGCTCGGCAATACCTTGATGCGCGTGGCCCGCCCCCTGCGCACCATCGACGCGGAAGCAAACGCCCCGCGATTCGCGGCGATTGCCGCGCTCGTCAAGGAATGGCAGCCCTGCCTGCTCGTCGTCGGACGACCGACCCACAGCGACGGAACCGAACACGAGATGACCGCGCGCGCCGAGCGCTTCGCACGTCAGCTGGAGGGACGCTTCGAACTGCCGGTGCGGTGTTGCGACGAGCGCTATACGACCCTCGCCGCAGACGCTGTGCTGGCCGATGCCGGTGTCGGCGGTGCCGCGCGTCGCGAGGTTCGCGATGCCGTCGCCGCCCAGCTCATCCTGCAGTCCTTTTTCGATACTCGCACCGCAACCGAAAGCCCGTCGTGAGCCTGCCCGATGCCGAAAGCACGTTGACCGAACTGGTGGAGCGCATGCGCGGAGCCGTCGCCTTCGACGCGCGTTTTGTCGGCATCTACTCGGGCGGTGCGTGGCTCGCCGAGCGCCTCGCGGCCGCGATTCCCGGCGACCATCCGGTCGGCTACATCGACGCCTCCTTCTATCGCGACGACTACGCGCGCAAGGGCTTGAAGCCCGAGATCAAGGCGACACAACTGCCGTTCGAGATCGAGGGGGCATCGATCGTGCTGGTCGACGACGTCCTCTATACCGGGCGCAGCGTGCGCGCCGCGATCAACGAACTCTTCGATTACGGGCGTCCGGCGCGCATCGAGCTGGCCGTGCTCGTCGATCGGGGAGGGCGGGAGCTGCCGATCGAGGCCACCTATGTCGGCGCGCGCCTCGTCGTCGCCAGCGATCTTTCGATCGTGCTCGCCCGCGAGGCCGACGGCAGCCTTTCGCTGCGCGCCGAAGGCGCCGAGGGGCCCCGCCATGCGTAACCCGCAACTCAACACGAACGGCGAACTCACGCACCTCCTGACGCTGGAGGGGCTGCCCGCCGAGGTGATCCGCCACATTCTCGACACCGCGAAGCCGTTCACGTCGATCGCCGAGCGCGACGTCAAGAAGGTGCCGCTGCTGCGCGGGCGTTCCGTCTTCAACCTCTTCTTCGAGAACTCCACGCGGACGCGGACCACGTTCGAGATCGCCGCCAAGCGCCTGTCCGCCGACGTCATCAACCTCAACATCGGCGCATCGTCGACCACCAAGGGCGAGACGCTGCTCGATACCGTCGACAACCTGGTCGCGATGAATGCCGACATGTTCATCGTTCGCCATGCGCAGTCGGGCGCGCCGCATCTCATCGCCTCGCATCTCAACCGCACCGGGCGCGGCCACGTCCACGTCGTGAATGCCGGCGACGGCCGTCACGCGCACCCGACGCAGGGACTGCTCGACCTCTTCACCATCCGCCATTACAAGCACCGGTTCGCCGGTCTGACGGTGGCGATCGTCGGCGACATCCTGCACTCGCGCGTTGCGCGCTCGCTGATCCACGGCCTCACGACCATGGGCACGACCGAGGTGCGCGCGGTCGGGCCGCAGACGCTGCTGCCGACCGCGATGAGTTCGCTGGGCGTGCGCGTCTGCCACGACATGCGCGAAGGCATAGGCGGATGCGATGTCGTGGTCATGCTGCGCCTGCAGAACGAGCGGATGAAAGGCGCGCTGCTGCCTTCGGCCGGCGAGTATTTCAAGCACTATGGCCTGACGCCGGCGAAGCTCGCGCTGGCCAAGCCCGACGCCATCGTCATGCATCCGGGGCCGATGAACCGCGGCGTGGAAATCGATTCCGCGGTGGCGGACGGCGACCACGCGGTGATCCTGCCGCAGGTCACTTTCGGCATCGCCGTGCGGATGGCGGTGATGAGCATCGTCGCCGGAAATTGATGCGCCACCCGTTTCCCCTGTCGGACAGATACCGGACATGAACCTCGAGATCAGCAACGGACGATTGATCGATCCGGCGAACGGCGTCGACCGCATCGCGTCGCTGTACGTCGCCGGCGGGAAGATCGCGGCGATCGGCGCGCCGCCGCCGGGCTTCGTCGCTGCGCGCGTCATCGATGCGCGCGGTTTCGTCGTGTGCCCGGGCTTCGTCGATCTGTCGGCGCGGTTGCGCGAGCCCGGCTTCGAGTACAAGGCCACGCTCGAGTCCGAGCTGTGCGCCGCGGCGGCGGGCGGGATCACGAGCCTCGCCTGCCCCCCCGATACCGATCCGCCGCTGGACGAGCCGGGCCTCGTCGAGATGTTGAAGCACCGCGCGCGCGTCCTCAATCTTGCGCACGTCTACCCGATCGGCGCGCTGACGATCGGGCTCGCTGGCGCCGAGATCACCGAGATGGGCGAGCTCGCCGAGGCCGGCTGCGTCGCATTCTCGCAGGCCGAAATGCCGCTCACCGATACGCAGGTGCTGCTGCGTGCCATGCAGTACGCGGCCACCTTCGGTCATCGCGTGTGGCTGCGACCCCAGGATCCCTGGCTGGGCCGGGGCGGGGTGGCGCACGACGGCGAAGTGGCCACGCGGCTGGGCCTGCCGGCCATACCGGTGTCGGCCGAGGCGATTGCGCTGGCGATGATTCTCGCCCTGATGCGCGAGACGGGGGTGGCGGTGCATCTGTGCCGAATCTCCTCGGCCGCAGGGCGTCGCGATGGTGCGCGAGGCGAAGAAGGAAGGCCTGCCGGTCACCTGTGACGTCGGCGTCCACCACATCCATCTTTGCGATGTCGACATCGGCTGGTTCGACTCGCAATGCCACCTGGTGCCGCCGCTGCGTTCCACGCGGGACCGTGCCGCGCTGCGCGAGGGGCTCGCCGACGGCACGATCGATCTCATCTGTTCCGACCATTCGCCGGTCGATGACGACGCCAAGCAGCTGCCCTTCGGCGAGTCCGAACCCGGAGCGACCGGGCTGGAACTCCTGCTGCCCCTGACGCTCAAATGGGCCGCGGAAGAGAAGCTGCCGCTTGCGGCCGCGCTGGCCAGGATCACTTCGCGGCCGGCCGCGGTGCTCGGGCGCGGGACCGGCAGCCTCGCCGTCGGCGAGGTCGCCGACGTTTGCGTGTTCGATCCCGAAGCGAGCTGGGTCGTCGCGCCGGCGGCCCTGAAGAGTCAGGGCAAGAACACGCCTTACCTCGGGCTTGAAGTCCAGGGCCGGGTGCGCGTCACACTCCTCGGCGGCGAGATCGTCGCCGAAGCCTGAGAGGCTGAGAGTCTTTCGATCATGCCCGCTCATCACGCCAGAAGACGCCCGCGCTTCGTTGCAAATGCTCGCCATAGCCCGAGCTATGGCTGCGCTTTGCGCCTCGATCGGACGCCTTCTGGCGCGCCGCTCGGACACGCCCGAAAAACTCTCAGCCTCTGAACCTGCGCTACCCCTTCGGCGGCACGTAGCCCTGCGGCATTTCTGCTCCGCTGCCGAAGAAGTGGCTTTCCATCTGTTCGGCCAGCCATTTGCGCGCCGGCGCGTCGGCAAGCGACAGGCGGTTCTCGTTGACGAGCATCGTCTGGTGGCGCAGCCATGCCTGCCAGGCTTCCTTCGAGACGCTCTCGTAGATGCGCTTGCCGAGTGGTCCCGGATAGGGAGGGAGGTCGAGCCCTTCGGCGTCGCGGCCGAGCTTGACGCAATGGACGGTTCTTGCCATGTTTTCTCCTAGAGTTTTTTCCGGTAGACCTGCGATTTTCGCTGGTAGTTGTAGAGCGCCTGCTTCTGCCTGGGCAGGTCGGCGATGGTCGCGTTGCGAAACCCGCGCTCGAGGAACCACTGCGCGGTGCGGGTCGTCAGCACGACGAGGTCGGTGAGCTTCAGCTTGCGCGCGCGGGCCTCGATCTCCTGCACCAGCGCCTCGCCGTAGCCTTCGCGGCGGAAATCCGGGTGCACGGCCAGCGCGGCCAGCTCCCCGATCTTCTCTTCTGAGAACGCGTAGAGCGCGGCGCAACCGATCACCGCGCCGTCGTGCTCGACCACGACGAAGCGCTCGATCTCCATCTCCAGCCGCTCGCGCGAACGGCGCACCAGCACGCCCTGCTCCTCGAGCGGCTCGATGATCTGCAGGATGCCGCCGGCGTCGTCGATGGTCGCGTTGCGCAGATTGGCGAGCGGCGCGGCGGCGACCATCGTCCCCACGCCGTCGCGGGTGAAGAGCTCGAGCAGCAGCGCACCGTCGAGGTGGCGGCTGATGAGGTGCGAGCGCTTGACGCCGTTGTCGCAGGCGCGCACCGCGCAGGGCAGGTAATGCCGGACATCGGGAGGCAGCCGGCTGCCCGAGGACTTGAGCAGCGCCTCGGCGTCGCGGGTGGACAGCTCGGTCAGAAGTTGCCGGCGGCTGTTGCGCACACCGTCGGTCTCCATCAGGAACACAAGCTTGTGCGCCTCGAGGCGGACGGCGACCTGGGTGGCCACTTCTTCGAGCGAAAGATTGAAGATCTCGCCGGTCGGCGAAAAACCCAGCGGCGAGATCAGCACGATGTCGCCGTCGTCGAGGCGCTGGTGGATGGCGTCGGTGTCGACGCGGCGCACCTCGCCGGTGAGCTGCATGTCGGTGCCCTCGACGATCCCCATCGGCTTGGCGGTGAGGAAGTTGCCGGACGACACGCGAATGCGCGCGCCGGCCATCGGCGAGTTGGCGATGCCCAGCGAGAGCAGCGCCTCGATGCGGCTGCGAACCTGCCCCGAGGCTTCGAGCACGCAGTCCATCGTCTCGGCGTCGGTGATCCGCAGGCCGAAGGCGTAGCGGTTCTCGATGTCCTGCTGCGCGAGGATGGCCTCGATCTGCGGCCGCGAGCCGTGGACGACCACCAGCCGCATGCCGAGGCTGTGCAGCAGGTTGAGGTCGTGGACGATGCCGAGAAAGGTGTCGTCGGCGACCACTTCGCCGCCGAAGGCGATCACCAGCGTCCTGCCGCGCAGCGCGTAGATGTAGGGCGCCGCCGAGCGAATCCACTGCACGAACGCGCGCGTCGTCGCGGAATTGGCTTGCGGGGCGGCTTTCGGGTTCGGGGGCATGGGTGCGGCGACGTCGGGCGGCGAGTGCGGGGCGGGAGCCGGCGAATTATAGCGCCCGACAGCGGCATTGCCGCCCGTATAATCCGCTTTCCCCGCGCTACGCCGTTCCCTTCGCGCACGGTCGCCCCGTCCATCTTCACCCACTGCCGGCCATGTCGACACCGCTGCTCGCCAATCTCAATCCGGAACAGCTCGAAGCCGTGACGCTCCCGCACGAGTCGGCGCTGATCCTCGCAGGTGCAGGCAGCGGCAAGACGCGGGTGCTGACGACCCGCATCGCATGGCTGCTCGCCACCGGGCAGGCTTCGCCGCTGTCGGTGCTGGCGGTCACGTTCACCAACAAGGCCGCGAAAGAGATGCTGACGCGCCTTGGCGCGCTGACGCCGATCAACCTTCGCGGCATGTGGGTCGGCACCTTTCACGGTTTGTGCAACCGCTTGCTGCGGGCGCATTTCCGCGACGCCAATCTGCCGCAGCTGTTCCAGATCCTCGACACGCAGGATCAGCTCGGGCTCATCAAGCGGATGTGCAAGGCGCACGGCATCGACGACGAGCGCTTCCCGCCGCGCCAGCTGCAGCAGTTCATCGCCGGCGCCAAGGAGGAAGGCCGGCGGCCGAACCAGGTCGAGGCGGGGGACGATTTCTCGCGCCGTCTGGTCGAGTATTACGCGCTCTACGAGGCGATGTGCCAGCGCGAGGGGGTGGTCGATTTCGCCGAACTCCTGTTGAGGAGCTTCGAGCTGCTGGCCGGCAACGACGCGCTGCGCGAGCATTACCGCCGCCGGTTCTCGCATTTGCTGGTCGACGAGTTCCAGGATACCAACGTGCTGCAGTACCGGTGGCTCGGACTGCTCTCCGGCCCCCATACGGCGATGTTCGCCGTCGGCGACGACGATCAGTCGATCTACGCGTTTCGCGGCGCCAATGTCGCCAACATGCAGCACTTCGAGCGGGACTTCGCGCGTACCGACATGCCGGTGCGCCTCATCAAGCTCGAGCAGAACTACCGCTCGCACGGCCATATCCTCGACGCTGCGAATGCGCTGATCCGCAACAACCCGACGCGGCTGGGCAAGAACCTGTGGACGGCCGACGCCAAGGGCGACCCGGTGCGCGCGGTGGCCTGCCCGTCCGACATCGACGAGGCCGCGTTCATCGTCGATATCGTCAAGGGCCTCGCCGCCGATGGCCTCATGCTGTCGGAGGTGGCGGTCCTCTATCGCTCCAACGCCCAGTCGCGGGTGGTCGAGCACGCGCTCTTCAACGCGGCGGTTCCCTATCGCGTTTACGGCGGCATGCGTTTTTTCGAGCGCGCGGAGGTCAAGCACGCGCTGGCCTACCTGCGGCTGCTGGCGGCGAGCGAGGACGACGGCGCGTTCCTGCGCGTCGTCAATTTTCCGCCGCGCGGCATCGGCGCCCGGTCGCTGGAGACGCTGCAGGACACGGCGCGCGCGCAGGGGTCGAGCCTGTGGCGGGCCGCGTGCTCGGGCGCGGTGGGCGGCAAGGCCGGGGGAAGCCTCGCCGCCTTCGTCAAGCTGGTCGAGGCGATGCGCGCGGCGACGGCGGGCCTGCCGCTTCCCGAGGCCGTGGAACACGTGCTGGCCGCCTCCGGCCTTTCCGCGCATTACAAGTCCGAAAAGGACGGACAGGACCGCCTCGACAACCTCGATGAGCTCGTCACTGCAGCCGACAGCTTCCTGCGCGAGGCCGATCTCGCCGTCGCTGCGCCGATCGCCTCGGGCACGCCCGACGGCGCAGTTGCGGACGAGGGCGCGGTCGATCCCTTGACCGCGTTCCTCGCGCACGCGGCGCTGGAAGCCGGCGACACGCAGGAAGCGGAGGGCCGCCCGGCGCTGCAGCTCATGACGGTGCACTCGGCGAAGGGGCTCGAGTTCCACACCGTGTTCGTCACCGGGCTGGAAGAGGGTTTGTTCCCGCACGAGAACAGCCTGTCGGAAACGAACGGCGTCGAGGAGGAGAGGCGGCTGATGTACGTGGCGATCACGCGGGCGAAGCGCCGGCTCTACCTCACGCACGCGCAAAGCCGGATGCTGCACGGCCAGGTGCGCTACCACGTCCCGTCACGCTTCCTCGACGAACTGCCGCGCGACCTCGTGCAGTGGCTGTCGCCCCGAAGGCAGCGTTCGCATGCGATGGCGGTCGACGTCGACGCCGCCGAGTGGGGCGCACGCGCCGCGGCGGGACCTGCGTGGCAGGAGGCCGCGGTGGCGTCCGTTCCATCGCGCGCGGACACGCCGTCGGGACCGTTCTGGCGCATCGGCCAATCGGTGCGGCACGCCAAGTTCGGGCTGGGCGTCATCATCGACGCCGAGGGGCGCGGCGGCGACGCTCGCGTGCAGGTGAATTTCCGCGACGTCGGCGCCAAATGGCTCGCCCTCGAGTACGCAAAGCTCGAGCCGGCGTGAATGCGGGCCGCGCCGAAGGCCGATGACGCGCGCTACGGCGTCGTCTGCGGGCTGTCGATGCGTTCTCCGGCGTGGAACACATCGCGGTAGCTCACGTAATCCGAGACGTGCAATGTGGCGACGAAGAGGAACACATAGGGCAGCAGAAAGGCGACCGTGACGACCAGCGCGAACTCGGCCGGCACCACGGCGGCAACCAACGCGGTGGCAATGCCCGGAAGCACGCCGCCGAAGACGAACACCAGCGTGCCATAGACGGCGATCGGCCTCCAGTTGGCGATGGCGGCACGCAGGCTGACCGCCAGGGCCTCTGCGGCGCTGCAGTCGTGAAAGACGACCAGCGCCGGCGCGAACCACAGCGCCAGCATGACGGGGAGCGCGAGCACTGCGGCGAACAGCATCCCGAGTTGCATTTCGCCGGTGGCGAGCAGGCTTTCGTCGAGCTTCAGCCGGCCCGACAGCACCTCGACCAGCTTGCCGCCGTCGACCAGCGATGTCGCCAGCACGGACACCGAAATTCCGATCAGCAGGAATGCGCCCAGGGGCAGCAGCGCCCAGAGATTGGCGCGAAAGCCCTGGAACAGGAACTTCAATTCCGGCGTGCCGCCGCGCTCCTGGTTCCAGGCGGCGGCGAGGAAGCCTACGGCGAACACGGGTTTGAGCAGCGGCAATCCGAACTGACCGACGATGGGAAGGAGGTCGACGACGCCGACGACGAGGTAATAGAGGAGGAGCAGCAGGAGCCAGGGCACGCGGTGCGCCGAAAGCATCGCATGCGCGTCCCTGAGCCAGAGCGCGCCGCGGCGCGCATCGTGGCGCGCAAAGGTGATTTCGCGTTTCGCTTCGCTCATCATGCCCCTCCACCGCCGCGGGCGAGGCGGATGGGACGTGCGACGCGATCGCGCAGGATGCGTTCGAAGTGCGCGGGATTGTGCGCGTGGACGAGTTCACCGGGGCGCGGCAGATGGAGGTCGTACAGCCGCGACAGCCAGAAGCGCAGCGCAGCGGCCCGCAGCAGCGAAGGCCACTGCTCGCGCTCGGTGTCCGACAGCGGGCGCGCCGACTGATAGGCGTCGATCATCGCCGCCACGAGCTCGGGCACCAGCGCGCCGCGCTCGCTGCCTTCCTTGGCGATGCACCAGTCGTTGACGGTGATCGCAAGGTCGTAGGCGTAGAAATCGGTGGCGGCGAAGCCGAAGTCGATGATGCCGGCGACGCGATTGCCTTCGAACAGCACGTTGTCGCAGAAGAGGTCACCGTGAATGGCGCCGCGCGGCATCGCGGTCTTGCCGAAGCCGGTCTGGAACTTGAGTTCGGTCGCGAGCAGCGCGACCTGGTCGCCGTCGAGGAAGGGGCGCACCGCGCGCGCAGCCTGCCGCCACCACCCGGGTCCGCGGCGGTTTGTAAGGCGCCCGCGATAACGCTCCGAGGCGAGATGCAGACGGGCGAGGGCGTCGCCGACGGCGGCACAATGGGGGGCATCGGGCGCGACTATCTGCGCACCATCGACGCGCTGGGTGAGTCCCGCGGGCTTGCCGTTGAGCAGGCTGAACAGCGCACTGGTGCGATCCGGCACCGGAGCCGGACAGGCAACGCCGGCACGCGCGAGATGCGCCATCAGGTTGAGATAGAACGGGAGCTCCTCTGCCGGCAGGCGTTCGAACAGCGTCAGCACCCAGCGTCCCTTGGTGGTGGTGACGAAATAGTTGGTGTTCTCGATGCCGGCTGCGATCGGCGTCTGCTCGACCAGCGTCCCGACGGCATAGCGGAGGAGCCATGCCTCGAGTTCGGCAGTGGATACGGCGGTGTAGACCGACATCGGTTTGTTTGCGTCGCGCGCGAGCCGCGCACGGCCCGCGGGTGGAAGGTCAGCTCAAAACGAAAACAGCAGCCACAGAGGCACTTTGAGTCCGCTGTCGAAATTGTCGCGGCGTATGAACATCTGGCCCCCGGCATCCGGGATCAGGAAGTACGGACGGCCGTGGCGTGGCGTCACCTTGATCCAGACGACTTGACCCGCGACGCGCGCTTCCTCGACGGTTTCGCCGTCCTTGCGCGTGATCGTGATCTGAGGCTCGAGCTCGGGATCCCCGGCCACTTCGGGCAACGGCTCCAGCTTGGGCGGCGGCAGCGCGCTGCCTGCCCCCGGCGCCTGGCCGAGCGCGGAACCGGCCAGAAGAACCGTGGCAAGGAGCAGCAGGGGCGCGAAGCGCAGCGCGGAACGAACGGACTGCAGGGAGTCGGTCATCGAACCAATTTTACCAGACCCACTGCCACTTTCACCGCCCATGCGGATGCGTTTCGGTCTTACAGATTCAGCATCTTCTCGCGCTCGGTGCGCGTCGGCTGGAAGCCGCGGCCCTCGTAGAAATTGAAGATCGCCTCGACGATCGCCTCCGGCTCCTCGATGATCTGCATCAGATCGAGGTCGTGCTCGTGGATGAGGCCCTGGCCGACCAGGCTCTTGCGCATCCAGTCGAGGAGTCCGTGCCAGAACTCGCCGCCGACGAGGATGATCGGGATCCGCCGGCTCTTGCCGGTTTGCACCAGCGTGAGGCACTCGGAAAGCTCATCCAGCGTGCCGAAGCCGCCCGGCATGACGACGTAGGCCGACGCAAAGCGGACGAACATCATCTTGCGCGCGAAGAAGTAGCGGAAATCGAAGCCGACGTCCTGGAAGTCGTTGCCCCCCTGCTCGTGCGGCAGCAGGATGTTGAGGCCGATCGCCGGCGACTTGCCCGCGTGGGCGCCGCGATTGGCGGCTTCCATGAGTCCCGGCCCGCCGCCGGAGATGACGGCGAAGCCCGCATCCGACAGCAGGCGCGCGATCCGCTCGGCGCGCTCGTAGTACGGATGCCCCTGCCGGATGCGCGCGCTGCCGAACACGCTGACCGCCGGGCGCACGCCCTGCAGGCGTTCGGTCGCCGCGGCGAACTCTGCCATAATCCCCAGCACCCGCCACGCCTCCTGGCCATTGGTCGTATACATGGCGCGGGGGTCGATGAGATCGGGAATCTTGCCGGTTCGGATCATGCCACTCCTCGTCTTGGTCGATGGGTCTTCGTACCTCTATCGCGCGTTCCACGCGCTGCCCGATCTGCGCACGTCGCAGGGCGAGCCGACGGGCGCGCTGCGCGGGGTGCTGGCGATGTTGCGCCGAATGGTGGAGGACGGCAAGCCCGACTATTTTGCCGTCGTGTTCGATGCGCCGGGCAAGACTTTTCGCGACCAGTGGTACCCGGAATACAAGGCCCATCGGCCGCCGATGCCCGACGACCTCGCGGCGCAGATCGCGCCGCTGCACGAGCTCGTTCGCGCGCAGGGCTGGCCGTTGCTGGTGATCGACGGGATCGAGGCCGACGATGTCATCGCCACCCTGGCCACGCAGGCCGCAGCCGCCGGCATCGACTGCCTCGTGTCCACGTCCGACAAGGATCTCGCGCAGCTGGTGCGCCCGGGGATCACGCTGATCAACACCATGAGCAACGAGACGCTCGACCTGCCGGGCGTGGTGCGAAAATTCGGCGTGCGCGCCGACCAGGTGCTCGACCTCCTCACGCTGACCGGCGACACCGTCGACAACGTTCCGGGCGTCCCCAAGGTGGGGCCGAAAACGGCGGCCAAGTGGCTCGCGCAGTACGGCAGCCTCGACAATATCGTCGCGCACGCGGGGGACATTTCCGGCGTCGTCGGCGAGAACCTGCGCCAGTCGCTCGCCTGGCTGCCGCAGGCCCGGCGCCTCCTCACCGTCAAGACCGACTGCGCGTTGCCGGTGGCGCCGCAGGATCTCGGGATCGCGGGCATCGATCCTTCGCGGCTCAGATCGCTGTACGAGCGTTTCGAGTTCAAGAGCTGGTTGAAGGACATCGTCGGGGGCACGATGCCCGCAGGCGACGTCGCGGGATCGATCGCCGATCGCGCGGCGCGTGCCGACACGCGATCGTTCGCGGCCGCGGAGGAGCCGGAACGCGACGCGCCACCGCCGGTGCCACGTCATTACGAAACGGTGCTCGATGAAGCGGGCTTCGAGCGTTGGCTGTCGCGCATCGCCGCCGCCGATCTCGTGTGTTTCGACACCGAGACGACCAGCCTCGACCCGATGACGGCGCGCATCGTCGGACTCTCGTTTGCCACGGCGCCGGGCCACGCCTGCTACATCCCGCTCGCGCATCGCTATCCGGGCGCGCCCGACCAGCTGGAGTTCTCGACCGTTCTCGCCCGCCTCGGGCCCTGGTTCGCCGACCCTTCGCGCCGCAAGCTCGGGCAGAACGTCAAGTACGACCAGCACGTGCTGGCGAACCACGGCATCACGCTCGCAGGCGTGGCGCACGACACGCTGCTCGAATCCTACGTCCTGGAATCGCACAAGCCGCACGACATGGACAACCTGGCGTGGCGGCATCTCGACGTGAAGACGATCACGTATCGCGGAGGTCGCGGGCAAGGGCGCGAAGCAGATCGGCTTCGACCAGGTCGACATCGACACCGCGGCTGCGTACTCGGCCGAGGACGCCGACATCACGCTGCAGCTGCACGACGTGCTCCATCCGCGCGTCGCACGTGAGCCCGGGCTGCTGCACGTCTACACCGCGCTCGAAATGCCGGTGCGCGAGGTGCTGTTCCGGATGGAGCGCGCGGGCGTTCTGATCGATTCCGCGCTGCTGGGCATCCAGAGCCGCGAGCTGGGCGAGCGCGTGCTGGAGCTCGAACGGCAGGCGTATGCGCTCGCCGGGCAGCCGTTCAATCTCGCATCGCCCAAGCAGCTGGGCGAAATCCTGTTCGAGCGGATGAAGCTGCCGCTGATCAAGAAGACGGCAACCGGCCAGCCGTCGACCGACGAGGAGGTGCTGCAGGAGCTGGCCGCCGACTATCCATTGCCCAAATTGCTGCTGCAGCATCGCGGTCTCGCCAAGCTCAAGTCCACGTACACCGACAAGCTGCCGCTGATGGTCAATCGCGAGACCGGCCGCGTGCATACGACGTTTGCGCAGGCGACCGCGGTGACGGGGCGCCTGGCATCGTCGGACCCCAACCTGCAGAACATCCCCGTGCGCACCGCGGAGGGTCGCCGCATTCGCGAGGCGTTCATCGCGCCGCCGGGGCACGTCCTGATATCTGCCGACTACTCGCAGATCGAGTTGCGGATCATGGCGCATCTTTCGGGCGATCCGGCGCTGGTCAGGGCGTTCAACGAGGGCGCCGACATCCACCGCGCGACGGCGGCCGAGATTTTCGGCGTGCCGCTGGCCGAGGTCAGCGCCGATCAGCGCCGGTATATCAAGGCCGTCAATTTCGGACTGATCTACGGCATGGGGGCCTTCGGACTGGCGCAGCAGCTCGGGATCGAACGCGGCGCCGCGCAGCAGTTCATCGACAGGTATTTTGCGCGCTATCCCGGCGTGGCCGCTTACATGCAGCGGACCCGCGAAGTCGCGCGCGATCAGGGTTATGTGGAGACGGTGTTCGGCCGCCGGCTGTGGCTACCCGACATCAAGGCCGGCGGCGGGCCCCGGCGCGCGGGCGCGGAACGGGCGGCGATCAACGCGCCGATGCAGGGCACCGCGGCCGATCTCATCAAGCTCGCCATGATCGCCGTGCAGCAGTGGATCGATCAGGACCGGATGCGCTCGAAGCTCATCCTTCAGGTGCACGACGAACTGGTGCTGGAAGTGCCGGACGACGAACAGGGCCAAGTGCGGTTACGGCTTCCCGAACTGATGGCCGGCGTGGCACAGCTCGCCGTGCCGCTGATCGCCGACGTGGGCACGGGCCGAAACTGGGACGAAGCGCACTGACCGGCGTGCCGTCAGTCCGGCTTGCCGAAGACATCGACGTAGCTTGCGTACGCCGATGCGCCAAAAACCGGGGCCAGCACCAGCCAGCCCAGCCCGAACGGGATCGACGCCACCAGCGCCAACGCAAGGCCGAGGAGTCCGTAGACCGTGAACGCACCCACGTTGTCGAGGGAGGCGGCAAAGCTCGCCTTCATCGCAGCGATCGGCTCGTCGTTGCGAAAGATCACCAGCGCGGGCGCGTACCACCACGCCATCAGCAAGGGGACGGCGAGCAGCGCGGCCAGCAGCAGGACGACGATCGCCGCCATGCCGATCGCCGCCAGTGCGGAGACGCCGGCCTGCATCGGGTCTCCGGAAAGCATGGCGCTCAGCGCGCCCAGCCCGGCGATGCCGATCAGGAGCGCAACGCCGACCATCCAGATCACGAACCAGCCGGCGAAGTAGATCAGGGCCAGAACGACGAGCGGCCCCGCGCGCTGCTGGAAGCAGGAGAACAGGTGGGCGACGGTGAGCTCCTCGCCGCGATCCTGCGCCCGCGCGCCGAGGAGGACGCCGCCCCCCAGAATGGGCAGCAGCAGCGTGGATGCGATCTGGCCGACGAACGGGATGAACGCGAGCCCGGTCATGATCGCAAGATAGAGAATCGCGATCACGATCCAGATCCACGGCGACAGAGCGAAAAGGCGCCAGCCTTCGCGCCACCAATGCAGGCCCCGGCTGGCGTCGACATGGACCCCGTTCGGGGGGCGTGGCGAGTGATCGGCTCCCGTGGGGCTCGAGGCGGAAACGGGGAGGATGGGACCGGAAGGAAGTTCGCTCATGGCGCAGGGTCCGGGAGAGGGTTTGCAGTGACGCCAAAGGTACCATGGGATCACGCTTGCGGCGGGCGTCGCCGTTGCCGTGGGCGTGGGGCGTGCGGGTTCGCGCACGCTGGCGGTGCGCCTCCGGAAAGATGGTATGTTCCACGGCGCGCAGCAAGTGCGGACGCGTGACCGGCGAGCGACCGTGGCGGACGCCGGCGAGCTGCGCCCGGGCTCTCGAGGAACGAGTCGATGAAAAAACTGCTGTCGCCGCATATTGCGGCCATTGCCCCGGATGTGGCTGCGCCGCAGCCCGATCGCGCGCCCGACACGCTGGCGGCCGGTACGCCGGCCAGACTCCGCGACGATCTCGTCGCCTTGCTCGGGCCGGATCGGGTCCTCGCGCGCCCGATCGACCTCGTCCGCTACGCCTCCGACGCGAGCCCCTACCGGATGTTTCCGAAGGTGGTCGTGATCGCGCACGATGTCGACGACATGCGCCGCGTGCTGGCCTATGCGCGCCAGGAGCGGATCCCGGTGACGTTTCGCGCGGCGGGGACGAGCCTTTCCGGCCAGGCGCAGGGCGACGGCATCCTGGTCGACGTGCGCCGTCACTGGACCGGCGTTGCGGTCGAGGACGGCGCGCGGCGCTTGCGGGTGCGGCCCGGCACGATACTCTCGAGGGCGAATCTGGCGCTGGCGCCGCATGGCTGCCGGCTCGGCCCGGATCCCGCCAGTGCGGCGGCGTGCACCATCGGCGGCGTGATCGCCAACAACTCCTCCGGCATGTGCTGCGGCACGACGCAGAATTCCTACAAGACGGTCGCGTCGCTCACGCTGCTGTTGCCGTCCGGCACGTTGATCGACACCGCTGCCCCCGACGCGGAAGCGGCCTTCGCGCGGGCGGAGCCGACGCTCGCTTCCGGACTGGCCGGGATCAAGGCGGAAATCGAGGCCGACGCCGAACTCGTCGCCCGCATGCGGCGCAAGTTCAGCATCAAGAACACGACCGGCTATCACATGGAAGCGTTCCTCGATGGCCGGACGCCGCTCGACATCTTCCGCCGGCTCATCGTCGGCTCGGAAGGCACGCTCGCATTCATCGTCGAGGCGGTGTTCGAGACCATTCCCGACGACCAGTTCCGGTTGACGACGTTCATGATGTTTCCCCACATGCACGCCGCCTGCGCCGCTGTGAAGCCGTTCGTCGATTGCGGCGCGGCCGCGGTGGAACTGACCGACCGCGCGTCGCTGCGCGCGGTCGAGGGCAAGCCGGGCGTGCCGGAGCGCTGGAAGACGCTGCCGGACGAGGCGACCGGTTTGCTGGTCGAGTTCCGGACGCCGGACGAGGTGGCGAGGCGAGACGCGCTGCGCCGCGCCGATGCGGTGCTGGCAGGCCTCGCGCTGCTCGAGCCGGCACAGTTCACCACCGATCCCGCGCAGGCGGCGCAGTACTGGAACGTGCGCAGCGGGCTGCTCGCCTCGGTGGGGGGTGCACGTCCGTCGGGCACGTCGTTCATCCTCGAAGACGTCTGCTTTCCTCCGGAGCGGCTTGCCGACGGCGCCCTCGACCTGCAGGCGCTGTTCGTGCGTCACGACTACGCGGGCGTCATCTTCGGGCACGCGTCGGCCGGCAACCTGCACTTCCTGATCACCCCGCAGCTGAGCGAAGCGCGCGAGGTCGCGCGCTTCGACGCCTTCATGCAGGATGTCGTCGATCTCGTCGTCGGCAAGTACGACGGGTCGCTGAAGGCCGAGCACGGCACGGGACGCAACATCGCTCCGTTCGTCGAGCGCGAGTGGGGCGCCAAGCTCACGGCGCTGATGTGGAAGCTGCGCCGTCTCGCCGACCCGGACGGCATTCTTGCGCCGGGGGTGATGCTGTCCAACGATCCGCAGCATCACCTGGCATTCCTGCAGACGGCGCCGGCGATCGAGGCGGAGGTCGACCGTTGCATCCAGTGCGGCTATTGCGAGCGGGTGTGCCCGAGCCGCGATCTCTCGACCACGCCGCGGCAGCGGATCGCGCTGCGGCGCGAGATGGTGCGGCAGGGAACTGCATCGCCGGTGCTCGATGCGCTGCTGCGCGATTTCGAGTACGACGCCATCGAGACCTGTGCCGGCGACGGGAGTTGCGAGCTCGCCTGCCCGGTCGGCATCAACACCGGCGTGCTGATGAAGCAATTCCGGCATCGGGAGCACGGACGCACGGCCGAGCGGGTCGCCATGACGCTGGCGCGCAGCTTCGGCCCGCTCGAGCGCGTCGCTCGCACGGCGGTCGGCGCCGCGGGCGCCACGGCCAGGCTCTTCGGCCATGGCGTCCTCACGGCGGCCACCGATGCCGCGCGCACCGTGATCAGTAAGGACCTGATGCCCGGCTGGTTGCCGAACATGCCGGCCGCGGCTTCGAGCCTGCCGCCCACACGGCGCGAGGGCGCGGCTGCCGTCTATTTCACCGCCTGCGTCAACCGCATCTTCGGGCACGCGCCGGGGCATGAGCGCGAGGCCTCGCTCGCCGAGGCGTTGGTGACGGTGTCCGCCCGCGCCGGCTTGCCGTTGTGGATACCCGACGACATCGGGGGTCATTGCTGCGCGACGATCTGGCATTCGAAAGGCTTTGACGACGGCAACGCGCTGATGGCCAATCGGACGCTCGAGGGCCTGTGGCGCTGGAGCGACGGCGGCAAGCTGCCGATCGTCTGCGACGCGAGTTCGTGCTCGTTGGGCATCACCCGCGAGATCGTCGACTACCTGACGCCCGAGAACCGCGACCATCACGCTCGCCTGACCATCCACGACTCGATCGCGTGGGCGCACGACCATTTGCTGCCGAAGCTCACGATCGCGCACCGGCTGCGCTCGGCGGTCGTGCATCCCAGCTGCTCGACGCAGCACCTGGGCATCGCGAAAAAGCTCCACGCGCTGGCCGCGGCGATGGCGGACGAGGCCGTGACTCCCGCTTCCGCGGCGTGTTGCGGATTCGCGGGTGATCGCGGTTTCCTGCACACCGAACTGACCCGTTCGGCCACTGCGGAGGAGGCGGCTGAAGTCGCGCAGCGCGATTACGACGCCTATCTGGGCAGCAACCGCACCTGCGAGATCGGACTCAATCTGGCCACCGGCAGGAACTATGAGTCGTTCATCTTCCTGCTCGAGGCGTCGACGCGGCCGGCGCCGGGCGACGGCGCGCATGCCCACTTGATCCACGTCAACACGACGCCCGGGAGCATGTGACACTCTACCGCACTACCTGACCGTGCGGCTGCCCTGGTCGATCATCGACCCGGTGCGCCGGAGCCACGGTCATTCGCATGTCGCGTGGATGCCCCCATGACCTCCGTCCGAACGATCCCTTCGCTGCGCGCGACCTGCGCGATTCTCCTGCTGTGCAGCGGCATCGCCGTTGCGGCGGCGCCGGCCGCCAAGGCCCCGGTTGCCAAGGCGCCACCCGCGCCCAGCGTCGTCGACACCTGCATGATGTGTCATGCCGACAAGGAGGCGAAGGGCGCCGCCGGCAAGTCGATAGCCGTCGACGCAGCGAAGTTCGGGAAGTCGGTGCACGGGGAGTTGCAGTTGAAGTGTACCGACTGTCACGCCGATGTCTCGGTCGACAAGCTGCCGCACGCCGAAAAGCTGAAGCCCGTCGACTGCGCGGAGTTGCCACGAGAAGGAAGTCAAGCAGTATGCGGGCACGGTGCACGGTACCGCGCGCAAGGACGGCAGCGCGATCGCCGCCAACTGTACGGATTGCCACGGCACGCACGACATTCTGCGGTCGAAGGAGCCGGACTCGCGCACCAATCACGCCAATATCGAGGCGACGTGCTCGACGTGCCACGGCAGCGACGCCATGGCCGCGACGGGCAAGCTGCCCGGCGGGAACATCGGCGGCAAGTTCCACGACAGCATTCACGGCAAGGCGCTGCAGGGCGCAGCGCAGGGCTCCGCGCCGACCTGCACCAATTGCCACGGCGCCCACGACATCCGCCACAAGGCCGATGCGGGGAGTCGCACCCATCGCGCCAAGGTTCCGGACACCTGCGGCACGTGTCACAAGCGGGAGCGCGCGGCCTACGTCGAGCGGCATGCACGGCAAGCTGCGCCAGGACGGCGTCCTGGCCGCGCCGGGCTGCACCGATTGCCACTCCGCGCACAGCATCATGCAGCACGACACGCCGAAATTCCGGACCGAGGTGGTCAAGGAGTGCGGCACCTGTCACGCCGATTACCTTGCGACGTACCGCGACACGTTCCACGGCCAGGTCACCGCGCTCGGTTACTCGCGGGTGGCGACGTGCGCCTCCTGCCACGGCGCGCACGCGGTGCTGCCGGCGTCGAATCCCGCATCGAAGGTGTCGGCGCAGAACCGGGTTGCGACCTGCCAGGCCTGCCATCCGGGTGCGAGCGCGAACTTCGCCAGTTTCGATCCACACGCGAGCAAGCACGACAGGGCGCGCAATCCGCTCTACTGGTACGCGGCCATGTTCATGGAGATCCTGCTCTTCGGCGTGTTCGCGTTCTTCGGTGTCCACACCATGTTGTGGTTCTACCGGGAAGCGCGGGAGAAGCTGCAACGAGGCAGGAGCGCGGGCAACGGCAAGGAGAGGCACTGATGGCGACGGCAACGGGTAACCCGGCTGGAACGGCTTCCGGCGGGCATGCGGGAAGCGGCGCGGGGCAGCGCTACTACCGGCGGTTCACGTCGATCGAGCGCGTGCTGCACTCGCTGCTGATGCTCACTTTCGTCGGCTGCGCGTTGACCGGATTGCCGCTGATCTTCGCGGAGCGGCCGTGGGCGGGCACGCTCGCGCGCTTCTTCGGCGGGTTCGAGGGCGCCGGCTTCATCCACCGGACCTGCGCGACGGTGATGATCGCCGTATTCGTGACCCACGTCGCGACGGTGTACTCCAAGGTGATCGCCGGCGGCAGCCTCATGAAGATCTTGTGGGGTCCAGATTCGATGGTGCCGCAGATGCAGGACGGAATCGACATCTACCGGAACTTCCTCTGGTTCCTCGGCCGCGGCCCGCGCCCGCAGTTCGACCGCTGGACCTATTGGGAAAAGTTCGACTACTGGGCGGTGTTCTGGGGAATGGTCATCATCGGCGGGTCGGGGCTCCTGCTGTGGTTCCCGCTGTTCTTCGCGCAGCTGTTGCCCGGCTGGGTGTTCAACATCGCGGCGCTGGTGCACGGCGAGGAGGCGCTGCTCGCCGCCGGCTTCATATTCACCTTCCACTTCTTCAACGGCCACCTGCGGCCCGACAAGTTCCCGATGGATACGGTGGTATTCACCGGGCGCATTTCGGAACACGAGCTCAGGGGCGAGCGCGCCGTCCAGTACGAACGCATGCTGCGCGAGGGCAGCCTCGACGCTGCGCTGGCGCCGGCGCCGACCCAGGAGGCGAGGTGGTTCGGCTGGGTCGTGGGCGGAACGGCGCTGTCGCTCGGCGTCATCGCCATCGTCCTGATCGCGTACAGCATCGTGACCTAGGTATACTGCGCGGCGGCGTGAGCGTTCGGGAATATTGACGAGGAGGGTGGGCAATGAATCTGCGTATCGGCCGTCGCGGCCTGATGATGGGGATGACGACGCTGCTGGTGGTCGGCTTTATCGGCGTGGCTCTGATCCTTGCCGCCGGCATCACCGCCTGGGAATATTCCAACAGCAACGCGTTCTGCACCAACGTGTGCCACGCGGTGCATCCCGAGGAGCCCAAGGCGCACGCCGCGGCGAGCCACGCGCGCGTCCAGTGCGTCGAGTGCCACATGGGACGCCTCGGCACGCTGCACCTGATGGCGCTCAAGACGACGCACGTCAACGAGCTGTGGGGGATGATCGCCGGCTACGAGCGGCCGACGCAGGGCCACACCATGCGCCCGGCCAGCGACAACTGCGAGGGCTGCCACTGGCCCTCGATGCGGCACTCGGACACGGTTCGGCTCAAATTTCGCTATGCCGATGACGCCAAGAGCACCGAGACCCGCTACAAGATGACCCTCCACACCGGGAGCGGCGAGGCGCGCGAAGGCACGTCCAAGGGCATCCACTGGCACATCGCTCAGCACATGACGTTTGCCGCGATGGACTCGAAGGCCCAGAGGATTCCGCTGGTGCAGGTCAAGGGCGCCGATGGCAAGATGCAGACCTGGTTCGATGCGACGGCGGGCGTGACGCGGCAGGAAGCCGAGAAGCTGCCGATGCGTCGCCTCGAATGCGCCGATTGCCACAATGCCTCGGGTCATCCGTTCGAGAACCCGGCGGACATGGTCGACGAGGCGATCCAGCGAGGCGGGATCGATCGCAGCCTGCCGTCGATCAAGGCCCGCTCGCTCGTCATCATCGAAAAGGCGAAGGCCGACGTGGTCCACGGGTCGGAGGAAGAGCGCGGCCAGCAGATCGACAAGCTGATTGCCGCAGCCGCCCCCAAAGGCGACCTGACTCCCGAAGCGAAGAAGGCCGAGGCTGCGTTCGCGAAGGAAATGCGGCGGATACTGCTCGCGACGAGCTTTTCCGCCAAGGGCATCGACTGGAAGAAGTTCCCCGACAACCTCGGACACAAGAACTTCCCCGGTTGCTTCCGCTGCCACGACGGCAAGCATCTCGACGACAAGGGCCAGTCGATCCGGCTGCAGTGCACGCTGTGTCACGCGCTGCCGGAAGTCGTGCGCGAGGACGGCGCACGCACCGTCGCGTCGACGGTGAGCCCGGATCTCGAGCCGCCGCCGTCGCATGGCGAGCCCAACTTCATGCACGAGCACCGGTCAAAGATGGACAGCACCTGCACGATGTGCCACGGCCCGATCAAGTTCGGCAAGGACGGCGGGTCGTTCTGCTCGAACCCGGCGTGCCACGGCCGCAAGTGGCCGAACATGAACCTCGACGCCGAACCCGAGCCGCCGAAGAAGGCGAGTCTGGCGGTGCCGCTCCCGGTGGCGGTGGCGAGCGCGGAAAGGGCAGCCGTCGCGGCGCGCTGATTCGCCGATCGGCGAACGACAACGCCGCCCGGAGCGCTCCGGGCGGCGTTGTCGCTTTGCTGCTTGCGCGCGGTGGGCGGACGCCGCTTCAGCGAACGCCGAGCGTCTCCCGCACCGCGGCGACGACTGCGTCGGCGGTGATGCCGAAGTGCGCGTACAGCGCAGGCGCGGGCGCCGACTCGCCGAAGCGAGCGATGCCCACCACGCGTCCCCGCCGCCCGACGTAGCGCCACCAGGTTTCGGGGTGACCCGCTTCGACGGCCACCGTGGGCATCGCCGCCGGCAATACGCGGTCGCGATACCCGGCGGACTGGCGTTCGAACGCCGACGTGCAGGGCATCGACACCACGCGAACGGGCAGGCCGTTGTCCTGCAACTGCTGCTGCGCCTGCAGCGCCAAGGCGACCTCGGACCCCGTCGCGATGATGATCGCCTGCGGCGTGCCGCCGTTCGCTTCGGACAGGATGTAACCACCGCGAGCGACGTCATCGGCCGCCATGCGCGGCGCCTGCGCGAGGTTTTGCCGCGACAGCAGCAGCGCCGCGGGTCCGTCGCGGCGCTCGATCGCGGATGACCAGGCAATCGCGGTCTCGAACGCATCGGCGGGTCGCCAGACATCGAGCCCGGGGATGAGCCGCAGCGACGCGGCATGCTCGACCGGCTGGTGCGTGGGGCCGTCCTCTCCCAGCCCGATCGAATCGTGCGTGAACACGTAGACGACTCCCTGTCGGCAGAGCGCGCTCATGCGGATCGCGCTGCGCGCGTAATCGGAGAAGACGAGGAAGGTGCCGCCGTAGGGAATCACGCCGCCGTGCAGTGCCATTCCGTTCATCAGCGCGGCCATGCCGAATTCGCGCACGCCGTAATGCAGATAGTTGCCCGCTGCGGTGGCCGGGTCGAACGACGATGTCGATTTGGTGTCGGTCAGGTTGGACCCGGTGAGGTCGGCCGAGCCGCCGACGAGTTCGGGCACGCGCGCGGTGAGGATTTCGAGCGACTGCTGCGACGCCTTGCGGGTGGCGACCGGCGTCGTGGCCGCAGCGCCCGCGATCGACGAGTTCTGCCTTGATCGCTGCCCAGTCGGTCGGCAGCGAACCGCCCGTCCGGCGCAGGAACTCCGCGGCGAGCGCCGGATGCGCAGCCGCGTAGCCCGCGAAGCGATGCTGCCATTCGCCTTCGCGCAGCGCGCCCTGCGCCCGCGCGTTCCAGCCGTCGCGCAGCGGTTGCGGAATCTCGAACGGCGCGTGGGCCCACTGCAGATGCTCGCGGGTGCGCGCCACCTCGGCGGCGCCCAGCGGCGCGCCGTGCGCGTCGGCGGTGTCGACCTTTTCCGGCGCGCCATAGCCGATGTGGGTGCGGCAGACGACGAGCGTAGGCCGGGCGGTCTGATTTGTCGCCGCCGCCAGCGCGGCATCGATCGCCGCCGGGTCGTGACCGTCGACGCCGGCGACCACGTTCCAGCCGTAGGCGCGGAAACGCGCCGCCGTGTCGTCGCGGAACCAGCCGCGCACGTCGCCGTCGATCGAGATGCCGTTGTCGTCGTAGATCACGACCAGCTTGCCGAGCTGGAGCACACCCGCGTACGAGCAGGCCTCGTGCGAGATACCCTCCATCAGGCAGCCGTCACCGACGAACACGTAGGTGCGATGGTCGACGATCTCGAACCCGGGCCGGTTGAAGCGTCGCGCCAGCATGCGCTCGGCGAGCGCCATGCCGACGGCGTTGGCGAGTCCCTGGCCCAGCGGGCCGGTGGTGGTTTCGACCCCGGGGGTGAGGCCGACTTCCGGATGTCCGGGCGTTTTCGAGTGGAGCTGGCGGAAGCGCTTCAGCTCCTCCAGCGGCAGATCGTAGCCGGTCAGATGCAGCAGCGCGTACAGCAGCATCGAGCCGTGGCCGTTCGAAAGCACGAAGCGGTCGCGGTTGGCCCACTGCGGATGCGCGGGATTGTGGCGCAGGTATTTCTGCCAGAGCACCGTGGCGATGTCGGCCATCCCCATCGGCATGCCGGGGTGGCCGGATTTCGCCTGCTCGACGGCGTCGATGGCGAGGAAACGCAGTGCATTGGCAGCGGGTGCGGCAGGGGTCATGGCGGCGGTCTCGTGGGTCCGGTTGGCGGCGGCGCAATCTTCACTGCGCGCGCCGCTTGATGTCCATCAGGCGCAGGATCAACGGCGTGAAGATGATCTGCATGGCGACGCCCATTTTGCCACCCGGGCAGACGATCGTGTTCGGCCGCGACATGAACGAGTCGTGCAGCATCGACAGGAGGTAGGGAAAGTCGATGCCCTTGGGATTGGCGAAGCGGATCACCAGCAGGCTTTCGTCGGCGGTCGGAATGTCGCGGGCGATGAACGGATTCGACGTGTCGACGACCGCGACGCGCTGGAAGTTGACGTGGGTGCGGGCGAACTGCGGCACGATGACGTTCACGTAGTCGGGCATCCGCCGCAGGATGGTGTCGACGACCGCCTCCTGCGAATAGCCGCGCAGGTTCTTGTCCCGATGCAGCTTCTGGATCCATTCGAGGTTGATGATGGGGACCACGCCGACCAGCAGGTCGGCGTGCCGGCCGACGTCCACGGTGTCGGTCGTCGCGGCGCCGTGCAGGCCTTCGTAGAACAGGAGGTCGGTGCGGGCGGGAAGGTCGCCCCATGGCGTGAAGGTGCCCGGTTCCTGCTTGAAAGGTGCGGCTTCGTCGGCGTCGTGCAGGTACCTGCGGACCTGGCCGCTGCCCGTCGCCGCGTAGGTCTTGAACAGCGCCTCGAGCTCCGCCAGCAGGTTGGCATCGACGCCGAAGTGGCTGTAATTGACATTGCCCTTCGCCCCCGCCGCGGCCAGCTGCGCGCGCATTTCCTGGCGATTGAAGCGGTGGAAAGAGTCGCCTTCCACGAACGCAGCGTTGACATTCTCGCGCCGGAAGATGTGCTGGAAGGTGCGCATCACCGTGGTCGTGCCCGCGCCCGACGAACCGGTAATCGCGATGATGGGGTGTTTGGCCGACATGTCCGGGGCTCCTCGTCGGGGGTCGCGCTGCGGTAGAGCGAGCGCGTGTTGAACAACGGGGAAGAAAACGGCTGATCCTCGCCACGGTCGTATTCGCTGTGATAGCGCTCGAGGCGCACCACCTCGTCGCGCGAACCGAGGATCACCGGCACCCGCTGATGCAGCGCTTCGGGCGTCACTTCGAGGATGCGGCCGCGTCCCGTCGATGCGGCCCCACCGGCCTGCTCGATCAGCATCGCCATCGGGTTCGCTTCGTAGAGCAGGCGCAGGCGTCCCGGCTTGGCCGGGTCCTTGGTGTCCTTCGGGTACATGAACAGCCCGCCGCGCATCAGAATGCGATGCACTTCGGCGACCAGCGACGCGATCCAGCGCATGTTGAAGTCCTTGTCGCGGTCGCCGGATTTTCCGGCGAGACACTCCTCGACGTAGCGCTTGACCGGGGGTTCCCAAAAGCGCTGGTTCGACGCATTGACCGCGAACTCCTGCGTGTCCGGCGCGATCTTCAAGTCCGGATGGGTCAGGATGTAGGCCCCGATGTCGGGATCGAGCGTGAAGCCGTGCACGCCGGTGCCCAGCGTCAGCACGATCATCGCCGTCGGTCCGTAGAGCGCGTAACCGGCGCAGACCTGCTGCGTGCCGGGCTGCAGGAAGTCGGCAACCTTGGGATCGGTGACGCCGTCGGGTGCCTGCAGCACCGAGAAGATCGTGCCGACGGTGACGTTGACGTCGAGGTTGGACGAGCCGTCGAGCGGGTCGAACACGAGCAGGTAGCGCCCGCGCGGATAGGCATCGGGTATTGCGTAGGGCTCGTCCATCTCCTCCGACGCCATGCCGGCGAGATAGCCGCCCCACTCGCAGGACTTCAGCATGATGTCGTTGCTGATCATGTCCAGCGGCTTCTGCTCCTCGCCCTGGACGTTGATGTTCCCGGTCGATCCGCGCATGCCGCTGAGCGGACCCTTGGCGACGGCGACGGCGATGTACTTGCACGCGGTCTGGATGTCGTTGACCAGCGCGATCAGTTCGGAGCCGCCCGAGAGCTTGCGCTGCTCCTCGATGATGAACTTGGACAGGGTCGAGCGGCGGTACGGCATGACGTTTTCCTTCAGGCGGCGTTGAACACCCGGCTCCCGCGGAGGTCGACCGCCGAGAGCGTGGAGAGGGCTTCGCGTGTGACCGGCACGCCGGCGCCAAACAGCCGGTTGGCCTGGCGCAGACGGGCGCGATCGAGCGCGTTGCGGATCGATCGCGCGTTGGCGAAGTGGGGTTGCGCGCGCCGCAGCGCGACGTATTCGCGGAAGGTCGCAAGCGCCTCGTCGTCGAAGCGGTAGTCCTGCCGGCCGAGCATCAGCGTGGCGATCTCGATCAACTCGGCGTCGTCGTAGTCGGGGAAGTCGATGTGGTGGGCGATGCGCGACGAGAAGCCCGGATTGCTGCGGAAGAAGGTGTCCATCCGGTCCTTGTAGCCGGCGAGGATCACCACCAGGTCGTCACGCTGATTCTCCATGACCTGCAGCAGGATCTCGATCACCTCCTGCCCGTAGTCGCGCTCGTTCTCGGGCCGGTAGAGGTAGTAGGCCTCGTCGATGAAAAGCACGCCGCCCATCGCGCGCTTCAGGACCTCCTTGGTCTTGGGCGCGGTGTGACCGATGTACTGGCCGACGAGGTCGTCGCGCGTCACAGAGACGAGGTGCCCCTTCCGCACGTAGCCCAGGCGATGCAGGATCTCCGCCATCTTCTGCGCCACGGTCGTCTTGCCGGTGCCGGGATTGCCGGTGAAGCTCATGTGCAGCGATGGCGACGCGCCGGTCAAGCCCAGCGAGGCCCGCGCCCGCGACACGATCAGGTACGCGGCAATTTCGCGGATCCGCTGCTTGACCGGTTTCAGGCCGATCAGTTCGCGGTCGAGCGCATCGAGCACGTCCTGCACGTTGGCGTCGCGCAGCAGCGCCTGCAGGTCGACGCTGGCGGTGGCGTCCGTGGTCATCGGCGGAGTGTGCGCATTGGCGGGGATTCGCGGCTAAAGCCGCTCCTACAAAGACCCTGGCCAAGGAGGTCGCGTGGTTCGGTCACCGGTAACGCTCGCCGGCCGGCTTGTCGGTGGCGTAGCCCCGGGTCGTGTAGCGGATGTTGCGCCCGCCGGCTTCCTGCCGCACGAGCGCAAAACCGGGCTCGTTCGCCGGCCGATGGACGATGAACGACAGCACCATCGACTCCACGCCGCGCGTCGAATCGAAGGCGTTGACCTTGATGTAGTGGTTGGGGAAGGCCTTGCGGCAGGCGTTGACCTCGAAGAGCACCGCCGCGCCATCCGCGAGATCGAACATCGGCAGCCCCCACATGTCCCAGTAGGTGTTGCGCGGGTGCGCGTCGTCGGTGTGCTCGACCGAGCAGGCCCAGCCGCGCGACAGCGCGTAGTCGACCTGCGCGCGGATCTCGGTGTCGGTCAGGTCGGGCAGAAACGAAAAGGCTCCTTGGGTGATGCGCATGGTCGTCGTCCTCTAGGCGGAAGCGGTGGCGGTGGGCACGAAGTCGGGCGTGTCGGTCGACGTGTAGTTGAAGCTCACGTCCTTCCAGGTCTCGAGCGCGGCTTCGAGCGGCTTGCACCACTTGGCTGCGGCGCGCAGCACGTCCGGACCTTCGTTGATCAGGTCGCAGCCCTCGTTGCGCGCCTTGACGATCGACTCCAGCGCGACGCGGTTGGCGGTGGCGCCCGCTTGCACGCCCATCGGGTGGCCGATGGTGCCGCCGCCGAACTGCAGCACGACGTCGTCGCCGAACATGTGCACCAGCTGGTGCATCTGCCCGGCGTGAATGCCGCCGGAGGCGACGGGCATCACACGGCGCAGGTCCGCCCAGTCCTGGTCGAAGAAGAGGCCGCGCTGCAGGTCCTGCTTCGTCACCGCGTCGCGGCAGACGTTGTAGAAGCCCTGCACCGTCATCGGGTCGCCCTCGAGCTTGCCCACCGCGGTGCCCGCGTGCAGGTGGTCGACGCCGGCGAGGCGCAGCCACTTGGCGATCACGCGGAACGACACGCCATGGTTCTTCTGCCGCGTGTAGGTGCCGTGCCCGGCGCGGTGCATGTGCAGGATCATGTCGTTGCGGCGGCACCAGTTCGACATCGACTGGATCGCGGTCCAGCCGATGACGAGGTCGATCATCACGATGTTGGAGCCCAGTTCCTTCGCGAAGTCGGCGCGCTCGTACATGTCCTCCATCGTCGCGCCGGTCACGTTGAAGTAGTGGCCCTTGATCTCGCCCGCGTTGGCCTGCGCGCGGTTGACGGCCTCCATGCCGAACAGAAAGCGGTCGCGCCAGTGCATGAACGGCTGCGAGTTGATGTTCTCGTCGTCCTTGGTGAAGTCGAGGCCGCCGGTCAGCGCCTCGTAGATCACGCGGCCGTAGTTCTTGCCGGACAGCCCCAGCTTCGGCTTCATCGTCGCGCCCAGCAGCGGACGGCCGAACTTGTCGAGGCGCTCGCGCTCGACCACGATCCCCGTCGGCGGGCCCTTGAACGTCTTCACGTACGCGACCGGCACGCGGATGTCCTCGAGCCGTCCGGCTTTGAGCGGCTTGAAGCTGAACACGTTGCCGATCAGCGATGCGGTCACGTTGGCGATCGAGCCTTCCTCGAACAGGATCAGGTCGTACGCGACGTAGGCGAAGTACTGCTGCTCGGTCGGGGTTCCCGGTCCGGTGTTGGGCACCCGGTCGACCCGATAGGCCTTCGCCCGATAGCTGTCGGCCGCCGTGAGGCGGTCGGTCCACACGACGGTCCACGTGGCCGTCGACGATTCGCCGGCAACGGCCGCGGCGGCTTCCTCGGCATCCACCCCTTCCTGCGGCGTGATCCGGAAGACGCAGATGAAATCGGTGTCCGTGGGTTCGTAGTCGGGCCGCCAGTAGCCCATTTGCTTGTATTTGAGGACGCCGGCCTTGTACCGGGTCTTGGTGTCGGTGATGACGGACGGTTCGACAGGGAAGTTCATCGCGATGGCTCCAGGCCGGGGTGACGAATCCACTGTACGGGAACCAAGCGTTCAGATAAAGTAAGGAATAGTTTGTTGTGACTTAAGAAAATCTGAATGAAAAACGCCAGCATGCGGCAGCTCCGCGTTTTCGTCGCCGTGGCGAAGCACGCGAGCGTGACGCGGGCTGCCGACGAGTTGCACCTCACCCCGCCGGCGGTGTCGATGCAGCTGAAGGAGCTGGAAACCGATATCGGGCTGCCGTTGTTCGATCGAACGGGGCGCACGGTGGCGCTGACGATGGTCGGCGAGTACCTGTTGGTCTATGCGCAACGAATCCTGGCGACGTTGCGCGAGGCCGACAGCGCGGTGGCGCGGCTGCGGGGGCTTGCCAGCGGCACGCTGGTGATCGGCATGGTCAGCACCGCCAAGTATTTCCTGCCGCGGCTCCTGGCACGCTTTCGCGAGGAGCATCCCGGAATCGAATTCCGGCTGGCGCTGGGAAACCGCGAAATGCTGGTGCGAAAGCTGCAGGGCAACGAGGTTGATCTCGCAGTGATGGGACGCCCGCCGCGCGAGCTCGAAACGCGCGCGGAACCGTTCGCCGCGCATCCGCACGCGGTAATCGCCGCGGCCGATCACCGGCTTGCGGGTGCCGATCCGATCCCGCCTTCCGCGCTGGCCGGCGAGGGGTTCATCGTGCGCGAGGAAGGCTCCGGCACCCGATCGGCGATGGAGCAGTTCTTCCGCGAGCATTCGCTGAAGCCGCCGGTGATCATGGAAATGGCCAGCAACGAGACGATCAAGCAGGCGGTAATCGCCAACATGGGGCTCTCGTTTCTCTCGTTGCATACGCTGGGCCTGGAACTCGAGCGCGGGCTGCTGCACGTGGTGCCGGTCGAGGGCCTGCCTCTCGTCCGCCGCTGGCACATCGTCAATACGCACGGGCGGACACTGTCGCCGGCGGCCGAGGCGTTCCGCTATTTCATCCTCGAACGTGCGGAGCGCTTTCTGGCGCAGCTCTTTCCGGCAGAGCTGCTGGCGGCGGGTTCGGCGCGCGCCCGCTCGCGCTGACGGCCCCGCCGTCGCCGCCATGAATTTCCCGGCATCGCTTTGACTTGAGTCAAGGCGGCCGGCGCGCGCGGGCGTAGCTTAAGACTTGGGTTGTGTTTGTCTTGCAACACCGAGGCGTTTCCCGGATGCAATACGAACGGAAGATGGTGCATGCGTGCCCTGAATGCGGAGGGGGCGTATTGCGCGTGCATCGTCATATTGGCGATCGGCTGGTCGCGCTGTTTCTCAAGCTTTACCGCTATCGGTGCGAGAGTCCCGAATGCGGTTGGGAAGGTATCGTTTCGATACGGTCCGTGCCGACCTGCGCGGCGGCGGCTGCGAGCGTCAACTGGACTGCTCGTCTGACATGGATGGCCATCGGGGTGGCCGTGGCCTTGGCCGGTGTGGGGAGCGTCAAGCTGTACCGAAACGCGGGGGCCGCCAAGACACCGATCCCCTCAGTCGAGGTGGCCGTGGCGCCATCGGTCCCCGTCGGCGAGAGCTTCGACGGGCAGGAGTTGCCGGACGGCGACGCGCGGATGGCGGAGAACCGGTCCGATCTCTCGTTGCGCCGGGGGTGTGCCTGGGGGGTGCCGGGACGAAGTCCGTACAAGGGCACCGTCACCCAGGCGTTGGACGGTGCCAAGTTGCCCGAGGAAGTCGTCCGCAAGGTCGAGATGATGGTGGATCGCGGCGTCGTCAGTGATCGCGTCGAGATCACCCGCGACTCGATTCGCACCGTGAGCGGCAAGCGGCGCTTCGATACCACGCTCGTCGCGATGGGGTTCGGGAAGAACCTCTGTTTCGGAACTCGCGTCAACTTCCAACCTGGCCACGTGGAGCGGGCCGATCTCTACGACGCCACGGACGCGAAGGGGACCAACTTCGCGGTCATGATTCCCTACGTTTGCGGAAATGTGTCGGTGCTTGCCGAACGCGCAGAGCGCCCGGATGGAGGTGGCGGCGGTAACGGCAGGACCGTGCCTGAGCCCGGCACGCTCGCCAGCCTGGCCGCCGCACTGGCAGCCATGGGCGTCGCGTTACGCTTCGCGCGCCGGCGCGCTGGCGGCGGGAGGGCGAAGCGATGAAACGGCGGGTACTGATCCTGACGCTGCTGGCTGGCTTGACGGCGTCGCTGCCATCGCAGAATCCTGTTCGCGCCGCTCCCCGGGATGGCGGCCAGCCCGGCACCGTGTCGACTTCGACGGCCGCGCCTGCGGCAGCCGACATCGCGGGCCTTCGCGACGCCGCCGCCCGCGGCGACGCTCAGGCACGCTATGACCTTGCCGTGGCGCTCGATTGCGGACGCGGGGTCAAGCGCGACCGGGTGCAAGCCCTGGATTGGTTACGCCGGGCGGCTGACCAGGGCCATGTGGCGGCACAGAGCGCGCTGGGCTGGAAGTACATGACCGGAAGCGGCGCGCGCCGGGACGATGCGGCGGCCTTCGAGTGGCTTCGCCGTGCCGCGGAGCGTGGCGATACAGCCGCGCAGAACAACCTGGGCATCCTCTATGCGCAAGGGCGGGGCGTCGTCACCGACCCGGTCGAGGCAGCGAAGTGGTTCCGGCGCGCAGCCGAGAAAGGCGCGGCCGATGCCCAGCGCAACCTGGAAGCGCTGCTCGCTGGCCGCAGCCGCGACGCTCGCAGCAGCACGGAGCCAACGCTTCCGCGAACCTGAGGCCCGCCGCCGGCGGCGCCAGGCAAATCCGCCCCGGGAGTCGGGGGGCGCACGCCGGGGACCAACAAGCCAATCCGATTGCGTGCCAGGTGTGCGAGGCGATGGCGCCTGCGACGCGCGGCATCCGGGGTCAAGCCCCGTTCGAAAACGAGGCCTCAGGTTTGGCGCCGCGAGGCCGATAGACATCGAGCCGGTTCGGCTTGTCTTCGAACCGGTGGCGCGAATTCAGCGGTCTCGGACGACAGCGTGCCTTGACGTCGCCAACGCGTCCCTATATCTTCGCCGGCTTTCGGCAAAGGGTTGGCAATGCGATCGTTGCGGCAGGCCGTTCTTGGATTCGTGGTCGCGGGAGTCGTCGCTCACGGCCCTGCGGCTGCGAACAGCCTGCCGATCAACGAGGGCGGCGGCTATGTGCGGCACCTCGCTGAACTGATCAACGACTACCGCTCGCGCAACGGTTTGGGGCCGCTTGAGCTGGTCGCGGATCTCACCGCCCTTGCCGCCGAGCATTCGTCGCAGATGGTCGAGCATCGTCGATTGAGTCACGATGGCTTTCGGGATCGCTTCGATCGGACCCGCGCCCGTGTATGCGTCGAGAACGTGGGCATGAACTTCCCCCACGCCGAAGCGCAGCTCGAAGGTTGGCGTGCCTCCCCGGGGCACCATCGCAATCTCCTCGATCCGAAAGTCGCGCGGATGGGCATCGCGATGTCCCGGACTTTCGTCACCTTCTTCGCCTGCGGTTGAGGTAGTCGGTTCTGACGCGTGCAGCACCGCCGCCGCGACGGCGGTCCACGTGCCGGATTTCCCGCCTGTTTACCCCCTTTCGAGCGAGCGAGCGCTGCGGGATCGACCGCGGTGCCTAGCAGCCTGTCGGGCTTAGGTCATCGTAGCGAGCCGGATGGGAGAGCGAGGACAGATTTTCACGCTTTTGAGGCGCATGGCGGGACCATGTAACGAAAAAGCGGGGAAATATGGACCGCTATCCCACCGGCGCAGTAGATGAACCCTAAGTCCGACAGGCTGCTAGGCGCCCGGTTGCCGCCCCGAACCCCCCGGCATTCCCCCCGTCCGATCGATTGAACGGGTGAAGGGTTGATTTTTCGGCCTTGTGCCCTTACAATCAGCACTCGCAGCCGGTGAGTGCTAGCAATTGACCCGACGGTCCGGGGCATTCATGGCGGACATCGCGGCCCGGTCGTGGTCGGATGTTGCAAGCGACTGATTCGAAACAATTTCCCAAGGAGTGATTGCTTACCATGAAGATTCGTCCCCTGCACGATCGCGTCATCGTCAAGCGGCTCGATGAAGAAAAGAAGACCGCCGGCGGCATTGTCATCCCCGATACGGCGGCCGAAAAGCCGTCGCAAGGCGAGGTGGTTCATGTCGGCCCCGGCAAGACTGACGACAGCGGCAAGTTGATCCCGATTGGCGTCAAGGTCGGCGACAAGGTGTTGTTCGGCAAGTATTCGGGCCAGGAATTCAAGCTGGACGGGCAGGACCTGCTGCACATGCGCGAAGACGACATCATCGGCATCGTCGGCTGATCCCCCCATCCCACCCCAGAACTCAGGAGAATCAACATGGCAGCTAAAGACGTCCGCTTCGGCGACGGCGTACGCAATCGGATGATGGCCGGCGTGAACGTGCTGGCCAACGCGGTCAAGATAACCCTCGGCCCCAAGGGCCGCAACGTGGTGCTGGAGCGCAGCTTCGGTGCCCCGACGATCACCAAGGACGGCGTGTCGGTGGCGAAGGAAATCGAACTCAAGGACAGGTTCGAGAACATGGGCGCGCAGATGGTGAAGGAAGTCGCGTCCAAGACCTCGGACGTCGCCGGTGACGGCACGACGACCGCGACGGTGCTCGCGCAGTCGATCGTGACGGAAGGCATGAAATACGTCGCCGCGGGCATGAACCCGATGGATCTGAAGCGCGGCATCGACAAGGCGGTCACCGCCGTGGTCGAGGAGTTGAAGAAGATCAGCAAGCCCTGCAGCACCGGCAAGGAGATCGCGCAGGTCGGTTCCATCTCGGCCAACGCCGATGAGGAAATCGGCAAGACGATCGCCGAAGCGATGGAAAAGGTCGGCAAGGAAGGCGTGATCACCGTCGAGGACGGCAAGGGCCTGCAGAACGAGCTCGACCTGGTCGAGGGCATGCAGTTCGACCGCGGCTACATCTCGCCCTACTTCATCAACAGCCCGGAGAAGCAGGTCGCCATTCTGGAAGACCCGTATGTCCTCCTGCACGACAAGAAGATCTCGAACATCCGCGATCTGCTGCCGTTGCTGGAGCAGGTGGCCAAGGCGGGCAAGCCGCTGCTGATCGTCGCCGAAGACATCGACGGCGAAGCGCTCGCGACGCTGGTCGTCAACAACATCCGCGGCATCCTGAAGACCACTGCCGTCAAGGCGCCGGGCTTCGGTGACCGGCGCAAGGCGATGCTCGAAGACATCGCAATCCTGACCGGCGGCACGGTCATCGCCGAAGAGCTCGGCATGAAGCTCGAGACCGCCACGCTCAAGGATCTGGGTCGCGCCAAGCGCATCGAAGTCGGCAAGGAAGACACGACCATCATCGACGGCGCCGGCGAAAAGGCGACGATCGAGGCGCGGGTGAAAAACATCCGCAAGCAGGTCGAAGATGCCACCAGCGACTACGACAAGGAAAAGCTGCAGGAGCGCGTGGCCAAGCTCGCCGGCGGCGTGGCGGTGATCAAGGTGGGTGCCGCGACCGAAGTCGAGATGAAGGAAAAGAAGGCCCGTGTCGAGGACGCGTTGCACGCGACCCGTGCCGCGGTCGAGGAAGGCATCGTTCCGGGTGGCGGCGTCGCTTACATCCGTGCGCGTGCCAACATCAAGAACCTGAAGGGCGACAATCCGGATCAGGATGCGGGCATCAAGATCGTGCTGCGCGCGGTCGAGGAACCCCTGCGCCAGATCGTAGCCAACGCGGGTGACGAGCCTTCGGTGGTCGTCAACCGGGTCGTCGAAGGCAAGGGCAACTTTGGCTTCAACGCCCAGACCGGCCAGTACGGCGACCTGGTGGAGATGGGTGTCGTGGATCCGACCAAGGTGACCCGCTTTGCGCTGCAGAATGCGGCCTCGGTCGCCTCGCTGATGCTCACGACCGAAGCGATGGTCGCCGAACTGCCCAAGGACGACAAGCCGATGGGGGGTGGTGGCGGCGGCATGGGCGGCATGGGTGGCATGGGCGACATGGACATGTAAGGCTCGCGCGTCGGCGCGGGTTGGCAGTCGCTGTCCGCCCGCTCCTTCGCAATGGTTTGCTTTGCCTGTCAGGCAGGGGCTCCGCATTGCGGGGCCCCTGTCGTTTGCGGGACAGGAGCGCAACGGTGGTCCCGCTGCTACTTGTAGCCTACGATGGCGCCGCCCATGCCGAAGGCCTAAAATGAGTCGGCCCCCTGTTCATCCACCCATTCCCGGCCGTTAACACGATGGATAGCGAGAAACTCCGTCGATCGCACAACCCTGACCAGACCGTTCCGGCAAACAGCCCTTTCCCATGACTTCCGGAATTCTCTTCGCGCTCGCCATTGGCGCCCTGGTGATCGCGGTCGTTGTCGGCCTTCTCCGTCGCAGTCGGTCGGCGAGCGGCGGAAGGGGCGACCCCGGCGAGCTCTCGAACACCGTCGCGCAGTGGACCGAGGGCGAGACGACGCGCCTCCTGTCATCGGCCGAGCTGCCCGGCCTCTACCTCCTGCGCCCCCGCTTTCTGTCAAAGGCCGAGAGAGTCGTCTATCTGCTCTTGAAGGCAGCGCTTCCGCGGCACGAAATCTTTGCTCGCGTGCGCCTGGCCGATGTGCTGCAGGTGAAGATCGGACCCCAGGGAATGGACCGTCTGCGCTCGTTCCGCAAGATTGCCAATCAGCACGTCGGCTTCGTCATTTGCGATCGCGACATGACGATCCTCGCCATCGTCGATTCGCGCGAGCCCGATACGGTCGTCAATCCGCGTGACCAGAAGCTCGAAATCATCAAGCAACGCTGCCTCCAGGCGGCGCAGGTCAAATACCTCTGCGTCTATCCCCCGCAGTTGCCGCGATATCGCGAGCTGCGCGAGCAGATTCTCGGGCCCGCCGCCGATTTCATGTAGCGTTCAGCTCCACCCGCCGTCGAGGACGCGCCGGTAGACATCGCGATCGACATTGCCACCGCACAGGATCACGGCGGCAGCGTCGCCCGCCAGCGCGCCTTCCTTGAGCATCGCCGCCAGCGGCGCGGCGCCGGCGCCTTCGGCAACCTGATGCGTATCGCTGAAGTACGCGCGCATCGCATCCTCGATTTCGGCATCGGAGACTTCGACGACGCGCGCCGCGCCGCGGAGGATCACGTCCAGGGCTGCCGGCACCGGCACCCGCACCGCCATCCCGTCGGCCATGGTGTGCGCGCTCGCCGTCGATACCGGATGTCCGGCGGCGAATGACAGCGCATAGGCGTTGGCGCGCTCGGACACGACGCCCACGATCCGCGTCGAGCGGCCGAGTGCGTCGCGCGCGCTGATGAGCCCGCAGATGCCCGAACCGCAGCCGATCGGCACGTAAACCGTCGCCAGGTCGGGCACGGCACGGAAGAGTTCCAGCGCGTAGGTCGCCACGCCGGCGACGAGTTCGCGCTCGAACGGCCCGACCAGGCGCAAGCTCCGGTCGCGCGCGATGTCCTCGGCATGCGCGCGCGCCTCGTCGAAATCCCGCCCGAACTCGATCACCTCGGCACCGAAGGCGCGCATCGCCGCATTCTTGTCGCTCGAGTTGCCGTTGGGCACGACAATCGCGCAGCGCACGCCGAAGCGCCGACAGGCGAAGGCGAGGCTCTGCCCATGGTTGCCGCGCGTCGCGCTCGCGATGCCCGCGGGCAAACGACCGGATGCCGCGAGGGTGGCCAGCAGGTTGAGCCCCCCGCGCAGCTTGAAGGCGCCGGTGGGGCTGTGGTTCTCGTGCTTCACCCAGACTTCGCGCCCGGCCCGCTGCGCCAGCAGAGGCCACGCGTACTGCGGTGTGGGCGCCATTGCGGCGTAGACGTTCGCCGTCGCGGCCTCGATTTCAGCGAGCGGAATCATCGATGGGCCAGGAGTGCGCGAAAGCGTCGAACCCGGGCGCTCTGATCAAAGGGTCACTTGACGAAGCTCAGGTAGGCCCAGATCAGGATCATCGCCCCGAGGGTCGACATGATCCACCCCGCCGGGGTGAACTTCCCGTCGTTCGACTTGAAGAGGAGGCCGCTGATCAGTCCGCCGACGATCGATCCGGCGACGCCAAGGAGGGTCGTCATCCAGAAGCCCAGGTTCACCGCGCCCGGATAGAAAAAACGCGCCAGCAGGCCGACGATGAAACCGACGATGATCGTGCCGATGATGCTCATGATGCCCATGAACTGTCTCCCTCGAGGTGGTTGGCCGACTCCGGCGCGTTGCCGGTCGCGACCGTCGGACGCAGTGCCGCGATCCTGCCGAAATCCTAACACGCTCGCGGATAGTCCTTGAGCATGTTCGCCTGCGGGGACTAACATCACCAGATTGAGAATTCATTGGAGGCATCGGGCGCAATGCGGTTACTCCTGGCCGAGGACGACGCGATCCTGGGCGATGCGGTGGTGCGACACCTGCGGCAGAACGGTCACGCCGTGGACTGGGTGCGCGACGGCGCTGCCGCCGATGCGGCATTGCGCGCGCAGACCTTCGACCTCGTCGTGCTGGATCTGGGCCTGCCTCGTCGCGACGGACGTACGGTCCTGTCGCAGCTTCGGGCCCGCGGCATTGCCACTCCGGTGCTGATCGTCACCGCCCACGATGCGGTGGACGATCGGGTCGCCAATCTCGATGCGGGTGCCGACGATTACCTCGTCAAGCCGTTTGCGCTCGCCGAACTCGACGCCCGCGTTCGCGCGCTCATCCGCCGCAGCCACGGGGCCGATCGCAGCAATCTCCGGCACGGCGTGCTGTCGTTCGACACGGCGACGCGCACGGCGGCGGTTGCCGGCGAGCGCCTCGATCTGTCGGCGCGGGAACTCGCAGTCCTGGAACTGCTGCTGCTGCGCGTGGGGCGGGTCGTGGCCAAGGAGCAGATGGTCGAGCATCTGTGCGGGTGGGACGAAGACGTGTCGACCAATGCCATCGAGGTCTATGTGCATCGTCTGCGGAAGAAGCTCGAGCCGGCCTCGATCCGTGTCCTGACGGTGCGCGGGCTGGGCTACTACCTCGCCAAAGCCTGATCGCGCCCGCGGTACCGTGCCCCACCAGTCGCCCTCCTCGTTCGCTCCCGCGATGTCGTTCGTCGCCAAGTTCCTCGAGTGGCTCGCCGCCCCGTTGTTGTTCCTGTGGCTGGCGACGGCATTCGTCGGGCTGTTCATGATGGCGGGCGCCGCGGAAGAGCCCTACGACCAGCAGCTGGCCGACATGGTCCAGGCGATCGCGGCCCGGGTCGTCGTCACCGGCAATCCCGATTCGCCATTGATGCTCGCTCCGGATGCGGTCCTCCTGCTCGCGAGCGACCGCATCGATACTGTCGACTACGCCTTGCGTCGTGCGGATGGCAGGGCCATCGCCGGCAATTCGGACCTTCCCCCCGTGCCCGGTGCGATGGCGGCCACGGGTCCGACGCTGCACGGCGGCGTGGTCGATGGCGAGCCGGTCCGTGTCGCATCGCTGGCGATCGACGATCCCGCGCGCACCGGTGCACGCGTCGTCGTGCAGGTTGCCGAGACGCTCAAGAAACGGCAACGGCTCGCACGTCAGCTGCACGCGCAGTCGCTGTTGCCGCAGTTGTTCGTGCTCGCGTGCGCGTTCGTGCTCGTCTGGTACGGCCTGGCCTACGTCATCGCGCCGATGAATCGGCTCAACGCGGCCATCGATGATCGCGGCTCGGCGGACCTCTCGCCCCTCGATCCCGGGGCCGCGCCGCCGGAACTGCAGCCGCTGATCGCGTCGATCAACGGCCTCATGGCGCGGCTCGCCGCCAATTTCGAAGCACAGCGCCGCTTCATCGCCGACGCGGCACACCAGTTGCGCACGCCGCTCGCCGGGCTGCGGACGCAGACGGAGCTGGCACTGGCCGAGCGGGATCCGGTGGCGTTGCACGCGTCGTTGCGACAGCTCGAGGCCAGTACCGAGCGCACGGTCCATCTCGCCAACCGGTTGCTTTCACTCGCACGCGCCGGAACGCACGAACACCCGGCGCACGCGGACGTCGACCTTGTGGCTCTGGGACGCGAAACCGTGCTCGACTGGGTTCCGCGAGCAGTCGAAGGGGGCATCGATCTTGGATTCGAGGCGCCGGAGGGATCGCCCCGGACTGTGATCCGCGGGGATCCTCTGCTGCTGCGCGAGATGCTCTCCAACCTGATCGACAATGCCGTTCGCTACACACCCTGCGGCGGCGCGGTGACCGTTGCGGTGGCGCTTCATCCGGCACCGATGCTGACCGTTGCCGACAACGGTCCGGGAATTCCGCCCGCCGAGCGGGAACGCGTGCTGCAGCCGTTCTATCGCGGCGCGGACAACGCCGCGCCGGGGACCGGGCTGGGCCTTTCCATCGTCAACGAAATCGCCCGCGGTCACGGTGCGGCGCTGCGCGTGGGCGAACCGGCAGTCGAACGCGGCACCTGCGTGACGGTGACGTTCCCGCTGCCGGATGCCACAGTCGCGGCGCACAGCGCGTGACGGACCCCTTCAGGGCGAAGGGGCCCGGGACGCGCGCGGACTACTTGACGATCTGCGCCAGCTCGCCAGTCTTGTACCGGAGGGCGACGACGTCGAGCGGAACGGCCTTGATCTTCGAGCCCATGCCGGCGCAGCCGAACTGCTCGTAGCGCTGCTTGCAGATCAGCTTGGCGGCCTCGCGCGCGGGCTTCAGGTAGTCGCGCGGGTCGAAGGCGCTCTTGTGCTCGTTCATGTACTTGCGGATCGCCGCCGTCATCGCCAGCCGGATGTCGGTGTCGATGTTGATCTTGCGCACGCCGTGCTTGATGCCTTCCTGGATTTCCTCGACCGGCACGCCGTAGGTTTCCTTCATTTCGCCGCCGTTTTCGCGGATGATCTTCAGGAGGTCCTGCGGCACGCTCGACGAGCCGTGCATCACCAGGTGGGTGTTGGGTATGCGCTGGTTGATCGCCTTGATGCGGTCGATGGCGAGGATGTCGCCGGTGGGCTTGCGCGTGAACTTGTAGGCGCCGTGCGAGGTGCCGATGGCGATCGCCAGCGCGTCGAGCTGCGTCTTCTTGACGAAGTCCGCGGCCTGGTCGGGATCGGTGAGCAGCATGTCGCGGGTCATCGTCGAGTCCGTGCCGTGGCCGTCTTCCTTGTCGCCCTTCATCGTCTCGAGCGAACCCAGGCAGCCCAGTTCGCCCTCGACGCTGACGCCGATGGCATGCGCCATCTCGACCACCTTGCGCGTGACGTCGATGTTGTAGTCGTAGCTGGCGATCGTCTTGCCGTCGGCTTCGAGCGAGCCGTCCATCATCACGCTCGAGAAACCGTTGCGCATGGCGGAGAGGCAGATTGCCGGCGACTGGCCGTGGTCCTGGTGCATCACGACCGGAAGGTCGGGAAAGCTCTCGATCGCCGCCTCGATCAGGTGGCGCAGGAAATGCTCGCCGGCGTATTTGCGCGCGCCGGCCGACGCCTGCATGATCACCGGGCTATCGGTCTCGGAGGCCGCCGCCATGATGGCCGAAACCTGTTCGAGATTGTTGACGTTGAATGCCGGCAGGCCGTAGCCGTGCTCGGCGGCGTGATCAAGCAGCTGGCGCATCGAAACGAGGGGCATGACGGTCTCCTGGATGAGGTTCGAGAGTTCTCATTTTACGCTACCGGGGGGCGGCGCCTTGATCGTAGTCAAGCGGCGCCGACGAATCCCGAATCCAGCGCCCTGGCGGAGCGGGTTCTCGACCCGGAATGCGTCAGCAGACGCTTGCGTGCCGCTCCTTGCACGTGGCGAGGACTTCGTCGGGATCCCGCTTCCACCAGTTGGCCGCCGAGAAGATCTCGACTTCGTGCGGGCCGCGGTAACCGGCATTTTCCATCCATGAACGGATCAGGGGAATGTCGATGACGCCATCGCCCATCATCCCACGGTCGAGCAGCAGGTCCTGCGTCGGGACCAGCCAGTCGCAGAGGTGGAAGGCAAGGAGCCGCGACGCGCTCGGGCCCGGAGCGTGCACGGCCGGCGCGCGCGATCTCGCGTTGCAGGTCGGGATCCCACCACACGTGGTAGACGTCGACGGCAATGCCAAGCCCGTCGCCCAGCTCGTCGCACAGCGCGTTGGCATGCGCGATGGTGTTCACGCAGGCCCGGTCCGCCGCATACATGGGATGCAGCGGCTCGATGGCGAGCGGCATGCCCGCGGGCCGCGCGTAATCGAGGAGCCGGGCAATGCCGTCGCGCACCATCGCACGCGCACCGGCGATGTCCTTCGACGCGGGCCGCTCCTGCGCGTCCCTGGGCAGCCCACCGACCACCAGCACCAGGCAGGGCGCCCCCAGCGCCAGCGCTTCGTCGACGGCGCGACGATTGTCGTCGTGCGCTGCGGCGAGTCCCGCGGCATCCGGCGCCGGAAACATGCCGCCGCGACAATATCCGGACAGCGCGAGCCCCGCATCGCGGATCCGCTGCACGGTCTCGGCGAGCCCGGCCTTTGCCACCTGATCGCGCCACGGGGAGATGCGGCCGATGCCATGCCGGACGCAGCCGTCGATGATCTCGGGCATCGTCCATTGCGTCCGCACCGTGGCGGTGTTGAGCGACAGCAGCGCAGGGTCGGGGGGATGCATCGTCATCGGGGTCAGAGCGGCATATCGCAGTCAGAGCGGCGGCACGTCGATCCAGCGCCGCTCGCGCGAGCTCTGCTGCCCGAGTTCGGCGAGTTGAACGCCCTTCGCGCCCTCGAGCAGGTCCCACGGGAAGGGCGCGTCGTCGTACAGGTGGCGGATGAAGAGCTCCCATTCGACCTTGAACGCGTTGTCGTAGGGCCGGTTGTTGGGCAGCTTCTGCCAGGTGTCGAAAAAGTCGATCGTCTGCGGAAGGTCGGGGTTCCACACCGGCTTGGGCGTATTGACCCGTTGCTGCGTCCAGCAATCGCCAAGGCCGGCGACCGCCGAGCCATGCGTGCCGTCGACGTGGAAGGTGACGAGATCATCGCGGCGCACGCGCGTCGTCCACGAACTGTTGATCTGCGCGACGATACCGCCGTCGAGTTCGAACGTCGCATAGGCGGCGTCGTCGGCGGTCGCGGCGTAGCGTTGCCCGGTCTCGTCCCAGCGTTCCGGAATGTGCGTGGCGCCGAGACAGGAAACACTCTTGACCTTGCCGAAGAGATTGTCGAGCACGTAGCGCCAGTGGCAGAGCATGTCGACGACGATGCCGCCGTCGTCTTCCTTGCGGTAGTTCCACGACGGCCGCTGCGCGGGCTGCCAGTCGCCTTCGAATACCCAGTAGCCGAACTCGCCGCGCACCGACAGGATGCGGCCGAAGAATCCCGAGTCGATCAGCAACTTGAGCTTGAGCAGACCGGGCAGCCACAGCTTGTCCTGCACGACGCCGTGCTTCACGCCCGCAGCGCAGGCCGCGCGATAGAGGGACATCGCTTCGGCGACGGTGGGTGCAACGGGCTTCTCGGTGTAGATGTGCTTGCCGGCCGCGATGGCCTGCCGGATGAGTCTGGGCCGCAATCCCGTCGACGCCGAATCGAAATAGACGGTGTCGTCGCGGTTGGCAAGCGCCGCGGTGAGGTCCGTGCTCCAGCGCGTCACGCCGTTGGCGCGGGCCAGCGCCTCGAGCTTGTCGGCGTTGCGCCCGACGAGGATGGGATCGGGCAGCACGCGACGGCCGCCGGACAGCAGCACGCCGCCTTGGGCACGAATGGCGCAGATCGAGCGGACCAGGTGCTGGTTGGTTCCCATGCGACCGGTCACGCCGTTCATGATCACGCCGAGTCTCAGGGTTTCCACGGGCAGCGTCTCCTTGGTTTCAGCGCGGGCTGCGCGCTGGCAGGGCTTCGAGGCCGTCGTACCCGACGCGCGCACTGCGCCGCGAAATCGCGGCCGGCCAGGACCTCATTGCACGGCGCGATGCGCATGCGCTCAGGCGCCGCCGGGCGCGGCCCGGGTTCCGAAGCGGGTGCCGGCAGCGGCGTGCCGAGATCGAGGCGAGACAACCATGGCGCGATGTTAACCAATCGGTTACAGGGGACACAAGATCGCGCCGCGAACCGCGGCAAGGAGCGATCGACAATGTTGGCAGGAACCGCCTTGCTCGGAGTTGATCGGCATCAACGGCGACAGGTTTCTGCCTCACGCGATCTCGTGCAGTCCGGGGTTTGACCTCGCGCAAACAAGCCCGATTCTCCTCACGCTTTGCTTCCATTGCAGGTGCTCCCGCCACGGTTTCCGGGTAGATTGGTCCCTGGTCGCGATATGGACTTCGTGGTCGATTGCAACGGTGCGGAAACAGGAAAACTTCTATGAACCTCTATGCGAATTTTGAACTGCTGATGGCGGTGGTCGTCACCATCGGCGCCGTCTATCTCCTGGTCAGGCAGTATGAGACGCGAACCGTGCTGATCGGTGCCGGGCTCTTCCTTTGCATCATTGCCCTGAAGCCGCTGACGGCGCTGGATGCGTTCGTCAAGGCCATGACGACCGCCGGCCTCATCCAGAACATCTGTGCGGCGATGGGTTTTGCCTACGTGATGAAACTGACCCGATGCGACACGCACCTGGTCAAGCTGCTGCTGAAGCCATTGAAGAACTTCGGGTTCATGCTGATTCCGGCGACGTTCGTGCTGACGTTCCTGATCAACATCGCCATCCCCTCCGCTGCCGGCTGCGCTGCCGCGGTGGGGGCGACGATGATCCCGATGCTGATGGCCGCCGGGGTGCGCCCGGCGATGGCAGCGGCTGCCGTCTTCGCCGGCACCTTCGGCTCGATCGTCAGCCCGGGCCTTTCGCATACCGCGCTGATCGCGGACATGACCGGCAAGACCATCCCGGAGGTCATCACCGTCGTCGGCGTCTACGGTTTCGCCGCCGGCGCGATCGTGCTGGTCGGCCTGCCGCTGATGGCGCTGGTCTTCGGCGACTACCGCAAGGGCGGTTTTGCAGTGGCCGGAGGCCCCCCCGTCGCCGGCGCCAGCCCGGTCGCCAGCCCCGTCGCCAGCCCCGTCGCGCCGTCCGTCAAGCCCGAGGACGAGGTGACCCGCATCAACGTGTTCTACGCGCTGGGGCCGATCGTGCCGCTGGCGATCCTGATCGCCGCCTATCTGCTCACCACGTTCACCGACCTGCCGAAGACGTACAAGAACGTGCCGGCAGTGATGGAACTGCTCAAGATCGGCGTGGCGCAGGCGATGATCATCGGCGCCCTCTACGGGCTGGTGGTCACCTGGTCGTCGCCGTCCAAGATCACCAAGCAGTTCTTCACGGGCATGGGCGCCGGCTACGCCGATGTGATCGGCATCATCATCGCCGCCTCGGTGTTCGCCGCCGGGCTGGAAGCGGTAGGCGCGATCAAGTGGTTCATCGATCTGCTGACCGGTTCGCCGCACTATGCCCGCTGGGGGGCCACCGTCGGGCCGTTCCTCATGGCGCTGGTCACCGGTTCCGGCGACGCCGCCACCATGGCCTTCAACAAGTCGATCACGCCGCACGCCGCCACCTTCGGCTACGCGCAGGCGAACCTCGGAATGGCCGCCGCGCTGGCCGGCACGCTGGGTCGTTCGGCGTCGCCGCTTGCCGGCGCGGCGATCGTGTGCGCGGGCCTGGCGGGCGTCAATCCGGTGGAATTGGCGAAACGCACCTGGCCGGCCATGACCGTGGCGATGCTCATGGTCGCGTTGTTCATGCTGTAGCGGAGATCCGCGATGAATGCCCCGGATGCCGGGATCCTGAAGCAATGGCGTCGCGAGTTTCACGCTTTTCCCGAGATCGGCTGGTCGGAGTTCGTGACCACCGCCAGGCTGATCGAGCGGCTCGAGGGCATGGGCTTCACCGTGCTTTGCGGCAAAGCGGTCATCAAGCCCGAGTTCGTGCGCGGGCGCGTGGATTCCATCGTCGAGCATGGCCTCGCCGCTGCAAGGGAACGCGGCGTTTCCGAGGCGTTGTTGAAACGGATGGAGGGCTTGACCGGCTGTGTGGCGATTTTCGATTCCGGCCGGCCAGGCCCCACCCTCGGATTGCGCTTCGATATCGATTGCGTCAACGTGAACGAAACCACCGCTGCCGACCATATCCCGCGCAAGGAAGGTTTCGCCTCGACCAATCCCGGCTACATGCACGCCTGCGGCCACGATGGGCACATCAGCATCGGGCTCGGGGTTGCCCAATGGCTGATGGCCAACCGCGACCGCCTGAAAGGCCGGGTGAAGCTGCTCTTCCAGCCCGCCGAGGAAGGCGTGCGCGGTGCGCGGCCGATGGCCGAAAGCGGAATTCTCGACGATGTCGACTACTTCGCCTGCGCGCACCTGAGTTTCATCGCGTCGAGCGGCACGGTGATCGCGGCGACGACCGGGTTCCTGTGCACGGTGAAAATCGACATCCGCTTCAAGGGCAAACCGGCGCACGCGGGCGCCGATCCGCAGCTTGGGCGCAACGCATTGGCCGCAGCGTGCCACGCCACGACCCAGATGCTCGGCATCGCCCGCCATGGCGAAGGCATGACGCGGATCAACGTCGGCGTGCTGCGTGCCGGCGAGGGGCGCAACGTCATTCCGTCGACCGCCGAGATGCAGATCGAAGTGCGCGGCGAGACCGAAGCGATCAACACCTACATGGTCGACGAAGTGATGCGCATCGCCCAGGGCATCGCGACCGGGTTTGACGTGCAACTCGAAACCGAAATCGTGGGCGAGGCGGTGGATTTCACCTGCGATGCCGAGATGGTCGAGCATGTGATGGCGGTGGCGAACGAGAACCCGGCGATCAGTGAAACGGTGCGCACCAGGCCGCTCAACGGCAGCGAAGACGCGACGATTCTGGCGCGCTGCGTGCAGGCGCATGGCGGCAAGGCGGTCTATTTCGTCATCGGCGCCGATCGCACGGCCGGGCATCACCAGGCCGAGTTCGACTTCGACGAAAAGCAGCTTGTCGTCGGCGTCGAGCTCTTCGCAGGCCTGATCGAGCGCCTGGCTTCGTGTTGATCCGGCGTGAACAATATTGAGCCGTTCGCCCTGAGCTTGTCGAAGGGCCCGCCGTGAGTCAATCGAAGGGGTTTCGACGTGCCCAGCCCGAACGGAACTCGATACATCATCGTGCCGAATCCACAGGAAGTGTGTCGCCTCTGGAGTCGGATGTTCTACTGAAAGCGGAAGCCCTCCGCACGCGCAACGGACAGGTCATGGGAAATCGCCAATTCGACGCGAGCTATGCCGAGCTCGCGGCATCGATGTTCGGCCACATCCGGCGGCTCAGCGACGACGGTCCGGGCGTCACCCGGCCGTCGTACAGCGATATTGAAACGAATACGCTGTCCTACCTGGAGAAGCAGGCCGCGGCCGAGGGGCTCGAAACGTCGTACGACCTCGCCGGCAATCTGTGGATGACGGTCGTCGGAAGCGAACCCGCGCTGCCGCGAGTCATCGCCGGCTCGCACGCGGATTCGGTGCCGCAGGGCGGCAACTTCGATGGCCTCGCGGGGGTCGTCGCCGGACTGGTCTGCGGCATTCGGATGCGCCGCGAAGGCATCGTCCCGAAGCGATCCTTCACCTCGCTCGCGCTGCGCGGCGAGGAGAGCGCGTGGTTTGGCAAGCCTTATCTGGGCTCGGCGGCGCTGCTTGGCCGCCTGACCGAACAGGACCTGGCGCTCAAGCATCGCGATACCGGTTATCCGCTCAATTTCTACATGCGGGAGGCGGGCGCAGATCCGCGACGACTGACCCGCGGGAAGCCCCTGATCGATCCGGGAGCCGTCGCCGCGTTTCTGGAACTGCACATCGAGCAGGGCCCGATCCTCGACAACTCCGACCGTGCCGTGGGCGTGGTCACGGGCATCCGAGGCAATTTCCGCCATCGCAGGATTCGCTGCATCGGCACCACCGGCCACTCGGGCGCCGTTCCGAAAAGCATGCGGCAGGACGCCGTCTTCGCGGTGGCGGAGCTGTTGTCGCGCATCGAAGCAGCGTGGGAGCAATGGCTGCGGCGGGGTCACGATCTGGTGGTGACGACGGGCGTGCTCCAGACCAACGCGGCGACGCATGCACCCTCGGTGATCCCCGGCGAAGTCACGTTCAGCCTGGAAGCGCGCAGCGAGTCGAAAGACACGCTGACGGGGTTTCGGGAAGAGGTCATTGCGCAATGCAGCGCGATCGGCGAAGGACGCGGAGTGCGCTTCGAGTTCGATGAGCCGGTCTTCTCCTCGCCCGCCATGATGGACGCCCGCATCGTTGACCTGCTGGTGGCCATTTGCGAGACGGAGCGACTGCGCCACATGCTCATCCCCAGCGGCGCCGGACACGATGCTGCAATGTTTGCGAACGCGGGCATCCCCTCTGCCATGATCTTCGTGCGCAACCAGCACGGCTCGCACAATCCGCAGGAGGACATGCGGATCGAGGACCTCATGGCCGGGACAACGGTCCTGTACGAGGCAAGCTTTGCCCTCCAATGACGAGGCTCAAGGAGCGAGAGTGCAGACGTTCATCGAACCACGGCTGATCTCCGAGATGACTGCCCGGATCCTGTTGAATACCGGCGCGGTGCTGTTCGACGCGGAGAAGCCGTTCATCTTCACCTCCGGCTGGGCGAGCCCGGTCTACGTCGATTGCCGGAGGGTGATCTCGTACCCGATACCGCGGCAGGTGCTGACCCGATTCGCGGCGGGAGAAATCGAGCGCCGGATCGGCCTGGACAACATCGATTCGGTCGTCGGCGGCGAGGCGGCAGGCATACCCTTCGCTGCGTGGATCGCCGACGTGCTCGGATTGCCGATGCAGTTCGTGCGCAAGAAGGCAAAGGGCTTCGGCGGGAAGGCGCAGGTCGAGGGCGTGCTTACCGAAGGGATGCGCACTCTGCTGGTCGAAGACCTGACCACGGACGGGCGCAGCAAGCTGGATTTCTGCCAGGCACTGCGGCGCGCCGGCGCCGAAGTCGATCACATATTCGTGCTTTTCTATTACGACATCTTCGAGCAGAGCCGCCGGATCATCGCCGATCTGCGGGTCACGATGCACGCGCTCGCCACGTGGCGCGACGTGCTCGCCGTGGCGAAGACCAGCGGACACTTCGATTCGAGGACGCTCGGTGAAGTCGAGCGCTTTCTGGACAGCCCGGCGGAGTGGTCGGCGCGGCACGGCGGCCTGTCGGAATTCCCGGACTCGCAGCTGTAACGGGCCGAAGGGCCGCGCGGAGCGGACTCGCCCGGGGACGGTCCGCAGCGCGGTCGCGCTATCCGCGCGCGTCGCCCACGCGGACGATCCTCATCGTATTGGTGCCACCCGACTTGCCCATGGGTTCGCCGCTGGTGAGGACAATGAGGTCGCCGGCCTTCACCAGCCCCTTGTCGAGCATGAAATCCTCGGCGGCCTGCAGCACGGTTTCGCGATCGGTGCCGCCCTCGAAGTACAGCGGCTGCACGTTGCGATAGAGCGCCATCTTGCGCTGCGCGGCGATCTCCGGCGTGAGCGCGTAGATGGGACACCCGCAGTTGTAGCGCGACATCCAGAGCGCGGTCGACCCGGACTGGGTCAAGGACGTGATGGCTTTCACCTCCAGATGGTGCGCCGTGTACATCGTGCCCATCGCGATCGACTGGTCGATGCGCGCAAACCGGCAACCGACCAGATCGCGCTCGAGATGGACGGGGTTCGACCGCTCGGCCTCGCGGCAGATGTGCGCCATCGTTTCGACGGTCTCCACGGGATACTTGCCGGTGGCCGTTTCGGCCGACAGCATCACGGCATCGGTGCCGTCGAGCACTGCGTTGGCGACATCGGACACCTCGGCGCGCGTGGGCACCGGCGCGTGGATCATCGACTCCATCATCTGCGTCGCGGTGATCGTCAGCTTGTTGTGCTCGCGCGCGAGATGGATCATCCGCTTCTGCAGGCCGGGAACCGCCGCATTGCCGACTTCGACGGCGAGATCGCCCCGGGCGACCATGATGCCATCCGACGCGTCGATGATTTCCTCGAGCGCGGCGATGGCTTCGGCGCGCTCGATTTTCGCGATCAGCAAAGCGTGGCCGCCGCTGGCGCGCAACAGCTGGCGCGCCATGTACATGTCTTCCTTGTTCTTCGGAAACGACACCGCCAGATAGTCGGCGTCCATGGCCGTTGCCGTCTTGACGTCTTCCATGTCCTTGGCGGTCAACGCGGGCGCCGACAGGCCGCCCCCCTGACGATTGATGCCCTTGTTGTTCGACAGCACGCCGCCCACGATCACGCGCGTGTTGATCGCGGTTCCGGCCACCGACTCGACCTCGAGCTTGATGAGCCCGTCGTCGAGCAGCAGCACCACGCCGGGCTCGACATCGTCGACGAGTTCCTTGTAGTCGAGGCCTGCGCGCGTGGCATCGCCCAGCGCGCAGGCTGCGTCGAGGATGAACGTTTGTCCGGACTCGAGGACGACCTTGCCCTCGGCGAACTTGCCGACGCGGATCTTCGGCCCCTGCAGGTCGCACATGATGGCGACCTCGCGCCCCTGCGCGCGGGCGCAATCGCGGACCAGGCGCGCGCGCTCGACATGGTCGGCGGCCTGGCCATGCGAGAAATTGAGGCGGACGACGTCCACGCCCGCCGCGATCAGGCGCGAGACCATTTCCGGAGAGCTGGAGGCGGGGCCGAGGGTGGCAACGATCTTGGTGGCGCGAGGCAAGCGGCTGCTCCTTGGTGCGCCCGAAAGGCGCGAAGGGCGCAATGTTACGCCAAACGGCACACGGCCGCGAGAATCGCTCCCGCGGCCGTGTGCCGTTGCGAGGCTGTCGCGATGCTGCGCGCGGTCAGCCCTGGCCGCGCGATTCGAGCATGGCCACGGCCGGCAGCGTCTTGCCCTCGAGGAACTCGAGGAACGCGCCGCCCGCGGTGGAGATGTACCCGATCTTGTCGGCGATGTCGTATTTGTTGATCGCGGCGACCGTGTCGCCGCCGCCGGCAATCGTGAATGCCGGCGACGCGACGATGGCGTCGGCCAGCGCCTTGGTGCCGCCGGCGAAAGCATCGAATTCGAACACGCCGACAGGACCATTCCAGACGATGGTGCCGGCCTTGGCGACGATCATCTTCAACGCGGCCATCGACTGCGGCCCGACGTCGAGGATCATGTCGTCGGCTTCGACGTTCTCGACCGCCTTCAATGCGGGCGTTGCCGTCGCCGAGAACTCCTTGGCGCAGACGGCGTCGATCGGAACCGCCACGCGGCCGGGGAAGGCGTCGAGGATCGCCTTGGCCTCGCCGACGAGGTCCGCCTCGGCCAGCGATTTGCCGATCTTGCCGTTCTCGGCCAGGATGAAGGTGTTGGCGATGCCGCCCCCGACCACCAGCACGTCGACCTTCTTCGCGAGCTCTTTCAATACCGTGAGCTTGGTCGACACCTTCGACCCGGCGACGATGGCGACCAGGGGGCGCTTGGGATTGGCGAGCGCCTTGGTCAGCGCGTCGAGCTCGGCGGCCATCAGCGGGCCGGCGCAGGCGACCGGCGCATATTTGGCGATGCCGTGGGTCGTGCCCTCGGCCCGGTGCGCGGTGCCGAACGCGTCGTTGACGTAGACGTCGCAGAGCTTCGCCATCTTCTGCGCCAGCGCGTCGTCGTCCTTCTTCTCGCCCTTGTTGAAACGGCAGTTCTCGAGCAGGACGACGCTGCCCGGCTTGAGCGCGGCGAGCCAGTCGCCGCCGTCCACCCAGTCCTTGACCAGTGGCACGGGCCGGCCGAGGAGTTCGGACAGGCGCTTGGCCACCGGCGCCATCGAATCGGCGGCGGTCCACTCGCCTTCCTTGGGGCGCCCCAGGTGCGAGGTGACCATCACCGCAGCGCCGCGGGCGAGGGCATCCTTGATGCCGGGCACGGAGGCCCGGATCCGGGTGTCGTCGGTGATCGCGCCGTTGTCATCCTGCGGAACATTGAGGTCGGCGCGGATGAACACACGCTTGCCGGCGACGTCGAGTTCGGAGAGTCGTTTGAAGCTCATGGTTGTTCCCGGTTGAGTGCTTGGACGGACGAAAAAAAGGGGTGCCGGCGGGCACCCCCTTCGATCAGCGGTTACCTGGCGATGACGCGGATCATCTCCAGTACCTTGCACGAGTAGCCCCACTCGTTGTCGTACCAGGCGACGATCTTGACGAAGGTGTTGTCGAGCGCGATACCGGCATCGGCGTCGAACACCGACGTGCAGCTTTCGCCGCGGAAGTCGGTGGCAACCACTTTCTGCTCGGTGTAACCCAGCACACCCTTCATGGCGCCTTCGGACGCGGCCTTCATCGCGGCGCAGATCTCCTTGTACGTCGCTTCCTTCGACAGTTCGACGGTGAGGTCGACGACCGAGACGTCCGAGGTCGGCACGCGGAACGCCATGCCGGTCAATTTCTTGTTGAGTTCGGGGATGACCTTGCCCACGGCCTTCGCGGCGCCGGTCGACGAGGGGATGATGTTCTCGAGGATGCCGCGCCCGCCACGCCAGTCCTTGTTGGACGGGCCGTCGACGGTCTTCTGCGTCGCGGTGGCGGCGTGCACGGTGGTCATCAGGCCGCGCTTGATGCCCCAGGTGTCGTTCAGCACCTTGGCGACCGGGGCGAGGCAGTTGGTCGTGCAGGACGCGTTGGAGATGATCGCCTGGCCGGCGTAGGTCTTGTCGTTGACGCCGTAGACGAACATCGGCGTGTCGTCCTTCGACGGTGCGCTGAAGATGACTTTCTTGGCACCTGCGGCCAGGTGCTTCTCGCCGGATTCCTTGGTCAGGAACAGGCCCGTGGCTTCGACGATGATGTCGGCGCCGACTTCGTTCCACTTGAGCTCGGCTGGATCCTTGACGGCGGAGACACGGATCTTCTTGCCGTTGACGATCAGCGTGTTGCCTTCGACGGCGACGGTGCCCTTGAAGCGGCCGTGCACCGAGTCGAAGCTCAGCATGTAGGCGAGGTAGTCGGGCTCCAACAGGTCGTTGATGCCGACGACCTCGATGTCCGGGAAATCGCGAATCGCAGCGCGCAGTACCAGGCGGCCGATGCGGCCAAAACCGTTGATGCCTACTTTGATCGTCATGCTCTTCTCCGAGGGTTGCGAGGGGGTTGTCAGGAACGCGTGTTGGGTGCGGACGGTCGATGTTGCCGATCGGGCGCGGGGCCGCAGGCCCGTATCAGTGCTTCGGGATCGCGCCCGCCGTAGCCGGCCTCGATGAGACCCGTGCCGTCCCACCGGAACGGCTGCTCGACCAGAAGCTCCCCGCCAAGTGCTTCGTAGAATGTACGCGCTCCACGATTCTGCGCGATGACCCACGTCAAAAAATCGGTTGCGGCCGGTAATTATCGCGTCATTCACCAGGGCCGTGCAATAATTCCGGGCCGGCGTTTGCTGACGGGGGCGGGTGTGATGCAGGAGGAACGGCTTCAGCCGCGAGCGTCTTGCCGCGAGCTTTGATCGCTGAGTTGACGATGCCCGGGACCGCCGACACTGCGCCAGACTTTCCCGCCGCCGCCTTGACCGACGACCTTGCGCCTGACTGGGGGGTTTTCATCCGGCCATCGCGTTCGCTCGAACGTATCCGTTCCCCGTTCCAGGCCATCGAGGTTCACGACACCGCATCGTTCGGCAAGCTGTTCCGCCTCGACGGGCACTTCATGACTTCGGAGAAAGACGAGTTCTTCTACCACGAGAACCTCGTGCACATGGCGGCCCTGTCGCATCCCGGGCCGCGAGACGCGCTGATCATCGGCGGGGGAGACGGCGGATCGGCCGAGGAACTCCTGAAGCATCCGTCGATAGCTTCGGTGACAATCTGCGAAATCGATTCTGCCGTGGTCGACATCGCCCGCGAGCATCTGCAGTCGGTGCATCGAGGCGCGCTCGACCATCCGCGCGTGACACTGAAGATCGGCGACGGCTTTGCGTTCCTGCGGCAGACCGGCGCGCGGTACGATCTCATCGTGCTCGACCTGACCGACCCGGGCGGCGCGTCGCTGCCGCTCTACACAGCGGCGTTTTATCGCAGCTGCGCGGTCCGCCTGCGCCCGTCCGGCGCGCTCACGCTGCATGTGGGCAGTCCGGTCGCCCATGGCGGGCGCATCCGCGACGTGCTCTCCCGCTTGCGCGAGGCGTTCCCGCGGGTGACGCCGTATCTCACGTCGGTGCCACTGTATGGCGGTTTGTGGATGATGGCTTGCGCGTCGGCGACCCTCGATCCGTGCGCGCTGACAGCGCTGGAGATCGACCGCCGCATCGCCGAGCGGGGTCTTGGCGATCTTCGCTGCTACAACGGCGACATGCACCGCGCGGCGCTGGCAATGCCGAATTTCGTACGCGCGCTCGTCGCGCCCTGACCCCGCGCTGCGCTTGATTCGCCGGCCGGCGGCCCCATGTCAGTGGCAGGATGGGGACGTTTTCCCCGATGAGTCGATGCGAAGATGATCAACCGTTTCAGCGATGCAATGCGCGACGCCGATTTCGTCCTGGTCGACGGCGTGGTGTTTCGTGCCGATTACCTGCGCGTGCCGGATGACGACACCGTCGCCGACGACGTGGTGCTGGAGGCCACGCACGGCGACGACGAGATTGCCTTGACGCGCGACGAAATCGACGGCGCCGAGTTCGTGGGCGACGGCGTCTATCGGCTGAAGTCCGGGGCGCTGCTGCGGTTTCTGTCCACGGTCACGGTCCACTGAGAGGTCCCGGGATCGGCGCAAATCCATCGCGGATCACTTCCCGGCAGCATCGGTCGTCTGTCTCGATGCTGCGGCCGAATGCGGCCGCGACCCCTTGACCTTATAAATTATATGAGCATATAGTCACATACTCACATAATGATATTGGGTCATCATGACGACACAGTCCGCGCTTCCCGTTTCGAACGCCCCGGAAAAGGCCGATCTCGAACCGGTCTTTGCGGCCGTCGCCAAATATTTCAGCCTGTTGGCCGAGCCGACACGGTTGAAGATCCTGCACACCATCTGCGAGACCGAACGGCAGGTTTCCGCGATTGTCGACGAAACCGGTGCCAGCCAGACGAATGTGTCGCGTCACCTGTCGATGATGCATCAGGCGGGCGTCGTCAAGCGCCGCAAGGAGCGCAATGCCGTGTTCTACCAGGTGTCCGATCCAGTGTTTGCCGACATTTGCCGCACGGTGTGCGTGCAGATCGCAGGCCGCATCGAGGAACGGCGCCCGCTGCACGACGAACTGCTCGGGTTCGCCGCGCGCCGCCCTGTGGCCGCGCCAGGGTAGGGATCAGCCCGGCCGCATCACTTCAGGCCGTAGCCCATCGACTGCGGCAGCCACAGCACGATCTGCGGAAACAGCACCATCGCCAGCAGCAGCAGCATCAGGGCGACGAGGAACCCCCAGCCCTCGCGGATCATGTCGCGGATCGGAATGCCGGTGAGCGCGTTGGTGACGAAAAGCAGCATTCCGAACGGCGGGGTGATCAGCCCGATCATCATGTTGACGACGACGACGACGCCGAAATGGACGAGGTCGATGCCCAGCAGCTTCGCCGCCGGCAGCAGCATCGGCACGAACACCAGCAGCATCACCGAGACGTCGAGAAAGCAGCCGAGCACCAGGAACACGGCGTTGACCAGCAGCAGGAATTGCAGCTGCGTCAGGTCCATGGAATCGACCCATAACGCCAGCGCCTGCGGGACGCCCTCGGAGGTGAACGCGTAGTTCAGCATGAAGGCGCCGGCGATGATCAGCGTGATCACCGCGGAGGATCGCGTCGAATCCAGGAACACCGAGTACAGCGTGCGCCAGCTGAGCGCGCGGTACACGACGCCTGCGAGAAGCAGCGCGTGCAGCGCCGCGACCGCGGCCGCTTCGGTCGGGGTGAAGGCCCCGGTGTAGATGCCGGTGAGCAGCACGATCGGCAGCGACAGCGGCAGCGCGCCGCGCCACATGATCTGCGGATAGTCGCGCAGCGGCACGCGATCATCGCGGGGCATGTTGCGCCGGGTGGCGATGAGATGCACCGCGATCATCAGCACCACGGCCATCAAGAGCCCCGGCACCACGCCGCCGAGGAACAGCGCGCCGACCGAGGAACCGGACACCAGCGCGTAGATGACCATCGGGATCGACGGCGGGATGATCGGCCCGATGGTGGCGCTGGCGACGACGATCGCGCCGGCGAAACCCGGCGGGTATTCGGGCTTCTTCAGCATCTGCCTGATGGTCACAAGCCCCGGACCCGCCGCGTCGGCGATCGCGCTGCCGCTCATTCCGGAGAAGACGACGCTGACCAGGATGTCCACCTGCGCCAGCCCGCCGGGCAGGCGGCCCACCAGGATGCGGCAGAAGTCGAAAATGCGCTCGCTGATGGTGCCCGCGTTCATCAGGTTGGCCGCCAGGACGAACAGCGGCACCGCCAGCAGCACGTAGCTGTTGTAGAGGCCGTTCAGGACCTGCTCGGCGGCAAGGCCCATGTCCTGCCCCTTGACCGCAAGGTAGGCGATGCCGGCGGCCAGCATCGAGAAGGCGATGGATGCGCGCAGCAGCATGCCGCCGGCGAGCACCGCCAGCATGGTCCACAACGCAAAGGTCAAACGACTTCTCCGGACCGGCGCCGCACCACGGCGATGATCTGCAGGATGCTGCGCACGACGAGCGCGATCAGCAGCAGGACAAAGGGGATGAACACCCACATGAAGGGGAGCCCGAACACCGGCGTGCCTTCACGCGCCATGAAGCGCACGTAGTCCCAGCTCCCCGGCAGCGCGTAGGCCGCCAGCGCGCCGATCATCGCGCTGCCCAAAACAAGCATCCCGCGCTGTGTGCGCTTGCCCACGAGCCCGTAGACCAGGTCGAACATCACGTGTTCCTTCGCCGGCACCATGAATGCCGCCGCCCACAGGATGACCCAGATATACAGGATCACCGCCAGTTCGTCGGTCCACGGCAAGGGCCGGTTGAAGGCGAACCGGGCGGTGATCTGCAGGATGAAATTCAGGAACAGGGCGGTGAAAAGCCCCACGCCGACGGCGTCGGCGCCCCGTTTCAGCCAGGTTCGCATCTATCGCGTCGCGTTGATGCGTTCAACCATTCCCTTGGGCCAGACCTTGGCGTATTCGGAGTCCATGTAGGCGGCCTGCACCGACTTGCGGAACGCGTCGACGTCGGGTGTCGTGACCTGCAGGCCCTGCTGCTTGAAGAAGTCGACGATCTGGCTCTCCTCCTTCAGGCGGTTCTCGTTGTTGTACTGCGCCGCCGCGTTTGCCGCCGCCTGGACTTTCTGCTTCTGCGCCGGCGTCAGCGCGTTCCAGGTCTTGTTGGCGATCGACAGGAAGATGCCGTCGACGAGGTGGCTGGTCATCACCAGCTGCTTGGTGACTTCATAGAACTTGGCGGCGCGCACCGTGGGCAGCGGATTGTCCTGTCCGTCGATGGTGCCGGTCTTCAGGCCCAGGTAGACCTCGCCAAACGCAAGCGGGGTTGCCGTCGCGCCGAGGGCCTCGCCGAGGAACAGCCATTCCTTCGAGCCGGGCATGCGCAGCTTCACGCCCTTGAGGTCGGCCGGGGTCCTGACGTTGCGCACTTCGCGCAGGTTGATCTGCCGCGTGCCGAGGTAGATGGTCGACAGCACCGTCACGTCCATCTTGTCGGCCGCCAGCTTGAACATCTCCGTGCCGATCGGCCCGTTGAACACTTTCTGCTGATGATCCGGATCGCGAACGATGTAGCCGGCGGTGAAGATCGAGAACTCGGGGGCGAGCTTGGCGACGTCGAACGCCGAGATCGTCGCCAGTTCAAGATTGCCGCGCGCCATGGCCGCCGGCTCGGCGCCCTGCTTGAACAGCGTCGCGTTCAGATTGATCTGGACGTCGAACTCGCCCGGCGCGCTCTTGTCGAGCGACTCCTTGAACACGGTCCACATCTTGGCGTGCCAATCGTCGGGCACGGCCGGCGTGGAGATACGCAGCGGTATCCTGGTTTGCGCTTCTGCGGTGGGCGGCAACCCACCGACAAGCACGAGTGCGGTACAGGCTGCAAAGACGCTGCGGCGCATAAGAGAGGTGTTCATCATCGTTTCCTTCTGGTTGTCGTGATTCCTGCCATTCAGCCGACCGTCACCCGGGCGAACCGCCGCTTCCCGGCTTGCACGACGATCGTCGTGCCAGCGGCAATCACCCGTGTCTTGTCGGCAACCACGTCACCGTCGATCTTCAGTCCCCGCTGCGCGATCAGGCGCAACGCTTCGGACGTCGAATCGACGATGCCTGCCCGCTTGGCGAGCTGCGGCACGGCGATTCCTGCACCGGCCGTCTGCAGCGTCAGCTCCGGCATGTCTTCGGGCATCGCGCCGTCGCGAAAGCGCGCCTCGAACTCGGCGAGCGCGTGTTCCGCCGCGGCACGCGAGTGGAAGCGGGCGATGATCTCCTGCGCCAGCGCCACCTTCGCGTCGCGCGGATTGCGGCCGTCGGCGCACTCGCGCTTCAGTGCCGCGACCTCGGTCATCGGCCGGAACGACAGCAGCTCGTAGTAGCGCCACATCAGCGTGTCGGAGACCGACATCAGCTTGCCGAACATCTCGTTGGGCGGCTCGGCGATGCCGACGTAGTTGTCCATCGATTTCGACATCTTGTTGACGCCGTCGAGACCTTCCAGCAGCGGCAGCGTCAGGATGCACTGCGGCTCCTGGCCGTAGTGGCGCTGCAGCTCGCGGCCGACGAGAAGGTTGAACTTCTGGTCGGTGCCGCCGAGCTCGACGTCGGCACGGAGCGCGACCGAGTCGTAGCCCTGCGCCAGCGGGTAGAGGAACTCGTGGATCGCGATCGGCTGCCCGCCCTCATACCGCTTGGCGAAGTCGTCGCGCTCCAGCATCCGCGCGACCGTGTACTTGGCGGCCAGCCGGATCATCCCGTCCGCGCCCAACGCCGACAGCCACTTCGAGTTGAACGCGACCTCGGTCTTCTCGCGGTCGAGGATCAGGAACACCTGGTCGGTGTAGGTCCTGGCGTTGACCGCGATTTCCTCGGGGGAGAGCGCCGGTCGGGTGACGTTGCGCCCGGTGGGGTCGCCGATCAGGCCGGTGAAATCGCCGATGAGGAAGATGATGTGGTGACCGAGCTCCTGCAGCTGCCGCAGCTTGTTGAACTGCACCGTGTGGCCGAGGTGCAGGTCGGGACGCGTCGGGTCGAAGCCCTCCTTGATGCGCAGCGGCTGCCCGCGCTTGAGTTTCTCGGCGAGCTCGCTCTCGACCAGGAGCTCGTCGGCTCCGCGGCGGAAGACCGCGAGCTGGTGTTCGATGTCGAAGGTCATGGTGATCAGGCGGGCGCTTCGCTTCCCGCAGCGCGATGGCCGCCTTCGCCGCCGGGCGCGCAAGGCAGCGCGCATGCCAGGCCTTGACCCGCGGGATAGGCGTCGAGTCCGAACAGCGGCGCGCGGAACAGCACGGCAGCCACGTTGAGGTCGGCGATCGTGAACTCCCCGCCGAGCAGATAGTCGCGCCCGGCGAGCGCCCCCTCGAGCACGGCGAGACGCTTGGGCAGCTTCGCCGCGGCGTCGGCTGCGACCTCGGGCTTGCGCTGCTCGGGCGGCAGGAACATCGTGTGATAGGACCAGGCGCCGATCAGCGGCTCGGCCTCGGTCGCGGCCCACAGCGTCCACTGCAGCACCAGCGCCTCGCCTTTGAGGTCGGTCGGCAGGAGCTTGCCCGCCTTGCGCGCGAGATAGAGGTTCATCGCCAGCGACTCGAAGAGCGCGAAGCCATCGTCAGTCAGCGCCGGGATGGTGCCGTTGGGGTTGATCGCGAGGTACGCTGGCTGCTTGATCTCGGGACCGAGGTAGCTCCACGGCAGGTTCTGGTAGGGCAGCCCGGTTTCCTCTGCCGCCCATAGGACGCGAAAACTGCGCGACGCCGGCATGCCATAGATCGTGAGGCTCATGGGGGTTCTCCGGAAACTGGGGCCACGGGACGCCGCGGCCGGCTTTGCTAGAATGCGGACTTTGCTCGTCCGGACAGGGACCACGGCGACCGTGATCACGCGTGCAATTCTAACGCAACGCTTCGCGCACTCCGCGGGGCATCGCGCAAAGGGGCTGTCGGCGCCGCAATGGGCCGGCGTCGCGGCGCTTTGCCTTTGCGGCGTCGCGGCCTTCGGGCTGGCGCCGAACACGACGCTGGAGACGGTGCCGACGCGCGACGTGGCGCGGGCGTTGCCGATGCCGGTACTCGCCGCGATGGCGGAGGCGGATCCTGCGCGCTACTGGCGCGAAGAGCGCATCCAGCGCGGCGACACGATCGGCAGCGTGCTTTCCCGGCTCGGCATCGACGATGCGGCGGCAATGAATTTTCTGCGTACCGATCCCGCGGCGCGTCCCCTCTACCAGCTGCGCCCCGGAAAGCCGTTGCGCGTGGAGACGAACGGCGAAGGCCGCTTGCTGCAGTTGCGCTTCGCCACCGCCGCCGGTGATCTGCTGGGCATCGCGCGCGACGGCGACCGACTCGTCGCGCAAACGGTGGCGGCCCCGGTGGACGTGCGCTGGGGGACGGCGTCGGGCGAGATCCGCTCCTCGCTGTTCGGCGCCGCGGATGCGGCCGGATTGCCGGATGCCGTGACGCTGCAGCTTGCCGATGTCTTTGCCGGCGACATCGATTTCTACAAGGACATCAAGCGGGGCGATCGCTTCACGGTCATCTACGAGACGCGCCATCTCGACGGCGAGATGCTGTCCACCGGGCGCATCGTTGCGGCCGAATTCGTCAACGCGGGAAAGGCGCATCGTGCCTTCCTGTGGCGCAGCCCGGATGGCAGCGAAGGTTTCTACACCGGAGACGGCGCTCCATTGAGAAAGGCGTTTCTGCGCTCGCCGATGGAATTTTCGCGCGTCACCTCTGGGTTTTCCGGCGCGCGCCAGCATCCCATCCTGCAGGTGACGCGGGCGCATCGTGGCGTCGATTACGCGGCGCCCACCGGCACGCCGATTCGCGCTGTCGGCAACGGCAAGGTGGTGTTTTCAGGCAAGCAGGGCGGCTACGGCAACGTCATCCAGGTGCAGCATCAGGGTGCCTTTTCCACCGTGTACGCGCACTTGTCGCGATTCGCCGCCGGCGTGAAATCCGGCGCGCGCGTGGCGCAGGGCGAGGTCATCGGCTACGTCGGGCAAACGGGCTGGGCAACCGGTCCGCATCTGCATTACGAATTTCGGGTGGCCAACGAGCAGCGCAATCCGCAGACCGTAGTCCTCCCCGGCGGTGAGCCGCTGCCTGCGGCGCAGCGCGAGACCTTTGCCGCGGGCATCGTCGCGGCGGCCGCGCATCTGGCGCTGGCGCAGACGCTCGCCGGGGTCCGGACTGCCGCTTCCGACTGAGAGGCTGAGAGTCTTTCGATCATGCCCGCTCATCACGCCAGAAGACGCCCGCTCTTCGTTGCAAATGCTCGCCATAGCCCGAGCTATGGCTGCGCTTTGCGCCTCGATCGGACGCCTTCTGGCGCGCCGCTCGGACACGCCCGAAAAACTCTCAGCCTCTGACACAGCGCAATCTCCCCGCCCGATGACGTCCGAGCTCTACGCAGGCGTGATGTCGGGAACCAGCCTTGACGGCGTCGATGCCGTTGTCGCCGACTTCGGCGGCAGCGCGGCGCGCTGTCGCCTTCTCGGTTTCGCGTCGTCGCCTTTGCCGGCCCCATTGCGCGATGGCCTGCTGGCGCTGCAGCGCAGCGGCAACGACGAGTTCGCGCGCGCCGCAATCGCCGCCAACGCGCTCGCCGACGCGTACGCCGACGCGATCATCGCCGCCTGCGCTGCCGCCGGCGTCACGCCCGACCAGCTGGCCGCAGCCGGCGTTCACGGCCAGACCCTCCGCCACCGCCCCGACGCGGGGTGGACGCTGCAGATCAACAATCCCGCTCGCGTCGTCGAGCGCTGCGGCGCCTGTGTCGTCGCCGATTTCCGCAGCCGGGATGTGGCTGCCGGAGGGCAGGGGGCGCCGCTGGTTCCCGCGTTCCACGCCGCGGTGTTTGCCGGCGACAGGCACCGGGTGATCGTCAATATCGGGGGTATCGCCAACCTGACGGACCTCCCCCCGGCGGGCGCCGTGCGCGGTTTCGATACCGGTCCGGGCAACGTGCTGCTCGATCTGTGGCATGCGCGGCACCAGGGCGGACGCTTCGACGCCGACGGCGCCTGGTCGCTGACGGGTCGCGCCGACGCCCGCTTGCTCGAGGCGTTGCTGGCCGAGCCGTTCCTCTCGCTGCCGCCGCCCCGAAGCACGGGGCGCGATCTCTTCAATGCCGACTGGCTGGACGCCCGACTCGCGGGCCGGCACCTGGCGCCCGCCGACGTGCAGGCGACGCTCGTCGCCTGCACGGCACGCACGATCGGTGACGCGATTCGGACCCACTGCGCCGGGGCGCGCGATGTTCTCGTTTGCGGCGGGGGCGCGAGCAATATTGCGTTGATGGCGGCGCTTGCCGCCGAGTGTTCCGGCGCTACGGTGGCGACAACCGATGCCGCCGGCATCGACCCGCGACACGTCGAGGCTTTGGCGTTTGCCTGGCTCGCGCGCGAGGCGCTGGCAGGGCGTCCGGGGAACCTGCCCGCGGTCACCGGCGCGCGCGGCTCGCGGGTGCTGGGCGCCATCTATCCGCGCTGACCGATCGCAGCGCTCCGCCGGGTGCGCTCGAAGCCCGCGTCGATGAAAAACGGGACCGCGAAGGGTCCCGTTCCGGTGCTCGATGCGAAGAACCGTTACGCGGAGAACGACGACCCGCAGCCGCAGGTGGTGGTCGCGTTGGGGTTCTTGATGACGAACTGCGCGCCTTCAAGCCCTTCCTGGTAATCGATTTCGGCGCCGACGAGGTATTGATAGCTCATCGGGTCGATCAGCAGCGTGACGCCGTTCTTGGTCATCGCCGTGTCGTCTTCGTTGGTGACCTCGTCGAACGTGAAGCCGTATTGAAAACCGGAGCAGCCGCCCCCCGTCACGAAGACGCGCAGCTTGAGGTCGACATTGCCTTCCTCCTCGATCAATTCCTTGACCTTGGCGGCGGCGTTATCGGTGAACAGCAACGGTGCGGGCATCTCGGTCATCGCATTCATCAGGCACTCCTTCAGGGACAATGGGCGGAATTATCGAAGCTTCCGCCGGTTCGCCGCAACCCTGCCGCCGATGGGGTCGGTCAGGTTTGCGGCTGGGGCCGGACGGCCCCCCTGGGCATCCTTCAATCGGCGGATGCCCGTTTCAGTTCGACCACGGAGGCGCTGCCCGGTTCGGCGTGGCTGAGCCGACCCTGGACGACCGCGCCCACGTGCATCTCGATCTGCTTGTACGCCACGTCTCCCGAAATGCGGGCTTTCGACTGCATTTCAAGGTAGTCGTCGGCCGTGACCGGGCCGTTGACCGTTCCGTTGACGACGACGTGCGACACACGGATCTCGCCATCGACGCGCGCCTGCTCGCTGATCACCAGCGTGCACGGGTCGCCATTGGCCGCCGTGACGTTGCCGCGCACCTGGCCGTCGATACGCAGCCCGCCGGCAAACGAGATGTCGCCATTGACGACTGTTCCCGCGCCGATCAGGCTGTCGATCCGCTTCTGCGGCGAGTTCTTCTTCGTGCCCCACATCGGGATTCTCCTCACATCTGCACACTGCGGGTCGCCCGCGGCGTCGCTTGTCCCGCTTCGAACGCGCGCGCAACGACAGCTCGCACCGAGGCTCCCGCCGGGACCTCGAACGTGCCTTCAAGCCGCTGATAATACTTGAACTTGAGCTTGAGCGCAGGCGCGGTGCGCGGCTGCTCGTCGGGCAGGCTCAGGATGGCGGAGCGCGGGCCGGCGCCGTCGGGTTGCAGGGTCACCTGCAGCGTCATGTGGCCGTCGAAATCGTCGCTGGGCTTGCCGCCGCGGACGACCAGCAGGCTGTAGTGGTAGGCATTGTCGCGTTCCCGCTCGATGGCGACACGCTGGATCGTCAGCCCCGCCTGTTTGTGCGTATCCGACACTAACTGCTGCAAAAATACGAGTTCTTCCTTCAACTGCGAGTTCTCGTTCTGCAGCTCCGCTGCCTGTTTGGTCAGCGTCGCCTGCGCTCCGCGAGTCATCGCCAGTTCGCTGTCCTGCTGCGATGCGCGGGTTCGCAGTTCCGCCGCCTCGCCGCGCAGCTGCGCCACTTCCGCTTCCACCATCGACAGCTTGGCCTCGACCTCCTTGCGGTTGAAGCCGCCGAAAATCTGCCCGAAGTCGAAGCCCCACCACCACATTCCGCCGATGATCAGGAGCAACCCGAAACCCAGCGTCGCTCGCCAGGGCCAGGGCAGGTGCGAGCGCACCGACATCCGCGGTGCATCGATCGAAAAGTGCTGGCGCGCGCGGCGCCAAAGGGCGTGCGGAGTCAAGATCAGGGCAGCACGGGCAGCGCCGACAGGCCGGTGGTTTCCGGCAGTCCGAACATCAGATTCATGCACTGGACGGCCTGCCCGGAGGCGCCCTTGACCAGGTTGTCCTGCACGACCAGCAGCATGACCAGGTTGCTGCCCGGCGGCTGATGGATCGCGATGCGCAGCATGTTCGACGCGCGCACGCTGCGCGTGTCGGGCATCGAGCCCGGTGGAAGCACGTCGACGAAGGCCTCGCCGGCGTAGCGCTGCTCGAACAGCGCCTGGAGGTCGACGTCCTTGCGCGTGATTTCGGCGTACAGCGTCGAATGCATGCCGCGAATCATCGGCACGAGATGCGGGGTGAAGACGAGGCCGACCGGCGCGGCCGAGAAACGCGCCAGCTGCAGGACCGTTTCAGGATGGTGGCGATGGCCGTTGACGCTGTAGGCCCTGAAGCTGTCGGCCGCTTCGGCAAAGAGCAGCCCCAGCTCGGCCTTGCGACCGCCACCGGATACGCCGGACTTGCAATCGGCGATCAATCGGCTGGCATCGACGACCCCGGCTTCGAGCAGCGGCGCGAAGCCCAGCTGCATCGTCGTGGGGTAACAGCCAGGATTGGCGACGATACGCGCCTTGGCGATGGCTGCGCGGTTGAGTTCGGGCAATCCGTACGCTGCTTCGGCGAGGAGGTCCGGGCAGGTGTGCGGAATGCCGTACCACTTTTCGAAGACGGCCGGATCCTTGAGGCGGAAGTCGGCCGCGAGGTCGACGATGCGGACACCGGCGGCCAGCAGCTCGCGCGCCTGCGCCATCGCAACGCCGTGGGGCGTGGCGAAGAAGACGACGTTGCAGGACGCGAGGTCGGCGCTCTCGGGATCGGTGAACGAGAGGTCGTAGCGGCCGCGCAGGCTGGGGAACATGTCGGCCACGCGCGTGCCGGCGTCCTTGCGCGACGTGATGGCGCGCACGTGTGCCTGGGGGTGGCCGGCCAGAAGACGCAGCAACTCGACGCCCGTGTAGCCGGTGCCGCCAACAATGCCGATCTTGATCATGGGCATGATCCTCGATTGAACGTCGATTCTAGCACCGGTCCGCCAACCTTCATGACGATGGAATGGACCGGCGGCGGCGGGCACCAACACGAAGGCCGCCTCGGAGGGCGGCCTTGGCTCGGAGCGCGCGGGACGTCAGCGCTTGGAGAACTGCTTGCGACGGCGCGCCTTGTGCAGGCCGACCTTCTTGCGCTCGACCTCGCGCGCGTCGCGGGTGACGAGCCCCGCCTTGGACAGCGTCGGCTTCAACTGCGCGTCGTAGTCGATCAGCGCGCGCGTGATGCCGTGACGGACGGCGCCAGCCTGGCCCGATTCGCCGCCGCCGGCGACGTTGACCATGATGTCGAAGGTCGCGTCGTGGTTGGTGAGCTTCAGCGGCTGGCGGACGACCATTCGACCGGTTTCGCGCCCGAAAAACTCATCGACGGGCTTGTCGTTGACGACGATGTTTCCGGTGCCCTTCTTGAGGAACACGCGTGCGACCGCGCTCTTGCGGCGGCCCGTTCCGTAATAGTAGTTGCCGATCATGGGAGGCTTCAGATATCCAGGGTTTTCGGTTGTTGCGCCGTGTGCGGATGCGTGGCTCCCGCATAGCACTTCAGTTTTTTCAGCATCTTGTAGCCAAGCGGCCCCTTGGGCAGCATGCCCTTGACCGCCTTCTCGAGGGCGCGGCCGGGAAAGCGCTGCTGCATCTTCGAGAAATTCGTCGTCGAAATGCCCCCCGGGTAGCCGCTGTGCCGGTGGTAGAGCTTGTCTTCGGCCTTGTTGCCGGTGACGCGAAGCTTTTCGACACTGGTCACGACGATGAAGTCACCGGTGTCCACGTGCGGCGTGTAGATGGGTTTGTGCTTGCCGCGCAGGCGCAGCGCGATTTGGCTCGCGAGGCGCCCGAGCACCTTGTCCGTGGCGTCGACCACGAACCAATCCCGCTGGATTTCGTGGGGCTTGGCGGAATAGGTTTTCATTGGAATGTCCAGAGTTGTGTCAATTCAGCAAAGTCCGGCATCATAATCCGTTCCGGCGATTCGGGCAAGCCGCATCCTGCCAGCGCGGTCGCGGCGCCCGCAAACCGAAGAAAAAAAGGGCGCGGTCTTTTGGGACCGCGCCCGAGGATTCCGCCCTAGGAGGAGGAAGGGAGGAATTGCCTGCAGATGGGGTAGGAGGTACCCCGGAGGACTGCAGACAGGAAGAATCGTGGCATATTGCGCTGCACAATGCAAGCCGCTGGATTGGTGCATCGCACAGTCGGCAATGAGCATTTACAGGCGGGTCATTCAACGTAAGTGGGCGCTTGCTATTGTCGGCTCTGCCCAGATCGGTGCAGGCGTGCACACTTTTAGGCTTTTGCGACCAAAGGGTGACAACCCATGAAAACGCGGGTGAAATGGAACGAAGGAATGAGTTTCGTCGGCGAAACCGGCAGCGGCCATGCGCTGTTGATCGACGGCGCGCCGACCCACGGGGGACGCAACCTCGGTCCCCGGCCGATGGAGCTGGTGCTCCTGGGCGCTGCCGGCTGTACTGCGTTCGACGTCGTGATGATCCTGAAGAAGGCCCGCCAGCCGATCGCGGACTGCGCCGTCGAGGCCGAGGGCACGCGGGCCGAGTCCGATCCCATGGTGTTCACCCGCATCCACTTCCGCTACGTGGTGGCGGGCAAGGGGCTCGACCCGAGGCAGGTTGAACGGGCGGTCAAGCTGTCGAAGGAAAAGTACTGCTCGGCCACCATCATGCTCGCCAGGACGGCGGAGCTGAGCTTCGACATCACGATCGTCGACGGCGACTCGGTGCCGGCACCGATTGCGGACTGAGCGCGCCCGCATCGGCGCGTGCGGTCGTCCGGTCCGGCCGGGAGGCGTTCGCGCCCCCGAGGGTCAATCGCGCAGGGCGCGCGCCAGGCTCGACGTATCCCAGCGCCCGCCCCCCATGGCCTGGAGGCGGGCGTAGAACTGGTCGACCAGCGCCGTCACCGGGAGCTGCGAGCCATTGGCGCGTGCCTCCTCGATGCAGATGCCGAGGTCCTTGCGCATCCAGTCGACGGCGAATCCATGGTCGAACTTGTCGGCGATCATGGTCTTGCCGCGATTGTCCATTTGCCACGACTGCGCGGCGCCCTTGCCGATGACGTCGAGCACGCGTTCGACGTCGAGGCCCGCGCGGGTCCCGAAGTGGATCGCCTCGGCGAGCGCCTGCACCAGCCCGGCGATGCAGATCTGGTTGACCATCTTGGTGAGCTGCCCGCTGCCGGGCCCCCCCATCAGCGTGACGGCGCGCGCATAGTGAGCGAGCAACGGCTCCGCGGCGGCGAACGCCGGCGCGTCGCCGCCGGCCATGATCGTGAGCTTGCCGTTTTCCGCGCCTGCCTGCCCGCCGGAAACCGGCGCGTCGAGGAAGGCGACGCCTTTCGCGGCCGCGAGGGCATGAATCTCGCGGGCGACACCCGCCGATGCCGTCGTGTGATCGACGAGGATTGCACCGTGCTTCATCGTCGCCAGCGCGCCCTCCGGTCCTGCGGCCACGGCGCGGACGTCGTCGTCGTTGCCGACACACATCATGACGACTTCCGCGTCGGCGGCGGCAAGCCCCGGCGTGGCGGCGCTTTGCCCGCCGTGGCGCGCCACCCAGGCGGCGGCCTTTGCCGGTGACCGGTTGAAAACGGTGACGCGGTGTCCTGCCGCCGCAAGGTGGCCGGCCATCGGGAAACCCATCACGCCCAGGCCCAGGAAGGCCACCGTCCGTTCGCTCATCGCACGATCCTTTCGTTGTCGGATTCCTGCTCGACGCCGCAATGCGGCGGTAGTGCGTCGCGGCCGCAGCGCGACTTCAGAAGGAGTATCGCCAGCCCGAGCAAGTCCTCTGGAGGGAACATCCGCCGTCAGCGACCGAGTGCCGCCCGCGCAGCGGCGATCGCGGCGCGCACCTGCGCCGGCGCGGTACCCCCGGCGTGATTGCGGCTCGCCACCGACCCTTCGAGCGTCAGCACCGCGAATACGTCGTCGCCGATCAGTGGCGAGAACCGGCGCAGGTCGTCGATGCGCAGGTCGGCAAGGTCGCGGCCCAGGCCTTCGGCGTGGCGCACCGCGAGCGCCACCGCTTCGTGCGCATCGCGGAACGGCAGCCCCTTCTTCACGAGATAGTCGGCGAGATCGGTGGCGGTGGCGAACCCGTCGCGGGCAGCGTCGCGCATGCGGTCGGCATTCACGCTGATGCCGGTGGCCGTGAGGTCGGCCATGATGGCCAGCGTGTCGGAAAGCGTGTCGACGGTGTCGAACAGCGGTTCCTTGTCTTCCTGATTGTCCTTGTTGTAGGCCAGCGGCTGGCCCTTCATCAGCATGACGAGCCCGATCAGGCTGCCGACGACGCGGCCGGTCTTGCCGCGAACGAGTTCGGGCACGTCGGGGTTCCTTTTCTGCGGCATGATCGAGCTGCCGGTGCAGAAGCGGTCCGCGAGCCTGATGAATCCGAAGCGCGGGCTCAGCCAGAGGATCAGCTCCTCGGCGAACCGGGACAGGTGCAGCATGACCAATGCCGCGGCGGCGGTGAATTCGATCGCAAAGTCGCGATCGGACACCGCATCGAGCGAGTTGCCGCACAGGGCTTCGAAGCCGAGCTCGCGCGCGACGCGCTCGCGATCGATCGGGTAGCTGGTGCCGGCCAGCGCGGCGCTGCCGAGCGGCAGGCGGTTCACGCGCCGGCGGCAGTCGGCAAAGCGTTCCGCGTCGCGGGCGAGCATCGCTTCGTACGCGAGCAGGTGATGGCCGAAGGTGACCGGCTGCGCGACCTGCAGGTGCGTGAAACCCGGCATGATGGTGTCGGCGTGCTGTTCGGCGAGACCAAGCAGGGCCAGGCGCAGCGTCGTGATCTGTCCGGCCAGCTCGTCGATGGCGCCGCGCAGCCAGAGACGCAGGTCGGTGGCCACCTGGTCGTTGCGCGAGCGTGCGGTATGCAGCCGCTTGCCGGCGTCGCCAACCAGCGCAGTGAGGCGCTTCTCGATGTTGAAATGGACGTCTTCGAGGTCGCGCGACCAGGTAAATTCGCCGCGCGCGATCTCGTCACTGATCGTCGCCATCCCGCGTTCGATCGCGGCGAGGTCGCCGTGCGAAAGCACGCCGACGGCAGCGAGCATGCGGGCATGCGCGAGCGAACCCGCGATGTCGACTTCCGCCAGCCGCTGGTCGAAATCGACCGAGGCGGTGTAGCGCTTGACGCGCTCGGCGACCGGCTCCGCAAAACGCCCCGACCAGCCGCGGGCAGGCGAAGAATCGGGGGCAGCGGGGGAGTCGGTCATGGGAAAGCTCGCTTGACGGGGCGAAGGATGGGCAGCCTGGCGCGCGAAGCCGATCGCCGGAGGACGCAAAAGCGCTGGAATGCTGCGAAGCCGCACCGGGCAAGCGATTGTTCCTTGCCTCGACGGCGTGGGTTGCCGACAATAGCTACTTCATCGCTCTCGGTCATGCACCGGGCACGATTCGTGGAGCGGAAGCGCGGCACCGGCGCCCGTTATCCTTCATGCGGCCGATTATAAGACATAACCCCGACCCCCTTCACCTCGCGCTGCCCGACTTCCGCAACCTGGGAACGATTCTGCGCATCCTCCTGGGCGTCAATGCGGTGGTGGTGGTCGCGGGATGGTTGCGTGAATCGCGCTGGGAGCATCTGGCGTCGGAGTGGATCGAACTTGCGGGCATGGTCGAGCCGCAGTTGCTGCTGGCGCTGACGATTCTCTACGTCGCGCAGCCCTGGTTCAGCCGCCTGCCGTGGGCTACCGGCGCTGCGATGGTCGCCGCCATCACGGTCACGACGGCACTTGTCGTCCACGCAGTGCTGGAACACTTCACGCCCCAGTCCTCGGAGACGCTCCTGCGCCGCCTGGTGTTCTCGCTGCTGCTGTGCGTCGTGCTGCTGGGCTATTTTCGTTTGCGGTCGAAAGCGCTTTCGCCGGCGTTCACCGAGGCGCGGCTCCAGGCGCTGCAGGCGCGCATCCGGCCCCATTTCCTGTTCAACAGCATCAATGCGGTACTGTCCTTGATCCGCGCCGAGCCTGCGCGGGCAGAGGAAGCGCTGGAAGACATGGCCGATCTTTTCAGGGTGCTGATGCGCGACAATCGCGGACTGGCGCCGCTGGGCGACGAGGTCCTGTTGTGCCGTCAGTATCTGGCGCTGGAGAAATTGCGCCTGGGAGACCGCTTGCAGGTGGAGTGGCACTTGAACAGCATGCCGGCGGATGCGCTGGTCCCGCCCCTCGTTCTCCAGCCGCTGCTCGAGAATGCGGTCTACCATGGCATCGAGCCGCTGTCGGGGCCAGGCGTTGTATCGATCAACATTTTCTACAAGGGGGGCGACGTGCATGCGATCCTGCGCAATCCCTACCGGGTGGATGGCGGCAGCCACCATGCCGGCAACAAGATGGCGATCGGCAACGTGCGCGAACGCCTGGCGCTGCATTTCGACGCCGAGGCGAACCTGGAGTCGAAAGTGAACGCAGACGTCTACGAGGTCCACATCCGCATGCCCTACCGTACCGCAGAGCAGTCCGCCCTGGTGCGTCGCGGCCCCGACAAACCAGCGGAGTCGCGCCGTGAGTGACGCTCCTTTGCGGGTGCTGATCGTGGACGACGAGGCGCCGGCCCGGCGCCGCCTTCGCGACGTGCTCGATGACTGCGCCGAGGCGCTTCCGATCGCTACCGTCGGCGAGGCCGCCGATGGTCGCGAGGCGATCGAGATGCTGCAGGTGGTCGGCGCCGACCTTGTGCTCACCGACATCCGGATGCCGGGCATGGACGGGCTTGAACTCGCGCGCCACCTGCTCAAGTTGCCGCAACCGCCGGTCGTCATTTTCACCACCGCCTATCACGAGCACGCGCTCGAGGCCTTCGACGTCAACGCGATCGACTACCTGGTGAAGCCGGTTCGCGTCGCGCGGCTGCTCGCGGCGCTGCAGAAGGTGCCGCGGCTGCGTCCGATATCCTCATCCAGGCTCGACCAGATGCCGTCCAGTGCGCGCCGTTTCCTGTCGGTCACCGAGCGTTCGCGCGTGATACTGGTTCCGCTCGAAGAAGTCATCTATCTCAAGGCCGAGCTCAAGTACATCACGATACGGACGGCAGAGCGCGAATACCTGCTCGAAGAGTCGCTGACCAAGCTCGAAGACGAATTCGGCCCGCGTTTTGTCCGCGTGCACCGCAACTGCCTCGTGGCCCGCGAGTTCATCCGCGGCTTCGAGCGGCACGTCAGCAACGAGGGCGATGCGCACTGGGAAGTGTTGCTGAAAGGCGTCTCCGAATCGCTCGCCGTATCGCGCCGGCAGCAGTTCATCGTCCGCGAGATCGGCAAGGACTGAATTCGCGATTGCGCACGATGGCGTTCGGCGTCCCCGCGCCGGCGCTGCCGTGTTTCCCCACACCCTTCGACAAGATCATGCAGAGCACCCGTACCCTGATTTGCGGTTCCCTCGCCTACGACACCATCATGGTGTTTCCCGACCGCTTCGCCCGCCACATCCTGCCCGAGCAGGTGCACGTCCTGTCGGTATCCTTTACCGTCGGCGACATGCGGCGCGAATGGGGCGGCTGCGCCGGCAATATCGCCTACAACCTGAAGGCTCTGGGGGGAGAGCCGGTGGTCATGGCCACGATCGGCGACGACGGCGCGCCCTACCGCGAGCGCCTGGCGACGCTCGGCGTCGGCGCCGACGGGTTGCGCACGGTGACCGGCACGTTTACGGCGCAGGCGTTCATCATCAACGACCTCGACGACAATCAGATCACCGCCTTTCACCCCGGAGCGATGAGCCGTTCGCACGAGAACCAGGTCGAAGCGATCGAGAACATCGCGTTGGGCATCGTCGCGCCCGACGGCAAGGAGGGCATGCGCCGACACGTGACGGGATTCGCCAATGCCGGCGTGCCGTTCATCTTCGATCCCGGCCAGGGGATGCCGCTCTTCTCCGGCGACGACCTGGTCGAGATGATCGACGCCGCGACCTATCTTGCCGTCAACGACTACGAGGGCCGGTTGCTGGCCGAGCGTACCGGGATGTCGTTGACCGAGATCGGCCGCCGCGTCGAGGCCGTGGTGGAGACGCTGGGCGCGGACGGATCGCGCATCCATGTCGACGGCAAGGTGATCGAAATTCCGGCGGTTCCGCCCGAGGCGCTGGTCGACCCCACCGGTTGCGGCGACGCCTACCGCGCCGGTCTCCTGTACGGAATCGTCCACGCCTGGGATTGGGAAAGGACGGGGCGGGTGGCGGCGATCCTCGGCGCGCTGAAGATCAGCCAGCGCGGCGGACAGAACCATGCGATCGACCGCGACCGCGTGGCGGCGATCTATCATCGACAATTTGGTGCTTACGCTTGGTGAGGCGGTCAACGCAGGCCAGCAGCGCGTCGCTGCCGCCGCCCCGTCCGACACCGTTCCCGCTGCGGGTCTACCGCTGGACGCGGGCGAGCGCGCACGTGCTGGAGGGACTTGCGATGACGGCGATCCTGTTTCCGCTGGTAGGGCGAGGGCGGCGTCAGGCGCTGTCCGCGGCATGGAGCCGGCGCCTGCTGCGGATACTGCGGATCGAAGCGCGCGTCCACGGCATGCCCGAGCAAGGGTTGCCGGGCAATCTGCTGATCGTCGCCAATCACATCTCGTGGCTCGACATCTTTGTCCTCAGCTCGGTGCAGCCCGCGCGCTTCATCGCCAAGGCCGAACTCAAGCGCTGGCCGCTGGTCGGGCGATTCGCGCGCAACGCGGGAACGCTGTTCATCGACCGCTCGCGCCGGCACGATACGCACAAGATCAATCGGCACGCCACGGAAGTGCTGGCCGGTGGTGACGTGATCGCCATCTTCCCGGAAGGCACGACCACCGATGGCCGCGACATGCTGCCGTTTCACGGCTCGCTGCTGCAGCCGATCGTGGATGCCGAAGGCCACGTGCAGCCGATCGCCATCCGCTATCTGGATCGCGACGGGGACGTCAACGATGCGGTCGCGTACGCCGGCGAGACCACGTTTGCGCAATCGTTCTGGCGGGTCACCGGAGAACTGACGATCCTGGTCGAGTTGCGCCTGGCGCCGCTGTTGCCTGCCCGCGCACGGCACCGGCGCGAACTGTCGCGCGCCGCCGAGGCGGCTATACGAACGGCTTTGGCGTTACCGGCGAACGGCTCGGCACCTGGTACACGCGCCGATCCTCCAGCCTGACCGCGGTCAGCATGCCGCCCCAGAGGCAGCCCGAATCGAGCATCAGGAGATTCGGCGCGAGCCGCAGTTCCAGCGTCGACCAATGGCCGCAGATGATGGTCGTTCCCGCCGACCGCCTGGCTTCGTGCTCGAACCACGCGCGGAATCCCTCGGGCGCCACTGCCGGGCCGCGCTTTTCACGAAACTCCATCGTGCCATCGGCGGTGCAGAAGCGCAGCCGCGTGCACACGTTGACGATCGCGCGCAGCCGGTCGTAGCCTTCGAGATCGTCGCGCCACCGCGACGGCTCGTCGCTGTAGAGTCGGGCGAAGAACGCGTCCGCATCGGCGCCGGTGATCATTGCCTCGACCTCGCGCGCGAAGGCCATCGCCATCGCCGGCGTCCACGCGGGAAGCAGGCCCGCATGCACCAGCAGCAGGTTGTCCTCGCGGACGATCAGCGGCCGGCGGACAAGCCAGGCCAGCAGCTCGTCCCGGTCGGGCGCGGCGAGGATCGGCGCCAGCGTGTCGTCGTCGCGCGATGTCGTGTGCCCGGCGGCGACCATCAACAAATGGAAATCGTGGTTGCCGAGCACCGTGGCGGCGGCGTCGCCCAGCGCCTTCACCTCCCGCAGCACGGCCAGCGATGCGGGCCCGCGATTGATGAGGTCGCCCACCAGCCACAGCCGGTCGCGCGTCGCCGAGAAGTCGATCAGGTCGAGCAGCTGACAGAACTCGGCATGGCAGCCCTGGAGGTCGCCGATGGCGTAATGACTCATGGTGCGCGTGAGCAGGGGTGGCAGGCTACAATCCGGCGCGCATCTTAGCACCGCCTGCCACCACACCACGTCCCCGCCGATGTCACTTCCCCTGAATCCCGCACAGCGCGAGGCGGTGCGCTACGTCGACGGGCCGCTGCTGGTGCTCGCCGGCGCGGGCAGCGGCAAGACGCGCGTGATCGCAGCCAAGATCGGCCATCTGCTCGAGAGCGGCCACGATCCGCGCTCGATCGCCGCGATCACGTTCACCAACAAGGCGGCGCGGGAGATGCGGACGCGCGTGGCGGGGCTGCTCAGGACGGGCGGCGCGCAGCAAGCCAGCACCGCGCTGACGATCTCGACCTTTCACGCGCTGGGATTGAAGATCATTCGCGGGCACGCCGCTGCGCTGCGGTTGAAGCCGTCGTTCTCGATCCTCGATCCCGCCGACATCGAAACGCTCGTCGCCGAGCTGATGGCGACGACCGACCGTGCCCGCGCGCGCGCCGCGCAGTGGACGATCGGCAAATGGAAGAACGCGCTGGTCTCGCCGGCGATGGCGGTGCAGGCCGCGCAGAACGACGACGAGGCCGCCGCGGCAAAGGCTTACCTGCGCTACGACGACACGCTGCGCGCCTATCAGGCGGTCGACTTCGACGATCTCATCGGCCTGCCGGTCGCGCTGCTCGAAGGTGCGCCGGAGGCCGCCGCGACCTGGCGGCAGCGCTGCGCGCAACTGCTCATCGACGAGTACCAGGACACCAACCCGGCGCAGTACCGGCTGCTGAAACTGCTCGCGGGTGAGAAAGCGGCATTCACGGCGGTGGGCGACGACGACCAGGCGATCTATGGCTGGCGCGGCGCCTCGATCGACAACCTCGCCCAGCTGCCGCGCGACTATCCCGCGCTCAAGGTCATCAAGCTCGAGCAGAACTACCGCTCGACGGTGCGCATCCTGCGTTCGGCCAATGCGTTGATCGCCCACAATCCGAAGCTGTTCGAGAAAAAGCTCTGGAGCGAGCACGGTCTCGGGGACCCGCTGCGTGTGACGCCGGCGCAGGACGACGAGGCGGAAGCCGAAGGGGTCGTGCGGCGGATTCTCGCCCACAGGTTCGAGCACCGCGGCCGTTACGCCGATTACGCGGTTCTCTACCGCGGCAATCACCAGGCGAAGCTCTTCGAGCAGCAGCTGCGGGCGCAGAACGTGCCCTACACGATCTCCGGCGGCCAGTCGTACTTCGATCGCGTGGAGATCAAGGACCTGGTCGCCTACCTGCGCCTGATCGCCAACGACGACGACGACCCCGCCTTCATACGCGCGATCACGACACCGAGGCGCGGCATCGGCGCGACGACGCTGGAGAAACTGGGCGCCGTCGCCGGCGCCCGGCACGAGAGCCTCTTCGCTGCGGTCTTCGCGCCGGAAGCCGAGGCCGCGCTGCCGGCGCGGCAGCGGGAGATCCTCGACGCCTTCTGCACGATGATCAACCGGCTGCGTCACCGCGCCCCGCGCGAGCCCGCGGGACGGTTGCTCGACGAGCTGGTCGCGTCCATCGGCTACGACGACTATCTGGCGACGACCTGCGAGCGCAAGGAGGCCGAGGCGCGGTCGAAGAGCGTTGCCGACTTCGTTCGCTGGCTGTCGACCAAGGGCGAGGCAGACGGCAGGAACCTGCTCGAACTCACGCAGACCATTGCGCTCATCACGATGCTGGAAGGACAGGAAGGCGCGCCGCCCGATGCGGTGCACCTGTCGACGCTGCACGCGGCCAAGGGGCTCGAGTTTCCCCACGTGTTCCTGGTGGGGCTGGAGGAGGGGATCCTGCCGCATCGCGAATCGATCGCCGCGGGAACGGTCGAGGAGGAGCGGCGGCTGATGTACGTCGGCGTCACCCGGGCCGAGCGCAGCCTGCATCTGTCGTTCTGTCGCAAGCGCAGGCGCGCCGGCGAGAGCATGGGCTGCGAGCCGTCGCGATTCATCTCCGAGCTGGCGCAGGAGGATCTGCGCTGGGCGGGGGAGGCGCTGCCGGCCGACGAGGCCGCGAAGGAGAAAGCGGCGGGCAGCGAGCGGCTGAAGAATCTCAAGGCGATGCTGGCGCGGTGATGAATGTGACGCCGCTGCCCGAGGCGCTGCGCACGCTGCTCATGCAGCGGCATTTTCACCAGCCGTTCCCGCGTGCGGGTGCCGACGACCTGCTCGCCGCGCTCGATCACGTTCGGCTGGAAGCGGGTGAAATACTGCTGCGGCAAGGCGACGAAGGCAGCGATCTCTATCTCGTTGTCGATGGTCGCCTGTCCGTGTGCATCGCGCGTCCCGGCGGCGAGTCGACGCCGGTCGGCGAGATCGAAGCGGGAGGGGTCGTCGGCGAGATGGCGCTACTCACCGGGCAGGCGCGAACGGCCACGGCGAAGGCGATGGTCGCGACCGAGCTCGCACGACTCGCCCGCCCCGAGTTCGAGCGCCTGGCCGCCGCGTATCCGGAAGCGCTGCACGAATTCCTGCGGCGGATTCTTCCGCGGCTGCGCCGCACGCAGCTGATCCGCATGCTCACGGAGCTCTTCGGGGACCTGGGCGACGACGCGCTGCGCGAGCTCGAGGCCAGGCTGGAATGGATGCCGCTCGCCAGCGGCGCACTGCTCTTTCGCGAAGGCGACACCGGCGATGAGGTCTATATCGTCGTCAACGGCCGCCTGCGGGTCTTCACCACCGATGTCGACGGCCACGAGCGCACGCTCGAGGAGGTCGGCCGCGGCGGCATCCTGGGAGAGCTGGCGCTGCTGACCGGCGAGGCGCGCGCCGCAAGCGTGCTGGCGGTTCGCGACAGCGATCTGCTCCGATTGTCGAAATCCGCGTTCGACATCCTGCTCGACAGCCATCCGCGCGCGATGATGCAGATCGCGCGTGCCGCCGCATCGCGTTTGCGCCGCACCGGCCATCATTCCGCGCCGCGGTCGCGCGCGATCCGTACTTTCGCACTGATGCCGGCGCGCGGCGACGTGCCGCTGGCGCAGTTTTCGTGCTGCCTTCGGGATGCGCTCGGACAACATGACAGCACGGTGCTGCTGGGCAGCGCCGACGTCGATCGCATGCTCGCCAAGCCGGGGATTGCGCAGAGCGGCGACGACACCGTCATTCACGAGGCGATCGTCGCGTGGATGAGCCACCAGGAGCGGGAATCCGGCCATCTGTTGCTGCAGGCGGACCCGGAATGGACGCCCTGGACGCGTCGCTGCCTGCGCCAGGCCGACCGGGTGCTGATCGTCGCCCGTGCCGGCGATGACCCGGCTCCCGGGCCGATGGAGGCCGCGTACCAAGTTGCCGGCATGCAGGTGCGCTGCGAACTCGTGCTGGTGCACGCCGATTCGGTCGTCGCTCCCACCGGAACGGCGCCGTGGCTCGCCGCGCGTCGACTCGCGGCCCATCATCACGTGCGGCTGGGCAGCGCGCGCGACATTTCCCGGCTCGCGCGACGGGTCAGCGGACGCGCGACGGGCCTGGTACTGGGCGGCGGCGGCGCGCGCGGGTTCGTTCACATCGGCATGCTGCGGGCGCTCGCCGAGGCGGGCATCGAGATCGACATCGTTGGCGGCACCAGCATCGGTGCGGTGATCGCTGCGGCGTGCGCGACGGAACTTCCGCAGGACGTCATGGTGTCGATCGCCCGGTCGTTCGCGTCACGCGCGAAGCTCCTCGATCGCACCTTGCCCATGACGTCGCTGATGGCGGGGCGCAAGCTGACGGCGATCTACCAGAAGATCTTCGGCGACGTGGCCATCGAGGATCTCTGGACGCCGCTCTTCGCCGTGTCGAGCGGATTAGCCGCGCGCAGACGGTCGTCCATGAACGCGGACCCGTGTGGCGGGCGATCCGGGCCAGTACCGCCATACCCGCGATCTTTCCGCCTTTGCTCGACGACGACAACGAAGTGCTGGTCGACGGCAACGTCATGAACAACATGCCGCTCGACCTGATGCGCGACCGGTGCGAAGGCGGCATCGTCATCGGCGTGAACCCGATGCCGACTGCCGACAAGCTGAAGCCGTATCGGTTCGGATCGAGCCTGTCCGGCTGGGAGGCGCTGCTCGGCCGGCTCAGGTGGTTCGGCGTGCGCACGCGCGCGCCCTCCATCCTGGGCATCGCGATGCGAGCGGCCGAGATCAACAGCGCCAATCGCATGCGCCAGCCGTCGTTTCGCGCGCTGGCAGATCTCCTCGTCGAGCCGCCGGTCGGGGGGTATCCGATCCTCGCCTTCGATGCATGGGAACCGATCATCGAGATCGGCTACCAATCGGCGCGCGAAGCGATCGCTGCGTGGCAGCCAAGGCGTTCCGGGTGAGGGTCATCGTGCGACGCCGATGCCCGCCGGGACCGGATACGCTAAGCTTCCCGGCTTTGAGGCATGCAGGAGCCCGCAATGACCCAGGCTGACGCGAAGCGCGGCTTCACGACGTCGATTCTCCACTCCGACCGCGAGGGCGGCATCGAGCACGGCGCGATCATCAAGCCGCTGCACCTGTCGGTGGCCTACGGTTACGCCGATGCCCACGATCTGGCGGCGGTGTTCCAGGGCCGCAAGCCCGGCTACGTCTACGGCCGGCAGGGCAACCCCACGAGCGCGGCGCTCGAAGCCAAGGTCACGAAGATGGAGGACGGCGTGGCGACGGTGAGCTTCGCCACCGGAATGGCCGCGATCGGCGCCGCGATGCTGTCGCTGCTGCGCGCCGGCGATCACGTGGTGGCGAGTTCGTTCCTGTTCGGCAATTCGGTGAGCCTCTTCAACACGCTGGCGGCGCATGGTGCGAAGGTCGATTTCGTCGACGCGACGGACGCGGCAAACGTGCAGCGCGCGCTGACGCCGGCAACGCGGATCGTGTTTGTCGAGACGATTGCCAACCCGCGCACGCAGGTCGCGGATCTGGCCGGCATCGGCGCCTTGTGCGCCGAGCGCGGCATCGTCTACATCGTCGACAACACGATGACCTCGCCGTGGCTGTTTCGCCCCAAGGTGGTGGGAGCGAGCCTCGTCGTCAACGCGCTGACCAAGTACGTCGGCGGCCACGGCAACGCGCTCGCCGGCAGCATCACCGACACCGGCAACTTCGACTGGACCGCGTACCCGAACATCGCCGATGCGTACAGGAGCGCGGCGGCGGCGCTGTGGGGAATCACCCAGATCCGCAAGAAAGGCCTGCGCGATTGGGGCGGCACGCTTGCGCCCGAGCAGGCGCACCACATCGCCGCCGGGGCGGAGACGCTCGCGCTGCGGATGGAGCGCACCTGTGCGAACGCGCAGGCGCTGGCGGAGGCGCTCGCGGCGCACCCGAAAGTGCGCGCCGTGCACTACCCGGGTTTGCCGGGGCACCCGCAGCACGCGCGGGCGAAGTCGCTGTTCCGCGGCGCCTCGGGACTGCTGTCGTTCGAGCTCGTCGACGGTGTCGACTGCTTCGAGGTGCTGAACCGGCTCCGGGTGGTCGTGCTGTCGTCGAACCTCGGCGACAACCGCACGCTGGCGATTCCGGTCGCGCACACGATCTACTGGGAGATGGGTCCTGAGCGCCGGGCGGAAATGGGCATCGCCGACTCGCTGCTGCGGGTGTCGGTCGGCATCGAGGATGCGGTCGATCTGCTCGCTGATTTCGCGCACGCGCTGGGCGGCTCGACTGATTCGGGGTCAGATCCGTAATAATTCCGAATCGAATTATTACGGATCTGACCCCAAACACCGAATCAGACGTCGCGCAACTCGATGCCGCTCGCGTCCACCGCGAGATACCCGCCCCGGTCATACCAGTCCGGCAGCACCCAGCGCTCGCACTCGCGGGAGTCGGTGGTCGTCACGTGATGCGCCGGGCGGTGCGTGTGACCGTGGATGATCCGTGCGACAGCGTGCTGCCGGAAGGCGCCGGCGACGGCATCGGCGCTGACGTCCATGATCGCCTCGGGCTTGGCGGACGCCAAACGCCGGCTGCGACGGCGGATGAGGGCGAAGAGGCCCCGCCGCAGCAAATAGGGCAGCGCGAGGAACCGTCGTTGCCGTCGCGCATCGTGCGTCCACAGGCGGAAGTTCTGGTAACCCTCGTCGTCGGTGCAGAGCGTGTCGCCGTGCAGCAGCAGCGTCGGCGTCCCGCCGACGTCGGTCACGACCACGTCGGGCAACAGCGTGGCGCCCACGGCGGCCGCGAAGCGGTGCCCGAGCAGCAGGTCGCGGTTGCCGCACATGACACCGAGTTCGACGCCTGCGGCGGCCACGCCGGCGAGCGCGCTGGCCACGCGCGCTGCCACCGGGTCGCGCAACTGGTCGTCGCCGACCCAGGAATCGAAGAGGTCGCCGAGCACGTAGACACGCCCGGCATCGCGCGCGGGACCGAGGCAGAAGGCCTCGAACGCGGCGACCATTGCCAGCCTCTCCGCCGACAGATGGAGGTCGGAGAGGAACAGGTCCGGCTTCGTCACCGCGGGCTCGAAACGGGGTACTAGGCCACTTCCTCGGCGCGCGTGATGATGACGTCCTCGACCGGCACGTCCTGGTGGAAGCCGCTGGTGCCGGTGCGCACGCTCCGGATCCTGTCGACGACGTCCTGCCCGGCGGTCACCTTGCCGAAGACGCAATACCCCCAACCCTGCGGGCTCGGCCCCTTGTGGTTGAGGAAATCGTTGTCGCCGACATTGATGAAGAACTGCGCGGTCGCCGAATGGGGCTCGCCGGTCCGGGCCATCGCGACCGTGTAGCGCAGGTTCTTGAGCCCGTTGCCGGCCTCGTTGGCGACCGGGGCGCGCGTCGGCTTCTGCTTCATTCCCGGTTCCATTCCGCCGCCCTGGACCATGAAACCGTCGATCACGCGATGGAAGATCGTGTTGTCGTAGTGGCCATCGCGAACGTACTGCAGGAAGTTCTCGACGGTCCTGGGCGCGTTCTCCGCATCGAGTTCGAGCGTGATGTCGCCGTGGTTGGTGTGCAGGATGATCATGGTGGTTTCCTATTTCGTTTCGACGACGACAGCCTTGTTGACGATGATCTTGCTCGACCGGGACATCCTTCGGGAACGGACCGCCGGATCCGGTCGGCGCATGGCGATCTTGTTGACGATGTCCATGCCCTCGACGACCTTGCCGAACACCGTGTAGCCGTAGCCCTGGGCGTCGGAGGAGCGGTAGTTGAGGAACGCGTTGTCCTTCACGTTGATGAAGAACTGCGCCGACGCCGAGTGCGGGTCGGATGTGCGCGCCATCGCCAGCGTGCCGGGAGCGTTGAGCAGCCCGGCCTTGCTCGACTGCTCGGCTTCGTTCGGGATTCCCGGCTTGGTCGGCTTCTGCTTGAAATCGGCCGTGAAGCCACCGCCCTGGACCATGAAGTTCGCGATCACGCGATGGAACTGCGTGCCGTCGTAGTGCTTTGCCTTGACGTAGTCGAGGAAGTTGGCGACGGTCCTGGGCGCGGCGTCGGGATAGAGTTCGACGCGGATCCTGCCGGCGGTGGTGTCGAAATCGACCTGGGGATTGGCGGCCAGCGCCGGCAGCGCGAACGCTCCCAGGACGGCAAGCAGCAGGGCAAAGAGACGCGGCATGGTGAAGCTCCTTTGGGTTGGTTTCGAATTCGACGGAGGGCGAAGTCGCGGTCGGTGACGGCAAATCGCCCGGTCGTCGCGCCGCGGCGGATCATCGAGGCGTTGATGGTGCCGGTGGGAAGAGTTCGCGGATCAGCAAGAGTTTCCGCGGCGCTGTCTTGTTGTCGCGGTCGCCCCGTGCGGCGCGGTCGTACGAGACCGCGGCAAGGCGCGCGTAAACGTCGCCCATGTTCTCGTGCGCGACACTCCAGTTGGGGGCCGCGCGCAGCGCGCTCTCGAGCGCCTGGCGCGCGCTTTCGTAGTCGCCCTTCTGGGCGTGGATGACTGCCAGGTTGTTCCACGGCTCCGGCAGTTCGGGATAGTCGGCGATAAGTCCAAGGAAGATGGTGGCGGCCGCGTCGAGCTTGCCCTGCTCGGCATCGATTACCCCCAGCAGGAATCGCGCCTGGGCTTCGCGCGGTCGCTGCGCAATCAGCGCCTCGAGCCTGGCGCTGGCGGCGTCGAATTTCCGGTCCTTGATGAACGCTGTCGCCTCGGCGAGCCCCGCTGCGTAGCGCGTCCGCTCGTCGACCGTGAGTTCGCGCGCGTCCTGCGCATGGCCGTGGACGGCGAACATCCACGGCGAGGCGGCGATCAACAGCAGCAGGAGCGGGCGGCGCAGGATCGGTGGCATGGCGAAACTGAAATGTTGTAGGAGCGCCTTCAGGCGCGAACGCTCTTCGGTCGCATGACTGGCTCGAGGCTGAAGCCGCTCCCGCAAGAGGCACGATTCGCACTGCAGCGTACCGGGTCGACAGGGGCCGCAACGACCGTTCCGATGCGGGCGCATTCTAGCAGCATCGGCGCCTGCCGACTCGACGACCCGTCAGCCGCGCAGGCGGGTCACAGTGGCCTCGATCAGGCGCCGGGCGATCGAGACCGGCGACGGCAAGAGCGGCAGATTGAATGGGCTGAACCAGCGCGCGTCCTCGATTTCCGCGATTTCCGGCCGCAGCACGCCACCCGCGTATTCGGCGGTGTAGGCGATCATCAGCGAGTGTGGAAACGCCCACGACTGGCTGCCGAAGTAGACAGGGGCGTGCACTTCCACGCCCACTTCCTCGCGCACTTCGCGGCGCAGGCAATCCTCGATCGTTTCACCGGGCTCGACGAAGCCGGCAAGCGCGCTGTACATGCCGGGCGGAAACCGGTGCGCCCGGGCGAGCAGGACCTCGCTGCCGCGGGTCACCAGCACCATCATCGCCGGCGAGATGCGCGGATACGCAATGAGTCCGCAGGCCGGGCATTCGCGCGCCCGCTCGCCGGCCTTGTCGCGGGTCGGTGTTGCGCAGCGCCCGCAGTAGCGATGCGTGCGGTCCCACTCGACGATCTGGAACGCGCGCCCGCAGAGTGCCAGCAGCGGGTCGGGCAGGGTGAGGAACAGCGCGCGCAAGCCCGCGAAGCGCAAGCCCGGTGGCTCGACCGCGCCGTCGGGCAAGCCGATCGCGACGCAGGGCGTGGCGCCAAGCTCGCCGAGATAGTGCGTGGCGCCGGCGAGGCCCGACCCCTGGATGTCGGCGAGCCGGGGGATGACCGGTATCTCGTCGGTGCCCCCCACGAGGATCCTGTCGCTGCGCCACGCGAATGCGTAGGCCTCCGCGGGCAGGGTCGCGGGCGCACGATGGCCCGGCGCGAAGTCGGTCGGCGTATGCATCAACGAATGCGGCGGGCAGGAACCTCGCTGCCGCCGTGGTGGCGTTGGCGTGCCTCTGTGCTCACGCCAGCTTGAGCGGAAGATTGCGCAAGCGCTGCCCGGTCGCGGCAGCCAGCGCGTTGGCGAGCGCCGGGGCGATCACCGGCGTGGCCGGCTCGCCCACGCCCGTGGGCTTCGCTGCCGACGGCACGATGTGCACCTCGATCTTCGGCATCTCGCCGATGCGAAGCACCGGGTAATCGTGGAAATTCGATTGCTCCACGGCGCCGTTCCGGATCGTGATCGCCCCGTACAAAGCCGCCGATAGCCCGAAGCCGATGCCGCCTTCCATCTGGGCCCTGACGTTGTCGGGGTTGACCGCAATGCCGCAGTCGACGGCACAGACGACGCGATCGACGGAGAAAGACTTGTCGGCCTTGACGGTGACCTCGACCACTTGCGCTACCAGGGTGTTGAACGATTCGTGGACGGCGACGCCGCGCCCGCGCTTCTCGCCCGGCCGGCCTTTGGCGAGAGGCTTGCCCCAGCCGGCTTCCCGGGCCGCCATCTCGAGCACGGAAAGATGGCGCGGATGCGCATCGAGCAGCGCGCGCCGGAATGCAACCGGATCCTTTCCGGCGGCGACGGCGAGTTCGTCGACGAACGTTTCGGTCGAGAAGGCGGTGTGCGTCGAGCCTACCGAGCGCCACCACAGCACCGGCACGCCGACGACCGGCGAATGGAGATCGACGGCGACATTGGGGATGGCATAGGGCAGGTTGGACGCGCCCTCGACCGACGTGTGATCGACGCCGTTCTTCACCATCCCGCTCTCGAAGGCCGTGCCGGCGGCGATCGACTGGCCGACGATCCGGTGCTGCCAGGCAATCACGCTGCCGCTGGCATCGAGCCCCGCCTTCAGCGTGTGGTAATACGCGGGCCGATAGTAGCCCGCTCGCATGTCGTCTTCGCGCGTCCAGACGAGCTTGACCGGGATGTCGCGCTTGCCCAGCGCGGCGAGCGCCTTGGCGATCGACGCGGCCTCGACGACGAAATCGCCGGCAGGATTGGCGCGCCGACCGAAGCTGCCGCCGGCGTAGAGCATGTTGATCTTCACGTCCGCGGGCTTCAATCCCACCGCTTCCGCGATCGCGGCCTGGTCGCCGGTCTGGAACTGCTCGCCGTTCCACACTTCGCAGCTCGCAGCCGACAGCTTGACCACGCAGTCCAGCGGCTCCATCGCAGCATGCGCGAGGTACGGAAACTCGAACGCGGCCTCGACGATTCTGGCGGCGCCAGCGATTGCCTTCGCCGCATCGCCGTCGTTGCGCGCCACCATCCCCGGCAGTGCGGCGCGGCGCTTGTATTCGGCGAGAATGTCCGCCGACGACGCCTTGAGCGCCCCGGCCTCGTCCCATTCGACCTTGAGCGCGTCGCGCCCCTTCTTCGCCGCCCAGAAGCTGGTGGCGACGACCGCCACGCCGTTGGGCACCTCGAGGATGTAGCGGACACCGGGGACGGCGGCGCTCTGCGCATCGAAGCTCTTCACGCGCGCGCCGAAGCGCGGCGGATGCGCGACCAGGGCGGTCAGCATGTCGGGGAGCTTCACGTCGGCGGTGAACTGCGCCGTTCCGTTCGACTTCGCGCGTGAATCCTTGCGCGGCGCGTGTTTGCCGATGAGAACGAAATCCTTCGGGTCCTTGAGTTTGATCGCGCTGGGAATCGCCTCGTTCGCCGCCGCCGCGGCAAGTTCGCCCAGCGTCGCTTTTCTTGCGCCGCTGGAAACCACACCCTCTTTCACGGTGATCGATGACGCGCTCACGTTCCACTGCTTCGCCGCTGCCGCGACAAGCATCGCGCGTGCCGCGGCGCCGGCATTGCGCAGCTGGTCCCACGAGTTGGCGATGGCCGTCGATCCGCCCGTGCCCTGCGCCGGGCCCCAGAACAGGTTGTTGTAGCGGGAGGCATCGGCCGGCGCGCCCTCGACCTTCACCTGCGCCCACGACGCGTCGAGTTCCTCGGCGACGATGGTGGCGAGGCCCGTGTAGCTGCCCTGACCCATCTCGAGGTGCTTGGCGATGACGGTGACCGTGTTGTCGCTGCCGATGCGCACGAAGGCATTGGGCTCGAAAGGCGCCGGGCCGGCGGCAGCGCCCGCCCGCCCGGGTCCGCCGGCTTGCCCCGAAGCGACGGGAAGATAAAGCCCCAGGGTGAGGCCCGCGCCGGTTTTCAGGAAATCGCGCCGGCTGGCATTGCTGATGCGGTTGGCGTTCATCGCAGTCTCCGTCAGCCGAGGCTCTTGGCCGCTTCCTTGATCGCGGCGCGAATGCGGGGGTAGGTGGCACAGCGGCACAGGTTGCCCTGCATCGCCGCGTCGATGTCGGCGTCGGTCGGCTTCTTCTTCTTCGCAAGCAGCGCGGCAGCCGCCATCACCTGTCCGGACTGGCAATATCCGCATTGCGGAACATCGAGCTTTTCCCATGCGGCCTGGATCGCTTGCGATTCCTTCGTCCTGAGACCCTCGATGGTCGTGATCTCGGCGCCCTGTTTGAGCGTCGACACCGTCGTCTGGCAGGACCGCAGGGGCTGGCCCTCGACGTAGACGGTGCAGGCGCCGCAAAGCCCCATGCCGCAGCTGTACTTGGTGCCGGTGAGATTCAGGTGATCGCGCAGGATCCAGAGCAGCGGCGTGTCGCCGGGAACGCTGGAACTGATGTCCACGCGCTCCTTGTTGACAAAGAAGGTCGGCATCGGGCAACTCCGTCGGGACGGGGGCGGAAAATCCGCAATGATAGGCGAAAGGCCGTCGATTGCCCACGAGCGCGGGCGGACGCGCCGGGGGCCGGGGGCCGATACGGTAAAATCAGCCTTTGACCCGGAAAGCGCGCCGCCATGGAAGCCGAACAGCTCAATCAGATCGCCGGCAAGATCGCCAATCTGCGGGATCGGTCCGCCGATCTGCGGAGGTATCTTTGACTTCGATGTGAAGGCCAACCGCCTCGCCGAAGTCAATCGCGAACTCGAGGATCCGAAGATCTGGGACAAGCCGGAACGGGCGCAGGAACTCGGCAAGGAGAAGAAGGCGCTCGAAGACGTGGTCGTCAACCTGGCCGCGCTCGACACCAGCCTGCGTGACAGCGGCGAGTTGTTCGAGATGGCGCGCGCCGATGCCGACGACGAGACGCTGCTGGCGGTCGCCGATGACGTCGCCAAGGTCGAGAAGGGCGTTGCGGCGCTCGAGTTCCGGCGGATGTTCAATCACCCGATGGATCCCGCGCCTTGCTTCATCGACATCCAGGCGGGTTCCGGCGGCACCGAGGCGCAGGACTGGGCGTCGATGCTGCTGCGGATGTATCTGCGCTACTGCGAGCGCCGGGGCTACACGACCGAGCTGCTCGAGGAAACGCCGGGCGACGTCGCCGGGATCAAGAGCGCGTCGGTGAAGGTGATCGGCGACTATGCCTACGGCTACCTGCGCACCGAGGTCGGCGTGCATCGCCTGGTGCGCAAGAGTCCGTTCGATTCCAACGCGCGCCGCCACACGTCGTTCGCCAGCGTCTTCGTCTATCCGGAGGTCGACGACTCGATCAAGGTGGACATCAATCCTGCCGACCTTCGCGTCGACACCTTCCGTGCGTCGGGCGCCGGCGGCCAGCACATCAACAAGACCGACTCCGCGGTGCGCATCACGCACCTGCCGACCAACATCGTCGTCCAGTGCCAGAACGACCGCTCGCAGCACCGCAACCGGGCCGAGGCGATGGCGATGCTGAAGTCGCGGCTGTACGAGCACGAATTGCGCAAGCGGCAGGAAGAGCAGCAGAAGCTGGAGGACTCGAAGACCGACATCGGCTGGGGGCACCAGATCCGCTCGTACGTGCTCGACCAGTCGCGGATCAAGGATCTGCGCACCAATTACGAAACGGGCAACACGCAGGTGGTGCTCGACGGGGATCTCGACGATTTCATCGCCGCGAGCCTGAAGCAGGGCGTGTAGCAGCTTGCCGGCACCTTGAAATCCGCCTCCGTACACAATACAATACACATCGGAGGTGTATTGTGCGCACAAATATTGTTCTCGATGACGGCCTGGTGAAAGAGGCATTTCGCTATGCGCCGGTCAAAACCAAGCGCGAACTCGTCGATCTCGCTCTTCGCGAGCTGGTGGCGAACCGCAAGCGCCGCGATCTGCGCGAGTTGTTCGGACACGGCGGCATACGCGACGACTACGACTACAAGTCCTTGCGCGCGGGCAAGTGATCCTCGTCGACACTTCGGTGTGGATCGATTTCGTCCGCGGGCGCAGGACGAAGGCAGTCGAGCGCCTGCGCGTGGCTCTCGATCGCGGCGTCGTTGCGGCGCTGACGCCGGTCATTTTCCAGGAGATACTTCAGGGCGCCGATTCGGAGGCGGCGTTCCGGGAGCTGCGCGAGTTCTTCGGCAGCCAGGCATTTCTGTTCCCGCGCGATTCTCTTGCGAGCCACGCCGAAGCCGCGCGCCTTTATTGCGAATGCCGACGCAAGGGCATCACAATCCGTTCGACGATCGACTGCCTCATCGCGCAGATCGCCATCGAACAAGGGGTCGCCTTGTTGCATGACGACCGCGATTTTGACGGGATTGCCCGCGTGGCGCCCAAACTCACCTTTTGTTGACCCATGAACACGACTCCGCAAATTCCCCAGGACGAAAACCAGATCATCGCCGAGCGCCGCGCCAAGCTCGCCGCGTTGCGCGCCGCGGGCCAGGCGTTTCCCAACGACTTCCGGCGCGACGTGCTCGCGGCCGACCTGCACGCGGCGCACGGAGGCAAGGAAAACCACGAGCTCGAGCCCGAAGCGATCAAAGCGACGGTCGCCGGCCGGATGATGCTGAAGCGCGTGATGGGCAAAGCCTGCTTCGCGACGCTGCAGGACATGTCGGGGCGCATCCAGCTGTACGTGACGATGGACGCGGTCGGCGCGGAAGCGCTGGATGCGTTCAAGCACTGGGACCTGGGCGACATCGTCGGCGCCACGGGGATGCTGTTCAAGACCAAGACCGGGGAGTTGTCGATCAGGGTGAGCTCGATCCGGCTGCTCGCCAAGTCGCTGCGGCCGCTGCCCGAGAAGTTCCACGGCATGACCGACCAGGAGCAGCGCTACCGGCAGCGCTACGTCGATCTCATCACCAATCCCGACTCGCGGCGCGTGTTCGTCGCCCGGTCGAAGATCGTGCAGGCGATCCGCGAGTTCTTCGTCGCACGCGGCTATCTCGAGGTCGAGACGCCGATGATGCATCCGATCCCCGGCGGCGCGGCGGCGCGTCCCTTCGTCACCCACCACAATGCGCTCGACATGGAGCTCTTCCTGCGCATCGCGCCGGAGCTGTATCTGAAGAAACTCGTCGTCGGCGGCATGGAGAAGGTGTTCGAGGTCAACCGCAACTTCCGCAACGAAGGCATCTCGACCCGGCACAACCCCGAGTTCACGATGCTCGAGTTCTACGAGGCCTATCAGGACTACCACTACCTGATGGACCTCACCGAGGCGCTGTTCCGGGAGGTCGCGCAGCAGGTGACGGGGTCGACCGTCGTCAGCTACCAGGGAACGACGATCGACCTTGGCCAGCCCTTCGACCGGCTGACGATGGCGCAGGCGATCCACAAGTACCAGCCGCAGTACCCGCTGGCCGAATTGGCGAAGCCGGAATACCTCCGCGCCGCGCTGGCCCCGCACGGCGTCGAGGTGTTTCCCACCGACGGCCTGGGCTTGTTGCAGTTGAAGCTCTTCGAGGCAACCACCGAGGACAAGCTGGTCCAGCCGACGTTCATCATCGCGCACCCGACCGACGTCTCGCCGCTGGCGCGCGCCAACGACGCCAACCCGGCGGTGACCGATCGCTTCGAGCTTTTCATCACCGGTCGCGAGCTTGCCAACGGCTTCTCGGAACTCAACGATCCCGAGGATCAGGCGGCGCGCTTCCAATCGCAGGTCGATGCGCGCGCGGCGGGCGACGAGGAAGCGATGTACTTCGATGCCGATTACCTGCGCGCGATGGAGTACGGTCTTCCCCCCACCGCCGGCGAGGGCATCGGCATCGACCGGTTGGTGATGCTGCTGACCGACAGTCCGTCGATACGCGACGTGATCCTGTTCCCGCAGTTGAAGCCCGAAAGTTGAATCCGGTCGGATGCGCCTCCATGTTGGAGGCCTGGCTCCGACGATGAACGGACGCAGGCGGGGTGCCGGTATCGATCGGCGGCTCCACTGTGTTTGGCAATGAGCGAATCCGCGGTCGACCTCAAACTCACGGGCATGACCTGCGCGGCCTGCGCGGCGCGCATCGAGAAAGTGCTGAACCGCACAGACGGCGTTCGCGCGGCCGTCAACTTCGCCAGCGAGACTGCGCACGTCGAGTTCGACGCGGCCAAGGCGGATACGGCCGCGCTGATCGCGAAGATCCGCAGCGCGGGCTTTGACGCGGCCCCCGCGGTCGACCCCTTCGAGCAGCCCGAGGCCGAGGCACGCGCGCAGAACGAGCGCTATCGGCGTGAGTTGCGGGCGTTCGGCATCGCCGCGATCTTCACCGCGCCGCTGGCGCTGCAGATGCTGTGGATGCTCGGCGGTCGGCACGACGCCGGCTTGCCGGTGTGGCTGCAGTTCCTGTGCGCACTGCCGGTGCAGTTCTGGTCCGGTGCGCGCTTCTACGACGGCGCGTACAAGGCGCTGCGCGGCGGCGCGGCCAACATGGACGTCCTGGTGGCGTTGGGGACGAGCGCGGCGTTCGTCTTCAGCCTGGCCGTGTGGCTGATCCCCATTCCACAGCAGCACGTGTATTTCGAGGCCGGCGCGATGGTGATCACGCTGGTGCTGCTGGGCAAGCTGCTCGAAGGCCGGGCGAAAGTGAAGACCGCGTCGGCGATTCGCGATCTCCTCAAACTGCAGCCGGCCACGGTCTGGCTCGAGCGCGACGGACGGCTCGAGGAGGCCGCGGTCGCAAGCGTGCGCGCGGGAGATGTGTTCGTGGTGCGCGGTGGCGATGCGGTGGCGGTCGACGGCCGCGTGCTGTCAGGCGAATCGGTGGTCGACGAAGCGATGCTGACCGGAGAGAGCGAGCCCGCGTTGAAGCAGCCGGGCGATGCCGTCCACGCCGGAACGGTCAACGCGCACGGCCCGCTGCGCTGCGAGGCGACCGCGGTGGGCCAGGCGACACTGCTCGCCGGAATTGTCCGGCAGGTGGCGGCGGCGCAGGGGTCGAAGGCGCCGGTGCAGCGGCTGGTCGATCGCGTTGCCGCGTGGTTCGTCCCGGTGGTGCTGGTGATTGCCGTCATCACCTTCGGCATGACGTGGATGATCGTCGGCAAGTGGGCGGTGGCGCTGATGCATGCGACCGCGGTGCTGGTGATCGCCTGCCCCTGCGCGCTCGGACTCGCGACGCCGACGGCGCTGATGGTCGGCGTCGGGCGCGGGGCGCGCGAAGGGATACTGATCAAGAACGCCGAGGCGCTGGAGCGCGCCGAGCGCATCGACGTGATGGTCGTCGACAAGACCGGCACGCTGACCATGGGCGCGCCGAGGGTGATCGGCGAGCTGCCGCAACCCGGATTCTCGCAACACGACCTGGTCCAACTCGCCGCCAGTCTCGAGCACGCCGGGGCACATCCGCTGGGCAAGGCGATCCTGCAGCGCGCGGCCGAGCTCGGGATCGAGCCGGCAGCGGTCACCGACGCGCGGGTGATTCCCGGGCGCGGCATCAGCGCCGAGGCGAAGGGGGAGTCGTGGCGGCTTGGATCGGTGACCTTCCTGCAAGGGGCAGGCGTGAATCTCGACGATCGGGCCATGGCCGCGATGCAGGGCGAGGTGCATACCGTCGTCGGTGTCGCGCGCGACGACGCATTCGTCGGCTGGATCCTGCTCGCCGATGAATTGCGCCCCGGTGCGGCGGCGGCGATTGCGACCCTGCGCGAAAAAGGCGTCGCGGTGACCATGCTGACCGGCGATCATGCCACGGCCGCGGCGGCGATTGCGCGCGCGGCCGGCATCGACGATTGGCGCGCCGGGCAGTTGCCGCAGGACAAGCGCGAGGCCATCGACGCGCTGCAGCGCAGCGGCAAGGTTGTCGGCATGGCAGGGGATGGCGTCAACGATGCGCCCGCATTGGCGCAGGCGGACGTCTCGTTCGCCATGGGCGCGGGTACCGGCAGCGCGCTGTCGGCGGCAGACGTGACATTGTTGCGCAACGATTTGCGCTCGGTCGCGGCGGCGATCGATCTCTCCCGCGCGACGCTCTCCAAGATCCGGCAGAACCTGTTCTTTGCCTTCATCTACAATGTGCTGGGCATACCGCTCGCGGCGTTGGGATTCCTGTCACCGGTGGTGGCGGGCGCGGCGATGGCGGCGAGCTCGGTGTCGGTGGTTGCCAACGCCTTGTTGTTGCGGCGCTGGCGGCCACCAGGTGCAGTCGAGCATGGCGCGCACGCGGCGTCGTTGCGGGCGCGGGAAACGGAAACCATTGGTCAATCGTCCACGGAGAAGAAGTCATGAGCGAAAGCGTCACACAGGAATTCGCCATCGAGGGCATGAGTTGCCAGGGCTGCGTGCGCGGCGTCACCGGTGCGCTTTCCAAGGTCGCGGGCGTCAGATCCGTCGACGTGTCGTTGGAGAGTGCGGGTGCGACGGTCGAGTTCGATCCGACAAGCGTGCAACCCGCGGCGATCATCGCAGCGATCGAGGCGGCCGGCTTCGACGCGCGTCCGCGCTGATCCTGCGACGCGTGTCCTGCGGCTGCCCGCGGGCCATGTGCGCAAGCGCGTATAATCGGGCCCCTTCGGGGTGTAGCGCAGCCCGGTAGCGCGCTTGCTTTGGGAGCAAGATGTCGGAGGTTCAAATCCTCTCACCCCGACCAGAAACATGCGATGGAGATCAATCACGTGCAACGCGTGATTGGACGCGCGAGACGGCAGGAATTTGGGCGCCAGCAACTTCGGGCGGCGCCGCAGGCCCTCGGAATCCGCGCAGCAAGGGCAATGGTGGCCATATGCTGAGATTGATTCCCGGTCGGTTGCTTGCCACATGGCATGGAATCCTCAGGGCGACTGCGGTGCTGGTACTGTGCAGCGCTGCCAGCGCGAACGCCGAGGACATCAGGATCGGCGGCACTGGTGCGGGCTTGGGAACCATGCGACTGTTGGCCGAGGCCTATGCCAGGAGCCACCCGAATACCAGGATTGCGGTGTTGCCCAGCATTGGCAGCAGCGGCAGCATCAAGGCCGTGCTGTCAGGGGCGATCCAGATCGGGCTCAGCTCGCGGCCTTTGACCGAGGACGAAGTCAAGGCGGGTGCCGTCGGAGTCGAGTATGGCCGCACACCGCTCGTCTTCGCCACCTCCATGACGACCAAGACCGGCGGCCTCACCACGCAGAACCTGGTCGACATCTATGCCGGCAAGACCGAACAGTGGCCGGACGGCACGAAGATCCGTCTGCTGCTGCGTCCGATCGGAGACTCCGACAGCAAATTGATCAAGAACATGTCGCCCGCGATGCGTGAAGCGACGCGTGCAGCGGAGCAGCGCAAGGGGATGTCGTTCACGGTTACCGACCAGGACACCGCGAACAACATCGAGAAAGTCCCGGGCGCACTGGGACCATCCACCCTCGCGCTGATTCTTTCCGAGAAGCGCCAAGTCAAGGTGCTGACGTTGAACGGCATCGCGCCCGATGCGAAGTCGATCGCCGACGGCAGTTACCCGCTGTACAAGCAACTGCTGCTCATCACGGGACCGAAGACACCCGCTCCCGCACACGAGTTCGTCACCTTCGTGCGGTCTGCGGCCGGTCGCGAGATCCTGTCGCAGACCGGTCACTGGGTGAATTGAGCCTCAACAACTCGGTGGATCACATGCTTGCCTCCGCTCTGCCGTCATCACGTCTGTTTGGCGTCTTGGTTGCCGTCGTGGCAAGCCTGGTGGCAGTGGGGTTGCCACTGGTCTACTTCGGTCTCGGCTACGGCGCGCTCGATTCGGCGCTCGAGACCGAGGCGAAGGTCAAAGCGGAAATCATCAACCAGGCGATCAGCGCCTCGCCCGAAATGTGGCGGTTCGAAGAGCAGCGCCTGGGCGAACTGCTGGACCGATTTCCGATCCAGCTGGAAAGCGAGCAGGCGCAGATCCTCACCGATGGCGGCGAGCTCATCGCCGCTTCCGACCACATGATCGAGAGACCCATGATGGTCCGGTCAGCGCCCTTGTTTGATTCCGGCACGCCGGTGGGCCGCGTCGAGGTGCGACGTTCGCTGCGCGGCCTGTTCCTCGGGACTGGGTTCGCTGCACTGCTCAGTGGCGCTGTTGCAATCGTCCTGTTCGGCTTGCTGCGAGCCCTGCGGGCACGCGAGAGTCGAATCGTCGACGCCATGTTCGATGAGCAGGAGCGGGCGCGTGTCACGCTCGATTCCATCGGCGACGCCGTCATCACCACCGATGCTGCGATGAGAATCGAATACCTCAACCCGGTGGCTGAACGCCTCACGCAGTGGACGTTGGCGGAGGCCAGGGGACGGCCCCTGTCCGACGTGATGCCACTGATCAACGAGGCGACGAGGCAGCCAACCTCGACCCCGATGGATCAGGTGCTGCGCGAGAACCGCAGCGCGCCATTGTCCAGGGAGGTCGCGCTGATGCAGCGTGACGGCTCCCCTCTGGCCATCGAGGACGGCGCTGCTCCGATCCAGGACCGGCAGGGCCGAGTGATCGGCGGCGTGACGGTGTTCCGCGATGTGACCGCTGCGCGTAGCATGGCGCAGCGCATCTCCTGGGCGGCCACCCATGACACCTTGACCGGACTGGTGAACCGGCAAGAATTCGAGGATCGCGTCGACGCCGCACTGGCCACCGCCCGCAACTCGGCCAAGAATCACGCGCTGCTCTACATGGATCTCGACCGGTTCAAGGTCGTCAACGACACCTCCGGACACGCGGCAGGCGATTTATTGCTCAAACAGGTCTCCACGCTGTTTCAGGAGAAGTTGCGGGAGTCTGACACGCTGGCGCGGTTGGGCGGAGATGAGTTCGGCGTGTTGCTGGATGGTTGTCCGCTCGATCGCGCCGAACGGATCGCCGCAGACCTGCTCGCCGCCATAGGGGATTTCCGGTTCAACTGGGACGGCAGGACGTTCACTGTCGGCGTCAGCATCGGTCTGGCGGCGATCGCCGAAGGCAGCGGCAGCCGCACGGATGTCTTTGGTGCAGCCGACGCCGCCTGCTATGCGGCCAAGGAACAGGGGCGAAACCGTGTCTGCGTCTTCCACGACACCAGCGTCGACCGGCCCGGCGCCAGGCGTAACTGACTTGGATCTGCTGCTCTGGCCGTTCCACGCGCTTGACGACCAACCGCCCGGTGTCGATGTAGGGCTGTGCGAGGCAGGTCGGCAAGAACCCAGCGCCCAGTCCCCGAATCTGCGCGTCCACCTTGGCGGGCATGCCGATGACGGTGAACACATCCTGGCCCGCCAGCAGCCCGATTTAGTTCATCGACAAGGAGTTCCGCACATGCTCACGCTTCGCAAATCGCAGGACCGCGGCTACGCCGACCACGGCTGGCTCAGGAGCTACCACTCATTCTCGTTCGCCGGCTATTACGATCCGGCGCACATGGGCTGGGGCAACCTGCGCGTGATCAACGAAGACCGCGTGGCGCCGGGCATGGGCTTCGGCACGCACGGTCACCGCGACATGGAAATCATCAGCTACGTGCTCTCGGGCGAACTGGCGCATCAGGACAGCATGGGCAACGTCAAGGGCATTCCGCCCGGCGACGTGCAGCGCATGAGCGCCGGCACAGGCGTGACGCACAGCGAGTTCAACCACGCCGAAGGCCAGACCACCCACTTCCTCCAGATCTGGATCGAGCCGAACGTGACCGGCATCCCGCCGAGCTACGAGCAGAAGACGATTCCGGTCGAGCAGAAGCGGGGCGTTCTGCGCCTGGTGGCATCGCCCGACGGAGCACAGGGCTCGGTCACGATCCATGCCGACGCGGCGCTCTATGCCGGGCTGTTCGATGGCAGCGAGACGGCGGAGCTGGCCCTGAACCCGGCCCGCAAAGGCTATGTGCATCTCGTGCGTGGCGCGCTCGAGGTCAATGGCCAGCGGATCGGCGCCGGGGATGCGGTATTGGTGCAAGGCGAAAGCCGGATCGTGCTGACCCACGGCGCCGACGCCGAGGTGCTGGTGTTCGATCTGGCGGCCTGCTGACGCTCGCTGCCTGGGGCGCCGGTGCGTGGCGTATGGACGCGCGTCGAAACCAGTAGATCGCGCGTTCACAGGTCCAGCGGCTCGGGCGACCTCCAGTGGTCGGATCGGGCACTGAATTCACGATGCCGCCGCCCGGATGGCGATCCGCTTGGCGCGCGCCCGGATGTTGAGGGCTTCAACCAGCAGCGAGAACAGCATCGCGGTGTAGATGTAGCCCTTGGGCACATGGAAGCCGAAGGCCTCGCCGATCAGCGCCAGGCCGACCATGTTGAGGAACGCGAGCGCCAGCACCTTGATCGACGGATGGCGGTGGACGAACTCGCCGATCGGGCGGGCCGCGAACATCATCACGGCGACGGACGCGACGATGGCCGCGACCATCACGCCGATCTGGTCGACCATGCCCACGGCGGTGATCACCGAGTCGAGCGAAAAGACGATATCGATGACGCCGATCTGGGCAATGACGCTCCAGAACAACGCCCTGCCGGTCCTGCCGTCGATCGTCCCGGCGGACGGCCCCTGCTCGTCCTTGGCTTCGACCTCGAGGAATATTTCGTGCGACGCCTTGTACAGCAGGAACAATCCGCCGAACAGCAGGATGAGGTCGCGGCCGCTGACGTCCTCCCCGAGAACCGTGAACAGCGTTCCGGTGAGCCCCATCACCCAGGACAGCGAGACGAGCAGCCCCAGCCGCGAAAACATGGCGAGGCCCAGGCCCAGCCGGCGCGCCTTGTCGCGGACCTCGGACGGCAGCCTTGAGACGAGAATGCTGATGAAAATGATGTTGTCGACACCGAGCACGATCTCGAGCGCAGTGAGCATCGCGAACGCCATCCAGATCTCGGGGTTGGTCAGGAATGCCATGTCGTCGTCGCCCTTCCTGTCGGTGGGTTGCCATCGTGGATTTGCGCTCAAGGCGCGGCACCTGTCAGTCCGGGGAATTCTACCGGGAGGCGTCAGGGGGTGCGCCGCAAGCTACGTTTGCCGATGCTGGCCTTGGCCGCGACCCGAGGCACGCTTGGCGGCCGAGATCGAAGGCCACGGAGCACTCAAGCTGTATGATTCGCGCCATGACGCATCACGCCCATGTGCGCGCCTGACAGGCAGGGCGGCATGGACAGTTCTGTCACACGTTCCGCTGCTGCTCCTTGTGCCGAAGCACCGGTCCGGGACTGCGTGGACAATGGGTTGTGGTCACTCTGATCCTGGGAGCCGCTCGTGATCAATCAGCGAAGGGTGAGCATCGTTGCGGTGTCGCGACACCGCTTTTCGAAGATTTCCGCATTCCGGTGCTGACCGTTACGCGTGTTGCGACTCGCATAGGCTCACGCGTCGCGCCCCGTCCCTGTGGACGGAGCACCGTACTCGTCTGCGGGCGTCGCTGAAGGGCCTCGCGCGGGCGGGGGCTGCCACGCTCGTTGCCGCGAGTGCGGCGCTGCTGGCAGCGTGCATCAGCCTTCCACATGCCAGGCCGCCGGATCTCGTTGACGTCATCCGTCAGGCGTCGCCAGCAGTTGTTGCAATCGGAGGCGAGCGAGAGATCGTTGGTTCCGGTTTCCGACTCGCGGATACTCGCCTGGTAGTGACCGCTGCGCATGTCGTCAACTCGGCGCGCGGCGGCCTCTACGTAATATGGAATTCGAAGCGTGCTTCCGCGCGCGTCGTCCAAGTCGACCCGGACAACGATCTCGCATTGCTGGAACTCGACACGGAACCCTTGATGCCCGGGTTGCAGCTCGCGCCCGGAGTGACACCCGTGGCGGCAGGCGAGTGGATTGTCATCCTCGGTTGTCCGTTTGGTGCGCGAACCACGGCCACGACGGGGATCGTGAGTGCCGGACCGGGTGCCGTGCTCGAACCCGCGTCTTTGCGCACGCGGATCCAGCTCAACGCCGCAGTCAACCCAGGCAACTCGGGAGGACCTGTCGTCAATCTCGAGGGGCGCGTCCTCGGCATCGCCAGCGCAACGATCCCAGGCGGCTTCGGCCTCGCCTTCGCCGTCCCGGTGTCAGCGCTCGCCAGCTTGCTGTCCAGGGGGCAGGCGGGGCCATGAACCCCACGCGCTCACCGGGCGGCGGCTGAAGGACCAGGACGCCCGCGCCCGGCGCGAATCCTCCCGCAGCGCCAAACGGCCCTAGCCACAGCTCCCCAGCATGTTCACGTTGGCCGCTCCGAAGGAGCCGGTCTCGAGGTTGATGACGATGACGAGGCCCACACACGGCAACCGTCCCTGGTTGACGCGCGGCCAGCCGTTGTCGAAATAGAGCAGGTCTCCACCGAAAATGAAATCCTCGTCGATGGAATCGGGCACTTCAACGGCGGCCACACTCTGATTGCGCGCCGCGGCCTGCGTAAGTGAAATGAGCTTGTTGACGAGCCTGATGCCAGCCGCCAGGTTCTTTGGCTTGCTCAAAGTGGCGAGGTTTCGAATCGCCTGGCTGTCGAAGCAGCCGATCACCCCTACCTTGATCACGCTGGGATTGCGCCCGAAACCCGTTCCGCCGATCGTGCTCGGCGAGTAGTTCGGACACACGAAGGAGAGGGACGCGCTGCCTTGGCAGTAGTCGATGGCCAGATTGCCGGTATTGGCCGAGTTGATGATGTTCGCGGCCGTGATGTTCACGATGTCGTTGACGAGCGAGACCGCCAGTTCGATGATGTTGGCCCGCGCAGTCCCGGACAGGTCCGTGAAAATGGAAAATGTCGTCGAGAAGAACGAATAGAACGCAGCAAACTGGGCGCTCTGCGTCGACGCATACATGGCTTCCGGGGATTGCAGCGTCCCTTCCCGCAACAGGCCGCCATACATCGCTTGAGGCATGAGTCCGTCGCGTTCACCGGCCAGCAGCGTCCCCGTCGAGTACGACCCCGTGACAACTCGGTTCATCAGGGCAGTTGCCTTGCTCTTCATCGCGTCAAGCAGCAGGGGAAGTTCGGTTCCAAGCAACTGGTTGATGTTCGAGCCCTGCTGGGTGATGCCGAGTACGCTGGGCTGCAGTGCCTGCAACTGTTGCAGTCCCTGCCTGTATGTCGTGGCGGCATTCTGAAGCGCGTCGAGGTCGGTCTGCGTCAGGGCTGCCGGATCGAGCGCGTTCACCTGCGCCGTAACCTGGCGGATTCGCGTTATGAGCGTCGCCAGATTCGATGCAAATTGCGCATCGTGTGCCCCTGAAGCGAATCCTGCCGCCGTCAACTGCGCCGGAGTGATCAGGGCTCCGTTCGGAGGAGCCATGACGCTGGTCGTGCTCAGAACGTCGTAGCTGAAATCGGTGTCGGAGTGGATTGCCTGCATCGCAATCTTGACCTGCGCGAGGGCGGTCAGATCGTTGTCCAGTCCTGCCTGGAGCGCCGCGGCGAGGACATCGTCGAGTTTCTCCGCGTACTGATTGGTCTTGACCGTGATCGCCGCCGTCCCGGTGGGAAGCACCAGCACGTCCTGGCTGCCGGCGAGCGAGGTGTTTACTAGCGTGGCAGTAATGCGGTACTTGCCGCCCGTCTCCTTCCCGAAATTGGGATCGGTCGGATCGGCGTCGGCGAACTCGCCGTTCGGATCGACCGTGGGATTCTGATTCAGCAGGCGTTTGACCAGCTTCGGGAACGTGACGGTCAAGCCCTGAATGACGGGAACGTGACCGGTGACCGTCCCGACCGCGTTCACGCTCAGAACGAACTGAAGATTCGGGTCGGTGATCGGCGTGCCGCTCGCATCTTTGGCGATGGGGGTCACCGTTATCGTCCCGTTCTTGGACAGATATAGAAGGACATCCAAGAGATTCTTCTCCAGATTTGGGTGCTCATCGAGTATGACTACCTTCCAGTCGAGCTAACATCTTTTACGGCGACCTCTCAAAATGGCAAGATGATACTTAACTGGGCAACAGCTACAGAAATAAACAACCTTGGATTCGAGATTGAAAGGGCTTCACTTTCAGCTACG
>CAVPXB010000026.1:0-86539 GCA_963709525.1 uncultured beta proteobacterium
GCCAGCACCATTGGCGTCGTGCAGCGGTTGAGCGACTGGTGGTTTGGCGGCGACGTCTACCTCACCGACTTCCAGTCGATGCTGGGATCAGGTTCTGCGGGCATCCATCCCTGGCCCGGCATCGCGACCACCGACATGGCCGGTTCGTTTCGGCTGACACGGGACGCCGCCGGGATCACCGGCCACTACGCGAATGGCAGCGGCTGGGTTACGGTCTACAACGTGCCGACGACGAATCCCAGCTATTACGCCGGACCGGTCACCGTCAGCATGGCGATCTGGAACGGCTACTCCGCGGTCGGTAACGGCATGCAGATCGCGTTCGACAATTTCTATCTCGATGCCCCGACCTCGCCGCCCTGTGGCCCGGCGCCGCCGCCTTCGGCTCCGGCCGACATTCCGACGCTCACCGACTACGGCAAGATCCTGCTGGCGGTGCTGATGGCCGGCTGCGCCCTGTTCGTCATCGGCAGGCGCCGGATCCGCTGACCGGCATCGCGGCAACCCCGCATCGCCGGCACGGCGGCGCGGGGCCTTCCCCTGGAGGCCGCCGCGCGTATCCTGTGGCCTGCGACCCCGCTCACCCCCGGCCGAACACCTCGTTCAGCTGCTGGTTCACGCGGATGAACGTCGTCCGCTTGGAGAGTTCGCGCAGGCGCCGCGCGCCCACATAAGTGCAGGCCGAACGCACGCCGCCGAGGATCTCCTGCACGGTGGCGGCAACGGCGCCCCGCGCGGGCAGGAGCACTTCCTTGCCCTCGGCCGCGCGGTAGGTGGCCACGCCGCCCGAATACTTGTCCATCGCCGACCTGCTGCTCATGCCGTAGAAGCGCTTGAACGCGACACCGTCGCGCAGGACGGTCTCGCCGCCGCATTCGTCGTGGCCGGCGAACATTCCGCCCAGCATCACGAAATCGGCGCCACCGCCGAAGGCCTTGGCCACATCGCCCGGCGTCGTGCAGCCGCCATCGGCGCAGATGTGGCCTTCGAGACCGTGCGCCGCGTCGGCGCACTCGATGATGGCCGAGAGCTGCGGATAGCCGACGCCGGTCATGGTGCGCGTCGTGCACACCGAGCCGGGCCCGATGCCCACCTTGACGATATCGGCGCCGGAGAGGATCAACTCTTCGGTCATCTCCCCGGTCACGACGTTGCCGGCCATGATGACCAGGTGCGGCCACGCTTCGCGGATCTTGTGCACGAAGCGGGTGAAGCTCTCGGTGTAGCCATTGGCAACGTCGATGCAGACGTACCGGATCACCGGTTCCGCACCCCCCGCGGTCGCCTCCATCACCCGGTTGAACTTGTCCTCGTCGGCGCGGGCGATGCCCATCGAATAGAACGCCGCGCTCGGGCGCTCGAGGCTGCGGAAAAACCCGACGCAGTCCTCGACCGAGTAGTGCTTGTGCAACGCGGTGGAGAGCTTGAACGTATCGAGCACCCGCGCCAACTCCATCGTGCCCGTCGCGTCCATGTTCGCGGCAACGATCGGGATGCCATGGTAATCGGTGCCCGAATGGCGGAAGCGGAATTCGCGCGAGATGTCGACGCCGGAGCGCGTCGTCAGCGTCGAACGCTTGGGCCGCACGAGTACATCCTTGAAGTCGAGCTTGAGATCGGATTCGATGCGCATGGCGAGTACTCGCTCGGGGCGCGGGGCGCCGTGGATGATGAGGGTGCCGGAAGGGTGCCGTTGCCGGAGACGATGCTACCCGAGCGGCGCGGCCTTGACGACCTCGTCGGCTGTCGTCACTCCCGCGGCGACCTTCATCGCCCCGGACACACGCAGCGGCTTCATGCCGTCCTTGTAGGCCTGCTCGCGGATCTTGCTGTCGTCGGCATCGTGCGTGATGAGCCGGCGCACGCCCGGCGACATCAGCATGATCTCGTACAGTCCCACCCGGCCAAAGTACCCGGTCATCCGGCATTCGAGGCAGCCCACCGGCGCCATCACCTCGGCCGGCTTCTCGGCCCGCCAGGGCGCCGTGATCGCACGCCAGGTCTCGTCGCTCGGCGGCGGCGCGGGTTTCTTGCAATTCGGGCACAGCGTGCGCACGAGGCGCTGCGCCATCACGCCCAGCAATGTCGACGACAGCAGGTACGGCGGGACGCCCAGGTCGAGGAGCCGCGTCACCGCGGTCGGTGCATCGTTGGTGTGCAGGGTGGAGAGCACGAGGTGGCCGGTCAACGCCGCCTGCACCGCCATGTCGGCGGTGTCGCGGTCCCGAATCTCGCCCACCATGATGATGTCCGGATCCTGCCGCATCAGCGTTCGCACGCCGTGCGCGAAATCGACGCCGATCCCCGGCTGCACCTGCATCTGGTTGAACAGCGGCTCGATCATCTCGATCGGGTCCTCGATCGTGCAGACGTTGACCTCCGGCGTGGCGATCTGCTTGAGCGACGAGTAGAGCGTGGTCGTCTTGCCCGACCCGGTGGGGCCGGTGACCAGGATGACGCCGTTGGGTTCGCCGATCATCCTTTCCCAGCGTTCGCGATCCTCGGGCGAAAAGCCGAGCTCGGAAAAATCGCGGACCAGCACTTCCGGCGTGAAGATGCGCATGACGATCTTCTCGCCGAACGCCGTGGGCATCGACGAGATCCGCAGCTCGACTTCCTTCCCCTCGGGCGTCACCGTCTTGATCCGGCCATCCTGCGGCCGGCGCTTTTCGACGATCTCCATCCGAGCCAGGAGTTTTACCCGCGACGTCACCGCCAGCAGCACCGGGATCGGGATCGCGTACACCTGGTGCAGGACGCCGTCGATGCGAAAGCGCACCAGTCCGACGTCGCGTCGCGGCTCGACATGGATATCGGAGGCGCGCTGCTCGAACGCATACTGCCAAAGCCAATCGACGATGTGAACGACGTGCTGGTCGTTGGCATCGAGGTTGCCGCGCCTGCCGAGCTCGACCAGCTGCTCGAAATTGCGCGCCAGCGAGATCTCGCCGTGCGAGGTCTCCTGCGCCTTTTTCATGGACCGCGCGAGGTTGTAGAACTCGCCCATGTAGCGGCGGATGTCGGCCGGATTGGCGAAGACCAGCTCGACCTTCTGGCGCAGGATGGTCTCCAGCTCGTCGGCCCAGGCGCGGATGAAGGGTTCGCTGGTCGCCACGCGCAGCGCGTCGCGGGTCACTTCGACCGGCAAGATGCGGTAACGCTCGGCGTAGGCGTTCGACATCGTCTGCGTCACCGCGACAAGGTCGATCTTCAGAGGATCGATATGCAGGTACGGCACGCCGAGCTTGCCCGCCAGCCATTCGACGAGGAATTCCAGCGTCAGCAACTTGTGCGGCGGCGCGAGCGACTGCCACTTCTGCTCGGCGATCAGTTCCAGCGGATGGACGACACGCCTGTTCGGCGCACGCGCGAGCCTTTCCGCGTCGGCGGCGCTCGACAAGCGCGTCGGACAGCATGAGCTTCAGGATGTCGTCGAGGCGCAGGCGTCGATCCTTGTCGCCCTGGGCAGCCGCTTTCGCGGGCGCCGGCATCGAGGGCGTGGCGTCAGGTTTGCTCATCCGCCCACTCTACACCGAAGCCCTGCCGGCAAGGCGGGCATGCCGCTGTTCGACCAAGCCGGGATGCTGGACGGCAAGCGGGAACAACGGTAGCCTCCCTTCCCCATGAACCACTCGAAACTCCTTGCCCGCATGCGCCGGCAATTGACCGCCGCCCTCGTCGCCGCCCTGCTTTCCGGCGTCGCACTGGCCCAATCGCCGGCACCCGCGACGCCCGCGTCGCCTCCCGTCGATCCGGTCCTGCTGCAGAAGGCGTCGGACCTGGCCTACAGCCGCGAAGTCGCGCGCGCCCGCAAGGCGGGCACGATGAGCGCGGACCCGTCGCAGCTTAGCTACCTCCGACGCATTGCGGCACCCATCATCGCCTATGCCGATCAAATCAACCGCGATGCCAAGGCCTGGCACTGGTCGATCAACATCGAGACGCGCGATGAGCTGGTCGCCTGGTCCCTGCCCGGCGGGCATCTCATGGTCAGCACGCCGTTGCTCGATCGCGGGCGGTTCTCGGCTGCCGAGATCGCTGCGCTCATGGCGCACGCGTTTGGGCACGCGTTGTTGGGGCATGACGCCGCGGAAGCTGCGGTCCGACTCGCCGCGCACCCTGACGCCGGCAACGCCGACCCCAATCGCCGCCTGCTGGCACTGGCCGAGATCCTGACCAATCTCGCCACCCGCGATGTCTATCAACCCGACCACGAGCGCGCCGCCGACGCGGTAGCGCTCGAACTTCTGGCTCGTGGGGGCTACGACCCGAATGCGCTGGCCTCGCTCTGGCGCAAGCTTGCCGGCGGGGGCCCTGCGCGGATTCCGGCGTTTGTCGCGCTGCATCAGGATTGGCCGGAACGCAGCGCCGAAATCGAAGCCCGCCTGCCGGCGGCGCTGGCGCTCTACCAAATGGCACTGCGCGAACGCGAGGCAAGACCGGCGCCCGCGCCGAGGATGAAACGCTGACGATTCCGGTGCCGATTACGCTGGCGGCGCCAGCGGCACCTGAAAAACCTCGCGCAGATAGGCGATATAGCCGGGGTCGTAGTCCATCGACTTCGACGGCTCGTCGCTGATCTTGGCCACCGGCTGACCGTTGCAACGGGTCATCTTGATGACGATCTGCAGGCGCTCGTAGCCGAGATCGTTGGTGAGATTGGTGCCGATGCCGAATGCGGTGTGCATTCGGCCGCGAAAGTGCTCGAACAGGCGAATCGCGAGCGGCACGTCGAGGCTGTCGGAAAACACCATCGTCTTGGTCCGTGGATCGATGCGCATTTTCTGATAGTGGGCGATCAGCTTTTCACCCCAGACAAAGGGGTCGCCCGAGTCATGGCGCACGCCGTCGAACAGCTTGCAGAAGAAGAGGTCGAAATCGCGCAGGAAGGCGTCCATGCCGCACACATCGGAGAGCGCGATCCCAAGGTCGCCGCGATACTCGCGCGCCCAGGTGTTGAACGCGAACACCTGCGAATCCCGCAGTCGCGGCCCGACGGCCTGGCAGGCCTGCAGGTATTCGTGCGCCATCGTGCCCAGCGGCGTGAGACCCAGTGCCTGCGCCAGCCGGACGTTGCTCGTCCCGACGAACTTCGTCCCGATGCCATCATGCAGCGAGCGCACGACCTCTTCCTGCCAGGCACCGCTGAAACGCCGCCGCGTCCCGTAGTCGGCGATGCGGAACTCGGGATCGGGAACGGCGTTGATCTGCTCGACCTTTTCGGCCAGCCGGCGACGCCCCTCGGCATAGTCGGGATCAGGCCGCGTGTGGCGGTAATGAACCTCGCTGATGATGGCCAGGAGCGGCACTTCGAACAGGATGGTGTGCAGCCACGGCCCCTTGATCCGGATGTCGATCTCGTTGGCGGAATCCTCGCGCCGCGACACCCGGACAAAGCGCTCGTCGAGCTGGAAAAGCCCGAGCAGGTCGACGAAGTCGCTCTTGAAAAAACGCCAGCTGCGCAGGTAATCCAGTTCGGCGGAGCGGAAGCGCAATCGGCACAGGTCGCGGATCCCGTCCTCGATCTCCGCGATGTACGGCGTGAGATCGACGCCGGAATTTCGGCACTTGAAACGGTACTCGACCTGCGCACCGGGAAAGTGATGCAACACGACCTGCATCATCGTGAACTTGTAGAGGTCGGTATCGAGCAGGGACGAAATGATCATGCGCGGGGAGCGATCGTTGGTGCAGCCGTGGAAGGCGGGAAGGCGGTGATGTTACGCGCTCGGTGGAGGGTCGAGTAGGGGGTGGCGTCACGCGTCATCGGCGTCGACAATGCGAACCCTCTGCGCCAGCGCGACCGCGAGCAACGTCGCCGCGACCGCGATCCAGCCCACGGCGCCATAGTGGGTGAGCGCGCCATCCGGCGCGCGGCCGATGATCCAGCCGGCGCACAGCGAAGCGATGCCGGAGCCCAGCTGCTGGATCGACGCGTTGAAACTCATGAAGCTGCCGCGCAGCGGCGGCGAGACGCTGCCGGTGACGAGCGCCATCGCCGGCCCGAATCTTCCGGTCACGAACACGAAGAAGAACACCGCCGCGACGACGACCATCGGGAGCGGCAACGGCGGCAGGTGCGTGGTCAGCAGTATCGGGCCGATCGGACGCGAGCGCCATCATCGAGAACACCCGCCGCTTGCCGTAGCGGTCGGCGAGCCAGCCGACCGCCTGCGACGACACCAGCGTCGCCAGCCCGCCGGCAAAATAGATGACGGCGAGATCCTGCTCGGCGACGCCGACGTTGGCGACATTGTAGGCCGCGACGAACGGGATCACGCTGAAACCGGCGAACGTCAGCGCGATCATCATGGCGAACGCGCGCAGATGATTGCGCGCGCCGAATATCGCGCGGAACTGGCGCCACGGACCGCGCGCGGCGCCGGCCGCGACATGGGCGTGCATCGGCGGCAGGATGCGCGAGGCGGCGAGTCCGATCGCGACGCTCAGCAGCGCGAGCCCCACGAACGGCGCGCGCCACGACAGGCGTGCCGCCAGCCACAACGACAACGGGATTCCGGCGACGGCGGAAAGGGAAAAGGCCGCGGAGACCACCGCCATCGCCTTGGCACGGCGCGCCCAGGGCACGAGATCGGCCACCGCGGCGAAGACGAGACCTCCGATCACCCCACCGAACGCGCCCGAGACGAAGCGCGCCGCGAGCAGGCTCGGGTAATCGGGCGCGAACGCGCATAGCGCGGTGGCGATGGCGAAGCCCGCATAGAGGCCCAGCAGCGCGCGCTTGCGATCCATCCGATCCACCCAGAACGCGGCCATGAAGCCGCTCGCCGCGGCAGCCAGCGTGTAGACCGAGACCAGCAGCCCGAAGGCCTGGGGCCCGATGCCGAACAGGCGCATGAACTGCGGCCCCAGCGGCATCATCACCATGAAATCGACCGCGTGCGTGAACTGGATCGCGGCCAGCGTCAGCAGCAGCGCGGTTTCGCGTGTCGAAGGCGCACGACCGGCAGTCGGCTTCCCGGGTGCTTCGGTGGGGGTGGCTTGGGGCACTGGATCCAAAACCAAACGCGGTCCAGGCTTGCGCCGCGACGATCGATCATAACATCGGTCGGCCGCGACTTCGCGCGGCGCTGCGCTGCGTGCGAAGCACACCGTGCGACACCAATTCTGCTCCATATGCGTGGCACGCGACGCCGGCTGCGGCTATCATCCGACGCAAAGGAACCGGATACCCCATGCTGATCAATTGCGTCGTCTACAAGAACGGCCAGCGGTTCGCCGATATCCCCAAAGAGGAAATCAGCGAGTACGTCGGGCATCCGGAATGCTTCGTCTGGGTTGCGCTGTTCAACCCCTCCCTTGAGGAACTCGACGAGATGGCCGAAGAATTCGGCCTGCATCCTCTGGCCGTCGAGGACGCGCGCAAGGGGCACCAGCGCCCGAAGATCGAGGAGTACGACGACTCGCTGTTCGTCGTCCTGCACACCGTCGAGGAGAGCGCCGGCGGCAGTGGCGAGCTCGACGTGGGCGAGGTCGACATCTTCGTCGGCCGGAATTACGTGCTGTCGGTCCGGCATCGGACGCACAAGGGATTTGCCGACGTGCGGCAGCGCTGCGAGCGCGAGCCCGAACTCCTGCGCCACGGTGCGGGCTTTGTCCTGTATGCGCTGATGGACGCCACCGTCGACCGGTATTTCCCGGTGCTGGATACGTTCGAATCCGCGCTCGAGGCAGCCGAGGAGCAGCTTTTCACCAGCGCCTCCTCACGCAGCAAGATTCAGGATCTCTACGCGCTCAAGCGTCGATTGATGACCTTGAAACACGCGGTGCTGCCGCTGATGGACGATGTGGGCAAGCTGCAGGGTGGGCGCGTGCCGCCGGTTTGCAACGGCACGCAGGAATACTTCCGCGATGTCTACGACCACCTGATGCGGATCAACGCCGCGATCGAGAACATCCGCGAAATGCTGACCACGGCGATCTCGGTCAATATCGCCATGATCGGCATTGGCGATGCCGACATCACGAAGCGGCTGGCGGCGTGGGGCGCGCTGATCACCGTGCCGACGCTGATCGCGGGCGTCTATGGCATGAACTTCGAGTACATGCCCGAACTGAAATGGAGCCTCGGCTATCCGCTCGCCCTGGCCGTCATGGTGGGAATTGACGGCTTCCTCTACTCGCGTTTCCGGCGCGCGGGATGGGTTTGATCGCGGACGGACTGCGCGCCGCGTCGTTTTCGCCCAACCGGATCCGGCCCTGGAGCTCCGGGTTTCTGCCCGCCTTGCCGGCGTAGCAGCGCGCGATCCTCGCCATGTCGACCGTGGAATCGCCGGTCAACTCGAGATGACCGAGAAAGCCGATCTCGCGCCGGGACCAGTCGATGAAGGCCAGCGCGACGGGAACGCCGGCGGCGCGCGCGATGTGGTAGAAGCCCGACTTCCAGTGATCGACGTAGCCGCGCGTTGCTTCCGGCGCGATGACCAGCCGCAGGTCATCGCTGCGCGTGAACGCCGCGCGCATCGCCTCGGCAAAACCCGTCCGCTCGCGCCGATTGACCGGGATCCCGCCCCAGTGCAGGAACAGCGGTCCCAATGGGCTCTTGAACAGCGTGTCCTTGCCCACCCAGCGGAAGCGGATGTGGAGCGCCCACATGGTCAGCAATCCGATCAAAAAGTCCCAGTTCGACGTGTGGGGATAGATTGCGACGACACACTTGGCGGGCAACGGTTGCGGCAGCACGACCTGCCAGCCCAGTAGCCGCAGCACCCGCCATGAAATTCGGGCCAGCAGACCTGCATCGCGGGAAGGGCGGTAATGGATGGACGTCACGTTGGCGTCTTTGGCGTCTTGTCTTTCGTCGAATCAGTTTATCAGGCCCGTTTCCAGTCGGTGGAAGATACAATTGCCGGCGTGAACCTTAACGCAGGCGACCGGCGCAAAGCCAACAAGATCGTCGACCTCGTCGACCTCGTCGATCGCGTCGACGCCGCGCTGCCGCAGACGCAGTGCACGCATTGCGGCTACGCGGGCTGTCGTCCCTACGCCGAGGCCGTCGCCGATGGCGCGCCCATCAACCGCTGTCCGCCCGGAGGCCCCGCGCTCATCGACGCGCTGGCGACGCTCACCGGACGGCCGGGCTTGCCCCTGGACGAGCGCTGCGGTGTCCACGGGCCCCTGGCGGTGGCGCGGATCGACGAGGCGCGATGCATCGGTTGCGTGCTCTGCGTCGACGCCTGCCCCGTCGACGCCATCGCCGGCGGACCCAAGCGCATGCACGCGGTCATCCACGCCTGGTGCACCGGCTGCGCCCTTTGCATTCCGCCCTGCCCCGTCGATTGCATTGCGCTTGTCGCCGCCGGCCGCGAATGGAGCCCCGAGGATGCTCGTGCGGCTCGCGATCGCCATCGACTGCATCAGGCGGCGGGTCCGCGCCGGCGTGCGCTCGCCAGGAAAACCGATGCTCCGCATTGCGAGGCCGGCGTGAGCACGCGCGAGGCACGGCAGGCCGCGGCCGCTGCAGCGCTCGCCCGCGCCCGGGCGCGTCGGGCGGTCAAGCCTCCCGCATCCTCCGACCCATGACCCGCCAACGCCACACCCGCCTCGCGCGGTTCGCGCGGTGCGCGGGCGCAGCGCCATGAACGCCCTCGAGCGACGCCAGATCTTCGAGCGCCTGCGCGCGCGCGACCCCCATCCGCGTTCCGAACTCGCCTATGCGACGCACTTCGAGCTGCTGGTCGCCGTCGTGTTGTCCGCGCAGGCAACCGATCGCAGCGTGAACCAGGCAACCGCAAGGCTTTTCCCGATTGCCAACACGCCGGCGGCGATGGTCGCGCTGGGGGTCGATGGACTCATCCCCTACGTGCAGACGATCGGCCTCTATCGCAGCAAGGCGAAGCACGTCGTCGCGCTCTCGGAACAGCTGCTGCGCGACCACGGCGGAACCGTGCCGGCCGACCGCGAAGCACTGGAAAGGCTTCCCGGCGTTGGACGCAAGACCGCCAATGTGGTTCTCAACGTGGCCTTCGGAGCGCCGACGATCGCGGTCGACACGCACGTGTTTCGCGTCTCCAACCGGACGGGGCTTGCACCCGGCAAGGATCCCGAAGCGGTGGAACGCAAACTGTTGAAATTCGTGCCGGAAGAGTTCAGGCAGCACGCGCACCACTGGCTGATTCTGCACGGCCGCCACACCTGCCTCGCGCGAAAACCCCGATGCGGCGACTGCTGCATCCGCGACCTGTGCGAGTTTCCCGAGCAGACCGCCTGAACGATCGCGACTGGACCCCGGAGGGCGGGGAGTCGAACCCGTTCCAGCATCCTTCGTTGCACATCGCGGCCGCTGATCCGTACGCAGCGCCGGCGGCGCGAGCCGGTGGCGGCGTTTGCGGACGGCAACTCAGAGGCTGAGAGTTTTTCGGGCGTGTCCGAGCGGCGCGCCAGAAGGCGTCCGATCGAGGCGCAAAGCGCAGCCATAGCTCGGGCTATGGCGAGCATTTGCAACGAAGCGCGGGCGTCTTCCGGCGTGATGAGCGGGCATGATCGAAAGACTCTCAGCCTCTCAGTAGCGCGTGGCGAGCACCGCGGCTTGGGTGCTGTAGTGCGCAGCCAGATTCTCGATGTCCTGCCGGGTAAGTCCCGCCGCGAATCCCGCCATGATGGCGTTCTTGCGGGCACCGGACTTGTAGTCGCGCAGGGCCTTCTCGAGATAGTCGCGATGCTGGCCGGCGAGCTTCGGGAAGTCCGCAGAGGCGCTGTTGCCATCCACACCGTGGCAGGCGATACACACTTCCCTGGCTTTCGCGGCGCCGGCGGCCGGATCGGCGGCGTGGGCAGCGGGCGCGATCACGACGGCGCAGAGCATCAGGGGGAGCAGTTTCATCGTCATTTCCCCGCCGTCTTCTGCGCCGGTTGAGCGTAATACGCCGCCAGATTGGCCATGTCCTGATCCGAAAGGGTGGCGGCAATCGCCTTCATCGACGGGTGGCTGCGCTCGCCGCTCCTGTACGCCTGCAGCGCCCTGACGAGATAAGCCTCGTGTTGCCCCGCAAGCCGCGGCACCTTGTACACCTCGGGGAATGCCGTGCGCCAGCCTTCTATGCCATGGCAGCCCTGGCACATCTGGACTCGTTCGCGGCCCTTGGCTGGGTCGCCGGCGACGGCTTGCGCCTGCGCCGACGGCACGGCCAGCAACAGCGAAACAGCGAATGCCGGCGCAGCAAGAACGGTCTTGTACATGAATGCTCTCGAGCAAGGGAAAACGGGTGCCGGCGACCCGGCGCCACCCGCGCCGCCCGGAATGGCACTGGCGCGCGAAAAACTTCGCGATTCTAGGGGGACGGGGCCCCGCGGTCAATTATCGCGGCGCCCGTGGAACGAACGGGCGTCATTCTTCCAGATATTGCCGCTTGCCCTTGACCCCTCGCCATTGGTCGGCGTCGGGAGGCGCGGGTTTGCGCTCGATGATGGGCTTCCAGACCTTGGCCAGCCGCGCGTTGAGCGCCGTGAACTGCTGCTGGTCGGCGGGAACATCGTCCTCGGCAAAAATCGCCTCGACCGGGCATTCGGCGACGCAAAGCGTGCAGTCGATGCACTCGTCGGGATCGATCACGAGGAAGTTGGGGCCCTCGCGAAAGCAGTCCACGGGACAGACATCGACGCAATCGGTGTACTTGCAGCGAATGCAGGTTTCGGTCACGACGTAGGTCATTGCGGGCTTCCGGAACGCGGAAAAATTTGATTTTACCAAAATGACGCCCAACATCGGCCAAAATGGGCGAAGCAAGCCGAAGCTTGCACCGGCGCCCGGGTTAGGCTAACGTGAAGTTTATCGCTTCGGTCTCCTTGAAGCACGGGCGCCCGGGTGCGGCCGGCTTCGTGGCACCCCGCCCCGCCTCCAATTCCCCTCTGCGCAAAAAGGATTTTCATGAGCGAAAACATCAAGCACGTGTCGGACGCCTCGTTCGAGAAGGACGTACTGAACTCAACCACTCCGGTCCTCGTCGATTATTGGGCCGAGTGGTGCGGCCCCTGCAAGATGATTGCCCCGGTGCTCGAAGACCTGGCCAAGCAGTACGCCGGCAAGCTGACGGTCGCCAAGCTCGACATCGACGCCAATCCCGGTGTCACGAGCAAATTCGGGATTCGTGGCATCCCGACGCTGATCCTGTTCAAGGACGGCAAGCCGCACGCGCAAAAGGTGGGCGCGTTGTCGAAGTCCCAGCTCACCGCCTTTGTTGACAGCAATCTCTGAACCCGATAACCTGACTGCCAGTGCGCGAAAGCCCTCCGCTCGCCGGGGGGTCGTTCCTCAGCCCCTGTCGAGGGCTTGCACCTGATGGCTCCTGGCGTCTTTCGGGCGCCGACATCCCAGAGCTTCCGCCGCGGCCTCAACGCCGAACGCGCTGTTCTCGCCCGTCCTCCCCCTGGTTCCTCCCTCTTTCTCCGTTCTTCTCCCCTGGCACCATGCAACTGTCCGAACTGAAAGCCAAGCACGTCAGCGAACTGCTCGACCTCGCCAACGCGATGGAGATCGAGGGCGCGAACCGGATGCGCAAGCACGACCTCATCTTCGCGATGCTGAAAGCGCACGCCAAGAAGGGGGAGAGCATCTTCGGCGACGGCACGCTCGAGGTCCTGCCCGACGGCTTCGGCTTCCTGCGCTCGCCCGACACGTCCTATCTCGCCGGCACCGACGACATCTACATCTCGCCGTCGCAGATCCGCCGTTTCAACCTGCACACCGGCGACACCATCGAAGGCGAGATCCGCACGCCCAAGGACGGCGAACGCTATTTCGCACTGGTCAAGGTCGACAAGGTCAACGGCGAACCGCCCGAGGCGGCCAAGAACAAGATCCTGTTCGAGAACCTGACGCCGCTGTTCCCGGATGAGCCTTTGGTGCTCGAACGCGACATCAAGGCCGAGGAAAACATCACCGGGCGCGTGATCGACATCATCGCGCCGATCGGCAAGGGCCAGCGGGGCCTGCTCGTGTCCTCGCCCAAGTCCGGCAAGACGGTGATGCTGCAGCACATTGCGCATTCGATCGCGGCCAACCATCCCGACGTGGTGCTGATCGTGCTCCTGATCGACGAGCGCCCGGAAGAAGTGACCGAGATGCAACGCTCGGTGCGCGGCGAAGTCGTGTCGTCGACCTTCGACGAGCCGGCGACGCGGCACGTCCAGGTCGCCGAAATGGTGATCGAGAAGGCCAAGCGCCTGGTCGAGCACAAGCGCGACGTCGTGATCCTGCTCGACTCCATCACCCGCCTTGCCCGCGCCTACAACACCGTCGTGCCCGCCTCGGGCAAGGTGCTGACCGGCGGCGTCGATGCCAACGCATTGCAGCGGCCCAAGCGCTTCTTCGGCGCCGCGCGCAACATCGAGGAAGGCGGGTCGCTGACCATCATCGCCACCGCGCTGATCGACACCGGTTCGCGGATGGACGACGTGATCTACGAGGAGTTCAAGGGCACCGGCAACATGGAAATCCACCTCGACCGCCGGATGTCCGAGAAGCGCATCTATCCGGCGATCAACGTCAATCGTTCCGGTACGCGCAAGGAAGAAATGCTGCTCAAGGCCGATATCCTGCAAAAGGTCTGGGTACTGCGCAAGCTTCTGTATCCGATGGACGAACTCGAGGCGATGGAGTTCCTGCTCGACAAGGTCAAGCAGACCAAGAACAACGCGGAATTCTTCGACTCGATGCGGCGTGGCTAGGGCTCCGTGCCCGGCGTCCCCGAAGTCAGACTGCCCGTTTTAGCGCCGCTTCCGGGGTCGCATCGACGCCCCGCGACACGCTGGATAAGTCGCGTATCCACTTGATTCCACGTGACTTCCGGACCGCTCACCGGACAACCCGGGCACTCCGGTGACCGTTGCATCCAGGCCCTGATGAAGGCATAATTATCGATTCGCCGCTGCATGGGCTGTGGTCAGGGTATTTCGCCCCCATGTGAGACGGTGCCCGGCCAGGGCGCGCCAAGGGAACCGCGGGGTTCCGGTGCGTGGGCCGCCAGAGAGGAAATCATGAAAACCGGCATTCACCCCAGCTATTCCGAAATCCAGGTCACCTGCAGCTGCGGCACCCAGTTCACCACGCGCTCGACGGTGGCCAAGCCGCTGCACGTCGAAGTCTGCTCGTCCTGCCACCCGTTCTACACCGGCAAGCAGAAGGTGATGGACACCGCCGGCCGCATCGATAAATTCCGCCAGCGCTACGGCTCCAAGGCGGGACCCGCGGCGACCTGACCCGGGAACCGCGCGGGTTGCCCGCGGCAGTCGGTACGCATCAACACCGCCCGGCGAGAAAGGCAGCTTCGGCTGCCTTTTTCTTTCGGTGTACGCTGCGATCGGTCCCGACCCGCACCCGAGAATCTCCCGGCGCCTTTTCATGCCTCGCCCTGTGCCTTCCCGCAATCCGCCCACTGGCGACGACGACTCGCCGGCGGGGCCCTATCGGGCGCTGAAACAAGCCGGGCTTGTCCTGCTGCTCGCGGCCTGGGTGCTCCTCGGCGTCGTCGGTCACGACCCCTGGAAAACCGAGGATGCCACGGCGTTTGGCGTGGCGTGGGAGATGATGCAGTCGGGCAATCTGCTCGCGCCCACGCTCGCGGGCGAGCCCTATCTCCGGAGCCCGCCACTGCTGCACGCGCTCGCGGCGCTTTCCGGCTGGCTGTTCTCGGGATTGCTCGCAGCCCACGATGCGGCGCGGCTCGCGGCGTCGTTCCTGCTGGGCCTCACCCTGGTTGCAGTCACGGGGGCGGGGCTGGAACTCAACGGGCGGCGGACGCGCTGGCTCCCGGTGCTGCTGTTCATCGGTTGCCTCGGATTATGGGACCGCGCGCATCAGCTGTCGCCCGAACTCGGCCTGCTGCTTGGCGTGGCAGGTGCGATGTACGGCCTCGCCCTGTCGCTGCGGCGCCCGGTTGCGGGAGGTGCCGTCACCGGGCTTGCCGCCGCCTTCGGATTCCTCTCTCATGGACTGATGGGTCCCATGTGGATCGGCATCACGCTGATCGCGTTGCCGATCGCGTTCGCGCGCTACCGTACGAGCAACTATGCGCGCGCCGCGGTCGCGGCGCTCGCGGTCGCCGCGCTGACCGCCGCGACCTGGCCCCTGGCCCTGCGCTTCGTCGCGCCCGATCACTTCAGCGCCTGGTGGGCGCAGCAGATCCCCCCCGGATTCTGGTCGAGGATCGGGAGCGATCCCTTCGCCATGGCCAAGAATCTTCCGTGGTTCAGCTGGCCGGCTTTGCCTCTCGTGCTGTGGACGTTGTGGACGCGCGGTCGCGGCTTCAACGGGGGCCTCTCGGTGCCGGGCATCGAGATCCCCGGCACGCTGGCGCTGGTGATCATCGCCTGCCTGACGCTGACTCCCGAGCCTCGCGCAATCCTGGGAATTCCCCTGCTGGTGCCGCTCGCGGTGTTGGCTGCGCTGGAAATCGACACGCTGAAACGCGGCTTCTCGGCGGCACTGGACTGGTTCGGCATCCTGACCTTCGGCCTGCTCGCGGCACTGGTGTGGGGGATCTGGATCGACGCGTGGTTTCACGGCATGTCGCCGACGGTTGCACACCTCTTTCGCGACACCGAAGCCGGCTACCGTCCCGAACTGCAGTGGGGTGCGCTTGCGGTATCGTTGTTCCTTTCCGCGCTGTGGCTCGCATTGGTACGCCCGGCAAGGCGTTCGAACCGGCGCGCAGTGCTGAACTGGGCTGCCGGCGTGACGCTCATCTGGGGCCTCTATACGACCATCTGGTTGCCCTATCTCGATTCCCGGCGCAGCTACCGTTCGGTGGCGGTATCGCTCGCCACGCAGCTGCCGGCGGCAGGATGCGTCGCCAGCCGCAACCTGGGCGAACCCCAGCGCGCGCTGTTCCACTATTTCGCCGGGCTGGCGACGGTGCGCGAGGAGGTGTCGCCCGCGCACGAATGCAAAACGCGGCTGGTTCAGTATGGGCGCATCGATCGCCTGCCGGAAACGCCGGACGGGTGGTACGTGGCGTGGGACGGTCGTCGCCGCGGCGATGACACGGAGCTGTTCGTGCTGTATCGAAAGGTCGCGCCTTGAAATTCATCGACGAAGCCAAAATCGAAGTGCTCGCCGGCGACGGCGGCAACGGATCGGCCAGCTTCCGGCGCGAGAAGTTCGTGCCGCAGGGCGGTCCGGACGGCGGCGACGGCGGACGCGGCGGAAGCATCTACGCGATCGCCGATCGCAATATCAACACGCTGATCGACTACCGCTACGCGCGAATACACCGTGCGAAGGGGGGCGAGAACGGGCGCGGCGCGGATCAGTACGGCCGCGGCGCCGACGACATCACGCTGCGCGTCCCGGTGGGCACGGTCATCACCGACGCCGAGTCCGGCGCACTCATCGCCGATCTGGTGAGTCACGAGCAGCGCGCGCTGCTCGCCAGGGGCGGGGCCGGGGGCCTGGGCAACCTGCATTTCAAATCGAGCACGAACCGCGCGCCGCGGCAGTTCACGCGCGGCGGCGAGGGCGAGAAGCGGCTCCTGCGCCTCGAACTCAAGGTGCTCGCCGATGTCGGCCTGTTCGGAATGCCAAACGCGGGCAAGAGCACCTTCATACGCGCCGTTTCCGCGGCGAAGCCCAAGGTAGCCGATTATCCGTTCACCACCCTGGCGCCGAATCTGGGCGTGGTTCGCGTCGACGACGGCCGCAGCTTCGTGCTGGCCGACATCCCGGGATTGATCGAGGGCGCGGCCGAAGGCGCGGGCCTCGGTCACCAGTTCCTGCGCCACCTGCAGCGCACGCGATTGCTGCTGCACATCGTCGACCTCGCGCCCTTCGATCCCGACGCCGATCCCGTGCGCGACGCCAAGGCCATCGTCGACGAACTCAGGCGCTACGACGCCTCGCTGCATGAGAAGGCGCGCTGGCTGGTGCTGAACAAGCTCGACCTCGTGCCCGAGGATGAGCGCGCCGCGCGCGTCAAGGCCTTCGTGAAGGCGCTGCGCTGGAAAGGCCCGGTCTTCCCGGTCGCCGCCGTCAACGGTGAAGGCTGCCGTGCGGTCGTTTTCGCCGTGCAGGACTGGCTCGATGCGCATCCGGCGGCGCCGCTTGAATCCAATGCGCCTGTACCTCGCGCCGCCAACGCGATCGACGCGCCTGCCGACGCCTCGATCGACAGCGCGGGCAACGATCCTGCCGGTGACGCGGCCCCCTAAGCCATCGCCGTCATGACCACGCCCGTTCAATCCGCGCACCGCATCGTCGTCAAGGTAGGCTCCAGCCTGGTCACCAACGACGGGCGCGGACTCGATCACGCCGCGGTGGCGAACTGGGCGGCACAGATCGCCGAATTGAAGCGCGCCGGCAAGGAGATCGTTCTCGTTTCCTCCGGGGCCATCGCCGAAGGCATCAAGCGCCTGGGATGGAGCAGGCGCCCGTCGGCGATGCACGAACTGCAGGCAGCGGCGGCCGTCGGCCAGATGGGCCTGGTGCAGGCGTACGAGACCGCGTTCGCGAAATTCGGCCTGCACACCGCGCAGATCCTGCTGACGCACGAGGACCTCGCCGATCGCAGGCGCTACCTCAATGCGCGCTCGACGCTGCGCACGCTGATCGAACTCGACGTCATTCCCATCATCAACGAGAACGACACGGTCACCACCGACGAAATCCGGGTCGGGGACAACGATACGCTCGGCGCGCTGGTGACGAATCTGATCGAGGCGGACGTCCTGTTGCTGCTCACCGACCAGCAGGGTCTGTACACCGCCGACCCGCGCAAGGACCCGGCCGCCACGCTGGTGCGCACCGCGCGCGCAGGCGACCCGGACCTCGAGGCCATGGCCGGCGGTGCCGCCAGCACGTTGAGCCGCGGCGGCATGCTCACCAAGATCCTGGCCGCCAAGCGCGCGGCGCGCTCCGGAGCATCGACCGTCATCGCCAGCGGTCGCGAACCCGATGTGCTGGTCCGGCTCGCGCGCGGCGAGTCGCTGGGAAGCGCGCTGATCGCCGATGCCGCGTCGCTAGCCGCACGCAAGCAATGGCTCGCCGATCATCTGCAGCTCGCCGGGAAGCTGCAACTCGACGCCGGCGCCGTTCGCGCGCTGGTCAGCGAGGGGAAGAGCCTGCTGCCGATCGGCGTCGTCGCCGTCGAAGGCCAGTTCGAGCGCGGCGAGGTCGTCGGCTGTTACGACGCCGCGGGCCGCGAGGTGGCGCGCGGCCTCGTCAACTACGGCGCCGCGGAGGCAGCGCGCATCCTGCGCCGTGCGTCATCGGATATCGAGTCCATACTCGGCTACGTGGAAGAGGCCGAGCTGATTCATAGGGATAACATGGTGCTGTCAGCACCATGTTATGGCGCAGGCTAACTCGCGCGTCAGCGCGACGTTAAGCGAGCATCAAGCGAGCGGCCGGAGTCACAACCCCGTTGCGGCGCAGGCTAACTCGCGCGTCAGCGCGACGTTAAGCGAGCATCAGCGAGCGGCCGGAGTCACAACCCCATTGCGGCGCAGGCTAACTCGCGCGTCAGCGCGACGTTAAGCGAGCATCAGCGAGCGGCCGGAGTCACAACCGCCATTGCGGCGCAGGCTAACTCGCGCGTCAGCGCGATGTTAAGCGAGCATCAGCGAGCGGCCGGAGTCACAACCCCGTTACGGCGCAGGCGGCGTTATCCGGCGGGCCGTTCAGGCAGCGACGCTGATGACCTGACCGATCTCCTGGCCGTTCATGTTGATGGCGGGGGGCGGCGGTGGCTTTGCTGCCTGGCTGCCACCGGCTGCCTCGACGCGCCGATCGATGTCGGGCCGTGCATTGTTGCCTTCGGCCGCTTCCGGCGGACGCTGGAAGGCTTGGGTCGGGGCGCTGACATAGGCACTGCTGACCGCGCTGACGCTCATGGATCGACCTCGCTGCTTGTGGTTGGGGATTGCCGCATCTGACGCACGTTATCGGCGCGCCGATCCAGTTCTTTAGGGTGATTTGTCACCCGCGATCACTCCGAAGGCCGAGACGAACATTGACGCAGATCAATCGCGACCACGGGAACCGCGAAGCCGACCACCGAACGCGGCCCGCTGACGCCGTCCTGCTCGACCTGGCCCCCCTCGTTGGCTACACTTGCAACCGGTTATCCAGGCTTTTCTCGCGGCGGCACGCCACGCCGTTGCACCAGCGACCACCTCAGGGGAGATCCGGCATGGCACTTGTAGAACGCGTCACGAACATCCTGCTCAAACCGAAGGTCGAATGGCCCAGGATCGCCGAAGAATCTGCGACCACCAGCTCGGTATTCACCGGCTACGTCATGATCCTGGCCGCAATCGGTCCGCTCGCCCTCGCGTTGACGGGAGCGTGGGTATCGCCGTGGCCAGCTACGGGATCGGGCTCGGCGTCACCTGGCTGCTGGCGATGATCGTCGATGCGCTCGCACCGACCTTTGGCGGCGAGAAGAATTTCATCCAGTCGCTCAAGCTGACTGCGTACTCGTATACCGCCGCGTGGATTGCGGGCATCTTTCAGCTGATCCCGGTCCTGGGCGGGGTCTTGAGCCTGCTCGGCGCCGTCTACGCCTGGTACACCTTCTATCTGGGTGTGGCGGTGATGAAGAAGTGTCCGGCGGAGAAAGCGGTTGTCTACACCGTGGCCATCGTGGTGTGCGGCCTGGTGCTGGGCGTGGTGCTGTTCGGCGCCCTGATGTCGATCTTTTTCGGTGGCGCGATGCTGGGCGGCGCGCTGCACTGATGCGCTGAACGCGGCGCAAATCGACCGCGTCCGCCGACCCTCGAGGGTCGGCCGGGGCGTCAGTCGGGCGTCGATACCGTGGACGGGTCGGCGTACGACGACGGCATGACCGGGTGCGGCACGCTGACAAGGCGCTCGCGGCGCGTCTGCGGGCGTCCGTGCAGGTAGCGTTCGAGTTCGGTGAGCGCGCGACGGTACACGTCGCGCTTGAAGTCGATCACGGTATCGAGAGGCACCCAGTACTCGTGCCAGCGCCAGGCATCGAACTCGGGCCGTTCGTTGCCCCGCAGCTTGAAGTCGGTATCGCGACCGACCAGACGCAGCAGATACCAGATCTGCTTCTGTCCCCGGTAACTGCCCCGCCACTCCCGCCTTACCCAGTGTTGCGGCACCTCGTAACGCAGCCAGTCGCGCGTACGGCCCAGAATCCTGACGTGGTGGGGCTGGAGTCCGACTTCCTCGTGCAACTCACGGAACATCGCCTGCTCAGGCGTCTCGCCGGAGTTGAGGCCACCTTGCGGAAATTGCCACGAGTGTTCACGAATCCTCTTGCCCCAAAAAACCTGATTCCTGGCGTTGGCGATGACGATGGCGACGTTCGGGCGATAACCGTCGCGATCAAGCATCGCGGTCACCCCGAAAATGTAGTTGGGATGATTGTTCCACAGAACGCCGCCGTTGCAAAGGCGCACACGACAGGCGCGCACGGCAATCGTCCGAGCGGAAGCGGCGGCGGGCCGAAACCCGCCGCTACTGCATCAGCGGCGTCCCGCTCGTCGCCAGGTCGACGCCCTCGATGCGCGCACGCCCGGCCAGCACCGCCACGTACTGGCGCAACGCTTCGGCTTCGACCCGCGTGGCAAGGTACTCGGCGACGCTGCCGTGGACGACCTCGAACGGCAGCGCCCGACCGGGGATCCGGCGCACGATGTCGATGATGTGAAAGCCGTAGCGCGTCGTGACGAGCCCGGGCAGCAGGCCTTCCGTTGCGCCGTCGAACACCGCGCGATCGAACTCCGGCACCATCTCGCCGCGCCCGAACTGGCCCAGGTTTCCCCCTTGCTGGCCGGACGGGCAGTTCGAAAGCTCGCGCGCGCGGTCGGCGAACCGGCCGGGCGCGCCGCGCAACTCGGCCAGCGCGACCTCGGCACGGTCGCGCAGCGCCATCACCGGCGTCCCCGGCGTAACCGCGAACAGGATGTGGCGGACCTCGGCCAGGTCCCCGGAACGAAAGCGCTCGGGATGCGTGGCGAAGTGGCGCCGGCATTCGTCCTCGGTGGGCTGCGGCGTCTTCACCTCCCGCTCGAGCAGCTTCTCGATCACGCTCTCCTCCTCGTCACGACCGGAAAAGGCACGCGCTCGACGCGGGCCACCCCGCCCTCGAGCAGGCCGAGTTCGCCGGCGCGCTGCAACAGCAGTTCGCGAATCGCCAGCGTCCGGCGCGCGGCCAGCTCGGGCTCGCGCTTCGCCGCCAAGGCGCGCGGCTTCTTCGGCGATCAGCGCGTCGCTGACGATGGACCCGTTGACGCTGATCGGCATGACAAAGCCTCCCGAGCAATGTCCCGGCTTCAGCGCGAACGCACCAGCTGCCAGGCGCGGACGATGTAACCCGCCGCCGCAAAACCCGACCAGATGTGCACGAGCCGCGTGAACGGGAAGATCACGAAGATCGTCATGCCCAGGAACAGGTGCGCCTTGAACACCGGAGCACGCATCGGCGACGTAGCCGGCGGCATCGCCGCGGAAGGTGACGACGTGCTGCGCCCACATCATCAGCTTCACCATCTCCGCGCCGTCCATGTGCTGCAGCGACACCGTGATGCTGAAGAGGCCGAGCAGCAGCTGCGCGAGCAGCAGCAACAGCACTGAACAGGTCCGCCGGCCGCGACGTGGCGCGGATCCGGGGTTCGGTGAGGCGGCGATGGATCGAGCAGGACCAGTCCGACCAGGCACAGCGCGCACCGGCCACGCCGCCGGCGATGACGGCCAGCGCCTGCTTGGCCCCGGCCGTGACCCCCAGCGCGTGCCAGACCGCCAGCGGCGTCAGCAGCCCGAACAGGTGGCCGAAGAAGATGCCGAGGATGCCCAGGTGAAACAGGTTCGATCCCCAGCGCAATTGCCCGGCGCGCAGCATCTGCGACGATTCGCTCTTCCACGTGTACTGGTCGCGGTCGAAGCGCAGCAGGCTTCCGGCAAAGAACACCGTCAGCGCGACATAGGGATAGATCCCGAAGAGCGAACTGGTTGAGGTGGACATCGCTTGGTCTCCTTGATCCGCGTCAGGACTGACGCGGCATGAATCGAACTGCACGACGCCGGCGGGGACGCCGGCCGGCCCGCACATCCTGCCCGCCGGGGGGACCGAAGAACACGGGCTCCTCGCGCCACTCGTCGTCCATGCGCCTGTTCCGGCACGGGCGCCTCGTCGCGCGCTGTCGCCGCAAGGCCCGGCGCGCCGATCAGCGGCAGCAACGCCTGCGATCACCGCGTGATAATCGCTGTCGTGGCGCCGCAGCGCCTCGCCGACGGCGCGGATGATGTGCGCGCAGTCGGTCAGCATCTCCTCGCGCCTCGGCAAACGGCCGCTGGGCGAGGAACTCGAGCACCGCCGGCAGGAAATCGGGCAACTCGCCCGGCGCCAGCACGAATCCGGCCCGCTCGTAGACCTGCTTCAGGTCGACCATCGCCTGGCCGCGGTCGCGGGAGTCGCCGTGCACGTGCTCGAACAGATGCAGCGACGTCGTCCGGCCGCGGTCGAACAGCGCGACATAGCGCTCTTCGAGGTCGATGAGGTCGGCGGCCGCGAGCTCGGCCGCGAGCTGGCGAGCGCGTCGCTTCGCGTCGCGCCGAAAGCCGCGGTTCCGCGCGACGACCGCGGCCCGGATCTCCGGCAGCGCGGCAATGAGCTCGCGCGGTCGGATAGGCGAGCAGCGCACCCAGCGCCTTCAGCACGGTCGGTCATCGCGCGCCCTCCTGCATGTCGACCTTGATCGGGATCGTCTTGCGCTTCTTGCCGCCGAACAGCGAGGCCTCCGAATGCCCGTCGGAGCAGCCGTTGCCGAACGAGAACCCGCAGCCGCCGCGCAACTCGAACGCGTCTTCCGCATACTCGCGATGCGCGGTCGGGATGACGAAGCGGTCCTCGTAGTTGGCGATCGCCATCACGCGGTACATCGCCTCGACGTCGGCACCGACGAGTCCGACCTGCTTCAGCACTTCGGCGTTCTCGCGCTTCTCGACGTGGCGGTCGCGCATGTAGGCGCGCATCGCCAGCATGCGCTCGAGCGCGGCCACGACCGGCGCTTCGTCGCCGGCGGTGAGCAGGTTGGCGAGATACCTGACCGGGATGCGCAGCGAGCGCACGTCGGGCAGCTGGCCAAAGGCCCCGATCTGGCCCGCGTTCGCCGCCGCCTGGATCGGCGACAGCGGCGGCACGTACCACACCATCGGCAGCGTCCGGTATTCCGGGTGCAGCGGCAGCGCCACCTTCCAGTCGACCGCCATCTTGTAGACGGGGGAATTGCGGGCGGCCGCGAGCCAGGCGTCGGGCACGCCATCGCTGCGCGCCTGCGCGATGACCGCGGGATCGTTCGGGTCGAGGAAGATGGACAGTTGCGCGTCGTAGAGCGCCTGCGGATCCTCGACCGCCGCCGCGGCTTCGATGCGGTCGGCGTCGTACAGCAGCACGCCGAGGTAGCGGATGCGGCCGACGCAGGTCTCCGAACAGACGGTCGGCTGCCCGGATTCGATCCGCGGATAGCAGAAGATGCACTTCTCGGCCTTGCCGGACGACCAGTTGTAGTAGATTTTCTTGTACGGACAGCCGGACACGCACATCCGCCAGCCGCGGCACTTGTCCTGGTCGATGAGGACGATGCCGTCCTCCTCGCGCTTGTAGATCGAGCCGGACGGGCACGAGGCGACGCAGGTGGGGTTGAGGCAGTGCTCGCAAAGGCGCGGCAGGTACATCATGAACGTGTTCTCGAACTGGCCGTAGATGTCCTTCTCGATCGCGCGGAAGTTCGTGTCCTTGCTGCGCTTCGCGAACTCGCCGCCGAGAATCTCCTCCCAGTTCGGGCCCCACTCTATCTTCTGCATCCGGAGGCCGGTGATGAGGCTGCGCGGACGGGCCACCGGCATCGCCTTCATCTCCGGCGCCGACTGCAGGTGCTCGTAGTCGAAGGTGAAGGGCTCGTAGTAGTCGTCGATCTGCGGCAGGTTGGGGTTGGCGAAGATCTTCATCAGGATCGACCACCTGCTGCCCTGCCTGGGCTCGATCCTGCCGTTGCCCTTGCGGGTCCAGCCGCCATTCCATTTGTCCTGGTTCTCCCATTCCTTGGGATAGCCGATGCCGGGCTTGGTCTCCACATTGTTGAACCACGCGTATTCCACGCCTTCGCGGGTGGTCCAGACGTTCTTGCAGGTGACCGAGCAGGTGTGGCATCCGATGCACTTGTCGAGATTGAGCACCATGCCGATTTGGGCGCGGACTTTCATTGCCGTGACTCCTTCGCAACGTCGCTGTCGATGCGCAGCGCGCGCATGCCGCGATACGGGGCCGCGATGTCGCACCGCGGCGTCGGGGTGGGGTTGCGCGGGTCGAGGTTCATGCCGTCTCTCCCGCATGCGCCGGCGTATCCATCCAGTCGACGTTCTTCATCTTGCGCACGACGACGAACTCGTCACGGTTGGTGCCGATGGTCCCGTAGTAGTTGAAGCCGTAGGAAAGCTGCGCGTAGCCGCCGATCATGTGCGTCGGCTTGGTGACGATCCGGGTGACCGAGTTGTGGATGCCGCCGCGGGCGCCGGTGATCTCCGATCCCGGCGTATTCACGATCTTTTCCTGCGCGTGGTACATGAGGCACATGCCGTTGGAGACGCGCTGGCTGACCACCGCCCGCGCGGCGATCGCGCCGTTGACGTTGAAGAGCTCGATCCAGTCGTTGTCCTCGATGTCGGCGCGCTTCGCGTCGTCCTCCGAAAGCCAGACGATCGGACCGCCGCGCGACAGCGTCAGCATCATGAGGTTGTCGGTGTAGGTCGAATGGATGCCCCACTTCTGGTGCGGCGTGATGAAGTTGAGCACCACTTCCGGGTTTCCGTTCGAGCGCTTGCCGGCCATCGGGTGCACGGTCTTGAGGTCGACCGGCGGCCGGTAGACGCAGAAGCCTTCGCCGAACGCCAGCATCCACTTGTGATCCTGGTAGAACTGCTGGCGTCCGGTGAGCGTCCGCCACGGGATCAGTTCGTGGACATTGGTGTAGCCCGAGTTGTAGCTCACGTGCTCGGACTCGATGCCGCTCCACGTCGGGCTGGAGATGATCTTGCGCGGCTGCGCCTGGATGTCGCGAAAGCGGATCTTCTCGTCGGCCTTCGCCGCCGCCAGATGCTTGTGCTCGCGGCCGGTGATCACCGACAGCGCCTCCCAGGCCTTGACCGCGACCTCGCCGTTGGTCTCCGGCGCCAGCATCAGCACCACTTCGGCGGCGTCGATGTCGGACTCGATGCGCGGCAACCCCTTGCTGACGCCCTCCTCGGTCACGCGGTAGTTGAGGTCGCCCAGGCTCCTGACCTCGTGCTCGGTGTTCCACGCGATGCCCTTGCCGCCGTTGCCGACCTTCGACATCAGCGGGCCGAGCGACGTGAACTTCTTGTGCGTATTGGGATAGTCGCGCTCGATCACCACCATCTGCGGTGCCGTCTTGCCGGGGACGAGCTCGCACTGGCCCTTCTTCCAGTCCTTGACGTCGACCGCCTGCGCGAGTTCTCCCGGCGTGTCGTGCAGCGTCGGGACCAGCACGATTTCCTTCTCGACGCCCAGGTGGCCGACGCAAACCTCGGAGAATTTCTTCGCGATGCCCTTGTAGATGTCCCAGTCGCTGCGCGCTTCCCACACCGGATCGATGGCCGCCGACAAGGGATGGATGAACGGATGCATGTCGGAAGTGTTGAGGTCGTTCTTCTCGTACCAGGTCGCCGTCGGCAGCACGATGTCCGAGTACATGCAGGTCGTCGACATCCGGAAGTCGAGCGTCGTCAGCAGGTCGAGCTTGCCTTCCGGCGCCTCGTCGCGCCAGACGACCTCCTCGGGCTTCTGCCCGCCGAAGCTGCCGAGGTCCTTGCCCTGCACGCCGTGGCGCGTGCCCAGCAGGTGCTTCAGGAAGTATTCGTGGCCCTTGCCGGAACTGCCCAGGAGGTTCGAGCGCCAGACGAAGAGGTTGCGCGGGAAGTTGGCCGGGTTGTCGGGGTCCTCGCAGGACATCCGCAGCGCGCCGCTCTTCAACTGGCCGACCGCGAATTCCTTCGGATCGGCACCCGCCACGGCCGCGGCCTTGCAGACCTCGATCGGATTGGTCTGCAGCTGCGGCGCGCTGGGGAGCCAGCCCATGCGTTCGGCACGCACGTTGAAATCGATGAGGCTGCCCGTGAACTCGTTGGGGTCGGCCAGCGGCGACAGGATTTCCTTGACCTCGAGCTTCTCGTAGCGCCACTGGTCGGTGTGCGCGTAGAAGAAGGAAGTGGAATTCATGTGCCGCGGCGGCCGGTGCCAGTCGAGCGCGAAGGCAAGCGGTGTCCAGCCGGTCTGCGGGCGGAGCTTTTCCTGCCCGACGTAATGCGCCCAGCCGCCGCCGGATTGACCCACCGTGCCGCACATGATCAGGATGTTGATGATGCTGCGGTAGTTCATGTCGGAGTGGAACCAGTGATTCATCGCCGCGCCGATGATGACCATCGACTTGCCGTGGGTCTTGTCGGCGTTGTCGGCAAATTGACGGGCGACGGCGATGGCCTGGTCCGCCGGCACGCCGGTGATCTTTTCCTGCCACGCCGGCGTGTAGGGCACGTCGTCGGCGTACGATTGCGCGACGTTCTCGCCGCCCAGTCCCCGGTCGATGCCGTAGTTCGCGCACAGCAGGTCGTACACCGTGGCGACGTACGCCTCGCCTTCGTTCAGCGCGACCTTCTTCACCGGCACGTTGCGGCGCAGGATGTCGCTGCCCTGATCGTTGTTGCGGAACACTTCGTGCGTGATGCCGCCGAAGTACGGGAAGGCAACCGCCTGCACGTCGTCGCGGGCATCGATCAGCGACAGCCTGAGCTTCACGTCGGCGCCGCCGCCCTCCTTCTCCTCGAGGTTCCACTTGCCGAGATCGCCGCCCGCCGATTGGCCCCAGCGATAGCCGATCGTGCCTTGCGGCGAGACGAGGCTTCCCGCTCGATTCATCGACGGCGAGGGTCTTCCACTCGGGGTTGTTCGCCTGTCCCAGAGCGCCGGACAGGTCGGACGCGCGCAGCATCCGGTCGGCGACGAGCTCGCGGCCGCGGCGGACGAGCTTGACCAGCATCGGCATGTCGCTGTAGCGGCGGCAGTAGTCCTGGAAGTAGGCCGACGGCCGCTCGAGATGAAACTCCTTCAGGATCACGTGGCCCATCGCCATCGCGAGCGCGGCGTCGGTGCCCTGCGTCGGGTGCAGCCACAGGTCGGCGAGCTTGGCCACCTCCGAGTAGTCGGGGGTCACGGAGACGACCTTCGCGCCCTTGTAGCGGACCTCGGTGAAGAAGTGGGCGTCGGGTGTGCGCGTCTGCGGCACGTTGGACCCCCACGCCATGATGAAGGTCGAGTTGTACCAGTCGGCCGACTCGGGCACGTCGGTCTGCTCGCCCCAGGTCTGCGGCGACGACGGGGGAAGATCGCAATACCAGTCGTAGAAGCTCATGCACACGCCGCCGATCAGCGACAGGTAGCGACTGCCGGCCGCATACGAAACCATCGACATCGCCGGGATCGGCGAGAAGCCGATGACGCGATCGGGGCCGTGCTTCTTGATCGGTGTAGACGTTGGCCGCGGCGATGATCTCGTTGACCTCGTCCCAGTTCGAGCGCACGAAGCCGCCCAGGCCGCGCACCGACTTGTAGGATTTCGCCTTCGCCGGATCCTCGACGATCGACGTCCATGCCTCGACCGGACCGAGGGTCTTGCGCGCCTCGCGCCACAACCGGATCAGGCGTCCCCGCACCAGCGGGTATTTGACGCGATTGGCGCTGTAGATGTACCAGGAATACGACGCCCCGCGGGAGCAGCCGCGCGGCTCGTGGTTGGGCATGTCCGGCCGCGTGCGCGGGTAGTCGGTCTGCTGCGTCTCCCAGGTGATGACGCCGCCCTTGACGTAGATCTTCCAGCTGCAGGACCCGGTGCAGTTGACGCCGTGGGTCGAGCGCACGATCTTGTCGTGCGCCCAGCGATCGCGGTAGGCGCGCTCCCACGTGCGGTCTTCCGTGGTGACCACGCCGTGCCCGTCGGAGAACGGCTTCTGGTCGCGGGTGAAATACGTCAGGCGGTCGAGAAAATGACTCATGGGAGACTCCGGAGTTGACCGTTGGGAGAAACGGATGCGGACGACGACGCAGCAGCGCGGCGTCCGTTCTTGCTGGAAGGTGTTGCGGGAATCAGCATGCAGCCTCCGCGCGCGGCCGGAGATAGAACCACCAGGTGAGCGCGATGCAGGACACGTAGAAGACGAGGAAAAGAGCCAGCGCCGCTGCGGTGTCGCCGGTGAGCGCGATCGCCGTCCCGTAGGCCTTGGGAATGAAGAAGCCGCCCAGCGCCGCGATGCCGGAGGCGAGACCCAGCGCGGCGGCGCCTTCGAGCGTGCCTGCGCGGACCGCCGCCGCCTCGCCTTCGGCGTCGGCACGATGCGAACGCCGTGCGACGCTGACGAAAACCGCGGGAATCAGCTGGAATACCGCACCGTTGGCGATGCCGCTGGCGACGAACAGCAGCGCGAACAGCGCGAGGAAGGCCGTGACGCCGCCGGACATCCCGGCGCCGGGCCCCAGCAGCAGCAGCGCGAGCACGATCAGCGCCATGACGACGAACGCGACCAGCGCGACGCGCGCGCCGCCGCATCGATCCGCGAGAAAGCCGCCCGCCGGGCGCGCGAACGCCGCGAGCAGCGGCCCGACGAACGCGTAACCGGCGATGCCGGCGCCGGCAAACTGCATTTCGGCGACCAGCGGAAACCCGGCGGCAAAGCCGATGAACGAACCGAAGCTGCCGAGGTAGAGCCAGGACAGCAGCCAGGTGTGCGGGCGCACGAACACGACGGCCTGATCGGCTGCCGACGCGCGCACGGGTTCGAGATCATCCATCCGCCACCAGGCGAAGAGCGCGGCGGCAACGATGAACGGCACCCAGACGAACCCGGCATTCTGCAACCACAGTGGCCGCGTCGCATCGCCCTCCACCGCCATCTGCGGCCCACCGCCCATCGGGCCGAGCAGAGCGATGCCCACCACCATCGGCACCGCCACTTGCGCCAGGCCCACGCCGAGATTGCCGAGACCGGCGTTCCAGCCCAGGGCCTGCCCCTTGCTGCTGGCCGGATAGAAGAAGCTGATGTTGGCCATGCTCGAGGCGAAATTGCCGCCGCCGATGCCCGCGGCCAGCGCCAGCAGCAGGAACGTCGGATAGCCGGTCGTCGGGTCCTGCACCGCCATGCCCAGCCCGACGGTCGGCACCAGCAATGCCAGCGTCGTCAGCACGGTCCACGTGCGGCCGCCGAACATCGGCACCATGAACGAGAAGAAGAGTCGCAGGGTGCTGCCGGCCAATCCCGGCAGCGCCGCCAGCCAGAACAGCTGGTTGGCGCTGAAGTGAAAGCCCACGCGCGGCAGCTGGACGACGACGACGCTCCACAGCATCCACACCGCAAACGACAGCACCAGCACCGGGACCGACACCACGAGATTGCGCCGTGCCACCTGCGCACCCTCGCGCGCCCAGAAGGCGTGGTCCTCGGGTTCCCAGTAGGCGATCTGCGGTGCCATGGCACTCATCATTGAGGTGGGACAGGAACCCGGCGGGCGGATGGGGTCGATCCGTTGCGTCCCGGGCCCCGTCGTGTCGTCGGTCCCGCGAAGGTCAGGGATTCTTCACGTAGGCGTTCTTGCGCAGGTAGAACCACCAGTTCAGCACCAGGCAGAGGGCGTAGAAGATCGCGAAGCCGTACATCGCGTTCTGCGGCGTGCCGGCCTTGATCTCGCCGCCGATGACCACCGGGGCGATGAACGAGCCGTAGGCCGCCACCGCCGAGGTCCAACCCAGCACCGGGCCCGCCTGCACGCGGTCATAGATCACGCCGATGGTGCGGAAGGTCGAGCCGTTGCCGATGCCGCTGGCGGCAAACAGCACGATGAACAGCAGGATGAAGGTGGTGAAGTACTGCTCGGGCGCGGCCGATGCGTACGCAAGCATCATCACGTAGCCGACGGCGACCGAAGCGATCACCATCACCACCGAGATGATCTGGGTGACGATGGAGCCGCCGACCTTGTCGGAGATCCATCCACCGACCGGCCGGATCAGCGCGCCGACGAAGGGCCCGATCCAGGCGTAGGTCAGCGCCGACGGCGCGTTGGGGTTGGGCAGGTGCTTCAGCACGCCGGCGGCGTCGACGACGTGGCTCTGGCCGAAGATCACGGTGATCGCCAGCGGCAGCGCGTTCGAGAAGCCGATGAACGAGCCGAAGGTGACGATGTAGAGCAGCGTCATCGACCAGGTGTGCTTGTCCCTGAAGATCGCGAACTGCTTGTCGAGGTTCGGCTTCATGTCGCCGAACGCGATCAGTTTCATCGCGAGCAGCGTGCCGACGATGATCAGCGGCATCGCGACCCACATGTTGAGAAGGCCAAGGCCGGTGGGCTTGGGCAGGTAGAAGTACAACCCGATCGCCGCGGTGACCAGCGCCAGGCCGTAGAGCAGCAGGATCTTGCCCAGCGCCGCCCCGGTCGAGCCGATCCCCGGCGACACCGGCTGCAGGTTGTTCATCCCGAACCAGCCGGCGAACGCCAGCGGCACCAGCAGCACCAGCCAGATGAAGCCCGCGTTCTGGATGTAGGTCGGCGTCCCGGCCGCGATCTTGCCGATCAGCGTGCCCGAGGGCTTCAGCAGCTCCATCGAGCCGCCGCCGAACGCGCCGAACACCGCGGTCGTCATCACCAGCGGGATCAGGATCTGCATCGTCGTCACGCCGAAGTTGCCGAGGCCGGCGTTGATGCCCAGCGCCGTGCCCTGCAGCCGCTTGGGGAAGAAGGTGTTGATGTTCGACATCGAGCAGGCGAAGTTGCCGCCGCCGATCCCGGACAGCAGCGCCAGGAACTGGAACATCCACAGCGGCGTGTTCTTGTCCTGCAGCGCGATGCCGGTGCCGAAGGCGGGGATCATCAGCAGCGCGGTGGTCAGGAACACGGTGTTGCGCCCACCGGCGATGCGGATGAAGAACGATGCCGGAATCCGCAGCGTCGCCCCCGACAGGCCGGAGATCGCCGCCAGCGTGAACAGTTCGGGCTGCGTGAACGCGAAGCCCAGGTTCTGCATCTGCACGGTGATGATCCCCCACATCACCCAGACGGCGAAGCCGCAGAGCAAGCTCGGCACCGAGATCCACAGGTTGCGGTTCGCGACCCCTTTGCCGGTCGTCTCCCAGAACGCGTTGTCTTCCGGACGCCAGTCGACAATGTCGACGGAACTCGTGATCTTGGGCGGAGTGGCACTTTGCGCGGCGCTCATCATCAACTCCCTTGCATTCGTATGAACGGGTTCCTGCAGGAGCGGCTTCAGCCGCGAATGACCGCTGCGACGACGCAAGCGCCTGAAGGCGCTCCTGCAGGGGTTCAGCCATCTCGGTGCGCCGATTGTGTCCCCTTGCCACGGGCGAGGGCATTCGCACGAGGGCGAGGTTCGGCCGGGTAAGCGAACGAGGCGCCTCCCGCCGGTCGGCCGAGGCGACATAGTTCGAAAGGAGTATTGCGGCAGCCGCCGGGACGAGGCCCGACGTCGCAGCACGTCAGACGCGGTAGCTGAAAAGACGCGTTTGCCGGCGATCGCCGACCGTCAACTCGCGCGCGGCAGCCACGTCCGGCACCGCGAAGCTGTTGGACACCAGCAGCGCTCCGGGCGGCATCTCGGCCACAACCTTGGCCCACAGTCGTGGCATCGGTGCCGGCGACAGGAACGCGTAGGCAACGTCGAAGCCGGAGAGATCGACGGTCCAAAAATCGCCGTAGCGGATGTCGATGTTGGGCCGGCGCCGTGTTCGCAGGCGCGCCACCAGCCACGGCAGCGGCGCGTGCTCGATGCCGACGAACTGCGCCTCCGGGCGCACCCGTGCCACGCGGCAGAGGAGTCCCGCGTGGCCGCACCCCAGGTCCACGACCCGGCGGGGCCCGGCGGGGAGCAGACCCGCAACCGCGGCGGCGGTGCGCGCGTTCGACAGGAAGAGCGGCACCCGGCTCTTGTCGGTGCGCCAGAACACCAGCAGCAGGGCGACGAATGCGCCCAGGTACCAGCCTGGCGCGAATTCCAGCCGTAGCGCCAGGACGACCAGCGGCACGAACGAAAAATGGATCAGCCACCACCAGCGCGGCGCGCGCGCGGCGGCGGCGACCGCGGCAGCGACCGCGCCCTGCAGCACAGCCCACGCAAGCGGGTGCCGCGGCCCCTCCGGCTCGAGCGCCAGCAGCAGCCCCCCCGCCACGACCATCCCGGCCACCTGCGCCAGCGCGACCGAGGCCAGCGGCAACCGATATCCGGCATCCACGTTCGCGATGGCCGCCTCGTCAGCCCGCGATCATTGCCTGGGGGCGATCCCGTGCTCGATCGCCCACACCGCGGCCTGCACGCGCGACGAGAGCAGGAGCTTGCGCAGGATATGCTGGACGTGGATCTTGACCGTGCTCTCGGCCACGTCCAGCGTGCGGGCAATCTCCTTGTTGCTGGCACCCCTGGCCAGGAAGGCGAGTATCTCGCGCTCGCGCGGCGAGAGCGCCGGCGCAGCCGTCGTCGCGCCGCCGCTGCGGATCTCGCGCATCAACCGGGTCGACATTTCGGGCGACAGCACCGATTCGCCGGCCGCCGCGCGCCGGATCGATGCCACGAGAAAATCGCTGTCGATGTTCTTCAGGAGATAGCCCTGCGCACCTGCGCGCAGCGCCGTCATCAGATCCTCGGAGTCCTCCGACACGGTCAACATGACGATCGGCGTCGCCGGCGCTTCCTTCAGTATCGCCTGCATCGCCTCGATGCCGGAGATGCCGGGCATGTTGAGATCGAGCAGAACGACATCCGGCCGTTGCGCAATCGCCACCTTGATGCCCTCGAAGCCATCGGCTGCTTCGCCGACGATGGCGAAATCCGGGATGCGGGCGAGGAGCGCGATGATGCCGCGCCGGAAGAGCGTGTGGTCGTCGATGACGACAACCCGAACCACAGAGGAGGTCGAGTCGGCGCGGCCGGGTCCGGGCCGCTGCGCAGCCGGGGTGGTCACGCGCTCTCCGGTTGCGCCACGGGCACGTTCAGCAGCACCTCGGTCCCCGCGCCGCGGCCGGAATGGACGTCGACGCGCGCACCGATCCGGGCGGCGCGCTCGCGCATGATCGACAGCCCGACGTGTTCGGCGCCCGAATCCGGCGCCGAGGCAACGTCGAAACCGCAGCCATCGTCGCGGACCTTGAACCGGTAGCCGGGGCCGCGCGCGAGTTCGATCTCGACCCTGGAGGCGCCGGCGTGCTTGCGCACGTTCGACAGCGCCTCCTGCAGGATGTGCATGACCTGCAGCTGGTCATCGGGGGCCAGCGGCATGGCCGAGCCGGTCGCCTTGAACTCGGTCGGGATGCCGGTCTGGTGCGCAAACCGGGACAGCAGCGTGCGCACGCCGAGCTCGACGTCGCCATCGCCGATCCGGGTGCGGAAGTGAACCAGGAGTTCGCGCACATCGGCGTAGGACTCGCGCACGCCGGCCTCGATTTCGTTCAGCACCCGCGCGGTTTCATCGGCATCCGGCACGGCCAGCGCCTTCCGCAGCATCTGGGTCTGCAGGTTGAGAAACGCCAGCGATTGCGCGATCGAGTCGTGCAGCTCCTGCGCCAGCAGGTTGCGCTCCTCGGCGATGGCGAGTTCCCGCTCCCGCGACACCAGTCGCAGGCTCTCGATCGCCACCCCGAGGTTCTGGCCCAGGCTCTCGTAGAGATGCCGCTCGTCGCTACCGATCTCGCGCGCTTCGCGGTAGAAGAGGTTGAAGATGCCGAGTCCCTGCTGCTGGGCGGCAATGGGGAACGCGGCGACAGTGACGAAACCCGCCTCGCGGCAATGCGGCAGCGTGATGTTGATCGGCGGACGACGGCCGTTGACGACATGGACGATGGTGGAACCACGCGTCGCCGCCTCGCCGCAGGCGCATTCGCCACGCGCGAGACAGTGCTCCTTTTCGTGGAACGAAGCCGGCAGCCCGTCCTCGACGAAGAGGTGCAGCGTTTCGCCTTCGCGGGACACGAGGCGCACGGCACCCGCGGCGGCGCCCGACACCGCCAGCAGGCGCTTCAGGAACCCGCGGCTCAGCTCCTCCTGTGTCGACGGGGCGTTGAGCAGCGCGGTCATGTCGTAGAGCGTGGCCAGCCGCGCATTCTGTTGCGCCAGCGATTGCGTCTTGTCGGCGACCCGGGTTTCGAGCGTCCGGTAGGATTCCTGCAGCTCCTCGGCCATATGGTTGAAACCGGTGGCGAGCGCGCCGAACTCGTCCTTCGACTCCACCGGCAAACGAACGCCGAAGTCGCCGCGCGCCATCCTCTGCAGCCCCTCCTCGAGTTGGTGCACCGGGCGGATGATGAACAGGAACGAGAGGTAGATGAGCGCGACGGAACCGACGATCGCCAGCGCCACCAACGCGAGCTGGATCGTTCGCAACAGCGCCGTCGCCTGCGTGATGTCCTGCTCCAGGGTGGCGACCAGCGTGTTGACCACGGCGACGAACTGCTCGATGCGCTGGCGCGAGACGTCGAGCCCCCGGCCTTCCGCCGCAAGCGTCAGCGCCGGCTTGAGGAAGCGCCACTCGCGGTCAAGCTCGGCGAATTGGGCGGCAATCGCCTCGGTCCGCGGGACGAACAGCGGACGCGTCGGGTCGCCGATGCGCAGCGTCGCGACGACGTTCTCGAAGGCGACGATATCGTCCTTGATCAGCGACGCGTTGGCCGCCTTTCCGGAGGCCGGCGGCTGCACTTCCTGGGCGAGGTAGGCAAGCCGATAGGTGCGCATCCGCAGGCTGCCGGCATCGTTGATCGCCGCCGCGCTGCCTTCGAGCCGCCACGACACGAGCAGCGTCAGGCCGATCGACACCAGCGCGACCGCCAGGAAGAAGACCTGGATGCCGACCAGTTTGGCGCTGAGTTTTCCGGGTTGCGACATCGGGCAGGGGGAGGCGGCCGTGACGGTGATGAAGGCAAGGATTCTCGCACAGCCGACGCGACGCCTTGATCCTGGTCAAGTGAGACGCTGGAAGTAGCAACGAGGCCACCTGGGTCGCAGTAGGATGATGGCACCAACGCCGACGCGAGGTCGGCCGCCGGACGTCCGATCGACCCGATCGCCCACGCCTGTGCCGGCAACAGCCGTCGGTCAAGTTCAATTGAGGGTCAGCGGCAGCGTACCACCTCTATCCCAACGGGTTCGATCGAGTCCTTCCGAGGACGCGCTCCCGGTCCTGCCGCACGAACGGACCCCCCAACGGAGAACAAGAATGAGCGAGTCTCGGTTTCTTTTTGCGTTCGAACAGGGCGACCCGCGCGACAAGATGCTGCTGGGTGGCAAGGGGGCCAACCTCTGCGCGATGACGCAGATCGGCCTCAACGTGCCGCCGGGCTTCGTCATCTCCACCGAGGCCTGCCTCGCCTACCTCGCGCAGCAGGCGCTGCCGATCGGCCTGATGGAAGGCGTACGCGCGCGCATGGCCGAACTCGAGCGCAAGACCGGCAAGGGTTTCGGCAGTGCGGCGCATCCGTTGCTGATCTCGGTGCGTTCGGGTTCGGCGATGTCGATGCCGGGGATGATGGACACCATCCTCAACCTCGGCCTCAACCCGGCCACGCTTGCCGGGCTGATCGCCGAAACCGCCAACCCGCGCTTTGCCTACGACGCGTGGCGGCGTTTCATCCAGCTTTTCGGCAAGATCGCGATGGGCGTGCCCGACGAAAGCTTCGACGAAGCGATGGCCGCGCTGAAGCGCCGCGTCGGCGCGGCGCAGGACGTCGATCTCACCGCCGAGCAGCTGCACGAACTGGCGGACGCGTTCCTCACCCTGTACCAGAAGCACACTGGCACGCCGTTCCCCGTCGATCCCTATGCGCAGCTCGAACTGGCCGTGCAGGCGGTGTTCCGCTCGTGGATGGGCAAGCGCGCGGTCGACTACCGGCGCCAATTCCGCATCACGCCGGACATGGCGAACGGCACCGCCGTCAACATCTGCACGATGGTGTTCGGCAACATGGGCGACGACTCGGCGACCGGTGTGGGCTTCACCCGCAACCCGGGCACCGGCGAAAATGTCATCTACGGCGAGTACCTCACCAATGCGCAGGGCGAGGACGTCGTCGCCGGCATCCGCACGCCCAAGCCGATCGCGGCGATGGCCGACGAGATGCCGCAGCTGTACGCCGAGCTCATCGCGCTGCGCGACCGGCTGGAGACCCATTACAGGGAAGTCCAGGATTTCGAGTTCACGATCGAGAAGGGCCGCCTTTATTGCCTTCAGACCCGCAACGGCAAGATGAACGCCCGGGCGATGGTCGTCACTTCGGTCGAGATGTGCGACAGCGGGCTCATCAGCCGCGAACAGGCGCTGCTGCGGATCAATCCGATGCTGCTCGAGCAGCTGCTGGTGCCGACACTCAATCTGGCACACAACGTGAAGCCGCTGGCGCAGGGACTGCCGGCATCGCCCGGCGCCGCATCGGGGCTGATCGTCTTCGACGCCGACACCGCGGAGGAACGCGGCAAGCGCGGCGAACGGCTGATCCTCGTCCGCGAGGAAACCAAGCCCGAGGACATCCACGGCTTCTTCGCGGCGCAGGGCATCCTCACCTCGCGCGGCGGCAAGACCTCGCACGCGGCGGTGGTCGCGCGCGGCATGGGAAAGCCCTGCGTGTCCGGATGCGAGGCGATAGCGATCGACGTCCGCGCGCGTCGCGCGCAGATCGGCAGCACCGTGCTGCATGAAGGCGACGTCATCACCATCGACGGCTCGACCGGCAACGTGTATCCGGGAAGGATCCCGACCGTCGAGGCCGAGTTCTTCGACGATTTCGGCAAGCTCCTGTCGTGGGCGGACGACGTGGCCCGCCTCGACGTGATGGCCAACGCCGACACGCCCATCGACGCCGAACGGGCGCGCAAATACGGCGCGATGGGCATCGGCCTGTGCCGCACCGAGCGCATGTTCAATGACCCGTTGCGGCTGCCGATCGTCCAGGAGATGATCCTCGCCGACACGCCCGAAGCGCGGCAGATCGCGCTCGACCGCCTGCTGCCGATCCAGCGCGGCGACTTTGTCGGCATCTTCACGGCGATGAACGGGTTGCCGGTGACCGTGCGGCTCCTCGATCCGCCGATGCACGAGTTCCTCCCCACCGCCGCGCAACTCGAGTACGAGATCTCGCATCTGCGCCACCTGCAACGCGCGACCCGCTCGATCGCCGAGCTGCCCGAGACGCTCAAGATGCTCGATCCGGACCTGCCGCGCGATTACGTCGACAGCATCGGCAAGTTGCAGGCGAGCCTCACCGAGTACCATCAGAACCGACGCGACGACGACGCGCTGGAGCGCCGCGAAGCGATGCTGAAAAAAGTGCACACGCTGACCGAGGTAAACCCGATGCTGGGCCACCGCGGCGTGCGCCTGGGCGTCACCTACCCGGAGATCTACGACATGCAGGTGCGCGCGATCCTCGAAGCGGCGGCCGAATGCGTGAAGCAAGGCGTGGTCGTGCATCCGGAGATCATGGTGCCGCAGGTCGCGACCGTGCAGGAGCTGATCCGCGTGCGGGCGATGATGGACCAGGAGATGACGCGGGTCCAGGCGGCTTACGGCGTCAAGCTCGACGTCAAGTTCGGCACCATGGTCGAGGTCGTGCGCGCCTGCCTGCGCGCCAGCCGGCTTGCCGACGTCGCGGAGTTCTTCTCGTTCGGCACCAACGATCTCACGCAGGCGACCTTCTCGTTCTCGCGCGAGGACGCCGAGAACAAATTCCTGCCCTTCTACATCGAAAACGGCATCCTGCGCGACAACCCGTTCGAGATCCTTGACGTCAAGGGCGTCGGACGGCTGATGCAGCTCGCCATCGAGTGGGGGCGCGCCAAGCACCCCGACCTCAAGGTGGGGATCTGCGGCGAGCATGGGGGGCAGCCGGACTCGATCCGCTTCTGCCATTACGCGAACCTCAACTACGTGTCGTGCTCGGGGCCGCGGGTGCCGATCGCGCGCCTTGCCGCGGCGCAGGCAAAGCTCAAGGAGGCAGAGTACGGCGCCGGGTTGTTCGACTGAGGACCGGCCTCGCCTCGAACGGGCTCCCGGACGCGGCGTCGGGGGCCCGGCGTGCCTGCCGGCGTGCGGAGCGTCAGCCCACGGTCTCCAGCTCGGGTTCGACCCGCCAGGCCGCTGCCTCTCCGGCCGGCAGCGGACGGGCGTAGTAGTAGCCCTGCGCGTATCCGCATCCGTGCGCACGCAGGAAGTCGCGTTGGGCCATGGTCTCCACACCCTCGGCCATCACGGCCATGCCCATATTGCGTCCCATGGCGATGATGGCCGATACGATCTCGCGATCATCGGCGTCCTCGCCCAGGCCCGCGACAAAGCTGCGATCGATCTTGAGCGTATCGATGGGGAAACGCTTCAGCGCAGCCAGCGATGAGTAGCCGGTTCCGAAATCGTCGATGGCGATCTTGATGCCGAGCGCCTTCAGTCCGCGCAGGGTGACGATGGCCTCGTCGGGATACTCGGTGATCGCCGACTCGGTGATCTCGAGTTCCAGCACGTTACCGGGCAAATCGGCTTCGGCGAGAATGCGCCGGAAACTGCCCACCAGATCGTGGTGGCGGAACTGCCGCGGCGAAAGGTTGATCGCCATCGTGAATCGCGGCTTGCCCTCGTCGAGCCACTGCCGAGCCTGACGGCAGGCCGCGCGCGAGACCCACTCGCCGATCGGAACGATGAGGCCGGTGTCTTCCGCGACCGGAATGAAACCATCCGGCGGCACGCGTCCCATCGAGGATTCCCAGCGCACCAGCGCCTCGAAGCCCACCAACGCCTCGTCTTCCAACCGGACCTGGGGCTGGAATTCGAGCAGGAACTGCCCGGTGGCCAGCGCCCGGCGCAGCGCGGCTTCGAGGTCGAGCCGCTCGCGCGCCATCCGGGTCAGGCTTTCCGTGTAGAGCCGGAAAGTGTTGCGGCCGCCCTCCTTGGCCTTGTACATCGCCGTATCCGCGTCGCGAATGAGCTGCGCGGCGTCCGGTGCGCTGCCCGGGCACAGCGCGATGCCGATGCTCACGGTCGCGTAGACCTCGCGCCCGCCCGACAGCAGGAATGGCACCGCCATGTTGTCGATGATCGACTGGGCAAGGGAAGCGGCATCCTCGGGCCGGTGGATCGATTCCAGCAATATTGCGAACTCGTCGCCGCCGAGGCGAGCCAGCGTATCCTCGCTGCGCAGGCGCGCCCGCAGCCGCTGCACGATCCCCAGCAGCAACTCGTCGCCCACCGGATGCCCCAGGCTGTCGTTGACGTTCTTGAACCGGTCGACGTCGAGGAACAGCAGGGCGAGTTTGCGGCCATGCCGCTGTGCCCCCTCCAGCGCGTGCTCGATACGGGTATTGAAAAAGGCGCGGTTCGGCAGGTCGGTCAGCGAATCGTAGTGCGCGAGATGGTACATCTGCGCGGCCGAGCGCTTGAGCTGCCCGATATCGGAAAACACCGCGACGAAGTTGGTGAGGTGTCCGTTCGCATCGCGAACGCCATTGATCGTGAGCCACTCGGGGTAGATCTCGCCGGATTTGCGCCGGTTCCAGATCTCGCCCTGCCACGTCTCGCCGCCGTGCAGACGCCGCCACATGTCGCGATAGAACGCGGCGTCCTGCCGGCCGGAGTTGAGCAATGCGGGCGTGCGCCCGATCGCATCGTCTCTTTCGTAGCCGGTGATCTCGGTGAACGCGCGGTTGACACCGAGGATCTTGCCTTCGGTATCGGCAACGAGCACGCCTTCGGCCGTGCTTTCGTAGACGACGGCCGCCTGGCGCAGCGATTCTTCCGCCGCCTTGCGCGCGGTGATGTCGATGAGCGAGGCGATCACCTGCCCGGTACCGGGAACCGGCGCCGCCGAAACCAGGCACCAGCCTTCGCGGCCGTCCGCGTTGAGATAGCGGATCTCGAACTCGCGGCGATGCTCCTCCGCCGACAGCGAGTTGTGTGCCACCTGCATCGACTGCAGCCGTGGGCGCTCGGAGGGATGCGCGAACTCGAGGTAGTTGTGGCCGACCAGCGCCTCCGCCGACAAGCCGGAAATCGCTGCCGCCCGGCTGTTGGCAAGCAGAATGCGCATGTCGGAATCGGTCAGCAGCAAGCCGGCGCCGGCGACCTCGAACAAGGTCCGGTAGGTGGCCTCCGAGCGCCGCAGTCGCGCCTCGCCCTCCCGGCGCTGCGTGATGTCGAGCGAGGTGCTGATGTAGAGCTCGCGACCGTCGCCGCCGCAGAAGCGCCGGCTCGATATCAGCACGTCGAACGTCGAGCCGTCCTTCCTTCGCGCGGCGATCTCGCGCACATCGGCGCCGGTCGCCTTCAGTGCGGCGACGATCCGCGACGGCACCCGCGCGTCGGCGCAATGCCGAAGCAGCGAAGTCCCGAGAACCTCATCCTGGTCGACGTATCCCCACAACACGAGGAAAGCGCGATTGGCGAACACGCAGCATCCGTCGGCATCGACGATGGTGCAGGCGTTGAGCGAGTGCTCGATGGCGACGCTGCGCAGTTGCAGCGCGTCGGTTGCCGCCTTCATGTCCGAGACATCGCGCGTCACGCCAACCATGCCGCGCGGGCGTCCCTCGGAATCGAACAGCAGGCTGGCGCTCACCTCGCCGATGAACGTCGTGCCATCGGCGCGCAGCATGCTGTAGGTGGAGCTTCCGCCGCGCGCGCCGCCGCGGACGGCCTGAATCGCCTCCAGCGCGCGGTCGCGATCCGCGGGGGCGAAGAAGTCGCCCACGCTCCTGCCGTACACATCCTCCGGTCGGGCGAGGCGGAGGAACTCCACGATGCGGTCCGACATGTAGGTGATCCGACCATCGAGATCGGTCAGCGTGATGCCCTCCGGGGAAACCTTGATCACGCTGCGGTAGAGTTCTTTCGCCTCGCGCAGCGCCGAAAGCGTCGCGGCAAGCTCAACGGTGCGTGCGGCCACCCGCCGGCGCAGCGCCCGGTTCCACAGCATGAGCACGAGCGCCAGCCCGCCGGCCGCCGCGACCAGGTAGACGGCCCAGCGCGAAAGCTGCGACGACTCGACGACGGACGAGCCTCGCCACCGCCGTTCGATCGTCGCCATTTCCTCCGCCGTGATGGCGTCGAATCCGCGCTGCACGAGATCGAGGAGCGCCCGATCGTCCTTGTGCACCGCGCGGTGGAATTCCCCCGTGTAGATCGGGTCGGTGTGATGAACGTCGCCGACGAGGCCCAGCTTGTTGAGGTAATGGTGCGCCGGCGGAACGTCCATGCAAAAGACCGACACGTGCTTCTTGCCGGCTTGCACGACCATGTCTTCATAGCTGCGGAACAGCCGGATCGATTCGACGCCGGCGGCCTTGAGTCGGTCGATGCAGGCGTCCCCGTCCTTTGCCCCGATGGTGAAACCGCGGGCGGTCCCCAGATCCGAAATGCCGGCGATATCGGCGTTGAAGAAGATCGCGACGTCGATCTGCGCATAGGGACGGGTGAAAGCGTAGACCTGCTCGCGCTCGGGGGTGCGGAAGATGGTGTCGATGACGTCGGCGTTGCGTTCCGCCATCGCCTTCTGGGCGAGGGCCCAGTCGCTCGCCTGCAGGTCGACCCGCAACCCGGTCTTCTGTTCCCACAACGCCCAGCTGTCGGGCAGGATTCCGCGCAGCTTGCCGTCCTGGTCGCGAAAGACGTACGGCGGGTAATTGTCGTCGGAGACGACCCGGATCGACGTGCGTTCCGGCGCCACCGCGCTTTGCCCCGCGGCCACGGCGAGCGACAGCCAGGCGCCGCACGCCGCGGTGACGACAAGCCGTACCAGAAGCCGTTTGCCCAAGAAAGCCCCGCAATTGCCCACCGCGCCAAATCTTCAGCGCCCTGTCCGGTTAACGGCAAATGCTCCGGGATCCTGAGTGTCCCGACACCAAGAGGCTCGATTTGGGCCCTGCGTGCCCGCAGCAAGGAGGACGGTGCCGGGTCAAGCGTGCAGCAACGCACCATCCTGGTGCGTTGCTTGAGCGGACGGACCGTGCAGCGCAGGTCCCTCAGGCGAGATGCGCCGCGGCCAGCAGAGCCTGGGTGTAGGTGTGCCGGGGGGCGGCGAAGAGCGTTTCGGCCTCGCCTTCCTCGACCACGTCGCCGTCCTTCATCACCAGCACCCGATGCGCCATGGCGCGGATGACCGCCAGGTCGTGGCTGATGAAGATGTAGCTCATTCCGTAGTGCGTCTGCAATGCGGACAGGAGCCCCAGCACCTGCTGCTGCACCGAGACGTCGAGCGCCGACGTGGGCTCATCGAGCACCAGCACTTCGGGCCGCAGGATCACCGCCCGCGCGATGGCGATGCGCTGGCGCTGGCCGCCGGAGAATTCGTGCGGATAGCGCGCCAGCAGATTGGGCAGTCCCTGCGCCTCGACCAGTCCCGTTTCCGCCAGCATGTCGACGATGCGTTGCCGTCGCTCGCCGGACGAAAGTTCGGGCATGTGCAGCGCGAGTCCCTCGCCGACGATTTCGCCGATCGTCATCCGGGGGCTCAGCGATGCAAACGGATCCTGGAACACGACCTGCATCCGCCGCCGCAGCGCGCGCAGCGTCTGCCGGTCGGCGCCGTCGATGCGCTCGCCGTCTGCGGTGATGCTTCCCGAAGCGATAGGCTGCAGCGCGAGCAACGCCATCCCCAGCGTCGTCTTGCCCGAGCCGGATTCGCCGACGATGCCCAGCGTCTCGCCGCGCTTCAATTCCAGCGTTGCGTCGCGGACGGCATCGAGCGCGTGCTTGCGGAACCAGCCGGCGCGGGTCTCGAAGCGCACGTTGACGCCGCTGCCGGCAACGACCACGGGCGCACCGGGCGCAAGCGGCCGCACCGAGCGCACCGGCCGGCTGTTGATCAGCTTTTTCGTGTACTCGTGCTGCGGGCGCGCGAACACGTCCTGCGTGTTCCCCTGCTCGACCAGCCGCCCGCGCTCCATCACGCCGACGCGATGCGAAAAGCGCCGCACCAGGTTGAGATCGTGCGTGATGAACAGCAAGGCCATGCCGAAATCGCGCTGCAGGTCGTCGAGCAAGGCCAGGATCTGCGCCTGTATGGTCACGTCCAGCGCCGTCGTCGGCTCGTCGGCGATCAGGAGGCGCGGCTTGCAGGCCAGCGCCATCGCGATCATCGCCCGCTGCCGCTGCCCGCCCGAAAGCTGGTGCGGATAGGCATCGATCCGGCGCGCCGGATCGGGAATGCCGGTGCGGGCGAGCATCTCGATCGCCCGCGCCCGTGCCGCGTTGGGGCGCAGGCCCTCGTGCAGCTCCAGCACCTCGCCGATCTGGTTGCCGATCGTGTACAGCGGGTTCAGCGCGGTCATCGGCTCCTGGAAGATCATCGCGATCTCGGCGCCGCGGATGCCGCGCATCTCGCGCTCGCTCCTGGCGAAGAGGTCATCGCCGCCGAAACGGATGGCGCCCGTGGTTCGCGCCCCGTCGACCAGGCGCAGCACCGACAGCGCGGTGATCGACTTGCCGGACCCGGATTCGCCGACCAGCGCGAACTTCTCGCCCGGCGCTACCACGAACGAGACCTCGTCGACGACGCGCGAGGTGCCGAAGCTCACGGACAGGCGCTCGACCTCGAGCAGGGCGTCGGACGTCATCCTAGGATTTCCGCGTGTCGAAAGCATCGCGCAGCGCGTCGCCGATGAAGGTCAGCAGCAGCATCGTCAACACCAGCAGCGCGAACGTGGGAAAGATGATCCACCACGAATCGAGGTTGCTCTTGCCCTGGCGCAGCAGGTCGCCCAGCGACGGCACCGACGGCGGCACGCCGAGACCCAGGAAATCGAGCGACGTGAGCGCGACGATGGCCCCGCTCATCCGGAACGGCAGAAAGGTGATCACCGGCGTCAGCGAATTCGGCAGCACGTGGCGCCAGATGATCTGGCGGTTGGAAAGCCCCAGCGCGCGCGCTGCCTTGACGAACTCGAGGCCGCGGTTGCGCAGGAATTCGGCCCGCACATAGTCGGACAATCCCATCCACCCCCAGAGCGACAGCAGCACCAGCAGCAGCAGCAGCGACGGCTCGAAGATCGAGGCGAAGATGATCAGGAGATAGAGTTCCGGCACCGCGCCCCAGATCTCCATCATCCGTTGCACCGAGAGGTCGATGCGCCCGCCGAAATAGCCCTGCACCGCGCCGGCGGCAATTCCCAGCACCGTGCCCGTGACCGTGAGCGCGAACGCGAACCAGATGCTGACCCGAAAGCCGTAGACGAGACGCGCGACCATGTCCTGGCCGAGGCTGTCGGTGCCGAGCCAGTTGCGCGCCGACGGCGGCGCGGGATTGGGCGCCTTGGCGAAGTAATCGACCGACGTCGCCGAATGCGGGTTGACGGTGAAGAACGCCCAGTTGCCGGCGCTGGCGAAGGCGCCGGCCGTGAACGGATCCTTCCAGTCGGTCGGCGTCCCGAAGTCGCCGCCGAAGCGCGTCTCGGGCGGGTTGCTGACCAGCGGAAAGAATGTCTCGCCCTGGAAGCGCGCGACCAGCGGCCGATCGTTGCTCACCAGCTCGGCGAACGTCGTCAGCGCGAGCAGCACGGCGAAGATCCACAGCGACGCGTGGCCGATCCGGTTGCGGCGAAAGCGCGCCCACGCCCGCTGGTTCGGCGACATCGGGCGCATGGTTGCCGCGATCGACACTGCGTCGGCAGTCCCGGCGCCGGCGTTGAAGTCGTTCATCGCGCTGCCTCTACTTCGCCACGCTGCCGAACTGCACGCGCGGATCGACGACGACGTACAGCAGATCCGAGACGAGCTTGACGACCAGCCCGATCAGCGTGAACAGGTACAGCGAGCCCAGCACGACGGGATAATCGCGTCGCACCACCGACTCGTACGCGAGGAGCCCCAGGCCGTCGAGCGAAAACAGCGTTTCGATCAGCACGGAGCCCGCAAAGAACGCGCCGACGAAAGCCGCCGGAAACCCGGTGATCAGGGGAATCAGCGCATTGCGGAAGATGTGCTTGTAGAGGACGCGCCGGTGCGACAGGCCCTTGGCGCGCGCGACCAGCACGTATTGCTTGCGCATCTCCTCGACGAAGGTGTTCTTGGTCAGCATCGTCATCACGGCGAAACTGCCGATCACCATGCAGACGAGCGGCAGCGTGATATGCCAGAAGTAGTCGGTGATCCGCGCCGGCCATGCGAGCTCGGCCCAGTTGTCGGAGGTGAGCCCCCGCAACGGGAACCACTCGAAGAATGTTCCGCCGGCAAAGAGCACGATGAGGAAAACGCCCAGCACGAAGCCGGGAATCGCATAGCCGATCAGCACGAAGAACGAACTGACGATGTCGAAGCGCGAGCCCTCGCGCACCGCCTTGGCCACGCCGAGCGGAATGGAGATGAGGTACGAGAGCAGGAAGGTCCAGACGCCGAGACTGATCGATACCGGCAGCTTCTCCTTGATCAGCGTCCAGACGTCCTTGTTGTGCAGAAAGCTCCGCCCGAGGTCGAAGCGCGCGAAGCTGACGAGCATCTCGACGTAGCGCACGTGCGCCGGCTTGTCGAAGCCGTACAGCTTCTTCAACTCCTCGATCTGCTGCTTGTCGATATCGCGCCCCGCCTTGTAGGCAATGCCGTCGCCCTTCTGGCTCGCGCGCGCCTCGGCCATGATCTGGTCGATCGGCCCGCCGGGGACGAACTGGATGACGACGAAGGTGATCGTCAGCGCGCCGAGCAGGGTCGGCAGCATCAGGGCGAGGCGCTTGAGAATGTAGGTCAGCATGGGGAATGGCTCGTCTTTGCGCCGTCAGCGCTTCGCCGGATCCTTGATCCACCACGTGGTCACCGGCCACGCGGGCTGCTCGGTCAGCGCACTGTCGATGGTGAAGTACTTGGGACGCGTCGCCGGAATGCCGAACTTGTCCCAATAGGATGCAGGCTCGGCGGCAAAGTAGAGTTCGGGCACCTGCCAGTGATTCCACATCACGACGCGGTCGAGCGCGCGGGCGGCGTTGCGCAGCTCGTCCATCGTCTGCGCCTTCGACATCGCCTCGAGGATGTGGTCGACGGCCCGGCTTTTCACGCCGCGGAAGTTGTTGTTGCCCTTCTCGTCGGCCGACTTGCTGCCGTAGAGCGTCGTGTAACTGGCCGCATCGGGCAGCGTGAAATCGCCTTCGACGATGGTGATCATGTCGAAGTCGTATTCCTCGAGCCGGCGCCGATACAGCGCGAAATCGACCTGGCGCACCTTGAGCTTGATGCCGAGCTTGTCGAGGTTTCGCTCCCAGTCGGCCAGCCGGCCGCCTTCGCTGGGCGACAGGTACTCGATCTCGAAAGGCTCGCCTGCGGCGTTGCGCATGCGGCCATCGGGTGCCAGCTTCCAGCCGGCCGCCTCGAACAGCGCGCGCGCCTTGAGCAGGTTGGCGCGCAGCTTCAGCGGGTCGCCGTCGGTAGGCGGCGCGCGATACGGCGGGCCGAACACCTCGGGGGGCAGTTCGGCCCGGAACGGCTCCAGCAGCGCGAGTTCTCCAGGCGATGGCAGGCCCTCGGCGACAAACTCGGAGTTGTTGAACAGGCTGTGCGCCCGCTTGAACATCCGGTAGCGATTGTTGGTGTCGAAGTCGAAGGTATAGCCCAGCGCTTCGCGCACGCGGATGTCCTGGAAGATCGGGCGCCGCAGGTTGAGCTCGTAGGCCTGCAATCCCTGCCCGGTCTGGGTCTCGAACAGGTCCTTCCGGATCCTGCCGTCATCCCATTTGGGGCCCTTGTGCTGGCGATTCCACGTCCGCGCCCCATAGACCTTGACGATGTCGAACTCGCCGGCCTTGAACGCTTCGGTCGCCACCGCCTCGTCCTTGTAGTAGCGATAGACGACGCGGTCGAAGTTGAAGAAGCCGCGGCGCACGCCCAGATCCCGCGCCCAATAGTCGGGGTTGCGCTTGAACTCCAGGCGGCGCCCCGAATCGGCGGCCGCGATCGTGTACGGCCCGCTGGTGATCGGATACTCGGTCACGATCTCGTCGAAGCGCTTGGGCGTGCCGTCGGGGCCGGCGCCCCACTTCCGGGAAAACACGCGCATGGTGCCGATGGTGAAGAGCGTGTCGTTGGTCTTTTCCTTGAGGTCGAAGCGGATGGTTCGCTCGTCGATGATCACCGCCTGCGCGACCGGCGCGAACGCGGTCTGGTAGGTCGGCGACGCGTACTTGCCGGACAACGCCTCGAAGCTGTGCTTGACGTCGGCGGCCGTCACCGGGTCGCCGTTGTGGAAGCGCGCCTTCGGGTGGAGCCTGAACGTGATCGACGACTTGTCGGGCGCGATCAGCATTTCCTCGGCCAGCAGGCCGTACATCGTCTGCGGTTCGTCGCCGGCGAGAACCGCCAACGGCTCGAACATGTAGATCATGGTTCCGGCCGGCGCGTTGCCCTTGACGGTGAAGGTGTTGAACTTGTCGAAGCTCGTGCGCCGGTCCGGATTGCGCAGATACAGCGTGCCGCCCTTGGGCGCGTCCGGGTTCGCGTACTCGAAGTGCGCGAAGCCGCGCGGGTATTTCGGCGGACCGAACGCGGCGTAGCCGTGCGTCCAGGTTCCGGTGACCGCCGCTCCAGCGCCTGGCGCCGCGGTGGGCGCAGCCGCGTGCGCGCCGGCCCAGGACAACCACGCCAGGGCGGCGGCCGCGAGGACAACAAGGTGGAGCAATGGCCCCGAGCGGGCCTGGCGGAGTGTCGACAAGGGTGGCTGAAGCGGCGGTAAACCCGCGCATGATTGCGTTTTTGAAGGCGGAGTGCAACCGCGGGGTCGAGGCGGGTGGTTGCAGCCGCGCCCGCTGCAACGCCGCGCGAAGGCAATCGCCTTACAATACGGACCGGCCTTCTGCATGCAGCACGGCCGCTGCGCCTGACAACCGAGTGTCCATCGTGCCCCCCATCCCCACCGTTCTCATCACCGGCGCGAGCCGGGGCCTTGGCCGCGGCATCGCGATCGAAGCCGCGGCGCAGGGCTTGTCCGTCGCCATCAATTACGCCAGCAACCGCGCGGCGGCCGACGCGACCGCAGCGCTCTGCCGCCAGGTGGCGCCCGATCCCGCGCAGCAGTTCGTCCCGGTAGCAGGCGACATCAGCCGGCGCGCTGACCGATATGCTCTCTTCGACGCGACGCTTGCGGCACTCGGTCGCCTCGATGCGCTGGTCAACAATGCGGGCATCGCGCCGCGCGTGCGCGCCGACATCACCGAGGCAAGCGAGGAATCGTTCGAGGAGATCGTCCGCACCAATCTGCAGGGACCCTATTTCCTCACCCAGCGCGTCGCCCGTCACTGGCTGGAAGAACCCTACCCGCCCGCGCTGCCCGGCGGCTTCAAGATCGTTTTCGTCACCTCGATCTCGGCCGACACGGCGTCGGTGAATCGCGGCGACTACTGCATCTCCAAGGCGGGCCTCGCGATGGCGTCGCAACTTTGGGCCGCGCGCCTCGCCGCCGAGAACGTGCAGGTCGTCGAGCTGCGCCCCGGCATCATGGCGACCGACATGACCAGCGGCGTCAAGGAAAAATACGACCGGCTGATTGCGGAAGGACTCGTGCCCCAGCGCCGCTGGGGTTCGGCCGACGACGTGGGCCGCGCCGTGCGCGCGATCCTCGCCGGATCGTTTCCCTACACCACCGGCGACGTGATCCACCTCGACGGCGGTTTCCACATGCGTCGCCTGTGACTTCTCGACCCGACCCCGGCGAACAGCCATGATTCACATCGATGCCAGCCTCACCCCTGCGGCGCTCCTGCGCGCGATCGATCGCGTATTCGAACTCTCGGCGCGCAAGATCGCCCTGATCGACAAGCAGTGGGATTCCTCCAAGGGCACGCCGGTATTCACCTGGGCGGGCCGCTACACTTCGCGCGGCTGGACCGAGTGGACGCAGGGGTTCCAGTTCGGCTCGGCGATTCTGCAGTTCGACGCGACCAACGACGCGAAGATGCTCGACATCGGGCGCCGGGGCACGCTGAAACACATGGCCAGCCACGTGAGCCACATCGGTGTCCACGATCACGGCTTCAACAACATCTCGACCTACGGCAACCTGTTGCGGCTCGCGCGCGAGGGGCGGATCGCGGCCGACCCCTGGGAAGTCCATTTTCACGAGCTTGCGTTGAAGCTCTCCGGCGCCATCCAGGCCGCGCGCTGGACCGAGCTGCCCGACGGGCTCGGCTACATCCCTTCGTTCAACGGCCCGCATTCGCTGTTTGCCGACACCATGCGCTCGCTGCGGTCGCTCGCGGTGGCGCATCAGCTGGGGCACGTGCTCATGGGCGAGCGCGATCGCCGCATATCGCTCTTGCAGCGGCTGATCCAGCACGCCGACACCAATGCGCGCTACAACGTCTATTTTGGCCAGGGACGCGACAGCTACGACATCCGCGGCCGCGTCGCGCACGAGTCGGTGTTCAATACCAACGACGGCTCGTATCGTTGCCCGAGCTCGCAGCAGGGCTACACGGCGTTCTCGACCTGGACGCGCGGCCTTGCCTGGGTGTTGCTCGGCTACGCCGAGCAGCTCGAGTTCCTCGACACGCGGAAGGATGCCGAACTCAAGCCCTTCGGCGGCAAGCGAGCGCTGCTCGCGCGCTATCTCGATGCGGCTCGGGCGACCGCCGACTTCTATCTCGAGTACACGCCGACCTGCGGCGTGCCGTACTGGGACACCGGCGCGCCCGGACTCGTCCATCTGGGAGACTATCTCGACCGCCCGGCGGACCCCTACAACGAGCACGAGCCCGTCGACAGTTCGGCGGCCGCAATCACCGCACAGGGATTGATCCGGCTCGGCAACCACCTCGGCACCCGCGGCAAGGCGCGCGCCGGGGCGCGTTATCTCGCCGCCGGCCTGACGGTCGCGAAGACGCTGTTCGCCGAACCGTATTTGTCTGCCGATCCGAAACACCAGGGCCTGTTGCTGCACTCGATCTACCACCGGCCCAACGGCTGGGACTACGTTCCCAGGGGCAGTCGGATTCCCTGCGGCGAATCCTGCATGTGGGGCGACTATCACCTGCGCGAACTCGCGTTGCTGATCCGGCGCATGGCGACCAAAGCGCCGTACTACGCGTTCTTTCTGCGCTGAAGCCGCGAGCCGAAATGCCTCCCCTGCCGCAGACCGCCCCCCGCCCATGGCTCGCCCGGTTGCAACCGGGCCTGTTCGGCATCGTCCTGGGAACGCTGGGCCTCGCCGGGGCTTGGCGCCGACTGGAGCCACTCACCGGCCCAGCGTCGGGAACGGCGGGGGATGGATTGCTGTACGCGGGCGTTGCGCTGCTCGTCATCCTGTCGCTGCTGTGGGGTGCCAAGCTCGTCCGTCATCGCGCAAGCGTATACCGGGAGTGGAGGCATCCTGTGCAGGGCCCGTTGATGGCATTGCTGCCGGTCTCGACCTTGCTCGCGATCGCGTTGGCGGCGCCGATCCCCCCCGCGTACCGCGACGGCGCGCTGGCCTTGACGCTCGCGGCGCTGGCGATGCAGGGCGCGATCGCGTGGCAGGTCGTCTCGCAGCTTGCCACCGGCCGTATGCCGAGCGAACTCCTGTCGCCGGCGCTCTATCTGCCCATCGTGCCGGGGGGTTTCGTCGGCGCGATGACGCTGTCGGCGCTGGGTTTCCCCGGCTGGGCCGCGCTGCTGCTGGGAATGGGTGCGGGGGGTTGGGCACTGCTCGAGGTGCGCATCCTGCACCGGCTGTTTGCCGGGCCGCTGCCGCCGGAATTGCGGCACACGCTGGGAATCGAAATTGCCCCTGCCGCCGTGGGAACGCTCGCCGTGGCGACGCTGTGGCCGCACCTCCCGGCGGAGGTGCTGATGGTCGGACTCGGCGTCGCCAGCGGCCCGGTGTTCGCGGTGCTCACGCGGTGGCGCTGGTGGACGGACGTTCCGTTTTCGGCCGGATTCTGGTCGTTCTCGTTTCCGCTGGCCGCGCTGGCCGGCTCGGCCGTGGAGGCCGTGCGCCGTGGCGGCTGGCCGCCGGCGGTGGCGTCGGGCGCTGTGCTGCTGGCCACCGCCGTCATCGCTTATCTGGCGGCGCGCACGCTCTGGCTGCTGCTGCGCGGACGCCTGTTGCCGCCGGCTTGACCCAAGTCAGTTGACCAACGGCAGCGCGCCCGCGATGTCGTAGTCCTGCACCGTGCGAATCTTGTTTTCGAGTTGCAGGTAGCGTGCGACTTTGCGCGGCGGCAGCGCCCGGTTGAGGCGGTTCTGGTAGGCCCGCAAAGTCTTCACTTCCTCATCGTCGATGGCGATCGACTCCGCGAGCAGGCTCTTCGCCTGCGCGTCGGTAATGGGCTTGTCGCGCGAGACCAGGTCTTCGAAGGCGCGAGCCTTGCGTCGATTGAGGGTGTCGAGTTTCAACTGATACGCGCTGTAGAGCGGCCAGAATTTCTTCGCCTCGGCGTCCGTGAGCATGACGGTCGATCTGACCAGCGCTTTCTTGTCGGTCTTGACCGCCGTTCGCAGCGCCTGCAGGTCGGTGCCGTCGAAAGCCTTGTCCTGTGCCAGCGCGAATTGCGAAATGGCCATGACCATGGCCAGCAGCAGGACGACAGGCGATGTCTTCATCATGATTCCTCGGCATTCGGGTTGAAGCCAGCGCCCCGACATCGGGCGTTGGCGTAGCCGCTCATTCTACCGTCACCGGCGGCAGTGGCGGCAGTGGCGGAATGGACGCTTCGCGCCACCGTGGCGCCGCCCCGGCCGCGACATCGCCCGTCGCGCCTGTCCGCGCACCCTGTCGAGGCGCGCACAGCGCCAGACTCGTGCGCTTCCGGCACCGCCTGATCGCGCGGTGCGACACGCCCGTTTTCGCTCGCGCTGTAAGGGTAGAATGCAGGGGTCGACACTCGACTTTTTTTCATCCACCAGGACCACTTGCCATGTCCCCGACCCCTCCCCGCAAGACGACCTCACGCAAGACTGCAGCCGCCGAGCCCTTGGCCGCCGCCGGGAAGACGCCGACCCGCGGTGAAGCGCTCGTCTCCAGGAAGAAAGTGGTCGCCGTCGAACCCGCAGCCGAAGCGCCGAAGGTGGCCAGGAAATCCGCCGTCGCGAAACCGAAGACCCCGGCCAAGAAGGCCGCGAGCGGACCGACGGGCACCCGCAAGCCATCGGTCGCCGCCGGAACCGGAGCGGTCGCCGCGCCCGCTGCGGAACCCAGGCGCAAGTCGCCTGTCCGCATCCACGCCGCGCCGGCGACCCTTTCGCCACCGGAGCGGCACCGTCTCATCGAGGTGGCCGCGTATTACATCGCGGAGCGGCGCGGCTTCGGCGGCGGATCGCACCACGACGACTGGGTGCAGGCAGAGCGCGAGGTCGACGCGATGATCGCAGCGGGGAAGTTCAACGCCTGAGCGCCGGCGTTGACCGCGCCGGGAGCGCGGCGGGCTGCCAGCGCGCACGCACCCGGTGGTGCCGACGGGCGGCCGCGCGGTTCGCGGCGGGCTCGTTTGGCCGTTCGCGCGGGCTCAAGAGGAAGATTTCGAGCCTCTGTGGGCATCACTGTTGATCCGGCATGAATATGATTGAACCGTTCGCCCTGAATGCAACTCAACCGTTCGTCCTGAGCCTGTCGAAGGAAGCCTGTCGAAGGAAGCTTGTCGAAGGAAGCCTGTCCGAGTCAATCGAAGGGCCTGTCCTGAGTCAATCGAAGGGCCTGTCCTGAGTCAATCGAAGGGCCTGTCCTGAGTCAATCGAAGGGGCTTCGACGGGCTCAGCCCGAACGGAAATTCATACATCACCGTGCCGGATCAATGAGAGGCTGAGAGTCTTTCGATCATGCCCGCTCATCACGCCAGAAGACGCCCGCTCTTCGTTGCAAATGCTCGCCATAGCCCGAGCTATGGCTGCGCTTTGCGCCTCGATCGGACGCCTTCTGGCGCGCCGCTCGGACACGCCCGAAAAACTCTCAGCCTCTGAGCCCCCGCAGGTCGCCCCCCCTACCGCTCCCTGTAAGCGATCACCTCGATCTCGATCTTCGCATCGACCATCAGCCTGGCCTGCGTGGTCGAGCGCGCGGGCTTGTGGTCGGGAAAATGCTCGGCATAGACGCGGTTGAACGACCAGAAGTCGCGTGTGTCGTCGAGCCACACGGTGGACTTGACCACGTCGTTCAGCGTGCATCCGGCTAGCGCCAATGCCTTCTGCACGTTGACGAGCGTCTGGCGGGTCTGCGCCTCGATGCCCCCCGGCACGATCTCGCCGTTGTCGCCCATCGCCACCTGCCCCGAGACAAAGACGAAGGGGCCGGCCCTGACAGCCGGGGAGAAGGGCAGCGGCTGCCCGCCCGCTCCGGAACGCGCACCCCCAAGAAATTCCGCAGTCATGTGAACCTCCGTTTCGCTGGTGCGCGTCGCCGCGCCGAATGGCCGTCCCGGGCCGCCTGTAAGAAATAAAGTTACAGCCTAGCGCGATGGACGGCATTTGACCAGCGCCGGTGCGGCAGCGCGGCGGCGGCGCCCTTCTCACAGGCGCATGGAACGTATGCCGGCGTCCGCTTGACACCCCCCGCGAAAGGCATAGACTTGGCCGTGCGATGTAATTTTGTTTCAATCCTGGGTGACGCCTCCCGGCCATGGCCTCGGCCGAGAGTCGCGCTCCACCACCACCGTCCGGGAGAATCCATGCTTCACGCAGCCCTGCGCAGCCTGATGTTCCGCTCGTCCCCTTCGTTGCTTCGCGCCGGCGTTGCGACCAGCGCGCTGGTCGTCGCTCTCGCGACGGCACTCGGCAGCACGCCGGCGGTTGCCGCGCCGCCCAGGGGAGGCGCCGCCAACCTCGCCATGGTCGCCGAGCCGCAGACGCTTGACCCGATGGCGTCGACTGCCGACCTCGTCGGCACCATCATGCAGCACGTCTACGAGCCCCTGTACACCTTCGACGGCAACTGGAACGTCGCGCCGATGCTGGCGGAGGCGCTGCCGCAGGTGTCCGGCAACGGCCTCGTCTACACGATCCCGCTGCGCAAGGGCGTCAAGTTCCACAACGGCAAGGATCTCACCTCCGACGACGTGATCGCATCGCTCAAGCGCTGGATGGAGATGGCGCCGCGCGGCAAGGCGATCGCCAAGGAGGTGAAATCGCTCGAAGCCAAAGGGCCGTCCACGGTGGTGATCACGCTCAACCGGCCCTACGCGCCATTGCTCTCGCACCTGGCACTCCCCTCGGGATTCGCGGCGATCATGGCCAAGGACTCGATCGCCACGCCGCTGGTCCAGTACATCGGCACCGGCCCCTACGCCTTCAAGGAGCGCAAGCCCGACCAGTACGTGCAGCTGGTGCGTTTCGACGGCTACCGCGCCCGCACCGAGCCCGCCAGCGGTTACGCCGGCAAGCGCGAAGCGCTGCTCGACGAACTGCGCTTCGTGCCGGTTCCCAACGCCAACACGCGCGTCGAGGGCTCGCTGTCCGGCCAGTACCATTTCGCCGACCTGCTGCCCGTCGAGTCCTTCGCGCGGCTCGACGGCAAGCCGAACGTGAAGGCCGTGCTGACCGCACCCTTCGGTTTCCCGTACCTCGTCCTCAACACCAAGCAGGGTCCGCTCGCCAACATCGCGTTGCGCCAGGCCGTTCAGGCGGCGCTCTCCCCGGCCGACATGATGGCCGCGGCGTTCGGCGATCCCAAGTTCTACTCGGTCGAGGGCAACCACTACGCGAAGGGAACGCCCTTCTACTCGACGGCCGGCGCCGAGCACTACGGCAAGGGCGATGCCAAAAAGGCCGCGACGCTCGTCGCGTCGGGCAAATACGACGGCACGCCGATCAAGATCATGACCAGCCAGCAATACGAGTTCCACTACCGCATGGCGCTGGTGATGGCCGAAAACCTCAAGGCTGCCGGCTTCAAGGTCGACATGCAGGTGGTCGATTGGGCAACACTGGTCCAGCGCCGCAACGACCCCGCGCTGTGGGACATCTACGTCACGCATTCGCCGGTGCTGCCCGAGCCGACGCTCACGCCTCCGCAACTCGGTGAAGGCACGCCCGGATGGTGGAGCTCGCCGGCCAAGAAGGCGGCACTCGACGCGTTCGACGTCGAAACCGATCCGGCCAAGCGCGGCGCGCTGTGGGGCAAGGTGCAGGAGGTCGTCTACACCGAGGTCCCGTACATCCGCGTCGGCAGCTTCAACAGCCTGACCGCGCGCTCGGCGAAGCTCGACGGCTATGTGGCGATGCCCTGGCCGTTCTTCTGGAACACCGGGTTGCAGAAGTAGAGCTTGGCGGCGGCGTGATTGATCCGGCGCAGGGATGTATCAGGTTCCGTTCGGGCTGAGCCCGTCGAAGCCCTTCGACAGGCTTCCTTCGACAGGCTTCCTTCGACAGGCTTCCTTCGACAAGCTCAGGACGAACGGTTGAGTTGCATTCAGGACGAACGGTTGAGTCGCATTCAGGACGAACGGTTGAGTTGCATTCAGGACGAACGGTTGAGTTGCATTCAGGACGAGCGGTTGAGTTGCATTCAGGACGAGCGGTTCAATCAAATTCGTGCCTGATCATCAGGCCGCAGGAGAAATCCCATGCGCAGCAGCGGCATGACACGCTACCTCGCCTCGCGCCTGGCGGGGATGGTGGTCGTGCTGCTGATCGTCGCCACGCTGGTCTTTTTCATCACGCGGCTCGCGCCCGGCGACCCGGCGGCGGTGATGCTTGGCGAGCAGGCGAGCGCGGCGGACATCGCCAGGCTGCGCGCTTCCTATGGCCTCGACCAGCCGCTGCCGCTGCAGTTCGCCTACTGGCTGAAGGAACTCGCGCAAGGCAATCTCGGCCAGTCGATCTTCCTGCAGCGGCCGGTCACGCAGGCGCTCCTCGAGCGCGCCGAGCCGACGTTCTTCCTGACGCTGTTCTCGATCGCCATTGCGGCGTTGATCGGCGTGCCCTGCGGCATCGTCGCCGCCGTCTGGCGGGGACGCGCGGTCGACCAGGTGTTCTCCGGTTTTGCCATGCTGGGAGCGAGCATCCCGAGCTTCTGGCTGGGGCTCATCCTGATGCAGATCTTCGCCGTCGGCCTGGGATGGTTTCCCGTCGCGGGCTACGGCGATCCCGGCGTGCCGCTCTACACGCGTTTGCACCATCTGATGCTGCCCGCGATCGTGCTGGGCATGGTCAATTCGGCATTGATCCTGCGCTTCACCCGGGCCAGCATGCTCGACGTGCTGGCCGACGATTACATCCGCACGGCGCGCGCCAAAGGCCTGTCGGGAACGCGCGTGGTGCTTCGCCACGCGCTCGCCAACGCGCTGATCCCGGTGATCACCGTGCTGGGACTCACCTTCGCGCTGCTGATCGGCGGCGCGATCGTCACCGAGACGGTGTTCGGGCTGCCCGGCGTGGGCAACCTCGTCGTGTCGGCGGTGCTGCGACGCGACTATCCGGTGATCCAGGGTGCGCTGCTGGTGATCGCCGCGCTGTACGTGCTCATCAACCTCGCGATCGACCTGCTGTATCTGGTGGTCGATCCGCGGGTCAAGTACTGACGCGATGCCTGCCCCGACGCCCGCGCGCAACACGAGGCCCGCCGCCTCCAGCCCGGTGGCGATCCTGCTGCGCAAACTCCTCGCCCGCAAGCTGGTGCTGTTCGGCGTCGTCATCCTCGTCGTCGTGATCGTGTTCGCGCTGTTCGCCCCCTGGATCACGGCGTACGATCCCACGGCGCTGCGCGTCGTGGAGAGGCTGCAGAGTCCGCGGGCTGCCCACTGGTTCGGCACCGACGAACTCGGACGCGACGTGTTCGCGCGCGTGATCCATGGCGGCCGCCTGTCGTTGTGGATCGGACTGGTCGTCGTCGTGATCTCCGTGACCTGCGGCGTGCTGCTCGGCCTCGTCGCGGGCTTTTTCCGCCGGCTCGACGGTCCGATCATGCGCGTCGTCGACGCGATGATGTCGTTTCCGGACATCCTGCTCGCCATCGCGCTCGTCGCCGTGCTCGGGGCGTCGATGGCCAACGTGATCCTGGCGCTTGCCATCGTCTACACCCCACGCGCGGCGCGTGTCGTCCGTGCGTCGACGCTGGTCGTGCGCGAGCTGCTCTACATCGAGGCGGCCCGTGCACTGGGCGTGTCGACGTGGCGCATCCTGTTCGTCCACATCCTGCAGAACATCGCCTCGCCGATCCTCGTGCAGGCGACCTTCATCTTCGCCTACGCGGTGCTGGCCGAGGCAGGGCTTTCGTTCCTCGGCGTCGGCGTGCCGCCCGAGCTGCCTACCTGGGGCACGATGATCGCCAGCGGCCAGCAGTTCGCGCACCAGGCGATCTGGATCGTCATCTTCCCCGGCATCGCGATCATCCTGTCGGCGCTGTCGCTGCAGATGGTCGGCGACGGCCTGCGCGACCTGCTCGATCCCAAGCTGCGGAAGTCGATGTGATGACGACCGCGACGGCGCCGCTGCTCCAGGTCCGCAATCTCTGCACGCACTTCTCCACTGAAGACGGGGTCGTGCCCGCAGTCGAGGACGTGTCCTTCGAAGTGGCGTCCGGCGAAACCCTGGCCGTCGTCGGCGAGTCCGGCTCCGGCAAGAGCGTGACCAGCCTGTCGATCATGGGCCTGATTCCCGACCCGCCCGGGCGCATCGTCGGCGGCGAGATCCTGTTTCGCATGCGCGACGGCAACGTTGTCGATCTCTGCCGGTTGCCGGCGCGGGCCCTTCGGAAGCTGCGCGGCCGCGATCTGGCGATGATCTTCCAGGAGCCGATGACGAGCCTCAACCCGGTGTTCACGATCGGCGACCAGATCGCCGAGGCCGTTGCGCTGCACCTGGGAGGTTCCCGCGCCGAAGCGATGCAGCGCGCGCTGGAGATGCTCGAGCTGGTCGAGATCCCGGCCGCCCGGCAGCGTATCAACGAATACCCGCATCAGCTCTCCGGCGGCATGCGGCAGCGCGTGATGATCGCGCTGGCGCTGTCGTGCAACCCCGCGCTGCTGATCGCCGACGAGCCGACGACGGCGCTCGACGTCACGATCCAGGCGCAGATCCTCTCGCTGCTGGCCAGGCTGCAGCGCGACATTGGAATGGCGGTGCTGTTCATCACCCACAACCTGGGCGTGGTCGCCGAGATCGCCGATCGCGTCGTCGTCATGTACGCCGGCCGCGTGGTCGAGGAAGGCGACGTCCAGCGGTTGTTCAAGACTCCGCGCCACCCGTATACGCGCGGCCTGCTTGCTTGCCTGCCGGGTCGCGCATTGGCGGGCGGTGCGCAGGCCGGCCCGCGGCGCCTGCAGGCGATCCCCGGGCAGGTCGCGAGCCCGCTGGACCGGTTGCCCGGATGCGCCTTCGCACCGCGTTGCGAAATTGCAGTGGCCCAGTGCACGGCCGCGATGCCGCTGCTCACCGATGCGGGCGAAGGCCAGCGTGCGCGCTGTCCGCGCTGGAGCCTGTGATGGGCGACGGCGTCATGCTTGCCGTCCGCGGCCTCAGGAAGTACTTCGGCGCCACCGATCGCCCGGTGCGTGCCGTCGACGACGTGAGCTTCGACATCCGCCAGGGCGAAGTGCTGGGGCTGGTCGGCGAATCGGGGTCCGGCAAGAGCACCATCGGCCGGGCGATCCTGAAGCTGATCGAGCCCACGGCCGGCGAGATTCTTTTCGAAGGCACCGATCTCGCCCCGCTGTCGGCAGCGGCGATGCGGCCCTACCGCCGCCAGTTGCAGATCATCTTCCAGGACCCTTACGCGAGTCTCAATCCGCGCCAGCGCGTGGGCGATGTACTGACCGAAGCGATGGCCACGCACGGCCTGCATCCGGGCAGCGCCCGCAAGGCGAGGATCGCGGAGCTGCTGAGCGTTGTCGGCTTGGCGCCCGAACATGCAGCGCGCTATCCGCACGAGTTTTCCGGCGGCCAGCGGCAGCGGATCGGCATCGCCCGTGCGCTCGCCGTCGAGCCGCGCTTCATCGTCGCCGACGAGCCGGTCTCGGCGCTGGACGTGTCGATCCAGGCGCAGGTCATCAACCTTCTGTGCGACCTGCGCGAGCGCTTCGGCCTCACGATGCTGTTCATCTCGCACGACCTCGATGTCATCGAATATCTGTGCGACCGCATCGTCGTGCTGTATCTGGGCAAGGTGATGGAAGTCGCGCCCGCGACGGCGCTGTATGCCGCGCCGCAACACCCCTACACGCGGGCGCTGCTCGAGTCCTCGCCGCGCCCGGATCCCACGCGGCGGCGCGAGCGTCATCCGCTGCAGGGCGACATCCCGAGCCCGGTGGACCCGCCGTCGGGCTGCGTGTTCCGCACCCGCTGTCCCCACGCGCAGGACGCCTGCGCCGCTTCGATTCCGCCGCTGCGCGAAATCGCGCCGGGGCACTGGAAGGCCTGCCTGCGCGACGATCTCGGATGAACGCCATGCGCCTGCCCGCGACCGGTCAGCAGCGACCCGGGCCCGACCGCGCACCGGCACCGGCGCCGCGCGACATCCTCGCCGCCATTCACGACGCCCTGCCGGCCTTGCCTCCGGCGCAGCGACAGGTCGCGGCCCTGATGCAATCCGATCCGGAATTCGCGTTGCGCGCCAACGTCGAAACCCTCGCCCGCAAGGCGCGGGTCAGCCCGCCCACGATCGTCCGGTTCTGCCGCTCGCTTGGATGCACGGGTTTGCGCGAGTTCAAACTGCGGCTCGCGCATACGCTTGCCGTGGGAACGTCGCCGCTGCATCGCGCCGTGACCGCGGGCGACAGCCTGCAGGCGGTGGCGCACAAGATTCTGACGGGCGCCGCGAACGCCCTCACGCAACTGGAGGGGCACATTGCGCCGCGTGCCATCGAAGCTGCGGTCGCGCGCATCGCCGCTGCACGGCGTGTCGATTGCTACGGCGTCGGCAACACTTCGATGTTCATGGCCAGCGACGCGCAGGCGCGCTTCTCGCGGCTGGGACTCTCGTCGAACGCCTACTTCGACGCCCATCTGCAGCTCATTTCCGCGGCCACACTCGACCGCCGCGATGTCGTGCTCGCGATCTCCCATGTGGGACGAATGCCGACGCTGCTCGAAGCGGTCGCGGTGGCCCGCGAACGACACGCGATGATCGTGGCCATCACCCAGCCGGGAACGCCCCTCGCCGACGCCGCCGATGCGGTGTTGCCGGTCGTTGTCCCGGAGGACCCTTCGATGCGGGTCGGTACCGAGGCCTATCTCGCCCAGCTGGCGTACCTGGAAATCCTGATGGTCGGTGTCGGATTGCGACGCGGCGCCGCCACCGTGCGGCAGCTGCGGCGCGTGCGCACCGTGCTCCTGGAGCACGGCGTGGACGCCGAAGGTCACGCGGCGCTGCAGTGGGCGTGGTCGAAAGCGGAACGAGGCATTGGATGAGCGAACTTTCGGGAGCAAACCGGCTGTTGCGCGGCGGCGTCATCGTCGATGGCACCGGCGCCCCCCGCTACCTGGCCGACGTGCTGGTCGCGGGCGACCGCATTGCCGCCATCGGTCCCGACCTCCCGGCAGCGGACGCCGACGTGATCGACGTGACCGGCTGCGTGGTCGCGCCCGGATTCGTCGACGTCCACACGCACGACGACCGCGTCGTGATCGACGCGCCGCAGATGCTGCCCAAGATCAGCCAGGGCGTGACCACCGTCATCGTCGGCAATTGCGGCATCAGCCTCGCACCGCTGGTTCGCTCGAATGTCCCGCCGCCGCTCAACCTGTTAGGGGGCGGCAGCGGCTACACCTACGCCACGATGGCCGCCTATGCCGAGGCGGTGGCGGCTGCCCGTCCCGCCGTCAACGTGGCGGCGCTGGTCGGGCATTCGACGCTGCGCGTGGCCGCGATGGACGACCCGTATCGCACGGCCACCGGCGCCGAGCGCGCGCGCATGGCGGCGTTGCTGCGCGAAGGCCTCGACGCCGGTGCGATCGGCTTGAGTTCCGGCGTCTTCTACCCCACCGGGGCCGCCGCCGACGTCGACGAACTGGCCTTGCTGGCCGGCATTGCGGGTGCGGCCGGCGGTATCTACACCACGCACATTCGCGACGAGTTCGACCGCATCCTCGAAGCGCTCGACGAGGTCTTCGTCACCGGGCAGCGCGGCCGGGTACCGGTCGTCCTGTCGCATCACAAGTGCGCGGGTCCCGCGAACTGGGGACGCACGGTGGAGACGCTGGCCTATATCGACGACGCGCGCATCAGGCAGCCGATTGCGCAGGACGCCTACCCGTACATCGCCGGCTCGACCGTGCTGGATGCCGGCATGGTCGACGGCGTCATCGACGTCCTGGTCACCTGGTCGACCCCGCATCCCGAAATGACGGGCCGCCTGCTCGCCGGCATCGCCGACGATTGGGGCTGCACGCAGAAGGAAGCCTGCGCACGCCTGCAGCCAGGCGGCGCCTGCTACTTCCAGATGCGCGAGGACGATGTGCGGCGCGTGCTGAGCCATCCGGCAACGATGATCGGTTCGGACGGCCTGCCGCACGATCAGCACCCGCATCCGCGCCTCTGGGGCACGTTTCCGCGCGTGCTGGGGCACTACGCCCGCGATCTCGGACTCTTCACGCTGGAAGCCGCCGTCCACAAGATGACCGGCCTGTCCGCCCGCCAGTTCGGTCTTTCGGGCCGCGGCGAGCTGTGCGTCGGGGCGTTCGCCGACATCACCGTGTTCGACCCCGCGTCGGTCATCGACGTGGCGACGTTCGAGCAGCCGATCGCCGCATCTCGCGGCATCGAACTCGTGCTGGTCAACGGCGTGCCTGCCCATGACGCGCGCAATCCGGTGACCGGGCGCGGCGGCCGGTTCCTCGCGCGCGCGCCAAAGCCTCGGTGAGGCGCACCAGACACGGGCAGCGCCGGACCCGTAGAATGGCGGATCGCCCTCCCCCGCCTATCGCCTGCCGATCATGCTTCACTTCCTGCCACCCGTCGTGCGCGGTGCCATCGCGGCCCTGCTGCTGGGCATCAATACCCTGGTCTGGTGCAGCCTGCTGTTCGTCATCGCCCTCATCAAGATCGTCCTGCCGCTGGCGGCGGTCCGCCGCGTCATCGACCGCATCCTCAACGCGGTCGCGACGGCCTGGATCGCCTGCAACAGCGGCTGGATGCACCTCACCCAGCGCACGCAATGGGACGTCGCGGGCATCGACGACCTCGACTACCGCGGCTGGTACATGGTCAACTGCAATCACCAGTCCTGGGTCGACATCCTCGTGCTGCAGCATCTGCTGAACCGGCGCATTCCGCTGCTCAAGTTCTTCCTCAAGCAGCAGCTGATCTACGTGCCGGTGATCGGGCTCGCCTGGTGGGCGCTGGATTTTCCGTTCATGCGCCGTCACTCCGAAACCTACCTGCAGGCGCATCCCGAGAAACGCCACGAAGACCTCGAAGCGAGCCGCAAGGCATGCCGGAAGTTCGCGTTGGTGCCCACCAGCGTGATGAACTTCGCGGAAGGCACGCGCTTCACGCCGGCGAAGCATCGGAAGCAACGCTCTCCGTATCGCCATCTGCTGAAGCCCAAGGCAGGCGCGCTCGCGCTGGCATTGAGCGTGCTGGGTGACCGGTTTCGCTCGTTTCTTGACCTGACCATTGTCTACCCCGGGGGGCGCCGACGTTCTGGCATTTCCTTTGCGGTGAGGTGCCCCGGATCGTCGTCCGCGCGCAGAAAATCGCGATTCCGCCGGAATTCTGCAGCGGCGACTATCAGGGTGATCCCGTCTTCCGCAAGACCTTGCAGCGTTGGCTGCAGGATCTTTACCAGCAGAAGGACCGGCAGATCGCCGCCCTGCGGTCCGCCGCTTCCCCGTCGCGCAGCGACGCTTCCCCGGGACTAGAATGACACGTCCGGTCCGACGAGGAGAGATTCGATGAGAAACTGCGCCGCGCTGCTGTGCTCGCTGCTGCTTGCCGCTTGCGCCACGGCGCCTGCACCCTCGATCACAGGCCAACTGTTCAACGATCACCTGTTCGCCGCGCCGTCCGCACCGATCAGCGCATCGGACGTGTTCGCGGTGAGCGACGCGATGAAGCGCTATCTCGGCGTCGATATCGCCGGCGAACTGCGCGCCAAGGGCAATCAGCAGGGCCTCGTCGACGCGCTTTACCGCAAAGGGCAGCTCAAGCTCGAATACGACTCGGCGCTGACGCGCAATGCGGCGCAGGCCTTCGATGCGCGCGCCGGCAACTGCCTGTCGCTGGTGATCATGACCGCGGCGATGGCCAAGGAGCTGGGCCTGCCCGTCCGCTACCAGAACGTCGTCACCGACGACAGCTGGAGCCGCACCGGCGACATCTATTTCTCCATCGGCCACGTCAATCTTGCCTTGGGGAAGAAGAAGACCGACGTCGGCTTCGGACGCAACGAGAGCGAAGTCCTGATCATCGACTTCCTGCCCGCCACCGACATCCGCGCCCGGACGCGCGTCCTCGCCGAGGACACCATCGTCGCGATGTACATGAACAACCGCGCCGTCGAATTGTTCACCGACGGGCAACTGAGCGACGCCTACTGGTGGGCGCGCGAGGCGATCCGCCAGGACCCGAGGTTCCTGAGCGCCTACAACACGCTCGGCGTCGTCTACCAGCGGCGCGGATATTTCGCGGAAGCCGACCGGATCTTCGCCCACGTCCTCGAACGGGAGCCGGCGAACACGCGGGCGATGTCGAACCAGGTCGCGGTCCTCGATGCACTGGGGCGCACTGCCGAAGCCCGGGCGTTGCGCGATCGGCTCGCCCGGCTCGAGCCCGACCCGCCGTTCAGTTTTTTCGACCGCGGCCTGGTGGCGATGCGCGAGGGCGATTTCAAGTCGGCCAAGGAGCTCTTCGCCAAGGAGATCGCGCGCGAGGCGTACTACCACGAGTTCCATTTCTGGCTCGCCCTTGCGTACGTGGGCCTGGGTGACATCGACCATGCGCGCGACCAGCTGGCGCTGGCGGTGGAGAGCAGCACGACCCGCTCGGACCGCGATCGCTATGCGTCCAAGCTCGACCGGATCCGTGCCGCGACCAACCCGCCGATCGTGCGCCAGAGATAGCGCCCCCGACCAGGGCGATCGAAGGCGGCCGCGATCGTGGCCGCCGTCAGGCGACCAGATTGATCCGGCGCAACTGCGCACGAAACGCGGATCGTCGCGCGCGCAGTCGAACACCGGGTCGACGCGGGCGTGCGGAACCGAGCCGCTTTCGCCGGCGTCGATGGCGCGCGCCAGGCCGTCGATCACGCCGTCGACGTCGCCCGAACTGCCGGCGAGCATCGCATCGCTGTACCAGTATCCGCGGCCCTCGATTGCCCGTTCGCGGACCTGGCTGCGCGCCTGCGCGATGCCGGCCGCATCGTTGGCGGCGACGGCCACGCAACCGCCGAAAAAGGGACCCCAGGGTCCGCACATCGCGGGCTCGAGCGCGTCGACGTACCTGCGGACGCGGCCTTCGTCGCGCAGTAGCAGCCCGAGCGTGACGATCAGGTAGTACGTCGCAATGGCATCCGCCGGGCTTGCGGCCAGCATGCGTTCGTAGCTGGCCACCGCCGCTTCGTACTCGCGACGCCAGAGCTGGACCCCCGCCTGGGCGATCAACAAGCGCGGCGATCGCTCGAGGTCCACGGCAATGTCGATTTCGGCCTGTGCCTCGGTCCAGCGCTCGCGCAGTCCGAGGATCAGGGCGAGGTTGCGCCGCGATTGCGCTTCCGAGGGCAGCCGATCGAGGACGAATCCGTGACGCCCCTCGGAGCGGTCCCAGTCGTAGTCGTAGTACGTCGCGACGATCGCGTCGAGCGTGTTGCTGGTGACGAGCGTCGGACCCTCGCGCATCGCATGGCGCGCGAGTTCACGCGTCTGCACGTGCAGCGAGCGGTCGTTGTTGGCAAAGTAGGTGGCGTAGTAGCCCAGTGCGATGCCCTTCAGCGCGTACGCCGGCGTGAACCGCGGATCGAGCGTGATCGCCTCGTCCGCGAGCGAGATCGCGCGCTGCAGGCCGTCGCGCGTGCGGCCGGAACTCTCCGCCTCCCAGGCGCGGACGTAGGCGAGGAACGCCGCCGGATCGACCGGCTCGTTCCAGAAAGGCTCCAGCATCTGCCCGGCGAGGTTCAGCGACAGGTGCCCGCTGACGGCCTCGGCAATCGTGGTGTGCAGCCGGAGCACGTCGTTGCCCTGGGCCGTGAACCGATCGGCAAGCACCACCCGATCTTCCAGCGCGTCGACGACCCGGACGTCGATGCTCCAGTGCGAACCGGCGGCGTCGACGCCGCCTTCGACGAGGTAGCGGATGCCGAGTTCCGCCGCCAGTTCGTCGGCGCGCTTCCGGGACTGGGCGAAGGCGCGCGACGTGGTCCAGGACAAAACGCGGAGTTGGTCCAGTGGCGCCACGGCAAGTCGATTGAGGACTTCCGCACCTACCGCGTCACCGACGAAGGCGCGGTCGCTGCCGCCCGGGCCGCGAAACTCGAAGGGCAGCACCAGCAATCCGGGGGCGCGCGGTGCCGCCGAGGTCTCGGCGCGATCGCTGGCGGGAGCCGTTCCATCGTTGAGCCACGCCTGCAGCTCATGCGTCCAGGCGAATACCGAATGGCCGGCGCCGGCAATGTGACGCACGGGCAGGCGACGCGTGTCTGCCCATCGCTGGGCGGTGCGGACATCGCGCCGCAGGAACCGCCCTATCGCCTTCCAGCCGTCGATACGCTGTGACGTCATCATCGAATGTCGTGGACAAGTCGTCCGCAGCTCCATTCGGAGCCCGATCTCGGCGCCGAACGGCAGGAACGGATGTCGTGTTGTGTCGTGTATTGCCATGACTTTGCGCTTTGGCAGCGCGCGTCGGTTGATGGTATAACAAGACCATTCTGCGCGCCTGGGTCTGCGCGTGCGCGCTGCTCAAGCTCGCGGCTGATCGCCTGTTTGCGTTCGCGGACGTCGCGGAAAATCCCCAGGATCGCCGGCCGGCCCTCGATGGCGCCCAGGCTGGAGCTGATCTCGACCGGGACATCGTGGCCCTCGGCATGGCGCACCATCGCCTCGAGGGGTTGCTGGTCGCCCGCGCTCGAGGTGCGCGTGGAACATCGCGGCGTATGCGGCGCGCAGGTCGGGGGGATGGAGCGCCATTTGGTGTGTCCGGCGCAATTCGGCCTGCGACCGGCCAACCAGCGCGCAGGCGCGTTGGTTGGCATCGAGGATCATGCCCGTCTCGGCGTCGGCGACAAAGATGGCGTCGCCGGCATTCTCGAACAGCGCCCGATACATCTCTTCGGATTCGCGAGCGATTGTTGGGCTTGCCGCCGCGCCAGCCGTTCGGTCGCATCGCGTAGCTTGCGTGTGATGATGGGCGACAGCCAGGTGAGTTTATCGTGCGCCACGAACCCCTGCGTGCCGGCGCGGAGGGCCGCGACCGTCAGGTCATCATGCGCATCAGACGAGATGATGATGAGCGGCGCGACTGGTTGCCGCGCCTGAAGCTGCGCGAGGAACGCCAACGCATCGAAATCCGGCCGGCCGTGATCGGTAAGCGCCAGGTCCCAATCGTGGCGAGACAGCGCAGCCGTCAGGTCTTCGGCAGAGTCAATCTGCTCCCAAGCTGGCTCGAAGCCGTTGCGCCGCAATTCACCGATGATCCGCTCAATGTCATCCGCCAGATTACCGGCGATCAACACGCGTAGGGGATAGATCATGCGAACTCCGTAGTTCAAAGACGACCATGCCCGTGTGCGACATGGGCCGCAGTCGGCATGGTTGGATCGGCCCCGTTCCTCTGTCGTGTCAATGATGACGCTTGAAACGACAGAAATGCTATGCTTGCCGGGCAACACAAATGCGCGGTGGGCTGTTCAATTGTCCATCCGTGCCAGCAGGTGCTGCGGGGCAGCGACCAGGATTTGATTATACCATAATAAGCGAAATTTTCAGCGGGACGCAGGCGGGGAGATACAGGGAGCATGGCGGAGAGACCGGGGCCGGGTGTCAGTTCGCGAAAGGGCGCTGGATAGTTTGCGGGGAGAGATCAGGCATTGTCCCCGGCCCCGGTGGGGCAACCATTTTAACTGCTACAGCATAGCGACGCGACCGCGCCGCTACGCCTGGTAGGCTCGTTCCAGCGGCCGCTGGGCGAGGGCCGAAATCTCGGTCAAATCAAACGGTTTGGCGATGAAGTTGAAGAAGAGGGCGCGGTGCAGAACCTGCTGCGTCTCGGCATCATCGGGGCAGTAGAAATCGGAAATCACAACCGTCGAGGCTTCCGGCCGCAGCTTTCGCAGACGCCTGGCGAGATCCTGGCTGTCCATGTCGGGCAGCGTCGCACTCACGAAGGCAATGCGGATGGGCGCCGTGGCGGCCTGCGCCATCGCAGATGTCCCGGAGTGCGCGACGATCGCTTGCCACCCTTCGGGCAGTAGGACCTGTTGCATCGCCCACGCCATGTGGGGATCGGGGTCTACGATGAGCGCAATGGGTGCAGGCTTGTGCGACATGGGATACCTCCACGCCAGGGTCGGTTGAATCTATGATATAGGTTGGACGGAATGCCTTATTGCCTTGAGTCTAGCATGGGGACAGCCTGGGGGCTATCCGTACTTTTACGTAAGTCCCGGCCGCCCCGCGCTCCTGATTTCCAACACTTCCCTGCTCTGGCTGGTCTCTGACCGAGCCAGTTCGGGAATATCGGTGGTCTGCGATCCTTTCCGGTAATACACATTAATTGATGCCCGTCCCGACCGAAAGTGACGGGCTGCGCAAAAGATATTTATAACGAAATGGGGTGTCGTTTTGGCCCTGGCGGGCAAAGCGGATTACAATGCTTGAGATCGGGGGGCAGGCCTCGGCTGCGTTTGGCGCGCCCATATCCCTGCGCTGCGATTATTCCCATTCTTGTCACGAGGGGCGCGCTATCGCATGAATGATCCACAAGACACCCGCCGCATGATGATCTATCTGATCGTCTCTAATTTCTTGCTCTATTTCGGCTTTCAGGTCTGGCAGACCCTCTTCAACAACTTCGCCGTCGAGAGCGTCAAGATCGGCCCGGCAGAGGTGGGCCTGGTGCAGGCTGTACGCGAGATTCCGGGGCTGCTGGGGTTTCTGGTCGGGTTCCTGGCGCTCTACCTTTCCGAAGTCCGCATCATGGCGTTCAGCATCATCCTGATGGGGTTGGGTATCGTCGCAACCGGTTATTCCACCACGCTGCCGATCCTGTTGGTCACGACCTTTGTGATGAGCTTCGGGTTTCACTTCTTCACCCCGAGCACGAACGCCGTGGTATTGATGGTGTCGAAGCTGAGCGAAGCGCCGCGCGCCCTGGGCAAACTGGGCAGCCTCGGTTCGCTGGCCGCGGTCGTGGCTACCGCGGCCGTCTATCTGCTGGCGCGGCCCTGGGGCTACCAGACCCTCTTCGCTGTCGTGGGCGTCCTGGTGATGATCGGTGGGGTGGCGTTGTTACCGCTCGGCGGCAATGGTGGCGCGCTGCCGACCAAACGCCGGATCGTGCTGCGCCGACGCTACTGGCTCTACTACGCGCTCTCGTTCCTGCTGGGCAGCCGGCGGCATATCTTCACGACCTTTGCGATCTACCTGCTGGTGCGGGAATATCACATCACCGTGCAAACGACAGCCGTGCTCTTTCTGGTCAACAGTCTGATCAACATCGTGACGTTGCGTTGGGTGGGGCAGCTCGTCAGCCGTTTCGGCGAGCGGATCACGCTGAGCGTGGCGTTCGCCGCGCTCACGCTGGTTTTCATGGGGTATGCCTACATCCAGGTGTTGCCGCTGCTGTACGTGCTCTTCGTCTTGGACAACATCTTCATCGGCTTCAACCTGGGGCTGACGACTTACTTCCATAAGATCGCCGTGTCGCCCGAAGAGATCACCAGCAATCTCTCGGTCGAGCAGACGATCAACCACATCGCAGCCATTGTGATCCCGGTGGTGGGCGGCACGGTCTGGGTTGCCTACGGCTCGCAGGCGCCGTTCATCTTCGGCGCGGTGATCGTCCTGGCCGCGCTCGCGCTGACGCAATTCATGCGGCCGGCGCTGGCGCCCGTTGCCCAGCCCGCCGCCGGCTGAGTTGGCGATTGAAATCGCGGTTGAGGGGCGCTGCGGCGCCGGGCGGCCATCTGCATGGCCGGCCGTGTACTCGTCGGCGCAGGCCGACATCGCAGCCAGCGGCTCTTTAGCAGCGACCTCGGTCGCCACTTCACCATGCCCCATAAGTCGGCCCGCCCGCGCCGCCCAAGATCAACTCGATCCGCCGCCGCGTGCCGGCCGACACATCCGGCGGCAGAGCGGTCAGCTTGAAAAACGCAAACTGCTCGATCTCAGCGTTGGCGGCCGGCGACAGCGTAAACTCCGTGCAGCGGAAAACGGTGATGTGGTCGGCCTTGCCCTCGGCGAAGCTGCTGAAAACGCCGACCAGCGTGAGTGGCCCCAACGCCGCACCGACCTCTTCGCGGGCTTCGCGCCGCGCGGCCTGATCCAGGGTCTCGCCGCGTTCCACCAGGCCGCCGGGGAAATACCATCTGGGCTGGTAGGTGTGCTTCACCAGCAGCACCTCGTCTCCGCGCTGCATGATCACGCGCACGCCGAGGGTCAGCGGTCGGGCGATGGTCCAATAGACCCGGGCGGCCAGATAGAGCGCTCTGCGCAGAAAGTTCATGGTTTCCTTTCGATCTCTACAATGCGGCCAGGATGTCTGCCACCCCGATCCAGGTCTGCCAGCCGCCGAACGTGCTGTCTTCCAGATCCCAGCACGCGGAGAGCACCACCTGGGCGATGCCCCAGCCGATCAACCGCTGCCGGTCGAAGCCGAGCGTCTCGGCGAGCTGGTCAATGCGCCGCGCCAACACCTGGCGGGCGTTGGGCCAGGTTGCGATATCGTGGATCGGGTTGCGCAGCAGCGCGCCGACTTCATAGGCCGGCTCGCCGATCACCCCTTTCGGGTCGAGCGCCAGCCACGGCGCGCGTTCGGCGGCCAGGATGTTCCAGTGGTGCAGGTCGGCGTGGAGCACCACCGGCGCGGCCGACGAGGCGATCAACTCATCATGGAGGCGTAACGCCTGATCCACCAGATAGGCCGGCAGTGGGCCGGTCGTGCCGCCATATTGGTCGCGGAGGGTGTAGAGCGCGCGTGCCCACTGCCGCACATCGGGGAAGGGATGCGCGGCCGGGACAGGTCGCCATAGTTGGCGCATCACCTCGGCCGCGATGGCAGTCGCGGCCGCGTCGTCGGCCACTTCGACCAGCGGCGTGCCCGGCTTCAGGCGCTCCATCAGCAGGAAGCCGCGTTCGGCGTCGGCGTCGAGCAGTCGCGCGGCGCCCCGGCCATCGTACAGCCGCATGGCCGCGATCTCGGTCGTCAGCTCCGGGTTGGGCACGCCGAGCTTCAGCACGACCTCGGCCCCATCGCTGCGCCGCGCGGGGGCGACGTAGTTGTAGGAGAGATCGAACGGCGGCTGCACCTGGAGCGACCAGCGCGCTTCGCATTCGGCGAGCAACGCCGGCAGCCGAACCAGCCAGTCAGCGCCTTCCGGGCCGAAAACCTCGTGGATGGTGCGGGTGAATCTGCTGCTGATGACAGGCGTGACCATGCCGTCCAGTATACCCGTTGCGCGGTGGGGGAGCAAGTCTTACCCCTGGCCGGGAAATTCCGCCCCCCATTTGCCAATCCGCCCCTTTTCTGCTAACATAGCATTCCAGACCGCGGGGGGTGGAGGGCACACCCCCCGTTATTTTGCTTGGGAACCAACGACAGGCATTAGGAGTCTGTCTGTAGGAGGCTAGGAATGCAATTCAATGTTGTGATCCGAGCAGGATGAGGATGGTCGCTACGTTGTTGAATGTATGGATCTTCCGGGATGCCTTTCCGAGGGCGAAACCATGAAGGATGCCCTGGAGAATATCAGTGAAGCAATTGTCGGCTGTCTCAAGTCGCGGCTAGATCGCTTTTAGAGGAACGGAATCTGTGGATAGGGCGATGATACCTACGGTTGGAAGGTAGCCTGCAGATGGATATGATTGAGAGACTCTTACCTATCCTAAATTGCCCACCGATCTGGTGATAGATTCTCATTCGAGCTTTCCGAAAGAGCGGTTGGCGGCTGATTCCGGTTGAAGGAAGTCACCACATCCTCGCGAAACAGGCATGACATGCACCGGTCGATGCCCGTACATGAAGGACAGGAACTCGGCTGAGATTGCCCATGCACTCATCCGAAAGCTGGCTTGACGGACCGATGATTTGTCCCCCACCTCGAACTCTTCTATAAGTGAACGACTGAATATGACTCGCGTACAACAAATTCAACGCTGGCGCCGCTACCGCCGCGCGGTGGGCGGCCCACGCATCGGCCGATGGCTGATGATCTTCCTCGCCGTGGTGGTGGGGGTGAACCTGATCGCCCTGGTGACGGTGGCCTTCGCCGCAGTGACCTCGGTGGCCTCAGTCTATTCCTATTTCGCCCAGGGCTTGCCCGATCCGAGCGCGATCCAGACGGAGCAGGTCAAGTACGAGACGGTCAAGATCTATGACCGCACGGGGCAACATCTGCTCTACGAGTCCATTGACCCGCGCCCCTTCCGCGGCGACCGCACCTATCTGCCGATTGACCAGATCCCCGAGCTGGTGCGTGACGCCACGATTGCCCTGGAAGATCGCTCCTTCTACTCCAACATCGGCGTAGACTTGCGCGGCCTGGGCCGGGCGTTCGTCTCCAATATCCGCGGACAGAACGTCCAGGGCGCCAGCACTATCACGCAGCAGATGGTCAAGATGGTGTTGATTGACCCGCAGGAGCGGTATGAGCGCTCCTACGCCCGCAAGATCAAAGAAGCCATCATGGCGATCGAGATCACGCGCAAATATCCGGGCAAGGCGGGCAAAGATCGTATCCTGGAGTGGTATCTCAACTATAACTTCTACGGCAACGCGGCCTATGGCATCGAGGCGGCGGCCCGCGTGTATTATGACAAAACCGTGGCCGACCTGACCCTCGACGAGATGGCGGTGCTGGCGGCCATCCCGCAATATCCCGGCCTGAATCCGATCCAGGAGCCGGCCGACGCCTATCGCCGTCAGCGCAAGGTGTTGACCGCGATGTACGACGCGGGCTACCTGACCCAGGATCAGGTAGACAACGCCACGCGTTATTTCAACACCCGGCTGCTCAACGAACTGGTGAAAGCCGGCCACCTGAGCGAGACTGACCTCCCCCTCGTGGCGATGGGCGACCGGCCCGCAACGGCCCGCGCGCTGAACGCGCTGGTCAAGGCCGACTACATCTCGCAATCCGAAGCGGACGCGGCCAAGAAGTTGCCCGGTTCGCTCTGGCAATATGTGCGCGAGTTCGCCGAGCAGCGGTTCGAGGTGCCCCCGGATGCGCCGCACTTCGCGCTCTACGTTTTGCAGCAGTTGCAACAGCAGTACAACACACCCGAACAGCCCTACTTCATCTGGGAAAACGGCCTGAAGGTCTACACCACGCTGGATTGGGACTTGCAGGTCTGGGCCGAGTGTGCAGCGCGCAGCCACATCGCTTCCATGCGCCAGCAGCCGCCGAAACCGTGTCAGGCCGGCATGGCGAACTTCCCGCCGGTCCCGCAGGTCAGTCTGCCGGGCTATTCGTTCGATCACGAAGTGACCAATGCGTCGGTCGTGGCGATCCGCCCCAACACCGGCGAAGTGTTGGCGATGGTCGGCAGCCTGGACTACTTCGATAAAGCCATTGACGGCCAGGTGAACGTGTCGCTGGCTTCGCGCCAGCCCGGCTCCTCCTTCAAGCCGTACACCTATCTGACCGCGTTCGAGACCGGCAATTTTGCGCCGGCCAGCATGGTGCTCGACGTGCGCACCGTCTTCCCCGATCCGGGCAACCCGCCGTATACCCCGGAGAACTACGACCGCAAGTATCACGGGCCGATGACGCTGCGCCAGGCGCTGCAACGCTCCTACAACATCCCCGCAGTTTGGCTGATGCAGCAGGTCGGCATCTCCAACGTCATCAAGACCGCGCGGCGGCTGGGCCTCAGCAGCCTGAATCGCGAACTCAACTCCTATGGCTTGAGTTTGACCCTGGGCGGCGGCGAGGTGGCGCTGGTGGATCACACCTATGCGTTCAGTGTCTTTGCCAACGGCGGCGTGATGGCCGGCAAGCCGATCCCGCCGGAACGCCAGCGGCCCGGCTATCGCAAGCTCGAACCGGTCTATATCCTCCAGGTGCAGGACAAAGACAGCAAGACGTTGGATCAATACGCCCAGCCGAGCACCGAACAGGTCGTAAAGCCGGCGGCCAATTACATGATCGTCAATGTGCTGACCGACCCGACCCCGCGCGGGGGCGTTTGGGAGCACTGCGCAGTACCTCGTCCTGCCCGACCGGCCGGTGGGCGCCAAGACCGGCACCACCAATAGCTGGGTGGATGGCTGGACCCTCGGCTTCACGCCGCAGTTGGCGGTGGGGGTTTGGACGGGCAACAGCGATAACAAACCAATGAAACTCTCCGACGGCTCGATCACCGCGGCCCCGATCTTCAACTCCGTGCTGAAGAAGGGCATGGAGGGGTTGCCCGTGCAGAAATGGGATGAGCCGCCCGGCCTGGTGCGCGCCAATGTCTGCTTCCCATCGGGGTTGCTGCCGACCCCGGACTGCAGGGGCGGCACCACTGATCTTTTCCTGGCCGGCAAGGTGCCCAAGCAGCAAGATAACTGGTACCAGGGATTCGAGATCAACCGCGAGAGCGGCAAGCGCGCTTCGGTATGCACCCCGCCGGAGCTGATCGAGCGGCGGATCTATGAGATGTACCCGCTCAACGCCGCAGACTACGTGCGCGCCAACAACATCCCACAGCCCCCGACCGAGATTGACGGCCCGTGTGGCGGGCAAGAGGTGGCGGGCGATGTCGCCATCGGCGAGCCGATGATCGGCGCGCGGCTGAAGGGCAAGGTGGTCATCAAGGGCAACGCGCGCGGGGGCAACTTCCGGGCGTACAAGGTGGATGTCGCCGCCGAAGCCAAGCCGGATACCTGGATTCCGATCGGCGGCGAACATGGCAACCAGGTGAGCAACGGCGACCTGGAGGTCTGGGATACGGCCGGCTTCGAGGGGCTTTACACGCTGCGCCTGGCGGTCTTGGGCAACGATGGCGGTGTGCAGACCAACGAAATCCGGGTCGTGATAGACAACACGCCGCCCAAGGTCGAGATCGTCCATCCCCAGGATCGAGGCAACTACGTGATGGAGGATGACGAGTTGGTCAGCATCACGGCCGATGCGCAGGATGGCTGGGAGATGGATCGCGTCGATTTCTATCTGGACAACGCCAAGATCGGGGAAAGCACGGTCGCGCCGTACAGCGTCCGCTGGACCATCAAGATGACCGGCGTCCCCCCGATTCCCAGCGGCGGGCGGATCACCGCGATGCGGCCGATCACGAACCCGGATGGCACGCTGGGCGAGAAACAAGTGGTCGTCCAGGATGTGCGGACCGAGACCTACAAGAAGCCCGACGGCAGTTCCGGGCAGCGCACGACTTGGGTCACCGAGTCGGGATTAGGGGGGGTCAACGATTCCGGGGTCATATCCGAGACACACACGATTTACGTGAAAGCCTATGACCGCGCCGGCAACATGGTCGAGAGCAAGCCGGTGACGATCTGGGTCGGCCACAAGAAGGCTGAGCCTAAGAAGACGGGCTGGTTGGATGGCGGGTGGCAGGCGGTAGGAGTCAGGAGTCGGGGGGCAGGAGCCAGGAGTCAGGAGTCAGGGGTCAGGAGTCAGCCGACCGTGGCGCAGGATACCGCCGTGGCCCTGAAACCAGCGATCAGCCAACCTGGCTTCGCGGCATTGACCGGTTGGGTCATCGGCGGCACAAACCGGCTGAAGCCTCGAGCCCTGGCGGCATCTGCGCCATTTGCCGATTTGCTGATTTGCTGATTTGCCGATTTCCCATGCCACGCATCCTGATCACCAACGACGACGGCTACCAGGCGCCCGCCCTGGCCGCGCTGGCACGCGCGCTTGCGTGCGGTGGGCGAAGTCGTCGTCTTTGCGCCCGATCACAACTGGTCGGCGGCGGGGCACACCAAGACGATGCACAAGCCGCTGCGCGTGACCCAGGGCACTTTGCCCGATGGCGCGCCGCTCTTTGTCACCACCGGCACGCCATCCGACTGCGTCGGCCTGGCCCTGTTGGGCATCCTGCCCGAATGGCCGCACCTGGTCGTGTCGGGGATCAACCAGGGTTCCAACCTGGGCCACGATGTGACCTACTCCGGGACGCTGGCCGCGGCGATGGAAGCGACCGTCTACGGTATCCCGGCCATCGCGGCATCGCAGGATTTGCAGGAAGACCGCGCCGGCGATCTCGACTTCGCGGCCGAGATCGTGGCGGGGCTGGCCCGCCGCGTGCTGGCCGAGGGGCTGCCGGCCAACAGCTTCCTCAACGTCAACTTCCCGGCCGTGCCGCGGGAACAGGTGCGTGGCATCCAGGTGACGCGGCTGGGGCAGCGGGTCTATCGCGACGTGCTGATCCGACGTGAAGACCCGAAAGGCCGGCCCTATTACTGGATCGGCGGCGATCCGCCGGCCGGCGAGCCGGCGGCGGGGACCGACATCGGCGCGTTGGCCGCGGGCTACATCTCCGTGACCCCGCTGAACCTGGACATGACGGATCAAGCGCAGTTGGCGCGCTTGACCGCCTGGGACTTACAACTATAACGCAATCATTCTCAAACTGATCGTGGGAGGAGTCATCATGCCGAAGTTCGCATACTTTGAGGGAAAATTCGTCCCGTTCACCGAGGCCAAGGTCAGCATCATGACCCACGCCTTCAACTATGGCACAGGCGTGTTCGAGGGCATTCGCGCGTACTGGAACGAGCAAGAAGCGCAGCTCTTCGTCGTGCGCCTGCGCGATCATTACCGGCGCCTGCTCCAGTCAACCAAAGTGCTGCGGATGCAGCTCGGCCTCGACGCGGAGCAGATGAGCGAGCTTGACCATCGAACTGCTGCGCCGCGAAGGGTATCGCGAGGATGTCTACATCCGGCCGCTGGCCTACAAGGCCAACGAGGTGATCGGTGTGCGCCTGCACAATCTGACGCGACGAGTTCGCCGTCTTCTGCGACGCCGTTCGGCAAGTATATCGAGCAGCAGGAAGGCGCCAAGGTGTGTTTCTCGTCATGGCGCCGCAACGATGACAACGCCATCCCCCCGCGCGGCAAGGTGACGGGCGCATACGTCAACTCGGCCCTGATCAAGTCCGAGGCGATGCTGAACGGCTTCGACGAGGCGATCGTGCTCAACGCCGACGGCCACATGGCGGAAGGCAGCGCCGAGAACTTCTTCATCGTGCGCGGCGGCAAGCTGATCACGCCGCCGGTCACCGCCAACATCCTGGAGGGCATCACCCGCCAGGCCATCATGGATCTCGCCAAAGTCGAGTTGGGCTGGACACAGTCGAGCGCCAGATTGACCGCTCGGAGGTCTATATCGCGGATGAGGCGTTCTTCTGCGGCACCGGCGTCGAAGTGACGCCCATCGGCTCGGTGGATCATCTCCGGCTGGGCAACGGCGGCGTCGGCCCGATCACCCGCAAAGATCATGGATCATGTACTTCCGAATCTGTGCATGGCGTAGATCCGAAGTATCGGCATTGGTTGACGCCGGTGTATCCGAAGTAGACGTTGACGCCGCAGTTGACGTCAGCTATACGCTAATCCTATGACTTTCAAGCCTTTACCCCGTCCTGATCGCTGGTATGCGATCCTGGTCATCCTGGGGCTGCTGCTGCTGGCCGTCCTGGCGGTGCGCGCCATCACGACGCGGCCGGTGGATGGCCTGAGCTTTCTGCTGGCGCTCTGGGTGTTGGTGAGCCTTGGTGTCGTCAGCTACCTCGGCAATCGCACGATCGCCGCGTTTACGCTCGAGTATTGGGTTGACGCGTGATGGCGTCACGCTCGTCTGGGGCGTGTCGCGGCAGATCGTGCCGATGGGCAGCATCCAGCGGGTGCAGCAGGGCGCGGTCGGTCGTCGGCCTGGATCGGCTGTGGCCCTGGCATTGGCCCTACACCGAGCGCCGGCGGCTGTGGGGCGCAAACGTCGGCGTGGTCAGCTCCTATGCGACCCGCCCGCTGAGCGAACAGCTCATCCTGGTGACGGATCAGGAAAGTTATGGGATTTCGCCAGCCGATCCCCAGAATTTCTGGACGCCTTGCAGGCGCGCTTTGCGATTGGTGCGGCGCGGCCGCTGGCGCTGGAGTTGCGCCGGCCGCCGTTGTGGACATGGGGGCTGTGGCGCGATCGCAGCGCCCAGGTGTTGATCCTGGTCGGGCTGTTGGGGCTGCTGCTGATGTCCGGCATCCTGGCGTTCCGCTATCCGGGGCTGCCCCCCGACGTGCCGCTGCATTTCGACGTGCGCGGCATCCCCGACCGCATCGCGGCAAAGTCCGGGCTGTTCGCACTGCCGCTCATCGGGCTGATCACCTGGTTGATTAATCTGGTGATCGGCATCGTGCTCTATCGCCGCACACAATCTGGGGCGGCGTATCTGCTGTGGGGCGGCGCGGTGGTCGTGCAAGCGATCGCCGGGCTGGCGCTGCTGGGGTTGATGCGCTGAGGGCTTGCGTGTACACCGAGAACATCGCCGTTCGCTTGCTCGCTTGGGCTGATCTTCAGCGCCATCATCGGCGGTCTGGCCTATCGCAGCGCCGCGCTCTCGCGCAGTGGCGTGGCCGGCGCCATCGTGATCGGCACGAGCATCTTCGGCTTCGGCGGCTGGGTTTGGGGCGGGACCCTGATCGCCTTCTTTGTCAGCTCCAGCCTGTTGTCGCGGTTCGGGTAAGCCGAAAACGGGCCGTGGCGGACACCTTCGCCAAAAGCAGCCGGCGTGACGCGGGCCAGGTGCTCGCCAACGGCGGCCTGGCCGCGCTGATCGCGGTCGCGGCCGGCCTGGCGGGCCGGAGCGCGACGTTCTTCCCGTTCCTGGCGCTGGCCTTCTATGGCGCGCTGGCCGCCGTGAACGCCGACACCTGGGCGACCGAGCTGGGCGTGTCTGGCCCGGTCGCAGCCCCGGCTGATCACCACCGGCCGGCCCGTCCCGACCGGCGCATCGGGCGGGGTGACGCGGCAGGGCATCCTGGCAGCCCTGGCCGGCGGCGCGTTCATCGGTCTGGCGGCGTTCATCCTGGTTCAGGGCGCCGCCCTCGTCACCACCGGCGCCTGGCTGCTGCGTGACTGGGTATTCATCCCGGTTGCGGCCATCAGCGGGCTGGCGGGCGCGCTGTTCGATAGCGTGCTGGGCGCGACCGTGCAGGCGATCTACTACTGCGATGCCTGTGGAAAAGAGACTGAACGACTTATCCACCGGTGCGGGCAGAAGGCGCGATCAGTGCGCGGGTGGCCCTGGCTGAACAACGACGGGGTCAACTTTGGGGCATCGCTGGCCGGTGCAGTGGTCGCGGCCGGTTTGGCCGCTTTGATCTTTTGATTTCATTATGAAGGTGGTCGCATGACGACTGAGTTGCAGGCTCCGTATCTCACTGTGGTGATCCCGTGTTACAACGAGGCGCGCAATCTTGAAAAAGGGGTACTAGACGAGGTTGCCGATTACCTTGTTCAGCAAACCTATACCTGGGAAGTCATCATTGTCAATGATGAGTCCACCGATGCGAGCAAGCAGTTAGTCGAAACATTCATCACTGACCGGCCGCGTTTTTCGTTGGTGAGCATCCCACACGGCGGCAAACCCGCGGCCGTATGGGCCGGAATCCAGCAAGCCCGCGGCGGGTTGGTCCTCTTCACCGATATGGATCAATCCACACCGATCGGCGAGCTGTCCAAACTCTTGCCGTGGTACGATCAGAACTACCAGGTCGTGATCGGTTCCCGCGGCAGCGAACGCGACGGGTTCTCGGTGTTGCGCAAGCTGGGCAGCCTGGTCTTTCGGACCCTGCGCGGTTTGTTCTTGTTGCGAGGTATCGGTGATACGCAGTGCGGCTTCAAGTCGTGTCGGCGCGAGGCGGCGCTGGCGGTTTTCCCAAAGCTCCAATTCTTCAAACAAGCCAGCCGGCCCAAAGGGTGGAAGGTGTCGGCCTACGATGTCGAGCTGCTCTATCTGTTCGAGAAAGCGGGCTACGCCATCAAAGAGGTCGAGGTCGTCTGGCGCAACCGAGACGTGAGCGATACCAAGGGCCAGCAGGGCGAACTGGCCCGCTACGTCCGCGAATCGATGGATATGGCGCGCGAGGTTTTTCGCGTGAAGCGCAACGAGGCGCGCGGGATGTATCGTAGATAGGAACGCGTGGCGGACTGGCTAGCTGGGGGCCATGTCGCTCCCCTTGCAGGTTGCCGAATTCCGCAGCTTGGTATAGGATAAAGGTCAGTTGATCTTCAGCCTACTTCATACGGAGGAAAAACATGAAGAGGTTCTCTGTCCTGTTGGCCGTGACTGTGATTGCGGCCAGTTGCTCATCGCGTCGTGCGGCACGCCCACCCCCGCGCCGACCGCAGGCGCCCGCGAAGGCGGCCGCGGCAACCCAGGCGCCGGCGCCGACCAAAGCGCCGGAACCAACGAAAGCGCCTGAGCCGACCAAGGCGCCCGAACCGACCAAGGCGCCTGAGCCGACCAAGGCGCCGGCCGGCCACCGCAGCGCCCGTCGCGGCCACGGCCGTCGTGACGCCGACCAAGACGCCGCTGCCCGCCCTCGCCGCGCCTGCGTGCGCGAAGATGGCCAACGCGTTGTCGCCCAAGGCGGGTGAACTCGGCGCGGCCGACAAGCCCATCGTCATCACCTTCGTGCCCTCGGTGGATACCGCGCTCATCACCCGGGGCGGCGCGGCCATGGCCGACTGCCTGACCAAGATGACCGGCCTGACCTACAAGGTCGAGGTCGGCACCAGCGAAGCCGCATCCATCGAAGCGATGGGCGGCGGCAAGGCCCACATGGGCTTCCTCAACACCTTCGCCATCCTGCTGGCGAAGGAGAAGTACGACGTGGAAGTGGCCCTGGTGGCGCAGCGCAAGTACGGCGTCCTCAAGCCGGACGGCACCTACACGGCGTTCGATTTCGATCCCGACAAGGCGCTGGCCGGCCAACTGACCTCCTACTACAAGCCCGAATACTTCGCCAAGGCCGGTTCGACCATCAAGACCCTGGCGGATGTCAAGGGCAAGAGCATGTGCTTCACCAGCGCCAGCTCCACCTCCGGCGGCATCATCCCGCGCGCGTCGTTCAAGGCGCTGGGCATTGACCCGGACAAGGACATGAAGAGCACCTATGCGGGCGGGCACGACAAGGCCGCCATCGCCGTGTACAATGGCGACTGCGACGCCGGTGTGGCCTTCATGGACGTGCTGACCGACAAGGCGACCAACCTGGCCAGCAAGTTCCCCGACATCGCCCAGAAGGTCACGGTGTTCGCAGGTGGGCGACCGCATCCCGAACGACGGCCTCCAATACATCAAGGGCCTCGATCCCAAGATCAAGGCGATCACCACCGAAGCGCTGCTGGCGATGATGAAGGACCCGGCCGGCAACGCCGTGGTCAAGAGCATCTACAACTACGATGCCTTTGAAGTGGCCGACTACGCCAAGTACTACGCGCCCTTCAATGAGCTTCTGAAGAAGGCGGGCGTGGACGTGAGCAAGTTGGTCAGGCAGTAAATTCGTTTCAACGTGCCAGGCACTTCGCAAGTGCCTGGCACGTGACAAGCATCGTGTTGGATGTCATTGCGAGGCCCGTCGTCTGGGCCGAAGCAATCCCGCTCTCGACGCATGAGATTGCTTCGTCGTAAAACCCGCTCCTCGCAATGACTCTTCTCTACCCCCATCCCCACCGAGGAAAACCATGCTACGTGTTGAGCATCTGACGAAGGTCTACCCCAACGGGACCCAGGCGCTGAACGATGTCAGCTTCGAGGTTCAAGATGGGGAGTTCCTGGCCGTGATCGGGTTGAGCGGGTCGGGCAAATCCACCCTGCTGCGCTGCATCAATCGGCTGATCGAGCCGACCGCCGGCAAGATCATCTGGAACGACATAGATGTCACCGCGGCGCCCAGTTCCGAGTTGCGCGGCATTCGCCGGCAGATCGGGATGGTCTTTCAGCAGTTCAATTTGGTCAAGCGCTCCTCGGTGCTGACGAATGTGCTTTCGGGGCGGCTCGGCTACGTCAACCCATCGCAGAGCTTGTTCGATTATTTCTCGCCCGAAGATCACCAGCGCGCGCTGGACAACCTGGAGCAACTGGGCCTGGCCGACAAGGCGCACGTGCGCGCCGATTCGCTCTCCGGCGGGCAGCAGCAGCGCGTCGGCATCGCGCGCGCGCTGATGCAGGAACCGAAATTGGTCCTGGCCGATGAGCCGGTCGCGTCGCTCGATCCGGTGCTGGCCCATTCGATCCTCAAATACCTGGAACAGATGAACAAAGAGCGCGGCATCACGGTGCTGTGCAGCCTGCACTTTCTCGATCTCGTCCACCGCTACGCCACCCGCGCCATCGCGCTCAAAGATGGCCGGGTGGTCTTCGAAGGCTTGCCCAAGGAGATTGACGACGCGCAGTTCAAGGCGATTTACGGGCAAGAAGCCGAGCGCGTTCGATTGTTGACGATCCGATAGCGCGCTGAGCTCGCATGCGTCGCGCTGGACAAACGGATGCACCACATGAGCACCTAGTCATCCTTTCTCTCCCCAGCATCGCAAGACAACTGAGCCCTACCCTGCCGAGCCTTGCTTTCGCTGATCATCCCCGGCGCAGGGCAGTATCTACCTGGGCAAGCGCGAGCGCGGGGTGTTGATCCTCGTCGCGGCGCTGGCGCAGGGCTATTTGATCCCCTGGGCGCTCGACAATTTCCGCATCGCCAAGGTGAGCCTGGGCGGCGTCCAGACCAGTTGGCTGCTGGCCCTCTTCGCGCTCTTCTGGCTCTGGAACGTCTATGATGCCTATTGCCAGGCGCGGGGCAAACGCGGCCTGGGTGGGCTTGGGCTGCTCCTGACGGGGCTGGTCATCTACATCATCGCGTGGCAAGTCACGGACGTGCGGCTCGACCGCCTGGTCACGCGCTTCGGCAACGCGCTCAAGATCTTCAACGACATCATCCATCCCGATCTCTTCACGCGCAACGCCGCGGGCGCGTGGGTTCCCAGCGAGAATTTTGGATACATCTTCGGCAACATCGTGCCGAAGCCCGCGCCCGACCTGCTGGTGCGCCTGGGGTTCGTGCAGGCCGGGGCGCCGCTGCCGACCTTCCAGGCGGGCAAGATCATCGAGACGATTGCGCTCGGCCTGATGTCGACGATCTTCTCCACCATTCTCGCCATCCCCGTCAGCTTCCTGGCCGCACGCAACATCATGTCGCGCATCCCCGGCGGCGTCGCGATCTACTACGTGGCGCGCACCCTCCTCAACATCGTGCGCGCGGTGGACACCCTCATCTGGGGCCTGATCGTCGTCCTGTGGGTGGGCCTGGGGTCGTTCGCCGGCGTGATCGCGCTCACCATCCACTCGGTGGCCGCGCTGGCGAAGCTGTTCTCCGAGGAAGTCGAGCACATTGACCCCGGCCCCATCGAGGCCGTCACCGCGACCGGCGCGAACCTGTTCCAGACCATTCGCTACGCCGTCATCCCGCAGATCGTGCCGCCGTTCCTGGCCTATACCCTGCTGCGGTGGGACATCAACATGCGCTCGGCGACGGTCGTCGGGTTTGTGGCCGGGGGCGGCATCGGCTACTTCGTGGTGGAGACGATCCGCAAGAGCGGGTACACGCAATACGCCGCGGCGCTGTGGGCGGTCGCCATCGTCGTGATCATCGTGGACTACGTGAGCGCGAAATGGCGGGAACGCATCATGGTGGGCACGACGCAGACGGTCGTCAAGCCCTGGCGGCCGTTCTACAAGTCGCTGCGGGCCTGGTTCTACATCATCGTCGGCGGGGCGGTCTTCGTCTATCTCTGGGGGCTGTGCGGGATTGACCTGAAGCTGCTGCTCGATCCCGCGCCCACCTTGGGCGATTTCGTGCGCCGCTTCCTCTCGTTCAACCTGGACCCCGAAGTCGTCAGCACCGTGGTCAGGGAGATGATCGTGACGATCTTCCAGGCGTTGCTGGCCACGACGCTGGGCGCGCTCCTGGCGATCCCCTTCAGTTTCCTGGCCGCGCGCAACCTGACCGGCCGCAGCCGCCTTTCGATCTGGATCTACTACCTCACGCGCGGCATGTTCAACATCCTGCGCTCGATCGAGGCGCTGCTGTACGTGGCGATCTTCTTCTACTGGGTGAGCTTCGGCAGCTTTGCCGGGATGCTGGCGCTGGCGGTCACGACCTTCGGGTTGATCGGCAAGCTCTTCTCCGAGGCCATCGAGAACATTGACGCGGGGCCGCTGGAGGCGATCACCGCGACCGGCGCGACGCGCTTGCAGGCCATCGTCTACGGCATCCTGCCGCAGATCATCCCGCCCTTCGTCTCCTACTCGATCTACCAGTGGGACATCAACGTGCGCATGGCGACCATCGTCGGCTTCGCCGGCGGCGGCGGGATCGGCAACCTGCTCTACAACGACTATTTCCCCTTCAGCAAGTATCGCTCCGCCGGCACGGCCGTCGCGGCGATCGTCATCGTGGTGGCGATCATGGATTTTGTCGAGCGCGAAGATAAGAGAGAAGTTGGTGTAGGGCAACGGATGGCAACGGATAAGCGGATAGACGCATGGAAAATCAATTTATGCCTGACTATGCCGTCCGCCCTGGTGAAACCCTTCTGGAGACCATCGAAGCGCTGGGGGTGTCGCCGGTTGAGTTGGCCGAACGCACCGGCCAACCCCGCCAGACGGTGCGGCGGATAATCCAGGGCCAGACGCCCGTCACTCCTGAAATGGCGGTGCAATTGGAGCGCGTGCTGGGGGTGCCAAAGGAATTCTGGACGAACCTGGAACGGCAGTATCAAGAGACTGTGGCCCGTCAGTCAGAACGACGCAGCGACGTGCGAATAGCCCCTTCATCCAAACCCGTGCGGCCGGTTCGTCGTCAACCGGCGATGCGTCTCAAAGGCAGCGAAAAGTAGGCAATCAAGCGTGACTCGTTGAAATCCAAGATTATCAGGTGCGCTATGCGCACGTGACGCAACCCGCTGGCGAAAATCCAGAGTTCGCTCGACAACATGCGGTTGTAAGTGATGGTGGCGCGGAGCTCCCTTGCCGGTCGAACCGACACGAAACTCGCAGGTGACACGGGTCAGGGAGTGTTATCACGACAGTTTTGTGTCGTGGAACGTGTGTTTACTGCCATGCCCCTAATCAGTAAAAAGACAGGCAGAGGGTTCGCACAAATAGCAAAGAATCGTTGATTCATGTAAGCATGGGAGTAGGATAGCCCGGCCCATTCAGGCGTTGGGTATAGGATCGGTTGTAGCAATGTATGGTGAAAAGAAAATGGGCGAGGCAATACTTTCTCCCAAATTTCCCATCAGGACGCCTCAATTTCCTCTGTAAGCATTGAACGGTTGCGCCCCTTCTATCATCAAGGGTGACGAGGACGACATTGGTGTTCTTTGTAGGCGCTGGCGCCTCCGCTGCTGGAGACACACGAATGCCTACCACACCGGCCCTGCTCCAACAGATTTTGCCCCTGGATGCACTAAAAGTGTACAGTGGACTCCGACCTCGAAGGCAGCGATCTCGCAAATGCAATAAAGGATGCCAGTCAACACATCGGTTTTGAGATCACATTGAACGACTTCTGGCAAGTTTGTCGAAAAGCGACCATGTTGCTGTACAAGTCCTTAGCTAAAATTGAGCAGGGATGCCATACCCAACCGGGTTGATTCTTTCTTGGCTTATTGGCTATCCACAGGTGGGACGGTACTGCAACGAATTATGACCGCCTCATCGAAAGAGAATGGCTGAAAGTAGATCAAAGCATTGGCGTCCGATATCAGGAGGGAGGTCCTAATTCGTTTGCGGACTGGCGGGAAGATTTGAACCGAGGAGTCTCTGTTCAAGTTCACGGTTCACTAGATGCTGCGGAAAGCTGCCTGGGCGCAATCGAGCATGTCCGACTCGCCTTAGCTGGTCACAGGGCGGACCTCCTGGCCGATATCGTGCAGCACAAGCCACTTTGCTTTGTCGGCTGGCGGGGTTGATCCTGATATTCCGCCCTTGTTGTCCGACCTATATAACACAAGAGATTCCTCGTTACCTGTTTTTTGGATTCACTACGAAGGCAGTCCGCCGGAGAACTCACTTCGATCCAGGACGCCATTGATGGAACCTCGCCTTTGCTTAGAAAGTACGCGAGTGATCAGCCGATCCTCACTGACGCCAACCGCGGTTTTCGAGGGTGATGCTGGAGTGGATCGGGAGAGGATTCGTTTCCAATCCATCACTTGCGCCAATGGCGGGCTTAAAGAATTTCAGGCAGGCAGTTGGCCAATGCTCAGCAACGAGCGTCACCCGATTCGTCGGAATTTCCCTTCAATCAACGCGGTGGGCGGCTGGATGCAGCTGAACAGGTCTTGAATGTTGCCCTGAAACTTGCCAGACCGCCGAAGAGCAGTCAGCGGCTTTGCAGGAAATACAGCAGATGACGGCAGAAGAACGATAAATCGGGAAAGACCAGAAAAGAGTTCGTCAAGTCCTGGGAGACAAGCCTGATCCTTGGCAGCAACTCAACACGGATTTTGGATTGCTCTCAATGACAATCAGCACTCTGCAATCGCGACTGGTTGTTTCTAGACTTCCCGGACTATTTCGCAGATATAGACAGGACATTGAAACCTTGCGCAGAGTGACAACCGACAGGGAATCGGTTGCGCTGCACGAGTCGCTGCTGCACCTGTATCTGGGAAGGTTGCGCTTCAAACTACTTGGCCGGTGGCGGTAGTCGTGTCTCCTTTGGCTGATTGGATACTGCGACCCTTTGATATCGCCCGCTCGACCATAAACGATGCGAAAGATATTCATACACATTTCGCCGCGTCGATGTATTGGGATACCGTGCAGTGACTCTAGCTAGCTTACGTCGCTGTGGGAACGCAGGACAAGATGTCTCCGAAATTGACAGGTTAATCGCAATATTGAATGATGATGCTAACGCGAGGCATTGGGAGAATCAGCGTCATGAGATAGAACTACACTGCGGCGATTCAGCTCAACTTTAAAGGCTCTCCGGCCTTTCGCGGGGGTACGCGGTTTCTGGGCAATCAGATGTGCGGCCCGTGCGATGAAAAAGAGTTGAGGGTGCCCAGATTCAATCGTTTTGATCGTTCGGCATAAGGACTCGCAGTTGTGCTTGCAATCCATAACCCTTCCCGCTATAGGCCGGAGAGCCACTTTGAAGAAAAAGTTGACGTTCAAGCTGTCGCTAACGAAATCTTGCGATACAATAAGGATATGCTTCCGCTCCTCTGATAAAGAAGAACGCACGGCTGTAAACACACGCCACTCGCCAGGCGGCGGAGAGGGCGGTGCGCGGCAAAAGTGAAGCCGATTTCCGCCGCCCGTCGTCGGGGCAACGGCGTTCCCCGTCATGCCGTTGCGATTCAAATGCCGGCTGGGAAGCATTTCGCTCGCCTGTCGGCTTTGATGATATAATCGGGTCACGGTATTGGTTCAGGAGGCGTCGAGATGGCCAGGAAATCACAACTGTTAGGGCGTTACATCGTTGCTGA
>CAVPXB010000027.1:0-125804 GCA_963709525.1 uncultured beta proteobacterium
GCAGCTCTTACGAGGGGCTATGGGTGGGGGGCGTGCTCGACGCGCTCAAGCACGGCGCGCCGCCCCGCTACGGCGCCGATGCCGATCACATCCAGGTCAAGCGCGGGGCCGATGGGCTGGCTCGCGCCAAACGGATGCTGGACGCGACACGCTACTACTCGTTCTACACGCTGGACGTATCGGACGTGCTGGACTACGGGGCGTTGTCGGCGAGCGCGGCTGCGGGAACGGCCAACCTGGAATCCAGGATCCCGGATGCCGTCCAGCGCAACGATCTGCTGGCATATCATCGGCAGCCGCGGCGGGTCAGCGGGTTCGACTACCAGCCGGATGATGCGGCGTTGGGCCGGTTGGTCGGCAAGTATGGGGCCGCGCTGGACGCCGTCGCGAAGCTCTATGAGTACATCTGTGGCTTCAAGGAGGGCGTCCCCTTCGACCTGGAGCTGAGCATCGACGAGCACCCGAACGATGTGCCCACCTTCGACTGCCTCACCTCGGAGACGGAACTGATCTTTGTGCTGCTGGAGGCGCAGCGCCGCGGGATTCCGTTGACGCACGTGGCGCCCAACTTCGGCGTGGAAAAGGGCACCGATTATCGCGGCGCCGACGGGCTGCCCGGCTTCGAGGCGCGCGCCCGCAGCCTGTGCGGCATCGCCGAGCAATTCGGCGTCATGGCCGACTTCCACTCGGGTGACGACCTAGCGCGGCCGCACGGCAGGCCATCGGCCGCGCAACAGGGGGACGCAACCATTTCAAGGTATCGCCCAACCTGCAACTGCTCTTCGCCGAGGTGCTGGCCGAGCACCACCCGGAACTGTTCCGGCGCTGGTGGCAGGATGCGCTGGCCTACGCGCAACGTGAGGCCACGGCCGGCTCGGCGTTCGCGGCGGAGTGCATCCGGTGTTCGGACCTGCGGCGGCCCTCGTCGCACGATGAGATCTTCCACAACTTCAGCTTTGCGTTCGTCGGCCGCCGCGATGCCGAGGGGCAGTTCATCTGCCGCGAGGAGTTTTACGCCCTGTCGCCGGCGTTCTACCGGGCGTACCAGGAGTGCATCGTCAGGGTATTTGCCCGAGCTGGCGGAGGATCTGCTGTTGCGTGGGTAAATTGGTAGAACCTGGTAGACCGGTAGACTGGTGAGCTTGAGAGGCGCATTGGAGTCCAGTCAACCAATCTACCGACTCACACTCTTCGACTACCAAGTTACCAATCTACCAAGCTACTATTTACGAGGAGCACATGGACCTTTTTCTCGACAGTTCCAACCCCAAAGAAATCCTGGAGGCGCGCTCGTGGGGCTTGCTTGCAGGCGTAACCAGCAATCCGGGCCTGATCTCCGCGGCCGGGCCGGACATGGAAAAAACCTTGGGCGCCATCGTGGACGCTTCGCCGGGGCCGGTGTTCGCCCAGGTGATCGGCTGGCACGACCCCGAGCCGATGATCCGCCAGGCGCGCTGGCTGCATGCCTTCTCCGACCGCATCATCGTCAAGCTGCCGGCCAGCATCGCCGGCCTGCAGGCGCTCCAGCAACTCAAGCAGGAGCAGCCTGACCTGCGCCTTGCGGTGACCGCGATCGCCTCCCTCGCGCAGGCGTACCTGGCCGCCAAGGCCGGCGCCGACGTCGCCGCGATCTTCAACGGGCCGCTGGATCAGGGGAGGACACGGCGCACGACATGATCGCGCCCGTGCGCAAGATCTACGATAACTACGGCTTCAAGACGAAGATCCTGGCCTGCGGCCGCTACCCGCGCCTCTTCGGCGAGATCGCCGTGGCCGGCGCCGACATCTGCACGATGCGGATGGAGTTCATGCGCCTGCTCTACGAGCACTCCTTCACCGAGGCGCGTATGACCGCGTTCCTGAAGAGCTGGCGGGGGACGTTCGGGGAGAAGACGTGGCCGGAGAAGGACTGAGTAGACTAGGTAGACAGGTAGACAAGTAGACAAGTAGACAGGTAGACAAGTTGCGAGTAGACAAGTAGACAGATGACCGAAAACATGCGCGTTATCCCTTGTTTCCTTGTTTCCTTGTTTCCTTGTTTCCTGTCTACCCCCGAAAGGATCACCCATGACCGTACTGGACCTCTTCAACCTCACCGGCCAGGTCGCCATCGTCACCGGCGGGGCACGGGGCCTCGGCCGCCAGATGGCGCTCGCCCTCGCCGAGGCCGGCGCCGATGTCGCGATCTGCGACCTGCTCGAGGCGGAAGCCGAGCAGACGGCCGCCGAGCTGCGGGCGTTGGGCCGCCGGGCTATCTCGGGCAAGGTGGATGTCACCCGCGTCGATGAGATCGAGGCCTTCATCGCGCAAGTCGTCGAGCAGTTGGGCAAGATTGACATCCTGGTGAACAACGCCGGCATGCCTTCGGATGGCCTCCCGCTGCACGAGGAGCCCGACGACGCCTGGCGCAAGATGATCGACACCAATCTCTCGTCCATGTTCTACTTCGGCAAACGCGTGGCGCAGCACATGATCGAGCGTCAGCAAGCAGACGAGCGTCAGCAAGCAGACGAGCGCCAGCAAGGGGGTGTCATCATCAACCTGGGTTCGATCAACTCGTTCGTCATCAGCAACATCGCGCCGCGCTACAACGTGCCCTACTGCGTCGCCAAGGCGGGCGTGGCGCAACTGACCCGCGGCATGGCGGCGAACTGGGCGCCGTACAACATCCGGGTCAACGCTATCGCGCCCGGCACCATGCTCACCGCGCAAACCGCGGCCAGCCGCAAGATATCCGGAGATCATGGAGCGCATCATCGCCAACACGCCGATGAAGCGTTACGGGGATGAGCCAGAGATCAAGGGGCTGGTGGTCTACCTGGCCTCGTCCGCCTCCTCCTTCATGACCGGCAGCGTGATTGTGATGGATGGTGGAATGTTGATCTGGTGAGTCGAGGACAAGGCTGAGGTTGAGGTTAAGGCAAGCTGCCTTCGGCCCCTAACTTACTTTTCGATATGGGAGAAGTTCGATGACTCAATCCATTCCAAGTGGGCGCGGGTCACTGCGCAAGATCTGACCGCTTTCTGTATTGAAGCGATGCGCAAATCGGGACTCAACGAAGAAGACGCCCGGCTGACCGCCGAGGTCCTCGTCACGACCGACACGCTGGGCACCTTCACCCACGGCACGCGCCAACTGCGCGGGCTGCTGAAGAACGTGCGCACCGGCCGGCTGAGCGCGACCGCGCACGAGGAGATCGTCGCGGAGGGGCCGGCCTGGGCCATGGTGGATGCGCACTACGCCATGCCGCCGGCGGTGTCCTACCGCTCGATGGAGCTGGCGATGCGCAAGGCCAAGACAGCCGGCATCGGCTACGTCGGCGTCCGGCACAGCAGCCACTACGGCGCCGCCGGCTTCTACGCCAATCTGGCCGCGCAGCACGACATGTTCGGCATGTCCATGTGTAACGTGGACCCCTGCATGACCGTGCCCGGATCGAAGGGCAAGGTGCTCGGCACCAACCCCATCGCCTTCGCCGCGCCGGCCGGCAAGGAGAAGCCCATCTACCTGGATATCGCCACCAGCGCGGTGGCCGCGACCAAAATCTTCTCCGCCAAGGCGCTGGGCAAGCAGATCCCCGACAATTGGCTGGTGGACGAAGATGGCATGCCCACCACCGATCCCAGCCAGTACCCGCTGAAGGGCGCGCAGTTGCCGATGGCCGGGCACAAAGGGTACGGGCTTGCCGTGATGGTCGAGATCCTCACCGCGGTGCTGACCGGCGCGGCGGTCATGAGCGGGGTGAGCAGTTGGGTGCTGGACTCGCCGCCGGTCCCCTTTGGCCCCACGGCAAAGATGGTGTTGGGCGTGGCGCCCATCCCGTTCAGCCCGCCAATGCTGCTGATGGCGGCCGCGCGGCCCTGCTCTGCAGGGCTTAGGCACGGCGGCGGCCCCTTCCAGGCTGCTGATGATGCTGCTAAAGGCGCTGTTGATCTTCGCCTCGGCGGTGGCGAACAGATTGTTGATGGTCGGCGTGGCGCCGCCGATCAGGGTGACGAGGTTGGCGGTCATGGTCCCAAACGCCTCCTTGATCATGGTGGCGGTGGCCAGCACCTTGTCGAGGTGGAAGATGAGGCTGAGCCCCTCGATCACGTCGTTGATGATGCGCCCGATGGCGGCGAGCACGGTGCCGATGGCAACCGCCACCTCTTCGATGGTCGTGCAGGGCCTGCCGGAGCACATACTCGGCACCCTTGCACGATGTACTTCAGCCCCGAGTAGATATCGCGGCCGACGCTGACGGCAAAGTGGACCACCTGCGCCGCGCCGCTCTTGATGTCGGCCCAGAGGTCGCTCCACCAGCTGTCCAACGCACCAGGAGAAGCAGCCTGATCAGCGCCTGGCCGGTGAGCCCATCGATCACGTCGGCGGCGGCGGCGACAGAGAGCGCGGTGTAGACGGGCGGGCTGCCCCCGGCGTTGTAGGCGGTAAAGTCGATGCTGAGGCCAAGGGCGCCGGCGGGCGTGACCTCCCGGTCGGCCGGCGTGCTCACGGGCGCGTAGAACGCACCGGCAAAGGTGCCGGCGAGATAGGGCCTGAGATCGACCCTGCCGGCTGCCGCCTGGCCGAGGGTGCGGCCGGCCGCCGCCACGGGGCCGGTGGGATAGCTGACACTCTTGGCGAACTGCTGGATCACCGGCGCCACCGCCTGCGCGCCCCCCTGCTGCGCCGGCGTGTTGTAGAGCAGGGGCGGCGGCGAGCTCAGATCGGTCGACCGTGTAGGTGGAGGCCGTCGCCAGGTTGATCTTGGTGGGATCCGGGCTGGGGCTCGTGTTGTCGTAGTGGGTGGTGGCCAGCCGGTTGTGGAATTCACGGTCGGGATAGACCACAATCCGTTCATAAGGGTTCATGAAGCCGGCCCACAGCTTGAGCGCCGTGGTGGAGAGATCGGCGGCGTCGCTGACGATGGTCAGCGATGCCGCTGGCGTCGGTCTGCACGGCGGCCGGCGTCGTGGCGTTGATGTAGGTGGGAACGCCATCGATCTCCACCAGCGTCAGGATGGCGGTATCTGCCCAGACCTTGACCGGCTGGAAGGGCGCGGCGCCTTTTGGCGCATCGACGATGGTCACGTGCGTCTGGTAGCGGGCCGTGGCGGCCAGTTGGCCGGGCGCCGGCGCGTCGAAGTCCTGCATCAGCTCGGATTCGACGATGAAAGTCACGCTCCTGCTGCAGAAGGTCGTCGATGCGGATGGCGTAGACCTGGCCAAAGGGGGTGTTGGGGTTGGCGGGGTCCTCGCCCGCCGCATAGAGAATGCCGTTTTCGTCGACGGTCAGTTGGGTGGCGAGCATGTGATCGGTGTCGAGCTGGAGAAGATTGCCGGTGGCGGGGTCGTAGAAGCAGACGCTGTTGGCGCCGCCCAAGGTCTGACGCTGAAGGCAATCAGCGGCCCCGGCCGCGGTCGCTGCCACGACGGGCCCGCCGCGAATGTGCCGCCGTTGGACGGCAGGGTCAGGGGCTGAAAGCCTGGCCCGGTGTTCAGCGGGTGGCTCAAGTCGAGCGCATAGAGGATCCCATCCGTGCCGCACGCATAGACCTTGTTGTCGGCATAGGCGATCCCCTGCGTAAAGCCGTTGGCGGCGGGACGCCGAGCGGCCGTAAAGGTGCCGCCGGGCACCAGCGGAAACGCTTCGACATCGTTGCCGGTGTTGGCGAAGAGCATGGGGCTTGTGCTGGCCGGTGCCAGCCGTTGTCCTGCGTACCAGGCGTCGAGGCCACGACGCCGGTCCAGTCGCCATTGCCACCCGCCCCGCTCAGGCCATACTGATAGAGCGGGGTTGGGCGTGCCATCGTGCCGTTCAGCCGCCACAGCTGTTCGACCGTGCTCACGATATCCGTCAGCACCACCACGACATAGACATAGCCTCCGTCGATATAGGCCGTCGCCAATACGCTGATAGCCGAACCGACCTGCTGCTGCCAGACGGCGCTCACGGGCTGGTGCTCGCTCCTTGCGCGAGGGCGGCTGCCGTGTCGATCCAGTAGACATAGACGCCGACGCTGTCGGTCACGCCCAGCAGGCAGAGGCCGCCGCCGCTCAGGACGGGCTGGCTGATCGTACCGGACACCTGGTACGACCACACTTCCGCGCCCGTGGCCGCGTCCAGCGCAAAGACGCTTTGCGCGCTGTCGGTCGCGTAGATCAGCCGGTGGACCGGGTCATAGACGATGGCCGTGCATTCGTTCTGATTGGGCAGCGCGGCTGACCACAGCTCCGCGCCGGTGTGGCTGTCCAGCGCGGCGATCCCGCTGCCCAGGTTGATAAAGCAGCGGCCGCCGCCGGGCTGTCACCTGGGGATTGCGCAGCACGAGGCCGTTGCCGACCGGCACAAACGAAGGGCGAGGTCTTGAAGACATAGGGGGAGTCGTAGCTGTAGAGCTGGTTGGCGCCGCCCTGGTTCACCAGCAGCAGGGCATTGCCGTAGGCCGTGCTGGCCACCTTCTGCACCGCGCGCCGTTGGGGACCGGCAGCGCCTGCGGGCCATAGCTCTGCTCCGAAATAAAGCGCAAGGCGTTGGCCGAGCCGCTGCTGTGCCACAAGGTGCCGTCATGGTTGGCGGTGATGTGGGCGATGCCCGCCGGCAAGGCGCCGACCGGGGCAAAGGTGCCGTTGGCCAGGCTGTAGACGACTGCCGTCGCTGCCGAGCACATAGACCCGGCCGGCGTCGCCGACCGCCAGCTGCTGCGGGGTGATCGATCCCAACCCCAGCGGCGGCTGCCACGTCATCGCTCGCCGGATCGAACTGGTAGAGGGCAGCGCCGCCCCCAGCCGTGGCGAGGGCGAAGGGCACGCCGTCCTCGCCCACATCCACGCCGAGCACCGCCGCGCCGGCGATCGCCGGCGCCTCGTTCCAGGTCGTCGCCGTCGTGATAGACCACGGCGCCGCCCGTCGTCACGCTCCACAGGCTGCCGATGCGCCCACGTGGGGCCTGGCGCAGCACGGGGAACCAGGCGGGGACATAGGTGCCGAGGGCAGAGGGGGCCGGGGCCACGTTGGTGTTGGCCGTCCACAGGATGGGGCCCTGGAAGACGGTGGCCTCTGGCGTGTCGACGGCCAGCTGGGCGGCGATGTAGGCGTCAAACGGCGGCAGTCGAGCACAGTCGCCAGTTCGGCATAGAGCGGCAGGCTGCTCAGCGCCTGCGGCGGCCACCGTGAGCGCGCCCCCGCTTTGGTCCAGCAGGAGCACTTGGGGCTGCAGGTCGGTGCGAAAGAGCAGGCCGTAATTGGGCGGCTGGCCGACGATGCGCCGGCCTGGTAGAATGACGCCGTCGGGCCAGGCATGCGGGCCAGTTCACGGCGGAGGTCAGCGCCTGCACCGTGCCCGGTGTGGCGGTGCTGACCCAGCGCCCGCTGCGATAGAGCTGGATCACGCCGTCGATCACCGATGCCCCATCCAGGTCGCCGTAAAGGAGGGCGGCAGGCCGGGCCACTGTTGGGCGATCGGCTGCACGGCGGTCTGGCCGGTCGCCTGGTTGTAGACGGCCACGTCGGCGCCGCGGAAGAAATAGAGTTCGTCGTTCAGCAGCGTGGCCGCGTCGACGCCTTGGCCGAAGGCCTGCCAGGTCTCGCTCGATGGGATCGTAGAGGTGGGGGATGCCCAGCGTGTCGACGGCCCACAGGGTGCCGTCCCAGCCGGCGCTGATATCGGCGATGGGCTTGCCCGTCGGCAGTTGGGAGGAGGGCAGGGGGGTGAAGGCTGGGGCTGCGGGCAGCTGCTGGGTATGGGCGGACGCGCGGCGCGGGGCGGGGAACCAGGCTGCTGCGGTCAGCGCCGCCGACCAGGGCCGCGCTGCTCTTGAGGAAATCACGACGGGTGAGGTGGATGGGCATGGTGTTACCTCGGTTGGGCGGCAAGGGTCCGGAACAAGAGTTAGGCGGGTAGTATAGTGGGGGGACAGGGCGGGTGGCAAACAGGGTGGAAAGAGGGGAACGTCCCTGTCTCGGCGCAAAGGGATCGTCGAGGCGGGAGTGAGGTTGCGCCGTGGTGCGCCGCCAGCGGCGCCTAGGGTCGAGGCGAGCGATCGTTGCGAATGTCCCGGGGACGTTCGGACGTCCCCGGGACGTGTGGTGGCGGCGTCCCCCCGGACGTGTAGTGGCGGCAACTGGTGGCCTCGACCCTGGCACGGCGCCGGATCATAACGCCTACCCTGATGCTGCTGCGCCGAGACAGGGACGTTTCACGATCCGGCAAGTCCAACCTTCTGAGGCACACTGGTGCCCGCCTGCGTCCCAACAAGATGTGCGGTACAACTGCATAACGGCAACTGAGCGGGAGCGCCATGCTCATTGCTTTACTACACACATCTATCTGTGTATAATCACGCGTAGAGAAGAGTGATTTTTACCCAGGAGGGTTTATGCTGAATCTTGTCCCACAAATTGAGCCGGTTACCCAGCTGGCGCGCGACCACCGGCGCATCTTTGGCCTGCTGCGCAACGGGCCGGTTATCTTGGCCCAACACAGCAAGGCGGCGGCCGTGCTGGTCGACGTCGAAACTTGGAATGAGACTGTGCGGCGCCTCGCGGCGTATGAGCGGCAGGCTATCGTCGAGCACGCGGCGGCCGCGATTCGTGCCGGCGAGTTCGCTACGCCGGAGGAGGTCGACGCCGGGTTTAGGGAGCGAGGGTTCTCTGAATGAAGCGTGCCTATCGGCGCCTGAAATATGCTCGGGACGTGGTTACGAAGCTGTACGAACTGCGAAAGCGGGGCTTTGCGGCACACGCGGCGATAAAGGCGTTGGCTTACCAAGAAGAGCCTTGGACCGGTATGTTGGTTCAGGGCGGCCAGATCGCTTGGTACGAGTTTGAGGTTGAGGGCTGCCTGGTCGGTTTCGGTAAGTCCGACGATCCGGAGGATGCCGCACAGCCTACGCTCAAGATTTACTACGTGATCGGGTAGTTCAGCGCCCAAGTTCCTCGCAGGTTTCTCGGCGAGGCAGGAGTGGTGTATTCATGATGGAGTATAAGGGCTATATCGGAAAGTCGACTATGACGACGAAGCCGGCATCTTTCACGGCGAGATCGTGAACCTCCGCGATGTCATCACCTTTGCCGGTGAGTCCGTGGCCGAGTTGCGCCGGGCATTTCAAGAGTCGGTCGACGATTACCTGGCCTTTTGCGCCGCCCGCAATGAGCCGCCGGGAAAGCCGTATTCAGGCACGTTTACCGTAGACGCAGTACCAATGTCGGCGCTGCGCGGCATTCTGAAACCGGAAACCGGCGCCTTGCCGACTGACGAGGAAATCCAGCAGATCATCGTCGACGACCTGCTGGGATGCCAAAGATCGATCGAATTACGGCGGATCCTGCCATCCTGAGCGGCAAGGCATGCATTCGCGGCATGCGCATCGCCGTTTCGCTGGTGGTAAACCTGGTGGCGAACGGCTTGTCCACTACTGAGATCATCGCCGAATATCCTGACCTGGAGCCGGAGGATATCCGCCAGGCGCTGCAGTATGCGGCCTGGGCAGCAGACCGCGCCATGTTCGCTCCGATCAGTGCCGCAAGGACGCAAACAAGCATGGTATAATCAGCGCCATGACGCAACGGGATCAAGTCATTCGTACGCTGCAAGCACACAGAACCGAGTTGGCTGTTACCTACGGGTAAGCAGCCTGGCACTGTTCGGCTCGCTTCCGCGCGAAGAGGCTACCGAGCAGAGCGACGTCGACTTGCTGGTCGAGTTTGACCGTGCCGTTGGCTACTTTGGTCTGGTCGCGCTGCAGGATCACTTGGCGGACCTGCTGCGCCGGCCTGTCGATCTCGGCACGCTTGCCAGCCTCAAGCCGCGCATCCGCCGACAGGTCGAGCGGGACTTGGTCTATGTCCTGTAATAGGGGCTGTCTCCTTCTTGCTGGCTAGTACAATGCCTGAAAGCTGATCTTCCGAGTCATCGAAAGCGAGCTTTCTGTATAGCCAGGAGCTCTACGGCAAGGGGCCCACGTCAAGGCTACTTCCAGGAGGTGTCCGACCGAAGGTCGGCGCCCACTTCCTGGAGGTACCCCCCACCTCCTGGAAGTACCCCACCTCCTGGAAGTACCCCACCTCCAGGAGGTGTCCCCAATGGGTGTCAAAAACTACTTAATCGACGGCGTTTCCTGCGCCGGGAAAAGTACGGTCTGTCGCGAGCTGCAGCGGCGCGGCTACCACGCTATCCACGGCGATAGGGAGTTGGCGTATTGGGGCGATCTCAAAACGGGGGAGCCCGTGGAGGGGGGTGCGGACGCGCAGCGTGCGTGGCTGTGGGACGTGGCGAAGGTCAGCGCTTTGGTGGCCGATCAAAACCGATGCGGCAACATTCTTTTGCGGCGGTTCCAGGAATGCCGACCGCTTCATCGGCCTGTTTGACGAAGTGTTTGTGCTTGAGATCGATCGGGAGACGCTGGACCGGCGTCTTGCCGCCCGACCCCAAACCGAGTGGGGAGGAACGGCACAGGAAGGAGAATCCTTTGCGCGACGACAACATGCGACAAAAGAGGGTCTTCCCGCGACGCCATCAGTATCGATGCCACGGCGCCCATCGCAAGCGTCGTGGACACCATTCTTGACTATGTTACCCAGTGTGGATTATAGGCTACAAGCGGCGTCGCCGGCGACACGCCCCGCCCACGTGCCCCTGTCCAATAGCGAGGGCTGCCGTTGTCCAGTGATAATGCGCATCGCCGTTTCGCTGGCGGTCAACCTGGTGGCGAGCGGCTTATCCACCGATGAGATCATCGCCGAATATCCTGACCTGGACCAGAGGATATCCGCCAGGCGCTCCAGTATGCGGCCTTCGCAGCAGACGGCGTTATGTTCGCCCCGATCAGTGCCGCAAGGATGCAAACAGAAATGGTATAATGAGCGCCATGACGCAACGGGATCACGTTATTCGTACGCTGCAAGCACACAAATCCGAGTTGGCTGTCACCTACGGGGTGCGCAGCCTGGCCTGTTCGGCTCGCTTCGCGCGGACGAGGCTACCGAGCAGAGCGACGTCGACTTGCTGGTCGAGTTTGACCGTGCCGTTGGCTACTTTGGTCTGGTCGCGCTGCAGGACCATCTGGCGGACCTGCTGCGCCGCCCAGTTGATCTCGGCACACTTGCCAGCCTCAAGCCACGCATCCGCCAACAGATCGAGCGGGACTTGGTCTATGTCCTCTAGGCGACACTGGTCGGACCGTGTGCGCGATATTCTTGACGCTCTGCAGGAGATCCACGCGTTTACCGCCCAGTTGAACTTCGATCAGTTCCAAGCTGACTTAAAGACGATTCGAGCCGTAGAGATGAATCTTATTGTCATCGGCGAAGCGGCTGCCGCCATCCCCGAGGAAGTGCAAGAGGCGCACACGGCTGTACCATGGCACCTTATGCGCGGTATGCGAAACCGGATCGTACATGCCTACTTCGCCGTCGATGAGCGCATTCTGTGGGACACGATCCAGAACGATCTGCCTGTTCTGCAGGAGCAGCTCCGACTGCTGATTACCGAAAGTTGACGGCAACCCGCCCTCCCAGACCGAATTCAAGGTGAAACCTGCGGCAACATTCTTTTGCGGCGGTCCCAGGAATGCCGACCGCTTCATCGGTCTGTTTGATATCGCAAGCGTCGTGGACACCATTCTTGACCATGTTAACCAGGTGTGAACGATAGGCTACAAGCGGCGTCATCGGCGACGCGCCCCGCCCACGTGCCCCTGTCCGATGTTTGTGTATAATCACGCTACGATGAGAGTTTTAGTCACCGGTAGCGAAGGGCGTATCGGTCGTTATCTGGCCGGCGTACTGGACGGGCAGGGCTACAGCCTGCGCGGTTTCGACACACTGGCAGATAACAGGCAGCTGGTGGGCCGATCGACGACCGGCAGGTGGGCGACCTGCGCGACCTGCCGGCGGTGCGCAGGGCGATGCGCGGCGTGGAGGCCGTGGTTCACCTGGGCGCCATTCCCTCCGATCGCGACGACGGCGCGGCCGTGATGGAAACCAACGTCATGGGGAGCTGGAATGTGCTGCAGGCGGCCCAGGAAAACGGCGTGCGCCGCGTCGTCTTCTTTTCGAGCATCAACGCCCAGGGCAGTGTGCTAACCGGCCGCCCCCCTGCGGTTCTGCCGATCGACGACGACTATCCGCACCAGCCCCTAACACCCTACCAGCTGTCCAAGCACCTGGGCGAGGAAATCTGCCGCAGCTTTTCTGAGCGCCATGGCATGATCACGCTCTGCTTGCGGCCGACCTGGGTGACGCAGCCGAGAGACTACACACAGGCAGGCTTTGGCACTGACAGCTTTCTCGCCGCCTGGCAACCTGACTTGTGGGCCTATGTCGACGTGCGCGATGTGGGGGATGCCGTGCTGCGCTGCCTTCAGATCGAAGGAATCTTGCACGATTGTTTCCTGCTGGCGGCCGACGACACGTCGGCGCACATTCCCACCGCCGAACTGGTCGCGCGCCACTATGCGGGCGTGCCTTGGCCCACGATCGACCCGGCGCACTATCTGGCGGGAAACCCATTTCGCGGCCTGGTGGACTGTGCGCGGGCAAAGGTGCGGCTTGGCTGGCAGCCGCAGCACAGCTGGCGTGACGCGACCCGTACAGGCGAGCATCCGTGAGGCCCATGATTTCACATCTAGGAGTCACAGTATGCAAATCACGAATGTCAAATGTATCCTCACGGCGCCCGCCAACATCGGCCTGGCCGTTGTCAAGGTGGAGACCTCCACGGCGGGGCTTTACGGCGTGGGTTGCGCCACCTTCACGCAGCGCCTGCTGCCCGTGCGCGCCGCGGTCGAGGATTATCTGAAACCGCTGCTGATCGGCCGCGACCCCCAGCGGATCGAGGAACTCTGGCAGCTCTGCTACCAGAACTCCTACTGGCGCAACAGCCCGGTGCTCAACAACGCCATCGCCGGCGTCGACCAGGCGCTGTGGGATATCAAGGGCAAGTTCGCCAACCTGCCGCTCTATCAGCTCCTGGGCGGCAAAGTGCGCGAGGCGGCGGCCCTCTACCGTCATGCCGATGGCCGCGACCCACAGGAGGTACTCGACAACGTGCTGCGCCTGCAAGCGGAGGGCTACCGCTACATCCGCTGCCAGATGGGCGGTTACGGCGGCATCGGCAAGCAGCAGACCCCCACCGGCGCCTACAACAACGTGGCCGTCTATGGCGGCGTCGGCCGGCCCCACGGGGGCCTGCAGTGGCGCCCAGCCTGGCGACTATTTCGATCCCGACGTCTATGCGCGCAGCATCCCCCCCATGTTCGAACATGTGCGCAGCGCGATCGGCTTCGACACCCAGCTGCTCCACGATGTTCACGAACGGCTGGCGCCGATCGACGCCGTGCGGCTGGCCAAGGCGCTTGAGCCCTATCGGCTGTTCTTCCTGGAAGACCCGCTGGCGCCTGAGGACCAGGAGTGGTTCAAGGTGATTCGCCAGCACGCCGCCACGCCGATTGCTATGGGCGAACTGTTCACCCATCCGCTGGAATGGCGGCCGCTGATCGTCAACCAGTTGATCGATTTCATACGTGTGCACATCAGCGCCATCGGCGGGATCACACCGGCACGCAAATTGGCTGCGCTGTGCGAGGCGTTCGGCGTGCGTACGGCGTTCCATGGACCGGGCGATGTATCGCCCATCGGCCATGCGGCGAATGTGCATCTGGACGTGACAGTCCCCAACTTCGGGATCCAGGAGTTTTCCGGGTTCGATGCCATCCTCCAAGAAGTGTTTCCTGGCTGCCCACAGGTGCATGATGGTTCCCTCTACCCGAACGACCGCGCCGGACTGGGGATCGACATCGACGAGGCGTTAGCGGCGAAGTACCCCATCCACGCCAATATGGCGCAGTTCAAAGATGGCGTCGTCGACTGGACGCAATCGCGCCTGCCTGATGGCACGCTGTGGCGCCCATAGAAAGAACTGCCCTGCTTGACCGACCACCAACCAGTTTGCCCTGCGTAGCCCGCACGCCCCGTGCGGGTCTCGGCGTCGCAGGCGACGCACCACGCCCACGTGCCTGTGTTGCCTTGCCGTCTGTTGCCGCCACGCGTGTGGCCTGACGGCCGCCCCGCACTGCGCTGCTCTTGAAGAAATCACGACGATCGCCTAGCCTACACCTTCTGCGCCGAGACAGGGGCGTTCCAAGCGACGTTCGACCCTCAAAGAAAATGTGGTACACTTGTTCTATTCGACGCGTGGGTGGTATTGGCGCGTTGGAAGCGAGGGGCGGCAGCCGTGCTGCCCCGTGGGTCTATTTCTTTTAGAGGGAAGTGATGATGAGCCAAGATGCGCCGCGGCGTTTGTATCTGATGCAAGTTGGGTCGATGCCGGAGTATGAGATTCCGATTGTGTGCTACCTGGTGCAGACGGGGGACGGCAGGAATATTCTGATCGACAGCGGCCTGCCGGAGGTGATGCCGGAAGAAGAAAAGGACTTCGAGAACGGGCGGGACGTGATCGAGCAGTTGGCGGGCATTGGCTTAAAACCCCACGACATTGATACGGTCATTTCGACGCATTATGATACCGACCATGCCGGCAGACACGCGGCATTTACGCAGGCGCAGTATGTTGTGCAGCGGGTGCATCACCTGGATGCGGCGACCAACCCACGGTATGCGGCCATTCGCACCGAATGGGATCAGCCAATGGCGCGCATCCGGCTGGTGGATGGGGACACGGAGCTGCTGCCGGGGCTGGAACTGATTGAGACGAGCGGGCATGTGTTGGGCCATCAATCGGTGCTCCTGCGGCTGCCCAAAACGGGGGCGGTTTTATTGACGGTCGACGCGGTACCCTTTGCCGCGGGCTTTACCCGTGACGAGCAGGACGACGGCAGCAACCCGGACGCCGCCGCGATCCGCGCCAGTACGATCAAGCTGCTTGATCTGGTCGAACGGGAGCAGATCGGGCTGGTGATTTTCGGGCATGAGAATGCGCAGTGGGAAACGCTCAAACAAGCGCCAGAGTTTTACGAGTAAACGTGGCGTTGAAACAAAGACTAATTGTCTGGTACTTGCCCCACGACAACAATGTGGCCTTCGCGAAAATAGAAATCCGGGTGCTTCAGGATATGGTCAGGCGAGTCGAAGTTTGCCAGCTCGCGCCAGGCCACCCTATCTTGCGCTGGGAGATCGACGCTTTCAGCCGCTTGAGAATGGACCTGGAGTATTGTACTGATAAACGAGTGCTCAATGGGGCGTAATGGTGCTTTCCGTTCACTGAGAAACGATTTGAACTCTACATTGATCAGCCCATCTTGCTTGAGCCACGTCGCTAGTTGAAAAGTACGTAAACCGCCCTGCATCGGGGGAATATGATGTCGAGCCGCGTCATACAGACGCCAAATCATTGTTTGGTCAAATGGAGAGAATAAATTCACCGTCAAGTCGATTTCCTTCACAGCCACAAGCCCACCTGGTCGCACCACCCGCCGAAATTCAGCGAACATGTTGCCTAGCTCATCATCGGTCAGGTATTGGGTAATATTGGCACACCACACGGCATCAAAGCGATTATCTTCGTAGGGTAATGAGGTCAGATTGCCCACCCTGGTGTCCACGGCACACGGAAATTGGCTGTTTTCAACCAGGGCATCAACCCGCGGAATATTTTCAGGGGCCAGGTCAAGCGCACAAATATGCCCCCTTGCGCCCACCAATTCGGCCAACAGCGGAAGAAAACTCCCGCCGCCGCAGCCGGCATCCAATACGCTCCAGCCTGATTTGAGGCCCACTGAGCGAATCATCGCTTCATATTCGGGTTTCATCGCCTCAAAGTGGCCATCCAAATAGGAACCTTCGGATAATCCGTGACCGGTTGATGTTTCTTTTCTAGAATGGCGATCAGTCATCAATTCCTCTTTTTCTGTTACGATTCCACTTGATGTGCCTACGTCATCTCTGACGTCATCGCCAAGCAGCGCCGTAGGCCTGCGCCACCATGCACATGCACGAATGCAGGAAGCGTACGCGCAGCGACGCGCCCGCCGCCCGTCCGAACGTGATACGCGAGCTACCAGGAAACCTGGCTAACAAAGTGATCTTGTCGACGATCGCCGGGAATTGCCACTGTTCGAGATTCCAGCGGCTGCGAAGCAACGCCCGCTATCATGCCACAAAGTAGAAGCATGGTCAACAGCAGCGAAAATGGCCCCCGCCGCAAGGAAGTACCCACCTTCCAGAGGTGCGCCAAGATCCTGGGGACGTACGTGACCGCGGTGGACAGTGCGCCGAAGCTGGAGATGCTGCGCACGATCGGCGCGGACCGCGTCGTCGACTACGCCCAGGAGGACTTCACCGAAAACCGGATGAAAGCCCGCACGATCATAACCGCAACAACTATTGACCGGTGGGCAGCGGCTCCAGGCGCGTAATCCCGCTATCCTTGATGCGATCAAAATCCTTGTCATAACTGTATAGCTCGGATAGCTTTTGGCGTTCCATCGTGGCGACGGAGAGGGCATCTTCAAAGTCAATGGGGTTGTTGCTATACAGCTCCAGGGCACGCAGGTACTGCCGCCTGTTGGGGAGCTTTAACCCCGGTAAAGAAATAAGCGGGTATAAGCGAATGCGTACATCCTGGCGCGAGAGGTTGTACAACCGCTTGGACGACAAGATAAACACAATTTCGGCAATCACAGCTTCTGACGTCGTCAGTTCTACCTCGTTCCGCTTGGCTCGTTCAAAGAGGCGGTAGCAGGCCGCAGCCTTCTCAGGGTCGTCCTTGGTGAGGTAGCGTATGAAAATATTGGTGTCGACAAATTGCATAGGCTATTGATTTGCCTTACTGAGCCAGCGGTCTTCCCGCTCTTCGTTAGCAATCCGCTGCAGCTCCGCAAAGTTTTCCGGCCGCTGCAACGGCGCCACCGATCCATATGCCTCTTCCAAGCTCATCGGCAGCGGTTCCATCTCCACCCGGTTCCCCTTGCCCAACCGGAAGATCACTTTATCCCGCGCGGCAAGACCCAGCTGCTCGCGGATTTCAAGCGGGATCGTGACCTGCCCCTTGCTCGTGATGGTGGCTACAAATTCCCTGTCTTCTGCCATTCGTAATACCTGCCTATTGCTTCTGAATCACAGATGGTGTAATGATAGCATATCAAATCTTACTCTCCAACTGGGTAAGGAATTCAACCACTCAATAGGGCAAGATATTCGTGCACTCGATGCAGGTTCCACATTGCGGCAGGAGTGATGTACCATCAGTGCCGGCACGCGTGGCGCCCATGTCTGCGCTGCGCGGCATTCTGAAACCTGAGAACGGCGTCGTGCCAACCTACGAGGAAATCCGGCAGATCATTGTCGATGGCCTTCGATCCCGAGCCAACCAGTAACCTAGCCGGCCGTGTTGGATTGTGCAACCAGAATCGTGGCCAACGCCTCCGCAATGGATAACTGCTGACCGGCAGCGAATGCTTCGACAAAGACCGCCGGTTCCAGCGCGTTCTGTACGGTCGCCAGGGCGACGTCCGCCAGCGCACGCATGGGACCGCCAATTGCATATTGGACCTGGCTGTGCGTATGCTCTGCCGAGCCAAAGAGTGTGGCGGCGTGGTGATACCGTTGCTGTGCGGTGGCGAGACGGGCGGCTACCCAGCACCTCTGCACTTGATCAACACTGACCGGCGCCAGCCGGAGGCCATCGGCCATGCTTTGCGCCAGCCATTGACCAGCCTCGTCGATGGCTCCCTCGCTCAGCTCAACTTCCGCCAGCCAGGTGTAGATCTGTGCCAGGTGCAAGGTATCTTTTAGTTGAAGACAAAGTTGCAGGCTCTCGTTCAGCAGCCGACGAGCTTCCCGTGCGTTGCCGCCGTAAAGCGTGACAATGCCCAGAAACGGCTGCCACATGCACAGCCCCTGGCGGATATTGAAGGTCGTCGCAATCGTTACTGCTGCATAAAAGCAGCGCTGCGCCTGCCCGAGATCGCCCAGCAGCGCCAGGCGGCCTAATACGCCATAGCCGTCACTGATTCCCCAGGGATCGCCCTGTGTCTGAGCCCGTTCTAAACCTTCGGCAGCCAAGGGCGCCGCCCGTGCCAATTCCCCTTGCTCGATCAAGAACACTGCATACCACTGGAGATAAGTACCAAGAACAAAGTTTTGATCGCTAATCGCACCATATTCAAGGCCTGACCCTGCCTTTTCACCAGCCGCGCGCGCCAAGGCAATGCTCCGCTCCCTGGCGGCGGTCGCCTGGTCAAAATCATTCGTTGTTCCGGCGATCAAGGACCAGGCAAAGGCATGGAGGAGCTTGTCCTCACAAAGTGGCAACAACGCCATCACTTCCTCCGTCCAACGGCCCATGGACTGAAACTCTTGCATGGTCACCGCCGCGCGGTTGAAGGTCAGGAGACAGGCCAGGTGCAGGTCGGGGGCGAGGGCGTGCCGATGCGGCAGCAGTTGCGCCAACCACCTTGTTTCCTCGTAGGCGTCACCCGATAGCCCCCAGAAATAGCTGATCGCCACCATCAGGGAGGCGGCATCCGCATAGTGCGCTCCGTCAAGCGCCCACTGCAAGGCGGTGCGCAAGTTGCCGCGCTCAGGCTGCAAGCGTGCCAACCAGGTTGGCGCATCGGGCCCACGCAGATAACGGTCGCCTGTGCGGAAAAGGCGCAAATCGACCGCGTAGTGGGCCTGGCGCACCTGTGCTTCCTCACCCTGAATACGCAATTGTTCCAGGGTGAACGCACGGATCGTTTCCAGAAGGGAAAAGCGGGATTCACCATCTGGCGTGGTTTCGCTGCGCACCAGGTTATGGCCGATCAGGATGTGGAGCGTGCGCTCCGTGCCCGAGCTGCCCATTGCCGGCCACTCGGCCATGAGCGCGCTTACTTCCGCCAAGGCAAAACCGCCCGCAAAGACGCCCAGGCTGCGCAAGAGCCGCTGCTCTTCTTCTTTCAGCAAGACGTAGCTGTGCAGGATGGCGGAGCGCAAGGTGCGTTGGCGCGGGGAAGATCGTGCGCGCCATCCACCAGCAAGTCCAGTGGGTGCGTACGCAGATGCGCCAGCAATTCGGCGGGCGAGAGGAGATCGATCTGTGCGGCGCACAATTCCAGGGCGAGCGGCAGATAATCCAGCCGTTGGCAGATCGCCTCCAAGGTCGGCCGGTTGTGCGGCGTCAGGTGGAAGCCGGCCGCCACCACCTGCGCACGCTGGACAAAGAGTTCCAGTGCCGCCGCGCGGTCGAGTGGCGCAACCTTGAAGCGCTGTTCTGCACGCAGATGCAGCCGCTCGCGGCTGGTCGCCAATACACAGAGGCCCGGACATTCCGTCAACACCAACGAGATCAGGTCGGCGGCGCCGTCGATCTGTTCTAGGTTGTCCAGTACGAGCAGCATCGTCTTGCGGCGCAGAAAGCCAATCAGCCGGCTTTGTGGTGACCTGGCGGCGGTGTCACCGGTGTCACCACCGCCGACGGCGTGGAGGATGGCAACGGCCATCAAGGCCGAATCGGCGATGGCGGCCAACGGTACAAAGATCGCGCCATTGGCGTAGAAGGCCTGCACACGCACGGCGACGGCCAATGCCAGCGTCGTCTTGCCGACACCCGGCGCACCTACGAAAGTCAACAGGCGGCCCTGGTGACCCGCCAACCGATGAGAAAGCTGATTGACGACGTGCTCGCGTCCGATCGAGCGCGGTGGGCAATGAAGGTAAATCGACTCGGCGCTCGTTGATCTCCGCCCGCCCCGCCATGGGGGGTGTGTGCCAGTGTGTGGCAGTGACCGGTACACGCTGGCCGCGGGCCAGCGCTGCTTGCGCGATGAAAGCGTCGGCCGCGGCACGATCATCCTGCAACCCCAGCGCCGGGACAAAGCGCTCAGCCACAGCCTGGAGGTTGGGGAGCCGTTGCGCTTTTTCCAGGCTGCAAATCTGTGATTCGCTATAGCCCAGCGCCGCGGCAAGATCACACTGCGTCATACCTGCCTCTTTGCGTAGGCGTTTGAGCAAGGCACCAAAGGCTAGCGCGTCGCTACGCTGCATAGGGCCCGTTTCCTTTTCAACTCTGCCTGCTACTGGACTTCTACCCTGCTTTTCAGCAACCCTCTGCCTGATAAACCAACAGCCAGTGACTTTTTGTGAAGTTTTTGTGAAGAAAGCAGTGGCGCCTGGCCGCCCAGCCAGTAGAGTTGATGCACGGGCGTAGTATACAGACCAACCAGCTGTATTTGAAAGAGGAGAAAAAGCATGCGTAAGACAATGTTGCCATTCGTGGCTTTCCTGCTGACATCGGCGTTCTTGTTCGCCGCATACCAGTCGATCAACCCGAGCGGGGCTATTGCGGAGAGCGCGCCTGCCAGGGCGCCAGGTACAGCGGCGGGCAGCCCAGGTTCATGTTCCCTGTCCACACTCAAAGGGCGTTATCTCTTTGCCCATTCGGGGACGATTCTGCCACCCGCCTTTGGGGTAAGTGAGGCAACGCCGGGGGCTGATGCCGGCATTCATACCTTCAACGGCGACGGCACAGGCACGGATATTGTGACCGTGCGCGTCGGCAGCCAGATCTTTCTGAACAATGTCACGGTCCCCTTCACCTATACAGTCAACGCCGATTGTACAGGTGAATACAGGACGCAGATCGATAACGGGCCGGCATTCAATCTCTTCGCTGCCCCTAAGGGTGAATCGGTCGTCATGATTTCAACCGAACCGCCCGGCAACTATGTAGCAGGCATCGATCAGCGCGTTGCCAACAAGTAGAGCGCTGTTGGGCAAGGAACCGGACGAAGGTCCCGGTCTTGGTTGTCTATTGAGGAGAGGCGGGTGGCAAACTTCACCCGCCTCTCCTCTTTATGTCACGCTGCGATTGGTCTCAGCGCGGCAGTGACGCAAACAAGCATGGTATAATGAGCACCGTGACGCAACGGGATCAAGTGATTCGTACGCTGCAGGCAAACAAATCCGAGTTGGCTGTCACCTACGGGGTGCGCAGCCTGGCGCTGTTCGGCTCGCTTCCGCACGACGAAGCGACCGGCCAGAGCGACGTCGACCTGCTGGTCGAGTTTGACCGTGCCGTCGGCTACTTTGGACTGGTGGCGCTGCAGGACCACCTGGCGGATCTGCTGCGCCGGCCGGTCGATCTCGGCACGCTTGCCGGCCTCAAGCCCCGCATCCGCCAACACGTCGAGCAGGACCTGGTCTCTGTCCTCTAGCAGGCGGCGAACAGGGCCGGCTCGAGATCTTCGTGGCGGCCATAACTCCCGTGCCTGTCTTGTCGCCCGAAGATGTGGTGTCACGGCTGTAGCGATCAAGCGCATTAGCCGTTTGCCGTTTGCTGATCGCGAAGTGCGTTGCGAGAGCAAACCAGGAACTCGACACAGAGGCGTAAGGTCGTCACCTTTGCCGGGGAGTCCGTGTCTGAGCTATGCCGGGCATTTCGAGAGCCGGTCGACGACTCCTTGGTATGTTGCGCTAACCTCCTGGAGGTATCCGACCGAAGGTCGGCGCCCACTTCCTGGAGGTACCCCCACCTCCTGGAGGTGTCCCCAATGGGTGTCAATCTACGCAGCTTCGGCCGTCTTCTGCTCGGGGCTGGTCCTACCTCGACAGCTTCTATTGCGCGGCGATCGCCCTCTCTACCGGCGGTCCGGTTTTTCCCATCCGGCGCTGCTTCAGCCATAATACAGAGTTGGTGTTACAGATAGAGCCCTTGCTGCCAGCTGGGAGGCAAGCCATTTTCGCCGCCCCGCCGGCGATGGGCACGTCGGTGGTGAGCGCCGGCTGTGGACTGGACGACATGATCAAACAAGGCGACTTTGCCGGCACTTTTGGAAACCGTCACCGTGACAGAGTAGATCAGCGGATGATGGTCATCGGATCGCAAACAATATTCTGTCATTGGAGGAAAAGTATGAAGATAAACGTGTTCCTGCTTGTCCTGTTGGGCCTTGCGCTGAACGCCGGCGTCGCCGCCGCACAGAGCGATGTCAAACCGGAACTCTACACAGCCACCGTGATTGACTGTCCCAGCGACATCCTCAACGGCATGGCGTTTACCGACCGCGACTACGCCAGCGCCTTTGGGCTCACCAACCTCAACGGCGAAGTCGAGGGCAAAACCATGGAGTGCGGTATCGTAACGGTGCCGGAAAACTACGACAAACCGGATGGGCGCCAGATAGAGCTTTTCTACATGCGCCTCTTCAGCTCCAGCAAGTCGCCGGCGGCCGACCCCCTGATCTATCTCTCCGGGGGACCGGGATTGCCGGCACGCACGAAGTCGCGAGCAACCCGATGACGCTCGCCAACCTCAACCAGATTCGCGAGCGCCGCGACATCGTCACCTACGACCAGCGCGGCACCGGCTATTCCAACTACCTGCTCTGCGCGCCGTTCTCGTCGGCAGTCGGCATGCTGTTGGAACGCAACCAGGACCCGGCCGTCGATGCCCAGTTCGAGACGATTCTCAACGATCCCTTCATCCCGGTAGCCTTTGCCCCTAATCTGTGCGCCGGCATGTATGCCGCGATCACCGACGTCGACCTGGGCCAATACAACAGTGTCGCCAGTGCCAATGACATCTCCCACCTGGCGGAGGCACTGGGCTACACCGAAGGCTACGACCTCTACGGCACGAGCTATGGCACACGCCTGTCGCAGTACGCCATGCGCACGACGCCCGAGCAGGTGCGCAGCGTGGTGTTGGACGGCGCCCTGGCGCCGAGCCAGGCCAATGCGACCATGACCTTTGCCAAGCGCTTCGAGCAATACCTGAACATCTTCGCCCAGTGCGCCGCCGACGATGCGTGCAACGCAGCCTACCCGAATCTGAAGGAGCGCTTCGCCGCCCTGCTGGCCAAGATCGAGGCGAATCCGGTTGTGCTCGACCCGCCCATGGTGGTGAATTCCAACTGGACGTTTATGGGCAACCTGCCCCCGGTGCTGGACAAAATCGATCCGAGCTTCTTCGTGGGCCTCGCCGGTCTGAGCAACGCCTATCCGGGTGGCGGACCGGCCAACCTCGTGCCGCGCACCATCCTGGCCCTGGAAGAAGGCGATCTTGACTACGTGCGCAGTGCATTCGGCGCGACCGATGCGCCCGCCGCGGCGCTGCCACGCCGGCACCCGTGGCGCCGCCTGCCGACGCCCAACCGGCGTTCCAAGCGGATCAGCCCCTGTTCCAGGCGCCCTTCAGCACGCTGCTCATGTTTGCCCAGGTCCTGGCCGCCGGTGGCGACCGCGGCATCGACACGCAGTGGCTCTCCATTGCGCTCAACGATCTGCAGGCGCGCCTGGTGGGCGGTGAAGATCAGGTCGACTTGATGGAGGATCTGATTACCTTGAGTGTGGTACCCAACAGCGGCGTCGACGCGCAGAACCTGATCGACTATGCCAACGAGCACCTGAGCGCCGAGGCGGCGACGGCGGCCAATGCAGTCGTCGCAGAGATGACCCACAACGACGTGCGCAAGACCATGTGGTCCATTCAGGACGTCGCCATGAATTTGGGGCGTCCGGAGGCGCGTGGCGCCTCCGCCGTCCAGCAATCTGCCGTGAACTGCGCCGAGGACATTGCGTTCACGTCCCCGGAGGAGGCCCAGGCCTATCTGGATGCCTCGCCGTTCCCGCAGCTGCTCACGCTGCCGGTAGAGGTCAACAACATGCTCTTCAAGAGCTGTGAGTTCTACCCCAAGCTGCTGGACGAAAGTGTCACCGAGCCGGTCATGAGCGACATCCCAACCCTGGTCTTCCAGCAAGCGCTGGATATCCAGACGCCGTTGTCGTGGGCGCAGGACATCCTGGCGACCTTGAACACCGGCTATTACGTGGAATGGCCGAACATGGGGCATGTGGCCGCCGGCCATGACTACCTGGGCTGCTCCGGCGACATCGCCGCCGCCTTCCTGGACAACCCGGCTCATGCACCGAATGCCAGTTGTGCGCAGGGATCGGACTACAAGCTGAACTTCGTGCTGCCCGAGTAAAAGCCCGAGTAAGAGATTGTCGGGCCTACCGGTGACAGCCACTTTCCAAAGTGGCTGTCACCGGTGCATAGCACAGCAAACACGAAGACGCACCCTGCATGCCGGCGTCGTGCGCGACCCTGGGGGCGTTCGTATAGCTCGGATATCTTTTGGCGTTCCACCGTGGCTACGGAGAGGGCATCTTCAAAGTCAATGGGATTGCTGCTATACGGCAGGCAGCGCGGCAGTGATGCAAACAAGCATGGTATCATGAGCGCCATGACGCAACGCGATCAAGTTATCCGTACGCTGCAAGCAAACAAATCCGCAACAGGTCAAGATGATGATGACTTGGGCGAGTAGTATAGTGGGGTCACAGGCGGCTGGCAAACAGCTCATCAAGGGGGTGCACAGATGAGTTGGGATGTCAAGGGTTGAAAAAGGGCAATAGTGAATACATGGATAAGGGTTTTGAGCGCCGGTGACAGGGAACACGAAACTTGTCCCCTGAACTGGGTGCCCAGCGGTAGAGAGAAAGGCGTCGTTTTGAGTTCAAGCCCGTTGCCGGTTAGTTGGCAGCAGGCAAGAAAGGTCGGAGCCCGTAGGCGGCAAGCGGTAGAGATGGGTGCCATAGCGCAGTTCAGTCAACTCCTGGCCGATGCCCAGACGATCCAACTGCAAGCGCACAAAGTGCGAGCAACTCAAGCCATGACGCATGACTTTGCCGCCTTGTTCGGCCCAGGCCCAAAACTTACTGGCGATGGTCAGGGCATCGTTATGGCGGTCCACGGACGGTTGTGCCAGAGATACCAGACGCTGACCAACAGTTGGCGGGCAATCGCCACAATGGCCTTGCGTCGCCGTGCGGCGCGCAATAGCGGCGAACTTGGCCTGCCAATGAGCGTTGTGGGCCACGGCGCCCAGGCGGCTTCCACCATGGCCGTACGCAGTTCGCGCCGTCCTTGTTTGGTGATGCCGCCGGTGTGATGCGTCTCGCCTGAGTCATGGATGCTACGCCCAGACCCGCATAGCCCACGAGTTGGTTGGGATGCTCGAAGCGGCTGATGTCGCCGATGGCGGCCAGCAGCGTCATGGCCGTGATGGTGCCAACACCGCTCTGTTGCAGCAGGTAGGGCACCTGGTCGCACCAGGGTTCGGACGTGCTCTGCTGATAGAGCAGGGCATCCACCTCCGCCAGCAGTGGCGCGACTTGGTCCAGCACCGCAAGTCTTGGCTGACCAACAACTGCTCCGGTGCCGTCAGGGTCAAGGCTTCCCACCAGCTGCGCTGCTCAGGACCGAACAGTGCCCGCGGGCGGCAGCCAATTGTGACGTTGCAGTACGCTCTGCAGCCGGTTGCGTGCTCGCGTGCGCTGCCGGATCAAGCGTTGCCGTTGGCCACCAACATGCGTAGGGCGCGCACTGGTTCGGGCGGCACCCACACCGTGGGCAGCAGTCCCGTCGCCAACAAATGCGCCAGCTTGAGCGTGTCGTGGGTGTCGGTCTTGACCGGGGCCGAGCCGATCCATTTCACCAACAGCGGATTGGCCACCACTACCGTGGCGCCGCAGCGCCGTCAGTTGGTCGTACAGATGCCAGGCGCTCCCGTGGCCTCGATCACCACCACATCGTCTGGCTAGATCTGCTCCCGATACCACTGTCGTACTGGTCCAGGGTGAGCTTGCGTGGCCGTAGCACCACTTGTTGCTGCCCATCGATCGCCCCGGCCATGATATACTGTTTGTGTACGTCCAGCGCAATGAAGCGCGTGGGCTGACTGGATGATGAAGTCATGGATACCTCCTGTTGTTGCCTGACAACCAGCATGGTCATCAGCGCATGCTTCTGGGCGAATGGCTTCATGCACAGATTCGGGCTTGCCCTTGCCGTGGGCATCCCAGTTGAGTGATTCGAGCGGGCGGTCAAACATTTCAACGGGCTCGCATTGCGTCCCAACACCCAGTAACGACCTGCCCAAACGCCATGCGCCTCGACAGCGTCCCCGCCGACTCAACATCTGTCAGCTTCGCGCTCGTCGCCACGATGACAACTCCATCCTAACATTTCATATTCGGGGCACGCACGCAGCGTAGGGGCACAAGGTCCGGCGCAACCAAGCCGCCCATAACCGCGATCCCCCCATCGCCGGACCTTGTGCCCGCCACCTGCAAACGGCCCCGCCCAGCCCCGAATCTAAAATGTCAGTATGTAGTTGTATCGTGGCGTCGGAAGCGCGATGCGAGCCGATGTGAAGAGAGTGGGCACGCACGGGAGGCGCATGGCGTTTGGGCAGGTCGTACAGGGTGGTGGGACGCAAATGAGCCCGATGAAATGTTTGACCGCCCCTCGAATCGCTCAACTGGGAGGCCGGCAGGGCAAAGGCAAGCCCGAATCTGTGCATGAAGCCATTAGCCCAGAAGAATGCGCTGAAGACCTGGTTGAGTATCAGGCAACAAGAGGAGGTGCCATGGCTACAGTGCATACAGTCCAGTCCGCGCGTTTCATTGGCGTGGACATGCACAAACGTATGTCATGGCCGGGTGCGGTCAATAGAGCATCAACAAGTGGTGCTACGGCCCAGGAAACTCACCCTGGAGCAGTTCGGAGCTGGTATCAGAAGCGTTCGTGCCGAGCGATGTGTGGTAATCGAGGCCAGCGGAACGCCTGGCATGTGTACGACCAACTAACGGCGCCGGAGCAACGGTGTTCGTGGCCAATCCCTGTTGGTGAAGTGGATCGGTTCGGCCCCGGTCAAGACCGACGCCCACGACAACGTCAAGCTGGCCAAATTGTTGGCCGACGGGACTCCTGCCCACGGTTTGGGTGCCGCCCGAACCGGTGCCCGCCTTACGTATGTTGGTGGCCAACGGCAACGCTGGATCGGCAGCGCACCAGGCGCGCAACCGGCTCCAGGGCGTGCTGCAGGCGTCACAACTGGCTGCCACCCGCCGGGGCGACCTATTTGCACCTGAACAACACGGCTGGTGGGAAGCGCTTGCAGCTGACGGCACCGGAGCGGTTGCTCGTCAGCCAGGATTTGCGGATGCTGGATCAGGTCGCGCCGCTCATGGACGGAGGTGGAGTGCCCTCTCTGTCGGCAGAGCACCTCCGAACCCTGGTGCGAGCCAGGCGCCCTACCTGATTCAACAGAGCGGTGACGGAACTGCTTAACGGCCATGACGCTGCTGGGCGCCATCGGCGATATCAGCCGCTTTGAGCATCCTAACCAGTTGGTCGGCTATGCTGGCTTGGGAGCTCAGGTCCACGCCTCGGGTGAGACGCACAACACAGGCGGTATCACCAAGCAAGGACGACGTGAGCTGCGTGCGGCCATGGTGGAAGCGGCCTGGGTAGCCGTCGGCCATAACCCGGGTCCGCTGACGATGTGCGGGCGCTACGAGTTGCACAGCCATCCCGCGGCGATCGCGCTGGCGTTCGGGCTCGCCCACCCCCCCGACGTCCACGCCCGGTACAACATCGCCCCGATGACCGAAGTGCCGGTAGTCAGGATTGGCAACGACGGGCGGCGGGAACTCGTCCGCATGCGCTGGGGGCTGGTTCCGCGTTGGGCGAAGGATCCGTCGATAGGCGCCAAGATGATCAATGCCCGCGCCGAGACGGTGGCCGAAAAGATCTCGTTCAAGCTGGCATTCCGGCGCCACCGCTGCCTGCTTCCGGCCGATGGGTTCTACGAATGGCGCGACGTCGCCATCCCGCATCCGCACAAGGAACCCCTGCACATAGGCATGAAGAACGGCGCGCTGTTCGGGTTCGCCGGGCTGTACGAGCGCTGGCTGAGTGAAGCCGGCGAGGTGCTGGACAGCTGCACGATCGTCACGACCGAGGCGAACAGCCTGATGCGCAGCCTGCACGACCGGATGCCGGTGATCGTCGCCCCCGAAAACTATGCGTGCTGGCTCGACCCCGCGCACCCGGTCGGCGAGGATCTGCTGGCGCCCTATCCCGCCGATGCCATGGCCTGGTATCCGGTATCCACCCGCGTCAACTCGGTACGCAACGACGACCCGACGCTGATCAAACCGGTGGCGGCGGCGCATGTGGCCAGCGAGCCGGCAGCCCCGACCCCGCCGCCGCAGGATCCCGAGCAGGAATCGCTCTTCTGAACGTCCTCGAATCGCGCTGCGGCAACGCACGGCGTCACTGCGGCGCGCACATGGTCACGATATCGGCGCCCTCTCCCTCGGCCACCCAGCCGCGAGCCACCATCACCTCGCGCAGCGCCCGATCGGTCGTGTAGCGATGGTTGGTGTCGACGCGGGCATTGAACACCCGGTACACCGGCACGCTCGCATTCGGGCACACGCCGCCCACCGGCAGGGTGAGATGCATCACGTCCGGTGCCTCGAACGTGAAGCCGGGATTGGCCGCGCGCGCCGCCGCGCACTCCTGCGGATCGCGGCCGTAGAAATGCGAATCGCCGTAGGCTGGCGGCAGGTAAAAGCGACACACCGGGGACGTGTGCGCCTGCGCCGACCCGTGCGCCCTGAATGACCCTCCGGTGCGCGACCACCCCTTGAACTGGCCGGAGTCGAGCGCGGCGAGTTCGGCGGCGAGCGAAGTCATGAAATAGTGGTCGATGTCGGCGCGGTAATATTCGATGACGTCGACCGTCGCGCCCGCACCGCTTCCGGCCACCGCGTTGGCGACCACCGGCAGCAGGTAGCGCCCGTCGCTCGCCGTGACCTCGAGCAGGACGGCCCTGGCCCCCGTCACGGCGAAGCGCGCGGTGATTTGCAGCGCGCACGAGTCGCCCGGTGCAAGCGACGACCCCGAGGCGCAGCCGGCCACCGACAGTTCGGCCGTCGCGCCGGCGATCGCAAGGATCGCGAGCGGGGCATTGCCATCGTTGGCGAACGCAAGCGTGCGCGTCGTCGGCACCCCGACCGGCACATCACCAAGGGAGAGTGTTTTCGGCAGCGAACAGCTGTAACCCGCGGCTTGCACCGCCGCCGGGCCGTACAGGCAGCGGCAGCCGCGGACATCGTCGTCCGCCGGGCTCACCAGCATGTTGTACGCGGTTTCCGGCGGGCCCGACATCAGTGCGTCGAAAGCCTCCGAATGGGCAAGTCCGAGCGCGTGTCCCCACTCGTGCGACATCGAGCGAATGATCTGCGCGGCGCTGGTCGCGAAAACCGGCGACAGGACGATGTCCGCATCGATGAACGCTCGACTGCCGTCCGGCTGCGTTCGATACCACGCGTACGTCAGCCCCGCAGTGCCGCCCGGAAGCGAACCCCAGCCGACGACATTCTCGCCATCGGGCTGCTCGCCCAGCGTCGGATCGTTGAAGCGGCGATTCGGCGGCGTTGCCGTCTCGCCGTCGTACACGTGCCGGATTCCGCAGACCCCCGTCCACTGATCGAGCGTCGCCTGCACCTCCCGCAGGACCGCGGTCTTGTCGCCGGCGAGCGCCGCTGGCGCCGCGCTGTGGTTGTAGCGCCAACGCAGGGGTTGCTGCCACTTGGCCGGTTCGCCGAACAGGAACCGGTACTTGGGCAGCGGACGGTCTATCGCTGCGGGCGACGAACTCGCCGCGCGCAGGAATTGGTAGTCCGGCGGGTCGCCGACTTCGGCGGCCGCGGGTGGCGATCCTGCCACCAGCAAGCCGGCAACGAGCGCCAAGGCCGCAACGCGCCCCGCACCCGCAACCGCGCCATTCCGGCGCCGGAATGAGACCATGGTCATGCCAATAGCATAGCATCCGCCGCCGCGCGCCGAGTTCGGGCAGTGAGCAGTCCGTTTGGCGGCGCCCGCCCGCCAAGGTATGCTGCCGTTCGACCGCGCGAGACCGCCCATCGCGCTCTTTGACGCTACCGCCATGCCCTCGACACCGTTCGCCCAACCCTACCCCCGCGACCTCGTCGGTCATGGCGCATCGCCGCCGCATCCGCGCTGGCCGGGCGGTGCGCGCCTGGCGCTGCAGTTCGTCCTCAACTACGAGGAGGGGGCGGAGAACTGCGTTCTGCATGGCGATGCCGCGGCGGAGACTTTCCTGTCCGAGATCGTCGCCGCACCCGCGTTCCCGCAGCGGCACATGAGCATGGAGTCGCTGTACGAGTACGGATCGCGCGCCGGCGTGTGGCGCGTGCTGCGGCTGTTCCGCGAGCGGCGCCTTCCGCTGACGGTGTTCGGGGTCGCGATGGCCCTGGCGCGGCACCCGGCCGTCGTCGACACCCTGCTGCAGGACGGGCACGAGATCGCGAGCCACGGCTGGCGCTGGATCAGCTACCAGGCGATCGACGAGGCGACCGAGCGCGAACACGTGGCGCTGGCGGTGGAAACGCTGCGCCGATTGACGGGCCGCGCGCCGGAAGGCTGGTACACCGGACGCGACAGCCCGGCGACGCGACGCCTCGTGGTCGAGCACGGCGGGTTCGCCTACGACGCGGATTCCTACGCCGACGACCTGCCCTATTGGGTCGAGGTCGCCACCCGCGACGGCCTGCAACCGCATCTCGTCGTCCCCTACGCCCTCGACACCAACGACATGCGTTTCGCGACCGCGCAGGGCTTCAACAGCGGTGAGCAGTTCTATGCGTTTCTCAAGGACGCGTTCGACGTGCTCTACGCCGAGGGCGATCCGGCAGGGCTCGATGCGCCAAAAATGCTCTCGATCGGACTGCACTGCCGGCTGATCGGACGCCCGGCCCGTTTCGCCGCCCTGGCGCGCTTTCTCGACTACGTGCAGCGCCACGAGGCTGTCTGGGTGGCGCGGCGCATCGACATTGCACGCCACTGGCGGGCGGTCCATCCTCATCCTTCGAGCCGCGCGGGCGCCTGACCGCGCGCAGCAGGCGCGTGCCTCCTTGCAACACCGAACGGGACGTCAGCGCAGCGCGGCGTTGTATTCGGCGAGCGCCTTGCTTCCCGGAATGAGGTCCACGTCGGAAAGCGAATTGAGCGGGCGCTCGACGGTGTTCTGCGAATCGTGCAGATCCGAAGCGTCCGGCCGCGTGTACAGCAGCCCCGTCACGACCTCGCCCAGCGCGTGGCGCTGGTGCAGGTAGTTGATGGCGCCCAGCTTGTCGGTCGGATCGTAGTCGGCGTGCAGCTTGCGCAACCGGATGAGGCCGCCGTCGTGCAGCATCACCTCCTGCACGCTGCCCGGCGGATAATCGGCCGCGATCGGATCCCGGCGCAGGATCACGTCGAGCATGTTGACCGCTTCGTTGTGCGCTCGCACGTAGTCGTAGCTCTTGGTCGAACCGCTGTGGTTATTGAACGTGACGCAGGGGCTCACGACGTCGATGAACGCCGCGCCCTTGTGCCGCACCGCCGCCTCGATCAGCGGCACGAGCTGCTCCTTGTCGCCGGAGAAACTCCGCGCGACGAAGCTCGCGCCCAGCTGCAGCGCCAGTTGCACGAGGTCGATCGGCTCGTCGTTGTTCACGGGCCCCGCCTTGGCCTTCGAACCCCTGTCGGCGGTCGCCGAAAACTGACCCTTGGTGAGCCCGTAGACGCCGTTGTTCTCGACGATGTACACCATGTTGACGCCGCGGCGCATGCTGTGGGCGAACTGACCCAGGCCAATCGACGCCGAGTCGCCGTCGCCGGAAACTCCGAGGTAGATGAGGTCGCGGTTGGCGAGATTGGCGCCCGTCAGCACCGACGGCATCCTGCCGTGCACGCTGTTGAAGCCGTGCGATTGCCCGAGAAAATACGTCGGCGTCTTGGACGAGCAGCCGATGCCCGACAGCTTGGCCACCTTGTGCGGCTCGATCGCCAGTTGCCAGAACGCCTGGATGATGGCGGCCGAGATCGAGTCGTGTCCGCAGCCCGCGCACAACGTCGAGACCGGTCCCTCGTAGTCGCGGCGGGTGAAGCCGAGCGCGTTCTTGGGCAGGTCCGGGTGGTGCAACTTGGGTTTGGCGAGATAGGTCATTTCCAGGTATCCGGGAACAGGGATCAGGGATCAGATGAAATCCGGTGGCGACTTGCCGCTCAATCCGCGGCGCCGCGCTGCGGCAGGCCGTCCGCGCCGACGCGCTGTCGCAGCGGCGTCACGTTCATCAGCGCGGCCCTTTCCGCGATGTCGCGGGTCAGCATGCGCGCGGTCAGCGGGTTGCCGTCGTAGTGCAGGATCGGGATCAGCTTCTCGGGATTGATCGCGCACTCGTTGATCAGCAGCATGCGCAGCTGCCCGTCGCGATTCTGCTCGGCGACGAACACCTGTTCGTGGGCGTGGATGAACTCCGCAACCTCGTCGGCAAACGGGAAGGCCCGGATGCGCATGCGGTCGAGGTGGATGCCTTGCTGCTCGAGCTGGACGAGCGACTCGTCCATCGGGGCGCCGGTGGATCCGTACCAGATGACGCCGGCGCGCGTCGGCTGCGCCGCGGGTTCGATCAGCGGCGCGGGGACGTAGGACTTGGCGGTCTCGAACTTGCGCAGCAGGCGCTGCATGTTGTCGACGTAGGTCGGGCCGTCCTCGGTGTAGCGCGCGTAGCGGTCTTTCGACGTCCCGCGGGTGAAGAACGCGCCGCGCTTCGGATGCGTGCCCGGCCACGTGCGGTAGGAAATGCCGTCGCCATCGACGTCGAGGTAACGGCCGAACTCCTTCCCCGCCTCGAGGTCGTAGTGGGTCATCAGCTTGCCGCGGTCCATCCGCTTGCTGTCGTCCCACACGAACGGCGCGGTCAGCCACTCCTGCATGCCGATGTCGAGGTCGAGCATGACGAAGATCGGCGTCTGCAACCGGTCGGCAAGATCGAAGGCCTGCGCGCCCATCGCGAAGCACTCGGTCGGATCCTGCGGAAACAGCAGGACGTGCTTGGTGTCGCCGTGCGACGCATAGGCGGCCAGCGTGAGATCGCATTGCTGCGTCTTGGTCGGCATGCCGGTCGAAGGGCTGCCGCGCTGGACGTCGAAGAGCACGACCGGAATTTCGGCGAAATAGGCAAGCCCGAGAAACTCCTGCATCAGCGACACGCCCGGACCGGAGGTCGCGGTGAAAGTGCGCGCGCCATTCCAGCCCGCTCCGACGACCATGCCGATCGAGGCAAGCTCGTCTTCGGCCTGGACAAAGGCATACTTGCCCTTGCCGGTCGCCGGATCGGTGCGAAAGCGCTTGCAGGCGCGCGCAAACGCCTCGGGCAGCGACGTCGACGGCGTGATCGGATACCAGGCGCAGACCGTCGCGCCGCCGTACACGGCGCCCAGGCCGGCCGCAGCGTTGCCGTCGATGAAGATGCGCTCGCCGACCTTGTCGCTGCGCCGCACCGACAAGCCGATCGCGGGCAGGTGTTCCCTGGCGTAGTCGTAGCCCGCGCGGAACGCGCGGCGGTTGGCGTCGAGCAGCGGCGCCTTCTTCTCGCCGCGGAACTGCACTGCCAGCAGGCCGTCGGCGACTGCGGGATCGATGCCGAGCAGCGCCGCAAGCGCGCCGACGTACATGACGTTCTTGAACAGCTGCCGCTGGCGGATGTCCGAAAACGCCTCCTGGCACATCTGCGTCAACGGCACGCCGAGCAGCGTGACGTCGTCGCGCAGCTGCATTCGCGGCAGGCCCTTGGTCGAATCGTAGAAGACGTAGCCGCCCGGCTCGACTTCGGACAGATCCGCGGTCCACGTCTCGGGATTCATCGCGACCATCAGCTCGACGCCGCCGCGACGGCCGCGCCAGCCCGCCTCGGTGACACGGACCTCGAACCAGGTGGGCATGCCCTGAATGTTCGACGGAAAGATATTGCGCGCCGCCACCGGCACGCCCATGCGCAGGATCGTCTTGGCGAAAAGCCCGTTCGCCGACGCCGAGCCGGAGCCGTTGACGTTGGCGAACTTGACGACGAAATCGTTGACGCGGTTGATCGTGGGCATGGTGCTACTCCGCGGCGGCTACGGCAGCCGCCGCGCGAACGTGTTGGGAAGGCGGGCGAACGCGGGATCTCTCCCCGGCGTGCAGGAGCTCGAGCAACGACTTCCTCATGTCCCACGCCCCGGTCGGACAGCGCTCGGCGCACAGACCGCAATGCAGGCAGACGTCCTCGTCCTTGACCACGATGCGGCCGGTGTTGAGCGGCGCCGAGACGTAGAGATCCTGCGCGAGGTTGTGCGCCGGCGCGCGCAGCCGCGATCGGAGCTCCGGCTCGTCGCCGTTCTGCGTGAAGGTGATGCAGTCCATCGGACAGATGTCGACGCAGGCGTCACACTCGATGCACAGCTTCTCGGTGAAGACGGTCTGCACGTCGCAATTGAGGCAGCGCTGTGTTTCGGCGTAGGCGATCTTGGCGTCGAAGCCCAGCTCGACCTCGACCCGGATGTCCTTCAGCGCGATCACCGTGTCCTTGAGCGGGACGCGGTGGCGCTTTTCAGGGTTGACCGCGTTGTCGTAGCTCCACTCGTGGATGCCCATCTTCTGCGACACCAGATTGACGGTCGCCGGCGGTCGCTTCGCGAGGTCCTGGCCGCGCAGGTGGAGGTCGATCGAGATCGCGGCCGCGTGGCCGTGCGCGACCGCCCAGATGATGTTCCTGGGTCCGAACGCGGCGTCGCCGCCGAAGAACACGCCGGCGCGAGTCGATGCCATCGTGACCTTGTCGACGACGGGCAGGCCCCAGCCGTCGAAGTCGATGGAGAGATCGCGCTCGATCCACGGAAAGGCGTTCTCCTGCCCGATCGCGACCAGCACGTCGTCGCACGGAAAATGGACGTCCGGCTCGCCGGTCGGGATGAGTTCGCGCCGGCCACGGTCGTCGTACTTGGGCGCGACCTTCTCGAAGGTCACGCCGGTCAGCTTGCCCGCATCGTGGGTGATCGCCTTGGGCACGAGGTAGTTGTGGATCGGGATCCCCTCGTGCATGGCGTCCTCCTTTTCCCAGGGAGACGCTTTCATCTGGTCGAAGCCCGAGCGGACGACGACGCAGACTTCCCGGCCGCCGAGCCGCCGCGCGGACCGGCAACAGTCCATCGCGGTGTTTCCGCCCCCCAGCACGACGACACGCTTGCCGACCGACGTCACGTGGCCGAAGGAGACGTTGGCCAGCCAGTCGATGCCGATGTGGATGTGCGCCGCCGCCTCGATGCGCCCGGGCACGTCGACGTCGCGACCGCGCGGCGCGCCGGTGCCCACGAACACCGCGTCGAACGCGTCGTCGCCGGTGCCCGCCAGCAACGCGGCCATGCTGTCGATCGGCGTGTTGGGGCGGAACTCGACACCGCGGTCGAATACGTAGCCGACCTCCTCGTCGATCACCGTGTCGGGCAACCGGAACTTGGGGATCTGCGAGCGCATCATGCCGCCCGCCTTCGCATCGCGCTCGATCACCACGCAGTGGTAGCCCAGCGGCGCCAGATCCCGCGCGACGGTCAGCGACGCGGGCCCGGCGCCCACCAGCACCACGCGCTTGCCATTGCGCTTGGCGGGCGGCGGCGGCAAGCGGTCGCGAATGTCCTCCTTGTAGTCGGCGGCAACGCGCTTCAACCGGCAGATCGCCACCGGCTCGGGCTTGGCCTTCTTGTCGCCGCCCTGCTCGACGCGCACGCGGCGGCAGGCGGGCTCGCAGGGGCGATCGCAGGTGCGGCCGAGAATGCCGGGAAACACGTTCGATTTCCAGTTGACGAGATACGCGTCGCCGTAGCGGCCGGCGGCGATCAGTCGTATGTACTCGGGAACCGGCGTATGGGCCGGGCAGGCCCACTGGCAATCGACGACCTTGTGGAAATAGTCGGGTTGCGCGATGTTCGTTGGCTTCAAGACACTCATCTCCAGTGGCGCTTGCGGTCCACGTTGCTGTTTGGCGTGCGCGCTCGTGCGATGCGGGCTGGAACAGCGCGGGGCAGGCGAGGCATGGCCGATGCTACGCCAGCCCGCTCCAGGAGGAAAGCCATCCGCGCCGGTGCCAAATCCTTGCTCCGATCGCGGTTACCTGCCCCGCGTGGCGGGGCGTCTGGCGCGCCACGGCTGCCCGCCCGCCGGAACACCGGCCGGGGGCACCGGCAGCATTGAAACGATCCGGCTATTGGAAGGGTTCGGCGCGAGCCACGAGCTCCTCCAGTCCGGGCTCGTTCGGATTCCACGGCTTGCCCGGGTGGATGATCGACACCTGGCAGCTCTCGGCCGCCTCGACCAGCTGACGGTAGGTGCCGAGCTTGACGTCGGTGATGTACGCCTGCTTGTTTTCGTTGTAGACGAACACCTTGTTGTTGATGGTCTGGCACTCGTCGCAACTGGGACAGCGTGCGGTGTCGATCCACGCCACGTCCGGATTGCGTTCGGGCTCGGCAGCCGGGGCGGCCTCGGCAACGGCCGCAGCGGTCGGCGATGAAGCGTCCGCCGCACCGGCCGGGATCGTGCCCCCCTCGCCCGGTTTGCCCGGTGCACCGGAGGCCTTGAGCAGGTCGAGTTCCTTTGCCTTCGCCTGTTCCCACTTTGCCTGCTCGCGCGCGAGCAGGATCTCGGCGTGCGAGTTGTGGATGCCCCCCTGCTCCTGCAACCGGTGCCAGAAGGTCCGGCTCCGGGCGACCGCCTGCATCAGCCGTGCATCGACGATGACCCGCTGCAACACGTCGTCGGCATCGACGGCGAGCACGTAGGGAATGGCGTCGCCGGCGCTCTTCGCATCGCGCGCGAGCCACTCGTCGGCCGGTATCATCGCCCCGTTCCAGCGCTCGCGCGGAACGCGGGCAAAGTGGCCCGCGTAGCGCGCGTCGCCGAGCACGAAATCGGCAACGGTGAACGGCGTTTCCTCGACCACCCGCTGCAGACTCTCGTCGGCATATTCGAACGGAGCGACCGGCCAGTCGGCCTCGGGCTGCGGATTGTCCTCCAGCGAGAAGCGAGCCGCCTGGTTTTCCCCGGCGTAGGGATCGTAGGTGAAGGCCGGAAAGGCGCGCGATTCCATGGCTGCCGCTGCGGTGAGGTAGGGCGGCAGGTCGCCCACCGCGCCGGCACCGGCGTAGACGCTGACCAGCGCCGCACCCCGATGCGCGAAGGCCTTGCCCAGCCGCTCGCGCAACGCGTAGAGGTTCGACCCCGCGGCCTGCACCACGAAAACCCCGCCCAGTGCGGTGGCGGTGTTCGCGAGGCGCACGCTGCGCACGCCGAAGGCGAAGTGACCCGTGCCCACGGCCGCCTCCTCGAGCAGGTCGGTCGCTTCGGTGAGCACCTTGACCGGCAGGCCGGAGGACAGCAGGTCCATCAACCCGGCGTTTGCCGGCGCGTCGGCTTGGTCCGGCGGGATGCACACCAGGTAGTCGGGGAACTGCGCGATGTCCTCGGTCGACAGCGCCTTTTCGTCGAAATGGGCGAAGAACGGATCGTGATCGGCCTCGACATAGGCGCCGTCGGCTTCGAGCTCAGCGATGGCGATCGCCTTCACGACCTCGACCAGCCTGGGCAGGCGCTCGCGGTACGCGGCGGCGGCGGCAGCGCAGTTGTCGTAGCGAAACCCGTAGCACGCCGGAGCGTCGGGCCGATCGGCCAGGCGCGGATCCGGATAGAACGGCTGCGCCTTCAGGACGGCGAGCGCGCGCTCGATGCGCTGGCGCCGGGCGGCCGGCAACTCGTCCTTGGGCGCATTGCGGGCGACCAGCTTGGACATCACGCCAAAATCGAAGGCGTCGCGGTGATTGCCGCCCAGCGAGGCTTGCAGCGCGTCGGCGTGCTGTCCTGCCTTCGAGTGGATGAACGCAGCGCGCAGGATATCGGAGAGCTTGACCACCAATCCATTGACCGTGGTCCGGAACGCCTTGCCCTTGCGCTGCTGCGAGGCCTGCCACGCGTGGGTCACCACGCGCGCGGGCATCGCCCGGTTGCAGTCCACGACCTCGCCGTCGACCTGGAGCTTGTCCGCGAGATGTTTCAGCACCAACTCGGCGGAAGCGTCGCCCGGCGCGGCGAGCCGCGGCGCCGCCTCGGCCCAGAATTCGGACAGCCGTCCGGAAGCGCCGCCGCCGGAGACGACGCGGACCTCCCGCTCCAGCCGCAGCACGTGCTTGCGCAGGCGCTCGCCGTCGATGCCCTGCGGCGCGAGATCCTGCAGGATCTCGTCGACGACCGACGACAGCGAGCGCACGGCACCCGCGCCGGGGCCGGTGTCGACCAGAACGAGCGGAAAGTCGTAGCGCAGACGCGTGAGGTCGCGATAGCGCGCCAAAAGGGCGGGGCGCAAGGCGAGACCGTCAATCGTGTCGACGCCCTCGCCAAGCCGCCTCCCCGTCGAGAAGAACAGTCGTTGCTCGTGATGTCGGGCGGCCATGTCCATAGCGGCTAGTGGTGCTCTAGTGATTGGGTTCGAGACGGGCGGAGATCATGCCACCTGGCGGGCTGGCGTGTCGTCCTGCGGCCATACGGTGACTTTGTCGAGTTCGCTCTCCAGCCCCGCCCGGACCTGCTCGGAGGTGCGGAGCGCTCCCACGGCGTGCAGGTCGTCATAACAAGGCACTGCGGGATTGTGGTAGATGATCCCGACCGGGATCGGATCCTCGCACGACGCGATCTCGCGGGCCCGGTCGATGTTCGAAGGATCGTGTTCGATCTGGTTCTTGTAGGTGCGCGACAACTCCGGCGAGATCGTCAGGCCGTTGGGATGCGAAAGCAGCAGGGTCCGGCCCGGGTCGTTCAGAAACGGCTCGAACATCTTGGGCAGGAATTCCGGACAGCGCTGGATGATGCGCACGAACGAGAAGCCGCGGTGGTGGTACGCCTGGCGAATGACGTCGTACAGCAACTCGGGAATCCAGTCGACCGCCTGCGCGACGAAGGACGCGTTGGTCACGCCGAGCGTGACCGACAGCGGATTCATCGCCTCGAGCTGCGAGCCGCGCGGCGACGTGTTGCTCTTCAGGCCGCGCGGCGACGTCGGCGACATCTGCTTCTTGGTGAGCCCGTAGACGTGGTTGTCGTGCAGGATCGTCGTCATGTTCATGTTGTAGCGGATCGCGTGGATCCAGTGCGCGGCGCCGATGCTGCAGCAGTCGCCGTCGCCGGTGTTGACGAACACCGCGAGATCGGGGCGCGCCATCTTGACGCCTTCGCGCGATCGGAAACGCACGGCCGTGAATGCCGTGGAAGCCGTAGGTCTTCATGTAATGCGGAAAGCGGGACGAGCAGCCGATCCCCGACACGAAGACCGTGCGCTCGGGCGCGAGATTCTCGTCGCGGCACAGCCTCTGCACCGCGGCCAGTATCGCGTTGTCGCCGCAACCGGTGCACCAGCGCGGCACGCCGCCCTGGTAGTCCTCGAGACTGTGGTGCGACTCGTGCAGCTTGATCAGGCACTGGCTGACGGGCATGTTCATGGTCGTTCTCCGGCTAGGCCCGCGGCGAGGCAAGTTTTTCGCGCACGACGCGCACGATTTGGGAGGGCTTGATCGGCTGGCCGCGCGACTCCGTCCAGCAGTCGACGTCGACGAGGAAGCGCGCGCGCAGCATCATCGCCAACGCCGCGTAGCGCCGGTTGTCCTCGTCGATCAGTTCGTCGTCGACGCGGTCGGCCCAGTTGGCCTCGATCGTCATCACCTGCTTGAAGCGCTTCAGGATCTCGCGGATGCCCGAGGGCATCGGCTGGATGAAGGTCAGGTGCAGCGAAGACACCTTGAGCCCCTCCGCGCGCAGCCGCTCGACGGCTTCCTCGATCGCCCCCTTCAGGCTGCCCCAGCCGACGATCAGCAGGTCGCCCTTGGGGTCGCCGAACACCGGCGGGGTCTTGAGCGTCTTCTGGAGCGCGGCGATCTTGAGGCTGCGGTTGCGCAACCCCTCCTCGTTGATCTCCGGATCGTAGGCCACCTTGCTGGCGCGATCGTGCGCAAGGCCGGTCAGCGTGTGCATGCCGTTCGGCTGACCCGGCACGAAGCGGCGCGCGATGCCGGTCAGCGGATCCCAGTCGTAGGGCTTGATGCCCGCGGGGATCGGCGTCTGGTCGAGCGGCGGCGCGAGCCAGTCGGCGTCGAACTGCGGCCGCGGAAACGGCTGCTGCGCGGTCGAAAGGCTGGCGTCGGACAGCACGACGACGACGGTATTGAAGGTTTCTGCGATCTTGCGCGCCGTGATCATCGAGTAGAAGCAGTCCTCGATGCCGGACACCGCCATCACCACCTTGGGCGCGTCGCCGTGGCTGCCGTAGATCGACGTCAGCAGGTCGCCCTGCTCGATCTTGGTCGGCTGGCCGGTGGACGGCCCGCCCCGCTGCACGTTGACGACGACGAGCGGAATTTCCGCCATCACGGCGAGGCCGATGCCTTCCTGCTTCAGCGAGTAGCCGGGGCCGGAGGTGACGGTGACGGCGCACTTGCCCGCGTAGGAAGCGCCGATGGCGAACGCGCAGGCGGCGATCTCGTCTTCGGCCTGGTGGACGATGCCGCCCACCCGCTCGAACACGTCGGACAGGTAGTGCGACACCGAAGTCGCCGGCGTGATCGGATACATCGCGCAGATGTCCATGCCGGAAGCGAGCACGCCCAGCGCCAGCGCGGTGTTGCCGTTGACGACGATCTGCGGCACGGTCGAGCGCACGGCAGGAATGTGATACTTGAAGTCCAGATTGCGCTCGGCCCAGGCGTAGCCGGCGTCGAGCAGCCCCTGGTTGACCTCGATGACCTTCCGGTCCTTCTTGCCGAAGGCAAGCGCGATCTGCTCGCGGCCCAGCTTCGGTTCGAGGCTGTAGAGGTTGCACAGCATCCCGAGCACGAACATGTTCTTGCCCTTGCGCGGGTCGGCGACCAGCGCGCGGCACTCGCGTTCGAGCGGAACCTCGTAGACGCGGTAGCCGGCCTCCTTCAGCATGGCGACCGTCTCGACATACGACTGGACGATCTTCGGGTCCCGATGCTCGCTCCACATGCTCTCGAGCAGGATCTGCGCGCCGGGCTTGAGTTCGCCGGCGCGGACGCGGCCGAGCAGCACCTGCTCGTTGAAGGCAACGACGAGGTCGGTCTCGTCGCCGCCGTTGGTGACGCTCTTGGTGCAGATCCGGATGCGGATGCCCGAAGCGCCCGCGATGCTGCGCGCCGGCGGCTGGATCTCGGCGGGAATGATCTCCGTCGTCCAGATGCCGTTGCCGGTCCTCGCCGCGATGGCGCCGAGCGCCTGACCGCAACGCTGGGCACCCTCCCCGGAATCGCTGATCACCTCGACGATGTGCTCGGTCAGCTTCTCTCCGGAGCGCAGCTCGGTGGGCAGTGTCGGTGCACGGGTCGCGCCCGGTGCCAACGTGGCACTTTCAATCATGGTCGCTCTAGCCTCGTAAGGTTCGTTCGTTTGGCACGGCAAGCCCCAGCGGGCCCGCGCCTGCCGCCCCAGTGTGTCTTCAGACGACGCGCACCCGCGCGTAGCCGTGTTCGTCCGGCGCGAAGCCGAACCGCCGGCCTCCCCGCGACGGTTCCGGCGCGTAGACCACGTCGGTGTCGCGCAAGCCCAGGAACGCCTTCATCGCGCGCGCTGCCTTGCGTCCCGCTCCCATCGCCTCGATCACCGTGGCCGCGCCGGTCACGATGTCGCCGCCGGCGTAGACACCGGCGATCGAAGTCGCGAGATTCTCGTCGGCCTCGATGTAGCCGCGCTTGTTGAGGGCGAGCTTCGCCGTCTGCCCCAGGATCGGATTGGCGTTGGTCCCGATCGCGTAGATCACGCTGTCGCACTCGAATTCGAACTCGCTGCCCGGCACGGGCACCGGACGCCGGCGGCCCGAGGCATCGGGTTCGCCCAACTCCATCTTCAGGCAACGCATGCCGCGCACGCACTTCTTGTCGTCGGCGAGCACTTCGACGGGACTCGTCAGCCAGTGGAACTCGACGCCCTCCTCGCCCGCGTGATGGATCTCCTCGGCCCGCGCCGGCGCCTCGGCCTTGCTGCGGCGATAGACGCAGTACACCTTTTCGGCCCCGAGGCGCAGCGACACGCGCAGCGCGTCCATCGCGGTGTTGCCGGCACCGATGACCGCGACCCGCCTGCCTGGCTGGATCGGCGTGTCGAAATTCGGGAAATCGCGGCCGCGCATCAGGTTGCAGCGCGTGAGCAGCTCGTTCGCCGACGACACGCCGTTCAGCGATTCGCCGGGAATGCCCATGAAACTCGGGTAACCGGCACCGGTGCCGATGAAGACCGCGTGGAAGCCCATCTCGGTGATCATCTGCTCGATGGTGAACAGGCGCCCGACCAGCGTGTTGCACTCGAAGCGCACGCCGAGCTGCTTCAGCTTGTCGATCTCGACGTTGATGACGTCGTTGGGCAGGCGGAAGTCGGGAATGCCGTACTTCAGCACGCCGCCCGGCTCGTGGAAGGCTTCGTAGACGATGACCTCGCAGCCGGCCTTGGCCATGTCGGCCGCGCAGGCCATGCCTGCCGGGCCCGAGCCGACGATGCCGACCTTGAAGCCGCTCTTCTCGATGTAGGGCAGGTTGACCCAACCCTCGCGGATGGCCATGTCGCCGATGAAACGCTCCAGCCGTCCGATCGCGACGGGCTCGAGCGTGTCGCCCACCGTGCAGACGCCCTCGCACTGGTTTTCCTGCGGGCAGACGCGTCCGCAGACCGCCGGCAGCAGGTTGGTGTCGGTGATGACGTCGTAGGCGCCGTGATAGTGCTTTTCCGATATCTTCTGGATGAAGGCCGGGATGTCGATGCTGACCGGGCAGCCGCGGATGCAGGGCTCGTCGGCGCACATCAGGCAACGCTCGGCTTCCCGCAGCGCGTTCTCGAGCGTATACCCGCACGCGACTTCCTTGAAGTTGCGCGCGCGCACCGATGGATCCTGCTCGGGCATCGGCGTCCGCTCTTGCGGAATCGTCCGGATGGTTTTCTTTTTCGCCATGGTGTGCTCGCGAATTCGAGGAAAGTGGGCGCCGGGTCGGTGGCTGGGGACGGATCAGTAGCGATCGCCGGACTCGGCGGCGCCGCCGCCCATGCGACAACTTTCCTCCCACTTCTTCAGCGCCTCCTTCTCGGTCGGGCGGAAGCGCCCGAGGCGCGCCATCAGGTCGTCGAAATCGACCTCGTGGGCGTTGAAGTCGGGGCCGTCGACGCACGCGAACTTGATGCCCTCGCCGATCTTGACCCGGCAGCCGCCGCACATTCCGGTGCCGTCGACCATCACGGGGTTCAAGCTCACGATGGTGCGGATCTGGCGGGGCCGCGTCACCTCCGCGCAGGCCTTCATCATGATCGGCGGGCCGATCGCGATCGCCTCGTCGATGTCGGCGTGCGCGGCAAGCGCCTGCTCCATGCCTTTGGTCACCAGACCCTTGATCCCGGCCGAGCCGTCGTCGGTGCAGACGATGACCTCGTTGCAGACGGCGCGAAACTTGTCTTCCCAGAACATCACGCCGCGATTGCGGAAACCGACGACGCCGATCACGTAGGCACCAGCGTGCGCGTAGGCCCGGGCCTGCGGATAGACCGGGGCGACGCCGAGGCCGCCGCCGACGCACAGCACCTTTTTCGGGGTGCCTATGTGGCTCGGAATTCCCATCGGACCGACGACCGCGAACAGGTGCGTTCCGACCTGGCAATTGCGCTGCATCTCGCGCGTCGTCTTGCCGACCGCCTGGATCACCAGGGTGATCGTTCCCTTCTCGACGTCGAAATCGGCGAGCGTCAGCGGAATCCGCTCTCCGTGCTCGTGTTCCATCACGATGACGAACTGGCCGGCCTTGGCGGCCTTGGCCATCACCGGATGGCTGATCTCCAGCATGTACGTGACATCGGAGTAGTCCTCGCGCCCCACGATTTCGAAATTCGACATTTGACCCCGCCTCAGTTGATCCGCCCACGATAACACGCGCCCCGCAAGCGACCGGCCTCGCGTCACGCTGCACGGATGTTACGCCGCCTGGCTGCCGCGGCAAAGCGTCGCACCGCGGAGCGCTTTGATCTGCATCACGTTTCGCCCGATTTTTCGACGACGGCACAGAGTATCGCCCCCGCCTGCCGCGCGCGGATGCGGGCAACCCCGGCGCCACGCGCGCCGGCCGCGAAAGCGGCGCGCGCCGCTACAATCCTGTCTTTTACGAACCCATTTCCGTCTATCCATGCCATCGAGGCCCCGATGACCGCTCCTGCCCCCACTCCGCTGCGTCTCACCAGCTTCAGCCATGGCGGCGGCTGCGGCTGCAAGATCGCGCCAGGCGTGCTGCGCGACATCCTGGCCGGCACAGGCGCCGGCATGATTCCGCCGCAGTTGCTGGTGGGGATCGAAACCGCCGACGATGCCGCGGTGTACCAGCTCAACGACCGGCAGGCAATCGTCGCCACCACCGATTTCTTCATGCCCATCGTCGACGACCCCTTCGACTTTGGCGCCATCGCCGCGACCAACGCGATCTCCGACATCTACGCGATGGGAGGCACGCCGCTGTTTGCGCTGGCGCTGGTGGCGATGCCGATTGGCAAGCTCCCGGTCGAAACCATCCGCCGCATCCTCGAGGGTGGCGAGGCGGTGTGCGCGAAGGCCGGCATCCCCGTCGCCGGCGGGCATACGATCGACTCGGTGGAGCCGATCTACGGCCTGGTGGCGATCGGCGTCGTCGACCCGGCGCATCTCAAGCGCAACGCCGCTGCACGAGTCGGTGACCAGCTGATCCTGGGCAAGCCCATCGGCGTGGGCGTCTACAGCGCAGCGCTGAAGAAGGATCAGCTCGATGCCGCCGGCTACGCTTTGATGATCGACAGCACGACCCGGCTCAATACGCCCGGCATCGCGCTGGGCGGAATGCCCGGCGTGCACGCGCTGACCGACGTTACCGGTTTCGGACTGCTCGGACATCTCGTCGAAATCTGCCGCGGTTCGAACGTCGGCGCCCGCCTCGCTTTCGATGCCGTGCCGCGTCTCCCGGGGGCGCTCGAATTCGCGGCGGCCGGCATTTTCACCGGCGCGTCGGCGCGCAACTGGGCCGGTTATGGCGGGTCGGTCCGCCTGGATTCTCGGCTTCCGGCAGGCGCGCAGGTGCTGCTCACCGACCCCCAGACGTCGGGAGGACTGCTGGTCGCATGTGCGCCCGAGGCCGTGCCGAGCGTGCTGGCCGCCTTTGCCGCCGACGGCTTTGCGCACGCCGCGGTCATCGGCGAGATGGTGACAGGCGAACCGGCGATCAGCGTCGACTGAAGGCGCATCGGTGTCGACAACCGACCCGGCAGGCAGGTGGTATGGACTTTTCAGCGCAGCGGATTTTTGCGTCGCCGGCGGAAATTGCGACCCCACTCCGACAGCGCCGGCTGCGTATTGGTATTTTCGCAGCGAGACCATCGCCGTGCCGAAGCCAGGCGTTCCGACGGCGGGCTTTGGTCGCGGCGTGCCGGTGTTCGAGGATCTGCGGCGCTGGGAAGGGCGGTTGCGCGGGGCGGTGCCGGTCGATGCTCCACCGCTCGTCTGGATCGCCGCCCCCGATGCGCTCGCCGACTGCACGCTCGACTCCGATGGCGGGTCGATCACCTGCGACGGACGAGTGCTGGAAGCGCGTTTCGTCGCTCCGATCCCGCTCAACCGTTCGTACGCGAATGCTGCATCGGTCGCTTTCCTCGCTGCGCGCGGGCTCGACCTGCGCGGCGATCTGAGCGCTGACGGGTTCAGCATCCGCAGCGTCTGGCCGCGCGACTTCCGCCTCGCGACCGACCTGCCGCTGCGTCCGCTGCCGGATGACCGCCCGCCTGCATTGGCGCTGCGCGCGCTGATGCGAGAAGTGCCGCAGGGCGGCGCCACCCGCGATTTCGCCGCCTGGCGTCTGTGGGAACGCAAGCCGGCGGCGACGATGGCCGGCAAGCCGGTGCTCGCGTTCATCGTCAACGGCGCGCAAGGGGACGACGACGAAGCGCACGGCGGGCATTTCGCGATCGCCACCGGACGCATCGGCACCGATGGCGGGATCGGGGACTGGCTGGTCAGCGACTTCTACACCCTCGACAGCGAGAGCGAAAAAGGCATCATCGCGGCGCCGGTGCCCCTCGACAACTACCTCGGCGACCTCAACGCCGGGCAAGCCTGGTATCGGCCCTCGGCAATCGTGGTGGCGGTGCTGGCCGACCCCGCAGCCGCGCAGCTCGTGCAATCGGCGCTGGGGCGCGTCTACCAGCAGTTCTATCGCCACCAGCTTGTCTACTACCACCCGAACAGCAACTGCACGAGCATCAGCGTCGATACGCTTTGCGCACTCGGCATGAAGCTCGCGCGCCGCGCCGCCGACGCGCCCTGGCTGGCGGCGCTGGCCTTTCCCTGGCTGGTCGTGCGCGAGCGCTCGCTGGCGAAGGCAGGACTTGCCTGCGATTACGCCAGCGCCGACCCGGTCCGGTTGTTCCCCGCGGCAGCGCTGGAGGAAATCGTCACCCGCCTCTTCGCGCTCGTGGACACCGCGAAACCGGAGGGCAGCCTGGAGACATGGCTCGCACGCGACCTCGACGCACTGCTGTTCGCGCGCGTGCCGCAGATTCCATCGAGCCGCGCCTGGGGCGACGCTCCGGTGGTGACGCTGGCCGAATACCGGTCGCGCCTGCCGAGCGACCCGCGCGATTTCAGGATCGTTCCCGTGCCGGCGAGACCCTTTCCTGCCGCGCTGCGCGACAGCGATCTCCTGCCCCCGCCGCTGCAACGCTCCGACGTTGTCGCGGCCGTATGGGGCGCGCTCCTGCTGGTCGGAATCCCGGGATTGCTGCGCGCTGCCTGGCGCCGCTGGCGGGCGCGCCGGCGCAGCGGGCTCTCAGGATGACGCGGGCGGCAGCAGCAATTCCGCCAGCGCCAGCGCGACGACCTCGGTCGCCTGGTGAACAGGTCGTCGAGCACGAGTTTCTCGTCCGCACGGTGGCCGTTGGCCTCGACTAGGGTGCGCGGCCCCGCGCCGTAGAGCACCGTGGGACGCCTGCCGCGGTGTAGTGGCGAGCGTCGGTGTAGATCGGCACGCCGTGGGTGCGCAGTGTCCTCGCCGAACACCTCGCGCGCGCCGTTTCATCGCCGCGACCAGCCGCTCCTGCCCGGTATGGGGACGAACGGCAAGGCCAGCAGGATGCGCCGGGTGCTCAGCCCTGACGCCGGGCCACTTCGCCGCCGCGTCATGAATCGTGCGCGTCAGCATGCGCTTCGGCAGCCGCCGGGTCCTCCTCGGGAATGATCCGGCGGTCGATGCGGAACGTCACGTGGTCGGGCACCACGTTGGTGTTGATGCCGCCTTCGATCAGGCCCGACCACCAGCGTCGGCGAACCGATCCCGGGGACTGCCGATTTCGTCGCGGATAGGATTTGCGCAAAGCATAGAGGTCGCTGAGCATTCCGGTCGCGGCTTCGAGCGCATCAATGCCCTTGTCGGGCTCGGCCGCATGCCCCGACTTGCCGGCCACTCCACCTCGAGATGCAGGCAGCCGTTGTGCGCGGTCGTGATGCCGTAGGAAAAGCCGGCGGAGATCGCGAAATCGGGCCTGGTCAGGCCTTCGTTCAGCAGCCATGCCGGACCGATCGCGCCCCCGCCTCCTCGTCGTAGGTGAAGTGCAGTTCGACGGTGCCCTCGAACCCCGCGCCCGCCGGCGCCGCGTCGTCCAGCGCGACGCAGCGCGAACGCGTAGGTGGCGAAGTCGGACTTCGATACCGCGACGCCGCGGCCGTACATGACGCCGTCGCGCATCTCGGCGCCATAGGGATCGGTGGTCCAGCCGGTCCCCGGCGGCACGACGTCGCCATGCGCGTTCAACGCGATGGTCGGGCCGCTGCCGGTCCCGAATCGACGGCGCACGACCAGATTGATGCAGCTCTCCATGCCGTTGGCCTCGACCAGCGTCGTGCGGCACAAGGTGCCGCTCGACCGCAAAGCCCATCGCCGTCAGCAGCTAGCGCCGTGCGCTCGGCATGCGGCGCGCAATCGCCCGGCGGATTGTCGGAGGCTACCTTGACCAGTTCGGCCAGGAACGCGTTCCTCGCGGCGCGATGCGACCCGAGCCACGCGTGCAATGTCACGGGCCACGTCGTTCAAGGGAACACCTTTCAATTGCGCGGCGGCGTGAACGACGCGACGAACCGTGCGAGCACGCGTGCGCCAGCGGCGATGTCGGACACCGTCACCGCCTCGGCCGGGTTGTGGCTGATGCCGCCCTTGCAGCGCACGAAAAGCATGCCGATGGGCGCGATGTCGACCATCGCCATGCCGTCGTGACCGGCGCCCGACGGCAGGTGATGCACGCGCTGCGCCCTCGCTGTGCAATCGCCGCGGCAAGCTGTCGCTGCAGGTCGGGGTCGCAGCGGCGCCGTGTTCGCTTCCCACAGCGGCGTCGAACGTCATGACGATGTTGCGGCGGCGCGGCGATCGCCGCGCACGCTGTCCTGCATCGCGGCCACGGCCGCTGTCGCTGGTCGTCGGTCGGCGCGCGCGCATCCAGCGAAAACCGGACCTTGCCGGGAATCACGTTCATCGCGCCGGGCAGCGCCTCGATCCGGCCCACGGTGGCGACGACCTCCGGCAGTCGTGGCCGCGATCCGCTCGATCGCGAGCACGCATTCGGCGGCGGCGGCCAGCGCGTCGTGGCGCAATCCCATCGGCACCGTGCCGGCGTGACCGGCCATGCCGGCAACTCGACGCCGAAGCGGTTGCCGCCGTTGATCGCGGTGACGACGCCCGACGGCAGGCTGCTCGGCTTCGAGCACCGGGCCCTGCTCGATGTGCAGCTCGACGTAGGCGAGGAGGTCCTCCGCGCCGGCGCGCGCCCGCGGCTATCGCGCCGGATCGAAGCCCGAGGCCGCGCAGCGCGTCGCGCATCGTGATCCCGTCCGCATCGACCCGATCGAGCACCGCAGCGTCGAAGGTGCCTGCCAGCGCGCGGCTGCCGAGCAGCGTCGACGCAAAGCGCACGCCCTCCTCGTCGGCAAAACCGACGACCTCGATGGCGAAGGGCAGGCGTCGATTGCGCCCGGCGGTCGGCGCCACACAGTCGATCGCGGTGACGACGCCCAGCATGCCGTCGTAGCGGCCGGCGTCGCGCACGGTGTCCAGGTGCGAGCCCAGCATCAGGCAGGGCAGCCCGTGACGTTCGCCTTCGTAGCGACCGACGCACGTTGCCGATCGCGTCGAGGCGCACGGTCCATTCCCGCCTCGCGCATCCACGTCGCGCACCAGTCGCGGTCGCGTCGCGCTGCTGCGGGCGAGAGGAAGACGCGGGCAAGATGCCCGGGATGCTCGGAAAAGCGAGCCAGGATGTCGCAGCGTTCGGCAATGCGGCGGGCGTCGAGGGACATGGCTATGGGCGGGTCGCGGTCATTCGCGCAGCAGCGCCGCGGGTGGGATCAAAGGCGCCAGTTTACCCGCGAACAGCGGCGCCCGCAGTAGCTGTGAAAATCACTTTCACTGCCTGCAGTCGGTGCTAACATGGGCGCCTCGCTTTCGGCTGCAAACGCCATGCCGCCCCCGCCCAAGACCGCGCGCACCACCACTGCCGCCCGCCCGCGTCAAGCCGGCGCGTCGCGCGCCGGCCACGCGCAGCGGCGGTGGCCACACCCAGGCGCTGTCGCGCGGCCTCGCCGTGCTGGAAGCGCTCGCCGCCACTGAAGGCGGGGCAACGCTGACCGCGATCGCGGACAGGCTCGCGCTCCGGCGCCGACCGCCTACCGCCTGCTGGCGACGCTGTCCGAGGCCGGCTACGTCCAGCAGGGGCCGGGAGGCGAGTGGCTGGTCGGCGTGCGCGCGTTCCGCGTCGGCGCCGCCTTCCTCGATCATCGCAATCTGGTGGTGCAGGCCTACCCGTTCCTCAAGCGGTTGATGGAGCAATCGGGCGAAACGACCAACCTGGCCGTCATCGACAACGGCGAGGCGGTGTTCGTCGAGCAGGTGCAGTGCCGCGAGTTGATGCGCATGTCGATCAAACTCGGTGCACGCGCGCCGCTGCATGCTTCCGGTGTCGGCAAGGCGATGCTGGCGGCGATGGATGCCAGCGCCATCGATGCGGTGCTGGGCCGGCGCGGCCTCGTCCGCCATACGGCAAAGACGCTGACGGAACGCGCGGCGCTGGCGCGCGAATTGGCGGCGTCGCGCGAGCGCGGCTACGCCATCGACGACGAGGAACACGCCGCGGGCCTGTTCTGCATCGCGCGCGCCCTCTGGGACGAGAACGGCGAGCCCTGGGCCGCCATCTCGCTCGCGGGCCCGACATCGCGGCTCGTTCCCGCGCGCGTGGAGGCGCTGGGCCGCCTCGTTCATGCGATCGCCGACGAACTCACGACCGCGCTGGGCGGCCAGCTGCCGCGCCGATAGGCACTCCGACCCGGACGCGAAGCACTGTTCGCGTGAAACTCGTCAAGCCTGCGGCCGCTTGTCGAGGACGCGGTTTGCCGTCCCCACGCTGCGCCCGATGCCGCCGGGCAGCGCGAGGCGCACCGTCGCCGGCACGCCGATGTAACCCTCGATGTTCCGCTCCAGCAGGCGCGCCGCGCTGTAGCGCGAATCCTGGCTGCCGTCCGCGAGCGCCGCCCCCATCTCGACATGGACCGTCAGCTCGTCCCGCGCTGACGGGCGCGTCACCTCGAGCAGGTAATGCGGCGCCAGCTCCGGTTGTTTGAGGATGAGGTCCTCGACCTGGGTGGGGAACACGTTGGTGCCGCGAATGATCAGCATGTCGTCGGAGCGGCCGGTGATCTTCTCGATGCGACGCATCGCCCGCGCCGTCGGCGGCAGCAGCCGGGTCAGGTCGCGCGTGCGGAACCGGACCATCGGCAGCGCTTCCTTGGTGAGCGACGTCAGCACGAGTTCGCCGCGCTCGCCGTCGGGCAAGGGTTCGCCGGACGCCGGATCGATGATCTCCGGATAGAAGTGGTCTTCCCAGATCGTGAGCCCGTCCTTGGTCTCGATGCATTCCTGCGCGACGCCCGGACCGATGATCTCGGACAGTCCGTAGAGGTCGACGGCGTCCATGTCGAACTTGCCCTCGATCGCCGCGCGCATCGCCGGCGTCCAGGGTTCGGCGCCGAAGATTCCCACTTTGATCGAGCAGCTCGCCGGATCGATGCCCTGGCGTTCCATCTCCTCGGCGATGGCGAGCATGTACGACGGCGTGGAAATGATGATGTCCGGCCGGAAGTCACCGATGAGCTGCACCTGGCGCGCGGTCATTCCCTCCGACATGGGGATGACCGTGGCGCCCATCCGCTCGGCGCCGTAGTGCACCCCCAGCCCGCCGGTGAAAAGACCGTAGCCATAGGCGACGTGAATGATGTCGCCCGGACGTCCGCCGGCGGCGCGAATCGAGCGCGCCATCACCGTCGCCCAGACGTCGAGGTCGGCTTTGGTGTAACCGACGACGGTCGGCTTGCCGGTGTTCCCCGATGACGCGTGAATGCGCACGACACTCTCGCGCGGCACGGCAAACATGCCGAACGGATAGTTGTCGCGCAGGTCTTTCTTGGTCGTGAAGGGAAACCGGGAAAGATCCGCGAGTGACTTGACCTCGCCCGGATGCACCCCGGCGGCATCGAACTTGCGCCGGTACTGCGGCACGTGGACATAGGCGCGGTTCAGCGTCCACTTGAGGCGCTCCAGCTGCAACGCCGCCAATGCCGCGTGGCTCGCGGTTTCCACCGGTTCGAGATCGGTGGGTTTCGGCTTGCGTACCGGCATGTTCCCCTCCTTGCTGCAGCATCAGGACGCGACCCGGGGACCCCCGCGCAAACGACTGGTGGAATCCCGCCCACCGGTCGGCTGCGCCTGTCCTACCGTTCGGGCAACCCCTTCGACATCCCGCGGCATCAACGCCGCTTGGCCGCCGCGGCGAATACGGCCTCGATCCGCCGCCGGTCGACGGCATCGCACACGCCCGGTCGGGCGCACCATTCGAGCAGGCGCAGGTTCTCCTTGCCGCCAGCATCGGCGCCACCGCCGCTGAACCGGGCCTTGAGCCTCTGTACCTGCAGCGCCAGACGCTGGGGCTGGAATTCGGCGGGACTATCGAGTTCCGCCAGCATCTCCAGTTCGGCGATCGCCGCACGCCTGGCGGCGGCACCGTCGTTGATCCGCGCCCGGTAAACGGACCCTGCCGCTGCGTCGGCCAGCGCCTGCAACGCCGCGTCGCGGCGCGCGAGGAGCTTGCGCTCCCAGTCCGCAGGCAGCGTTCCTGCTGCCGCCCATGCCGGCGCGACCTCCTCCTCCAGCGCTTGCGTCGCGTCGCCGCCGGCAGCGACGAGCACCCGCTGATCGAGGCTCTCGCAGAGCTTTTCCTTCGCCGCCAGGACCTGCCACACCGCCGCTTCGCGCGACCGCACGCGCGCGCTCAGGAGATCCTCGACCGCCGCGCGGGCCTTGCGGAACCGGGCCTCGAGGGCGCCCGCACCCGGGTCGCTGCCCAAGGGCTTCTTCCATTGGTCGACGAGCCCGCGCAACGAACGCCGGATCGCCGCGTCGTCCCCGTCCTGCACTTGTGCCAGCGCGTCGAGCTCCCGGCAAATCTGCTCCTGCGCGCGACGCCCCTCGTGTTTCCGATCGTCGTCTTCGCGGCGCTTGCTGTCGCGCGCGCTGAACACGGCGTCGCAGGCGGCACGAAATGCTTCCCACAGGGGCCGCTCGTCGCGTTGCGGCAGCGGCATCGCCTTGGCCCGCTCCTGCCACCGCGCCTGGATGGCCCGCAGCTGCGCCGGCGTGTCGCGCTCCATTGCCCGCTCGGCGAATGCGGTCGCTTCGGCGATCAGCGCCAGCCGCGCCGCCTTGGCCTCGCCGCGCACCGCTGCCAGCACTTCGCGCAACGGCGCCAATACGGTCTTCAGCCGCGCGTCCAACGTCTTCCAGGTGCCCGGTTCGACGCTGCCGAGATCACCGTCACGCCAGGTTTGCTCGGTTTCGCGTATCCACCGCTCGATCGCGCGCCAGTCGCGCGGCTCGGCAAGCAGCGTCGGGGCGTGGATTTCGGCCATGGCGATGAACTCGTCGCGCTTGCGGCGCGCTTCCTTGCGCCGCGCCGACGCTTCCGCGAACTGGCGTGCGGCAGGCGCGTAGGCCTTTTCGCAGGCGCGGTCGAAGCGTTCCCACAAGGCCTTGGGTACGCCTGCGTGCTGCTGGTCGAGCGCTTTCCACTCGGCGCGCAACTTCTTGACGTCCGCCGCCACCCGCGGCGCGTCCTCCTGTTGCGCCAACAGCACCTCGGCACGTTCGCACAGCTGGAGGCGCGCCTGGTGCTGGCCGAAGGACTCCCAGCGCTCCAGCTCGGTGAGCTGCTGGACGACGCGCGACACCCGCTGCGTGGTCGGCTTGGGCAGCACGCCGATGCTCGCCTTGAGCGTCCGGATCTCGTCCGCCGCTGCCCGCGCCGCATGGAGTTCTCCGGCGGCGAGCGCCTGCTCGGCGGCGTGCAGCGCGCCGTGCAATAGCTGCCGATTGGCATTGGTCTGCTGTTGTTCCGCATTGACGAGTGCCAGGCGGCGCTGTTCGATCGCGATCAACGCCGTCTCGAAGCGCTGCGTCAATTCAGGCGTACGGATCGCCCGGTCCAGGGCCTGCCACCGCTCCGGCAACCCGGCCGCGTCGACACCGGTGCCCGCCGCCAGCGTTTCGGCCTCGATCACCAGCGCCTCGGCGCTCGCCTGCGCGAGACGCGCGTCCTCCCACTCGGCGATGCGCTGCTCCGCGTGCGCGAGCGCAGGTTCGGCATCGGCATCGGAGAGTTCGCCGGCCTGGGCGCGCAGCTGGGCGAGTTCGGCCCGCAACACCGAGTGCCCTTCCGGGGCCGTCGGGTTCTGCAAGCCGGCGATCCATTCGCGCAGGCGCGTCGCAAAACGCGTGCGGGCACGATGCGCCTCGTGCTCCCGATCGAAGCGTGCCTGCAGAGCCTCGCGCGCCGACTGCGAGCGCGCGAGCCGGGCGGGGTCGTCCTTGAGGTCGAGCGCCTCCCAGCGGCGATTGAGTTCCACCACGGCCGACAACACCGGTCCCGGCTGCTCCACCAGCGCCTCCAGCGCGCCGAGGATCGCATCGGCCTCCGTGGCCCGGCCCTCCTGGGTCGCCATGGCGTCCAGCCGCTGGCGGGCCAGCCGGGCGACGCCGCGATCCCGATCGAGATCACGGGCGGCATCGCAGAGCCGATGCAGGTTTTCCCGGCTATGCACGCGCTCGGCCGCCGCCAGGCGGGTTTCGGCCAGCGGAGCCGCCAGCGCGAGTTCGACCAGCAGATGTTCGTCGTGCATCGCGGCGACCGCCGCCCGACGACGATCTCCGTCCTGCGTGTGACGCACGACTTCGCCGCGAATCGCGTCGCTGCAGTTCTCGGCGCCGAGGAACGTGCGCGCGGCTTCGGCCTCCGGAGTGTCGGCGAGCACCATGCCCAATGCCGTTGCCAACGCCGCGCGCACGTCGGAATCGGCTTCGGCGTGCCAGGCGCTGACCAGTTCGGACAAGCGCGAGCAGCGCCGCGCCGCGGCCGCGCGGACTTCCGGCGCGGGATCGGTGGTCAGGAGCAGCGCGAGTTCGTCTGCCTCGGGAGCCAGCGCGGCGACGCCGAGCAGGCGCTGCGCGGACTCGGCATGTTCGTGCAATGCGGAACGGAAAAGGCGCGAGGTGATCACGGTGGGTGTCGGGCCCGGGCTTGCGGGACTTCCTCGTGCGCTCGGCGCCTCGAATCCGGCGCCGACGTCGACGAGAAGGTTCCACGGCCCTGCGGCCGGTCAGTTTGGCGGTGGCTAAAACCGGATTGTACCGGTGACCCGGGCCGCATCGCACACCGGGACGTGTTGCCGCCGCGCCCCGCCGAACCTCGGGGCGCCCGCGCGGCCGCAGTCCGAACCGCGTTCTCTATCGCGGCCGGGCCACCCAGCGGGCGTCGGGGCCGTGCCCGGCGCGGCGCGCCTCGGGCTTGCGATGGCGTGCTCCCGCATCGGGCTTGCCGCCGGCACCGCGATGGCTGCCTCCCCGCGGCTCCAGCCCCGGGATGACTTCGGTGCGGATCGGCTTGCCGGTGTAACGCTCGATCTGGCGCAACGCGCCGCGATCGGTGTGGTGGGCAAGCGACACCGCAACGCCGGTCGCGCCTGCTCGCCCGGTACGTCCGATGCGGTGGACGTAATTCTCGGCCTGATGCGGAAGATCGAAATTGATCACGTGGCTGATGCCGGCGACATCGAGGCCGCGTGCGGCGACGTCGGTGGCGACCAGCGTGCGCAAGCGCCCGCGGCGCAGATCCTGCAACGTGCGGGTGCGCTCGCCCTGGCTCATGTCGCCGTGCAGCGCGGCGACTGCATGCCCCTCACCACGCAACCGCAGGGCGAGCGATTCCGCGTCGCGTTTGGTGGCGATGAACACGATGCTCTGCGTCATCGCAGTGTCGGCCAGCAGGTGATCGAGCAGCCGGTGCTTGTGGCCGTGATCGTCGGCAAAATGCACCCGCTGCTCGATGGCGGCCGGCGCCGCGTGGTTGGCCTCGGCCTCGATGCGCACCGGATCGCGCATCAGCTTGGCCGACAGCCGCGCGATCGCCGGCTCGAAGGTCGCCGAAAACAGCGCCGTCAGTCGCGAGGGCGGCGTCATGGCGGCGATCGCCTCGACGTCGTCGATGAAGCCCATGTCCAGCATCCGGTCGGCCTCGTCCAGCACCAGCACCTCGAGATGCGAGAGGTTGACCCGACCCCGGTTGAGGTGATCGAGCAGGCGTCCCGGCGTCGCGACCAGGATGTCCACGCCGCGCGCCAGCTCGCGGTTCTGCACCGGATACGGCACGCCGCCGTAGATGCAGACCGTGCGTGCGCGCAGCGTCTGGCCGTAGCGTACCGCCTGCTCCGACACCTGCTGTGCAAGCTCGCGGGTGGGTGCCAGGACGAGCACTCGCGGCGCGCCCGGCAACCGCGGCGCGCGCTTGCCGGCCGCGGCGGCATCGAAAAAGCGCTGCAGCACCGGCAGGACGAAGGCGGCCGTCTTGCCGGTGCCAGTCTGGGCCGAGGCGATCAGGTCGCGCCCGGAAAGCAGCACCGGTATGGCCTGCGCCTGTATGGCAGTGGGTTCGAGGTAACCGCACTCGGCGAGCGAGGCGAGCAACGGCGGTGCGAGATTCAGTTCGGAAAACGTCATTTTAGGATCCGCAAAGAGCAACATAGGTTCGCGCCCATCGGAGAGGCGCAGGCGGCCGTCGGGCCGCAAGCGCTGCTCGCCACCGAAGCGGTGGCGGACACGCGAACCTGAAATTCCGGATCGACGAACCGGCGACCTCGCCCGCGGGCCGCCTTCGGCGCAAGGGCCGTCGGCAGCGACGATGCAATGAGGCGCCTGCCCCCGCGACCGGGTCGACAGACTGCAAAGCCATCGTCGCTAACCGGTGGATCGATCCTGTGCCCTCCATGTTGGAGAACCGGACCAGAACGTCCTTGTCGGACGTCGGGGAGGATTAGAAGCCGATGATCCGATTGCCTTGAAGCGCGCTGCACCTGCGGCGGGCAACCGTCACGAACCTCGCAGATCGCCGCAGGGGGCGGATTCTAGCACGGATGTTGCGTCGCAACGAAACCGCGCGCGCCGCGAGCCTGCATCGAAGCCCGGGACGTGGCCTGGGCTTCGATTGCAAGCAAGGCTCAGAGCGGCGGAATCCGCAGCACCTGCCCCGGATAGATCTTGTCGGGATGCTTCAGCATCGGCGTATTGGCCTCGAAGATCCGCTGGTACTTGTTCGGGTCGCCGTAAGCGTTCTTCGAGATTTTCGACAGCGTGTCGCCGGAGACGACCGTGTAGTAGGTCGCCTCGGGCTCGCTCTGGTCGACGCTCATCATGTTGTTGACCGCGCCGACCCCGGCGACGTTGCCGCAGCACAGCGCAATCTTCTCCTTGGTGGCCTGGTCCGCCGCCACGCCGAACACCGACACCGTGGACGTCGCCGCGTCGAAGGTCACGGTGAGTCCGGTCGCGGTCAGATTCTGCGTCCCGATGTAGTCGAGGATTGCGTCCGCCGCGGCGTCGTTGGCAGCCTTGATCTTCGCCTCGTCCGCCGGCGCTGCCGCCACTTCCTGCATGGCCGCCTTGGCACTGCCGATGCCGAAGAGTTTCTCGCCGGCACCCTTCACGAAATCGATCAAACCCATGCTCTGCTCCCTGATCGGTGGTTGCTCGCGGATCGCGCCAGCTTTGCTCGAGGCTGTTCCCGATCCGGCCACGATCATACAACGAGCGCGTCGGCGCGGCACGCTCCGGCAAGGCACGGGCGCAGCAGGGCGATCCTCGCCACCGTCGCCCGGCCTCTCGCCCCCGACATCCGGGCCGCGACGGACAATTGCGGATACACTGCGACCCTTCGTTTTCCGCCCCCACCCCTGCCATCGCCCGTCGTCATGACCGGTTCCTCCCCGTCGCCGCCGCCTTCCCCCGCAGGCATCGTCCCCGGTTCGCTGGCCGCATGGCGGGTCGCGGTGCGTCCCAAGACATTGTGGGTGGCCACCATGCCGGTCATCGTGGCGACCTGCATGGCGTGGTCGTTGGCGCACGTATTCAGCGCCTGGATCGCGCTGGTTGCGCTGGCCGCCGCGGTGCTGATGCAGGTGGTCACGAACCTGCAGAACGACGTCGGCTACACGGCGCGCGGCGCGGAATCGGGCAAGCGCGTCGGCCTGCCGCGTGCCACCGCGCAAGGCTGGCTCACGCTCGCCGAAGTGCGGCGGATGATCGTCGGTGGCGATCGTCGCCGCGCAGATCGTCGCGCTGCCGCTGATGCTGCGCGGCGGCTGGCCGATCGTGCTGACCAGCATTTCATCGACCGTCGCCGCGTGGGCCTACATGGGCGGACGTCACCCGATCGCCTACACGCCTTACGGCGAACTCACCGTGTTCGTCTTCTTCGGGCTGGTCGCCGTCGTCGGCGCGTTTTACGTGCAGGCGGGATCGATCGCGCCCGTCGTCTGGCTCGCGGCTGCCGCCGTCGGCATGCACGCGTCCGCCGTGCTGCTGGTCAACAACTTTCGCGACCGCGAGCACGATGGCGCCACGGGCCGCCGCACGCTGGCCGTGGTGCTGTCGCGCGACGCCGCGCTGCGGCTGTATGCAGCGCTGCTCACCTGCCCCTTTGCGCTGGCGGCGGCGATCGCGTGGTGGATCTCGGGGCCGTGGCTGCTGCTGCCGCTCGTCACCCTTGCGCGTGCGTTTCGACTCATTCGCGACCTGGCCGCGGCGTCGACGGGCGACGCGCAGAACATCCTGCTGTTCCGCACCGTGATGCTCGAGGTCGCGTTCGGACTTCTGCTGTCGGCCGGCGTGCTTCTGCATCGCGGTCTTTGAGCCCGTCCGCAGCCGGGCGCCCGGTCACAGCACCAGCGGTGCCGCGTAACCGGTGAGCTCCAGATAGCCGCGACCGATCGTTGCGCGGCCGGCGATGAGCCGTATCGCGCCCTCCCAGTAGAGGGTGCCGGTGGACGCCCGCGCGTCCAGCTCCTGGTCGTCGAACAGCGGCTCGACCCGATACCGCTGTTCGCCCACGATCAGCTCGAGCGCGACCGGATACGAGGTTCCGGTGCGGGGCGAGCGCCAGTGGCGTTGCGCGACGAAGCGGACCTCGCCCGGCGCGACGGTGGTCTTTCGTCCCTGCGCGTCGCGCAGCATCGCCGCCGCCCAGAGCGGCGCGCCCGATGCGTCGCGCATACAAAGGCCATCAGCGCGCCGCCGTCGTCGAGGTTGGCGCCCAGCCAGTCCCAGCCGACCGCGCTCGGTGCCATGATTTCGCTCGACCACTCGTGATCGAGCCACGCCGCGCCGGTCACCTCCTGCACGGCACCGCCGGCGCCGATGCTGCCGCTGACCGCGAGCTGTGGCCGGCTGTAGTAGTGGCTCGCCTGCTGCGGCTGCGGGCCCTTGCGGGAAAAGCCCGCGTCACCCTGCAACAACGGCGGCTCGGTGGCCGCGCAACGCAGCGCCAGCGAAAAATCGCGCGCCTCGATTTTCGCGTCGTAAGCATCGCCCGAACGCGTGAGCGCCCAGTCGCCCACCCACACGCGGGTATCACCTTCCGCCGCGCCCGCGAGGTCGAACGCCGCCCGCGCCGCGCGCTCATCGTGGCGCAGGCGCCCATGCCGTGGATCCGCCAGTGCCGCGTGGGCCAGGATGAGTTGCCGCGGCGCAAAGCGGCTGGGGTTGTTGTCGCCCACCGCCGGCCGGCTGCGAAAGAACGTGACCTGGAAACCGAACTCGCGCTGCGCGCGATCGCGGACCTGGCCGGTCATGTACCACCATTCGATGCGGTAATCGGGATGCGCCCCGTGATCGCGGGGAAACTCGAGGCGACGATCGCGCAGCACATCGGGATACACGCCCGAGCCACGCGCGCCTCGGGCGCCGAGCAGCATGCCCGGCCCCGCAAGCAGGAATGCGCGCCGCTTCATCGCTCGCCTCCACTGCCGCAGCCGTTGCCGTTCACCAGTCCTCCCGCACCGCGCGCACCGCGTCGCCGGCCAGCGCCTGGCGACCGGCGACGATGGCCGTCAAGGTGGAAAGTCCCAGCACGATCGCGGACATCCAAGCCAGCAGCGCCCAGGGGATCGACACTTCCATCCCCCAGTGAAACGACTGCCGGTTGACGACGTGGATCAGGATGAGACTGATGGCGCCACCCAGCAACAGCCCGATGACGATGCCCACCGTGGAGATCAACGCCCCTTCGGTCGCCAGCATCGAACGCACTTCGCCGCGCGTCATTCCCAGATGGCGCAGCACGCCGAATTCGCGCCGGCGGGCAACGACCAGCGCCGCGAAAGACGACGACAGGCCGATGAGACCGATCACCATCGCCGCGAGTTCAAGCGCGTAGGTCACGGTGAAGGTGCGGTCGAAGATCGACAGCGACACGCGCCGGATGTCGTTCGGCGAACCCAGCTCCAGCCGCTCGCCGCCCGGCAGGGCAGCCGCGAGCGACGCGGAAAACGCCGCGAGCGACGTATACGCATCGAGCCACAGCGCGGCGTTGGTCGCTGCTTCGTCACCGGTCAAGGCGATGTAGCGCGAACGCTCGATCACCACGGTCCCGCGGGGGCGCGAGTAATCGCGCCAGACACCGGCCACGGTGAAGCGCCGCCTTTCGCCCGCGAGGGGGAGTTCGACCACCGTTCCCGGCGCAAGATCGTGCAGGTCGACCATCGCCTCGCTGACCCACGCCGGCGGCGGCGCGTCGGGGGGCACATCGATCGGCGGCGCCACGAACGGCAGGCTCTGCGTCGGCCGACCCGGATCGATCGTGCGCGCGAGCAACGCGACGCGCGGCCTGCCCGGTGCGAATTGCAGCAGATCCTCGCGCTGGAACTCCGCGCGACGCACGCCGGGAAGCGCGGCGATGCGGCGCTGGTCGGCGGCGGAAAGAAGCGCGCTGTCCCCCGCCGCCCCGGCGCGCAGGTACGCATCGGCCGGCAGCAGCTGTTCCAGCCAGGCGTCGACCGAACTGCGGAATGACGCGACCATGATCGCCATCGATACGATGAGGCTGATGCTGGCGACGATGGCGGCGAGGCTGACCGTTGCCTGGCCGGGGGATCCGCGCAACTGCGTCAGCGCGAGTTCGCCCGCGGCGCGGCGCGGAAGTGGCAGCGACCACAGCAGCAGCCCGGCGAACCAGGGCAACAGCAACAGCGTTCCGAGAAGCACGAGCCCGATCGCGAGATAGCCGAAGAGCGGCAAGCCATCGACCGGCGGCAGCCATGCGACCAGCGCCCCGACGCTTAGCATCAGCAATCCGGGCCAGCGTGCGTTGAGCCGTTCGAAGACACGCTGGTCGTCGCCCGCCTTGAGCGCCTGTGCCGGTAATGCACGCGCCGCCTCCAGCGCCGGAACGAGGGCACCGCCGACCGCTGCCGCAATGCCAAGGACCAGGAACATCGTCGCCGTCGCAGCGTCGATCGAGAGTTGCGGGACCACGCCGCGAAAGAAACCGGCGCCGAGATCGGCACCGACAAAGCGCACCGCCAGCAGCGCCAGCGCGTGACCGGCGGCGAGCCCCGCGATGCCGCCGATGACGCCCGCCACCGCGCCCTCGGCGACGAGCATGGCGACCAGTTGCCGCCGCGTGAGCCCCAGCACGCGCAGCAGCGCGAACTCGGCCCGGCGACGCACGACCGACAACGCCTGCGTGGAGAACACCAGGAGGCTGCCGGTGAACAGCGCCACCAGCGCCAGCACCAGCAGATTGACGCGGTAGGCACGCGTGAGATCGGCCGCGGCGCGCTGCGACGTTGCCGGCCGTTCGACGGTCACGCCCGCGGGCAGTTCCGACTGCAGCCGGGTTCGCAATGCGTCGCCATCGACGCCCGGACGCAGGCGCAGGTCGATACGCGACAGGCGTCCCAGGCGATCGAAGACCTGTTGCGCGCCGGCGATGTCCATCACCGCGAACCGTTGCTGCCCGCCGCCATCGAGCACGCCACCGACACGAAGCGCCACGGCGGAAAGCCCCACCTGCACTTCGAGCGCCTTCCCCGCGTCGAGCCCGAGCCAGCGCGCCGCAGCGGGCGAGAGGAACACGGTGTCGGGCCGGAGCACCGCGAAGCGCTCGCCGGACCGGGGGACGAGACCCGGCTGCAGCTGCCCGGCGGCGAACACGTCGATCCCCACCAATCGCAGCGCATCGTCGCGCGCGGTGAGCCGTGCGTCGACCTCGACGACGGGACTGGCGACGACGACCTCCGGCTGCCGCGCAAGCGTCGGATAGACGCTCTCATCGAACCCGGTTCGCGGGCCGATCACCGCGAGATCGGCGTCACCCGAAAGCACCTGCGCGCCGTGCGCAAGCTCGCTGATCGCGGCGCCGTTGATGAGCTGGATCGCATAGCCAAGGGCCACCCCCAGCGCGATCGCGGACGCGCACAGCAGGCTCTTCATTCGATGCTGCGCGAATGCCCCGCGCAGAAGGATGCCGTAGAGATCCCACCCCGCGCCTGTCTCGCCCGATGCCGGCACCGTCATGATCGCTCGCGCAACCCCTCGCGCGTGAGCAACAGGACGCGGTCCGCGGTATCGGCGGCGACCCTTGAATGCGTGACCAGGATGCCGGCCGCGCCGCGCGACTTGATCTCGCCCCGCAGCAGCTGCAGCACGCCGTCCGCGGTGTCCGGATCGAGGTTGCCGGTGGGCTCGTCGGCCAGCACCAGCGCCGGGCGATGGACCAGCGCGCGCGCGATCGCCACCCGCTGCAACTCGCCGCCGGAAAGCTCGCGCGGCCGGCTGCCTGCCCGCGCCGCGAGACCCACGGCGGCGAGCATTGCGGCGACCTCGCGCGCGATGGCGTCGCGTGCGATGCCCGCCAGCAGCAGCGGCAAGGCCACGTTTTCCGCAACGCTGAGATACGGCAGCACGTGGAATGCCTGAAAGACGAAGCCCATCCGCCGCCGCCGCAACAACGTGCGTGCATCGTCATCGAGCGCCGCAAGATCGACGCCATCGACGACGACCGCGCCGCGATCCGGCAGATCGAGCCCGGCGGCGAGATTGAGCAGCGTCGACTTGCCAACGCCGGACTCGCCCATCACCGCAACATAGTCGCCCGGCCGCAGGTCGAGGTTGACGTCGGCGAAAACGTCGCGCGACACCGGGCCGGGGTAGGTCTTGGCGAGCGTACGGAGCGAGAGCACGGGTCGAGCGTAGCGACGGCGTTGCGCAAAGGCAAGTGGATGCAGCGCAGGACCGCTCGCGGCCGTGCGCACCGTGGCCTGTTGCGGGCTGTGGGACAATCGCGCCAAGTTGTCGATCGCGCTTCGCTGCGCATTGCAGGATCAGGCCTCTCCCCCCACCCGATGCTGAGTTACCGCCACGGATTTCACGCCGGCAACCACGCCGATGTGCTGAAGCACGTCGTCCTGCTGCAATTGCTGCGCCTGCTGACGCAGAAGGAGCGGCCCCTTTGGGTGATCGACACCCATGCCGGCGCCGGCCTCTATGCGCTGAACTCGCGCTTTGCGGCCAAGAATGCCGAATACGCCGACGGCATCGGCCGGCTGTGGAACCTCGACGACCTGCCCGAGCCGCTGGCCGACTATGTCGCGCAGGTGCGCGCCTGCAATCCCGACGGCGCTTTGCGGCGCTACCCGGGTTCGCCGCAGCTCGCGCTGCAACTCCTGCGTCCGCACGATCGCCTGCGTCTGTTCGAACTGCACCCGACCGAACAATCCCTGCTGCGGGACCACTTCGCGGCCGCGGGCCGGCAGGTTCAGGTGAGCATCGGCGACGGATTCGCCGGTCTGAAAGCGGTGCTGCCGCCACCGTCGCGGCGCGGTGTCGCGCTGATCGACCCGTCGTACGAAACGCGCGACGATTACGCCGCCGTCATCGCCGCGGTGGCAGACGCGTTGCAGCGCTTCGCCACCGGCACCTACGCGGTCTGGTATCCGCAGTTGCAGCGCCGCGAGTCGACGCGGCTGCCCGAGAAGCTGCGCGAGCTTGCCGGCGGCGACTGGCTGCACGTCGCGCTCAAGGTTCACGCCCCGCGCGCCGACGGCTTCGGTCTCCACGGCAGCGGCTTGTTCGTGTTCAATCCGCCGTGGAAGCTCGACGCGGCGCTGGCGCCCGCGCTCCCGGTGCTCGGGAAACTCCTGGCGCAGGACGCGTCCGCATCCTGCACGATGCAGTCGCGGCAATCGTGACCCCTCCACACATGACCGACGCGCAGATTCCATGACCGTTCCCGCAGACGGCCCCCCGTTCGAACACCTGACCGGCGTGCGCGATGCGTTGCGCCAATTCGCTGCCGAGCGCGACTGGGACCAGTTCCACGCCCCCAAGAACCTTGCGATGGCGCTGGTCGTCGAAGCCGCGGAGGTGGTCGAGCACTTCCAGTGGCTGACCGCCGACGAAAGCGCCGGCTTGTCCGAACAAAAGCGCGCCGCGATCGGCGCCGAACTCGCGGACGTGCTGTTCTACCTCGTCCGGCTGGCCGACCGGCTCGACATCGATCTCGCCGCGGCGGCCAGCGCGAAGATGGCGGTCAACGAAGCGAAGTACCCGGCAGCGCGCGTCCGGGGCAGCGCGCGCAAGTACGACGACTACGACACCGATTGACGCGTGATTGCTCGCTTGCCATCAAGCCCGAACGCGTTCGCGGCTGAAGCCGCTCCTACAAGATCGCTCCATGCCGATGCGTAGGCGAGGCTGCAGGAGCAGCTTCAGGCGCGAAATGTCGATTGCAGCGCCTCAGCCCGCAAGCTCCAGCATCAGCGCGTTGACGCGGCGGACGAACCCCGCCGGGTCGTCGAGTTGCCCGCCTTCGGCCAGCAGCGCCTGATCGAGCAGCACCTGCGCCCACTCGGCAAGGCGCTCGTCCGGCTCGTCCTGCAGCCGCTGCACCAGCGCGTGATGCGGATTGATCTCGAGGATGGGCACCACGTTCGGCGCCTTCTGGCCGACCGACTTCAAGAGCCGCTCGAGGTTGCCCGAGGCCTCGCCCTCGCCGACGACCAGGCAGGCGGGCGACTCGGTCAAGCGGAACGTCACCCGCACTTCCTTCACCCGGTCGCCAAGCGCCTTCGCGATGCGCTCGGCCAGCGGCTTCATCTCGCCGGCCTCCTTCTCCTGCTGCGCCTTTTCCCCGGCGTCGGCGAGCGCCCCCAGGTCGAGCGCGCCCTTGGCAATCGAGGTGAGCGGCTTGCCATCGAACTCGTGCAGACCCGAGGCCACCCATTCGTCGATGCGGTCGGACAGCAGCAGCACCTCGATGCCCTTCTTGCGGAAGATCTCGAGGTGCGGGCTGTTCGCCGCGGCCGAATGCGACTCTGCGGTGACGTAGTAGACGGCGGTCTGGCCATCCTTCATCCGCGCCACGTAGTCGGCCAGCGCAACGTCCTGCACGTCGCTGCCGGCGTGCGTCGACGCAAAGCGCAGGAGCCCCGCCAGCTTTTCGCCGGCGGCGGGGTCCTCGGCAAAACCTTCCTTGAGCACCTTGCCGAAGGTGGCCCAGAAGGTCGCGTACTTGTCCTTGTCGTTCTGCGCCAGCTCCTCGAGCAACGACAGGATGCGCTTGGTGCAGCCGCTCCTGATCGCCTCGACGTCGCGCGACTCCTGCAGGATCTCGCGCGAGACGTTGAGCGGCAGGTCGTTCGAATCGACGACGCCGCGGACGAAGCGCAGATAGCCCGGCAGCAACTGCTCGGCATCGTCCATGATGAACACGCGGCGCACGTACAGCTTGAGCCCGCGCCGGTGCCCGCGATCGGAGAGGTCGAACGGCGCGCGCGCCGGCACGTAGAGAAGCTGCGTGTACTCGGTGCGGCCCTCGACCCTGGCATGGACGTAGGCAAGCGGCGCCTCGCTGTCGTGCGCGACGTGCTTGTAGAACTCGTCGTACTGCTCGGGCGTGATGTCCTGCTTCGGACGCGCCCACAGCGCCGAGGCCTGGTTGATCGTCTCCCGCTCGTCGGTCTCGCGGTAGGCCTTCTGCTCCTCGTCCCACACTTCCTTCTTCATGCCGATCGGCAGCGCGATGTGGTCGGAATACTTGCGGAGGATCGACGCGAGCTTCCACCGCGCGAGGAGGTCATCGTGACCTTCGCGCAGGTGCAGAACGATTTCGGTGCCGCGCGCCGGGCGCAGGACCGTCTCGATCGTGTAATCGCCCTCGCCCGCCGACTCCCAGCGCACGCCTTCCGCGGCCGGGCGCCCCGCGCGCCGCGTCGTCAGCGTCACCCGGTCGGCGACGATGAACGACGAGTAGAAGCCGACGCCGAACTGGCCGATGAGGCGCGCGTCCTTGGCTTCGTCGCCGCTCAACGTGGCCAGGAACTCCTTGGTGCCCGACCGGGCGATGGTGCCGATGTTGGCGACCACCTCGTCATGCGTCATGCCGATGCCGTTGTCGCTGACGGTGATCGTCCGCGCCGCCTTGTCGAAACTCACCTGGATCGCCAGCTCGGGATCGCTCTCGTAGCAATCCGGATGATGGAGCGCCTCGAAGCGCAGCTTGTCGGCGGCGTCCGAGGCATTGGAGACCAGTTCGCGGAGAAAAATCTCGGGGTGGCTGTACAGCGAATGGATCATCAGCTGCAGCAGCTGCTTGACCTCGGCCTGAAACCCCTTGGTCTCGCGCTTCGATTCCGGCGCCGCGGTGTCGTTCGTTTCCACATCAGTCACTTGCATTACCTCCGGAGATGGGTCGGGGGCGCTGATTCTACCGCGCCTCGTCGCGCTGCCACGCCTACGGGTTGCCGCGTCGCGGCCTAACCGAGCAGCTGCCGGGCGATGATCATGCGCTGGATCTGGTTGGTGCCCTCGTAGATCTGCGTGATCTTGGCGTCACGGTACAGCCGTTCGACCGCGACGCCGCGAATATAGCCGGTGCCGCCGTGGATCTGCACCGCATTGGCGGTGTGCGCGACGGCGGCATCCGAGGCGAAGCATTTCGCGATCGAGCACTCGAGCGTGGCTCGCTCGCCGCTGTCGATCTTCGCCGCCGCGGCGGCGACGAGCAGCCGCGCCGCGGCGGCATCCTTGGCCATGTCGGCGATCATCCATTGGATGGCCTGGAATTCGGCGATCGGCCTGCCGAACTGCTGGCGCAGCTTCGCATAGCTGATGCTCTCCTCGAGCGCGGCCTGTAGGATGCCGACGGCCAGCGCGCCGATGCCGACGCGGCCCTTGTCCAGCACGCTCATCATCATGTGGAAACCGCGGCCCTCCTCACCGAGGCGAGTGGACGCCGGCAGCCGCACGGCATCGAAGTGCAGCGCGCCGACCTGCGAAGCGCGCTGCCCCATCTTGTGCTCCTTGACCCCGCGCGTGCAGCCCGGGAGATCGAGATCGACGATGAAGATGCTCATCCCGCGATGGCCAGCCGAGGGATCGGTGCGGGCGAGCACCAGCGCGAAGTCGGCGACCGGCGCGTTGTGGATCCAGAGCTTTTCGCCGGTGAGGCGCCAACCGTCGCCCTCGCGCAACGCCGTCGTGCGCAGTCCGGCCAGGTCGGACCCGGCATTCGCCTCGGTGAGCGCGTAGGCGCAGCGGCGCCGGCCGCGCAGCAGCGGCGAGAGCCAGTTCGCCTGCTGCTCCGCCGTGCCGTGCCGGCACAGGAGCGTCGCGATCAGCTCGACGAGGCCGCACTGGTCGGCGACCGACGCGTAGCCGCGGGCGAGCTCTTCCATCACCACCGCGTAGGTCGCGGCGTCGGCCCCGGCGCCGCCGAGTGTATCCGGCGTCGTGATGCCGAACAGGCCCAGCGCCGCCATTTCGTCGTAGAGCTCCGCGGGGAAGCGCTCGGTCTCGTCGAGTTCGGCGGCGAGCGGTCGTATGCGCTCGTCGGCGAAGCGCCGCGTTTGGCCGCGAACGGCGGCGAGCCGTTCGGCGCGCTCGGCGTCGCTCAGAGGGTCGGCTGCGGCGATGTTCATCTCTCCTCAATAGTTTTCCATCGGGCGCGCCCGACCCCGAGGCATGAAGCGGGCGAGCGTTGTCCGAAAGACTGTTTGATGGGGGTAGCATGGAAGGCGGTGCCGGCAACGAGGTCGGTCTCTCCTTGGTGCCACGAACCCGTTCAATAGTTGGACCCGCAGCCCTGCGAGCACCCCGAATTGTGATGACGGGTGGCAACGCCCGCGAGCACGCCTAGTAGATTTCGATGACGGGGGCTGCTGCCGACACTGCTCACGATGGTAGGAGGCCCTATGCAAGTACTCTATCCACGCTGCGCCGGGCTGGACGTGCACAAGGACACGATTGTGGCCTGCGTGCGTTGTGTCTCGCCGCCGGCGGATCATGAAGTCCGCAGCTTCGACAGCACCACTCGGGGCTTGCTGGAGTTGGCCGATTGGCTGGCTTCGCACGGTTGCACCCACGTTGCGATGGAAGCCACCGGTGTGTATTGGAAGCCGGTGTGGCACATGCTCGAAGATGGCTTCGAGTTGGTGTTGGCAAACGCGGCGCACATCCGCAACGTTCCCGGGCGCAAAACCGATGTCAACGACGCGACGTGGATAGCTGATCTGCTGGCGCATGGGCTGATCCGCTCCAGCTTCGTGCCACCGGCCGCGATCCAGGAGTTGCGCGATCTCACCCGCACCCGCAAGCAACTCGTCCGCGAGATCTCCCAGCACAGCCTGCGTATCCAGAAGGTGCTGGAGGACGCCAATCTCAAGCTGGGTAGCGTGCTGTCCGATGTGCTCGGTCGCAGCGGCCGGGCGATGCTCGAGGCCATCGTCGCCGGCGAGAGCGATCCGCACCGGTTGGCCGACTTGGCGCTTGGCAATGCCCGCAAGAAGACCGCCGAACTGCGGGAGGCCTTGCGCGGCCGCATCACCGCTCACCATCGGACTATGCTCAAGCTGCACCTGGACGTGATCAAAGCGTTGGAGCGGACCCTGGCCGACTTGGATACCGCTGTGGGAAAAGCGTTGACGCCGATCCGGCAAGGTTGCCGTCTGCTGACTACGATCCCAGGGATCAGTGACGTAACCGCGCAGGTCATGGTGGCCGAGATCGGCGTCGACATGTCGCGATTCCCCGGGTCGGGTCATCTCGTTTCCTGGGCTGGCCTGTGTCCGCGCAACGACGAGAGCGCGGGCAAACGGCGCTCGACGCGGGTGCGCAAAAGCGGTACTTGGCTGAAAACCGCCCTGGTGACGGCGGCGTGGTCTGCGGTGCGGGTAAAGAACAGCTATCTCCATGCCCAGTTCCTGCGCCTGAAGGCTCGTCGCGGCGCCAAGAAAGCCATCCTTGCCGTGGCGGCTTCCATGCTCACCGCCGCTTACTTCATGTTGCGCGATGGTGTCGAGTACGAAGACCTCGGCCCCGATCACTTCGACCGCCATGACAAAACCAAAACCATTCGCCGACTCCTCAAGCGACTCGCTGACCTCGGATGCAACATCGAGCCCATCCCTCATCCGGCGTAGAGCTTCCTAGTAGCGATGGATGTGCATGCCGCCATCGACGTGTATCACTTCGCCGGTGACGAACGGCAGCTCGCCGCGCGCGAGCACCGCCACCGCGCGCCCCACATCGTCGGGTTCGCCCCAGCGCGCGATCGGGGTCAGCCCCTCGGCGAGCAGGCGGTCGTACTTTGCCGTCGACGCACGCGTCATGTCGGTGCGGATCAGACCCGGGCGAATGTCATAGACACCGATCCCCGCGGCGGCCAGGCGCACGGCAAACAGCCGCACCATCATCCCCAGTCCCGCCTTGGCGACACAGTATTCGGCCCGCTCCGGCGAGGCGATCTCGGCGTTCGACGAGGTGATGGTGATGATGCTGCGCGGATGCTCGCCCGCAGCTTCGGCGATCATGCGCCGCGCGACCGCCTGAGTGAGGAAGAAAGTCCCGCGCAGATTGACGCCGATCACATGATCGAAGCTTGCCGGCGTCACCTCCAGCATGTCGCCGCGCTGCGCCACCGACACGCCCGCATTGTTGACGAGGCAGTCGATGCGCCCGCCCGCCGCCCACACGGCGTCGAGCGCGACGGCATGCCCGGCGATGTGGGCGAGATCCGCCGCGACGAATTCCGCGCGGGCGCCACGCTCGCGCGCACCGGTGAGCGTGATTTCGGTGTCTTCATTGCGCGCCAGATCGAGCAGGACGAGATCGAACCCCGCGCCCGCCAGAGACCAGGCGATGCCGCGGCCGATGCCGCGATTGCCGCCGGTGATGAACGCGACCGGCTTCATGGCAGCCCGATGATCGCGAAAAGGCGGCGTGCGGAAGGGGTATCGTTGCGCCGCGGTGCAGTGGTCATCGATCGCTCGCCCGCATCACGAGAACCTCGGTTTGCGTCTCTCGGCGAAGGCGCCACGCGCCTCCTGCGCATCGGATCCGGCGAGCGTCACCGCGGCGGCGAGAACGTCGAGCGCCGCCGTCGGTTCGCCGCTGACGGCGGCGTCGATCATCTGCTTGGTCACCTGGACCGACAGCGCCGATGCGCGGCTGATGTCCTGCGCCAGCGCGATCGCGGCGTCGAGCGCGGAACCGGTCGCGGCGACCTCGTCGACGAGCCCCCATGCGAGCGCGGTGGCAGCATCGACGGGCGTGCCGGTGAACGCGAGCTTCTTGGTGCGCGCAGGGCCGATCAAACGCGGCACGCGGAGGGTGCCCGCCCAGCCCGGCGTCGTGGCCACCGTGGCTTCCGGCAGCGCGAACCTCGCCGCGGCGCCGGCGACGCGCAGGTCGCAGCACGCGGCAAGCTCCAGCCCGCCACCGTAGGCAATGCCCTCGATCGCGGCAATCGTCGGCTGGCGCAGCGTTGCCAGCCGGTCGAACACGCGATTGCCGTCGCGGATCCAGCGCCACGCCATCTCGAGCGGCGTGAGCGCCCCCCAGGCCAAGACGTCCCCCCCGGCGCAAAACGCCGTGGCCGATTCGGACGTCAGCACCAGCACCTTGCAGTGCTGGTCACGGTCGATCGCCTCCAGCGCGCGGTCCAGCGCCTCCAGCATCGGCATGTGCAGCGCGTTGGCCTTGCGGCCGCGCGCGAGCGTGAGCACCGTGATCGCGTCGCGATGCCCGATGTCGACAAAGGCCGCAGGCACAGCGGTGTCCATGGTCGTCACAGCCGTCCCCCCTGCGCCGCCGGTCGGATGCGCGACGCGCGCACCGGCAGCGTGAGTTGCATGGGCCGATCGGTGAACAGCCGGGCATCCATGAGCTTCAGGTCGTCGGCGACTTCGAGCTGGATCGCCGCCTGCGCGAGCACGTCGCGCTGCAAGTCGACGCCGGGTGCTATCTCGGTGACGACGAGTCCCTGCGGCTGCAGACGCATCACGCAGCGCTCGGTGACGTAGGTGACGTCCTGCCCGGTCGCCTTGCCGCGCCGACCGGAGAAAGTCACGTGCTCGACGCGCGGCACGAACTTCGCCAGGCTACCTTCGCGCCTGATCGAAAGGCATCCGTCGCCAATGTCGAGCGCGAGGCCACCGGCACGGAAGAAGCCGGTGAACACGATCTTTTTCGCGTGCGCGGTGATGTCGACGAAGCCGCCGCAGCCTGCCGTCACGTGCGGCTTGGCCGACAATCGCGAAACGTTGACGCTGCCGTCGCTGTCGACTTCCATGAACGACAGCAGCGAGACGTCGAAGCCGCCGCCCTGGAAATACGTGAACTGCGTTGGCGAGGGCAGGATCGCGTCGGCGTTGGCCGAGCAGCCGAACGCGAATCCCGTCAGCGGAACGCCGCCGACGGCGCCCTGCTCGATCACCCAGGTCACGTCGCCGGCAAGGCCCTCCTCCAGCAGGACGCCCGGCACCAGCGCCGACACGCCGAATCCGAGATTGGCCGCGCCGCCGGACAGGAGTTCCATTGCCGCCCGCCGGGCGATCAGCTTCTCGGGGCCGAACACGGGCACCTCGAAGTGGTCCAGCGGCTGGCGCGTCTCGCCGCTGATCGCCGGATCGTACAGGGTCTGCGTCGTCTGCATCTGCCCGGGGTCGACGACGATTGCGTCGACGAGGTGCGCGGGCACGTAGACCCGCTGCGTCGGCAGCGTGCCCCGCGCCGCCACGCGCTTGACCTGCGCGATGACGATCCCGCCGTGGTTGCGCACGGCGATCGCCTGGTCGAGCACGCCGAGGTACGCGCCTTCGTGTTCCATCGACAGGTTGCCGTCCTCGTCTGCCGTCGTCGCGCGGATGATCGCGACCTGCGGCACGATGTTGGGAAAGTGGAGCCAGTCCCGGTCGTCGAAGCGAACTTTGCGAACGATGGGCTCGGCAGCCGCGGCATTCATGCGGCATCCCTGTTGATCGGGGTCGACAAACGTATCGAGGCCAACGCGCGTCATCACCCCGGCCCGGCGCGCCGCAACGTCGCGGTGCATGTCGAAGAGGATGCCGGAGGGAACGTTGTAGGCCGCGACCTCGTTGCCGATGATCATCTTCCAGATCGCAGGAGATTCGGCGCTGGAGGGCCCGCTGGGATAGGAACCCGCGAGCACGCGCGACAACAGCCCCGGCCGCGCGATGTGGTCGATGCCGCGGATCCCCCACATGTCGCCGGCGCCGATGGGGTGCAGCGTGGTGAGGGCGCGCGGATGCCCGCAGGCGGCGAAACGCTCGCCAATCGCGCGCAGCATGCGATCCGGAAGGTTGAGGCCGGACGACCCGCTGACGGTCACCACGGCCCCGTCGGGAATCAACGCCGCCGCTGCGTCGGGCGGCATCAGCTTGCTCGCGTTCATCGGTGCTCCATGGACAAAGACGCGCCCGACGACTCGCGAACGACCAGTCGCGGCGCCAGGATGACGTGATCCGGCGCGCGCGCCGGGGCGGCAATTCGTTGCAGCAGCATTCGACCGGCTTCGTGGCCCATTTCGCGCGCCCGGACGGCAACGGTGGACAGGCTTGGCCGCCACGCCGAAGCGAGCTCGATGTCGTCGAAGCCGACGACGGCGAGGTCGCGCCCGGGCACGCGACCGGACTCCGAGATCGCCAGCATCGCGCCCAGCGCAATGAGATCGTTGAAACAGATGACCGCCGTCGGCAAGCGGGGCGCGGCGAGCATTTCGGCCATCGCGCGCTTGGCCTCCTGCCAATTGGGCATGCAGCTGCCGAGGGCGCGGGGATCGGGTGCGAAGCCGTGGCGCGCAAGCGTCTCCCGAAAACCCTGCTGCCGCTCCTCGGTGACGGTGCTGCGCACGCTCGTGCTCAAGTAGCCGAGGCGACGATGTCCCAGCCGGATCAGGTGCTCGGTCGCAAGGCTCGTCCCGAGCCAGTTGTCGCCGGAGACGTAATCGAATCGCCGCGTATCGACGGCGCGCAACATTTGCACCACTGGAATGCCGGCATCGGCGAAGGCATCGAACGCGGACGGCCCGGTGCCGCCGGCAGCCGAAATCAATACGCCATCGACGCGTTGCTCCAGCATGCGGCGCAGAAATCGTTGCTGCCGTTCACTGGACTCCTCGGTGTTGGTGATGAACACGACGTTGCCCGCCGCCTCGAGTACGCCCTCCACACCGGCCACCAACTCCGCGTAGAACGGGTTGGTGACGTCAGAGACAACCAACCCGATCGTGTAGGTCCTCGCGGCACGAAGGTTGGCCGCATGGCGGTTGTACACGTACCCGCAGGCGCGCATCGACGCTTCGACGCGGGCGCGGGTTCCGGCCGCGACGAGCGGGCTCGCCCGCAGCACCAGCGAAACCGTGGATCGCGATACGCCGGCGTGCTTGGCGACATCGTTGAGCGTGGACACTTGGATCGATCTAAAAGACGCCGCGAAGCATAGGAAAGTTCCTGCGATCTGTCAAATGCCTGCCATTTGGAGTGTTGCCGTTTGGAGCGTTAGCAGGCCCGGTTGCCGCATGGCAGCATTTCATATCACTGATGCTGCTGGCGTTCTCCCCCCAGCAGGGATATTGCGCCGCCGCATTTCTGATCCTGAAAGCGGTGGGCGATAATCCCGTTTCCGCTGCCGGGACAGTAGCACCATGCATTTCGCGCGGCGCCCCCGGTCTCGAACCCCATGACACCATGCGCATCGACATCGCCCACCTCGCACAATGGATCGGCCAGCGGGAAGAACAGGTCGACACGCTGACGCCGACGCCGATCGCGGCGCTGGCCGCCACGCTCGACCGCGACGATCCCCAACCGCGTTGCGGCGACGCGCTGCCGCCGCTCGCGCACTGGCTCTATTTCCTGCCCCTGCACCGGCAGTCGGAACTGGGGCCCGACGGCCACGCGAAGCGCGGCGGCTTCCTGCCACCGGTGGCGCTGCCGCGGCGGATGTGGGCCGGCGGTCGGCTCGCTTTCCTGCGCCCCCTGCGCATCGGCAGCGCAGTCACGCGCACGTCGACGATCGTCGATGTCCGGCACAGGGCGGGCCGCAGCGGAGACCTCGTGTTCGTGCTCGTTCGCCACGAAATCCACGACGGCGACGGCCTCGCGCTCACCGAGGAGCACGACATCGTCTATCGCGACGCGCTGCAACCCGGAATCGCCGCGCCGGTGGGCGTTCGCGCCACCACCCGTGCCGCGTGGCAGCGCGTAATCGTCCCCGACGACGTTCTGCTGTTCCGTTATTCCGCGCTCACTTTCAACGGTCACCGCATTCATTACGACCGTCGTTACGTCACCCAGGTCGAAGGCTATCCCGGACTCGTCGTCCACGGACCGCTGCAGGCCACGCTGCTGCTCGATCTCGTGCGCCGCGAACTGCCCGCGGCGACCGTCGCAGGCTTCGACTTTCGCGCCCTGCGACCGATCTTCGACGGCGCACCGTTGCGCGTCTGCGGGTGCCGGCAGGGCGGCCAGGACATCAGCCTCTGGATCGAGGACGCGGAGGGCTTCGTAGCGATGCAAGGCACCGCCACCCTTGCCTGAGAGACTGAGACAGCGCGACGCCGCGCACGGCGCGCTGTCGTCGCTTTCATCACCGGTCAGAATCCGCAGTGGCTGCGCACGCGAACGCCGATCGATTGGCCATGCCCTCGTGTCATTTGTCTCGGACGCGGCCGGCGCCGATGGCGCGGGCGACTTGCCGCGTGGCCGCGCCGGGGTCGGGTTGCCCGCAGATCGCCGAGATGACGGCCACGCCCCGTGTGCCCCGGGCGAATAACGCGGCGCAGTTGCCGGCGCTGATGCCACCGATGGCCACCACGGGCAACCGCGTCGCGGCCACGATGGCGGCAAAGACGTCCACCCCCATCGCTGGTGTGGCATCCGGCTTGGTACCGGTCGGATAGACCGGGCCGACGCCAAGGTAATCGACGTCCTCCGACGGCGCCTGTGCGAGGTCGGCCTCGGCGGTGATCGACAGGCCCAGCCACTTGTCGGGCCCGATCAGCCGCCGCACGACCTGCGCCGGCATGTCGGCCTGGCCCACGTGAACCCCCGCCGCATCGACGGCGAGGGCAACGTCGACGTGGTCGTTGATGATGAGCGGCACGCCCAGCGGGTCGAGGATCGCCTTGAGCTCGGCTGCGGTGTCGAGCCACTGGCGTTTCTTCCAACCGGGCGCACGCAGCTGGACGACCGTCGCGCCGTTGCGGGCCGCCGCCAGCGCGGTCGCCACTACGCCCGCCGGGCCCCCGCAGAGGTCCGGATCGAGCACCAGGTAGAGCGACAGGTCCACGGCACTCACGCCGGCGGCTTCAGCAGCGATTCAGGGCTCAACTGGTAGAGCGCATCGAGGAACTCCGCCTTGAACGATCCGGGGCCGCGCGAGGCCGCTGCCGCGCGCGCGCCGCAGAGGCCCGCCACCGCGCAGGCCGCCGCCACGGCGTCGAGGCGATTGGGTGCCTGTGCGGTGAATGCCGCCACCAATGCGGAGAGCGCGCATCCCGTGCCGACGACCTGCGTCATGATGGGGTGGCCCCACGGCGTTGCCCAGGTGCGGGCCCCGTCAGTGATGTAGTCGATCTCGCCGGTCACGGCGACGATGGCACCGGTCGCCGAGGCAAGCTGTTTCGCCGCGTCGAGCGCGGCGCCGGAGCCGGCGGTGCTGTCCACTCCACGGCCGCCACCGGCGAATCCCGCCAGCGCCAGCACCTCGGAGGCATTGCCACGTATCGCCGCGGGTGACTGCGCCAGCAGCGATCGGGAGGCCTCGGTGCGGTACGCGAGCACGCCGACCGCCACCGGATCGAGCGTCCACGGCACGCCCGCGCCGCGGGCGGCGGCAACCGCCTGCTCCATCGCCGCGAGCCGCGCCGGATAGAGCGTGCCGACGTTGATCAGCAGCGCGCCGGCGATGGACGCAAAGACACCGACCTCCTCCTCGGCGACGATCATCGCCGGCGCCGCACCGATGGCCAGCAGCACGTTGGCGCTGATCTCCTGGACGACCTCGTTGGTGAGCACGTGCACGAGGGGTCGCGCGGCGCGCAACCGGGAGAGCTCCCGCGCCACAGTCTCCAGCGGCAGTTGGGCTGGCGTTTGCATGGCGAAATCCTCTTGTTTTCGGTGCCGCGGATCGCGGCGGTGGAAGAAACGCGCGACCAGCGCGTCAGCTCCCGCGATAGGTGGAATAGCTCCAGGGGCTGCAGAGCAGCGGAACATGGTAATGCGCGGCCGCGTCGGCGATGCCAAACCGCAGCGGCACGCGGTCGAGGAACGGCGGCTCCGGAAGCACGACACCGAGGGCACGAAAATAGTCGGCGACGTGAAAGACCAGGCGGTACTCGCCGGCGCGCATCGCGGCGTCAGCCAGCAGCGGCTCGTCGACGCGACCGTCGGCGTTGGTGGTGACGGTCTTGAGACTTCGCCAGGCGCCGTGGTCCAGCACCGCGAACTCGATCGTCATGCCGCTGGCTGGTCTGCCAGCGGCGGTGTCCAGCACGTGGGTGGTGAGTCGGCCCATGGGTTGCATCCGTTCAGACTACGATGAGTTTGGCGAGGCGATGGCGGGTGATCGCGCCGATCTCTTCGATCGCGCGCACGATCTCCGCCGCGGGCTCGTTGCGCACCCGATCTTCCATTGCCGCGATGACGGTGTCGCGGGTCGCGTGTCGGGCCAGCGCGACGATACACGGAAATCCGAATTTCGCGCGATACGCGGCGTTCGTTCTCGCCACCCGCGCGAATTCCGCACGCGACAGCGACGTGAATCCCAGCCTGCCCTGCTCGCTGGTCGAGTCCGCGGTCAGCGCGCCCTCGGTCGCCTCGCGCCCGGCAAGTTCCGGGTGGGCGCAAATGAGCGCGAACTGCACCTCGGGGGCCGCCGTGCGCACCGCCCGCATCATCGCCGCGTGCAACTCGTCGACGCTTGCAAAGGGCCGCAATGCGGATGCCTGCCCGGCGACCCAGGGCGAATGCTCGAAGACGCCCCCGAGCGCGGCGACGAACGCCTCCGGCGTGGCGTTGTTCATCGCTTCCAGCGTGTGCGCCATGGTTGTCTGCCTGGGTTCGATCGGGATTCGCCGTTGTGCGAAGCTAGTCGATCGGCGCGCCCTCGGCGAGCCACCTGCCCAGGAGGTCGCGCTCATCCGGCGTCATCCTGGTCAGGTTGCCGATGGGCATCGCTTGCGTTGCGATGACCTGCTGGTGAATGCGCGGTGCCGCGGCCCTGACGCGCTCGGGCGTGTCGAGCATCACGCCGCCGGGGGGTTGCTCGAAGCCCGGGAAGCTCGGCTTCTGCGCATGGCAGACGGCGCAGCGCTCCGCGATGATCGGCTGGACCTTCGCGTATGGAACGCCCGTCGCCGCAGCAGTCGGTGCCGAATTCATCCGCGGCGCGATGAGCACAGCTAGCGCGACAAGGATCGCGGCCGCGCCTGCGGGCAGCGCCAGCGACGGCCGAATCCTGTGCCGCAGGACAAACCAGTGCCGCAGCAGCGCACCCGCAAGGCCGATGGCGGCGAGGATCGCCCAGCCATGCGGGTTGCCGTAGGTCATCGGGTAGTGGCTGCTGATCATGGTGAACAGCACCGGCAGCGTGAAATAGGTGTTCTGCACGCTGCGCTGCTTGCCGATCGCGCCGTACCTCGGATCGGGTGCGCGCCCCTCGCGGATCGCCTCGACCATCTTCCGCTGTCCCGGGACGATATGAACGAAAACGTTCCAGACCATGAGGGTGCCGATCAGCGCGCCGACGTGGAGGTAGGCCGCCCGTCCGCCGAACACCTGCGCGTAACCCCAGGCGGCGGCAACCAGCAGCACGAACATCAGCGCGCCGAGCAGGCGTTCATTGCGGATCGTCCGGCACAGCGTGTCGTAGATGACCCAGCCGGCGGCAAGCGAGGTCGCGCTGATGGCGATCGCCACCGCCGGCGTGAGATCCATGACCGAACGGTCGATGAGATAGGTGTTCGCCCCCCACCAGTAGACGACGGCGAGCATGCCCATGCCGCTCAACCAGGTGGTGTAGGCCTCCCACTTGAACCAGTGCAGGTGCTCCGAGAGCTTCTCTCCCTTGGGGCCGAGGAGATATTTCTGCGCGTGATAAAAGCCCCCGCCGTGGACGCTCCAGACCTCGCCGAGGACACCCCGTCCCCCGTCTGCGGACTTGACGGGAGGCAGCAGGTGGTTGTCGAGCCAGACGAAATAGAACGAGGCGCCGATCCACGCGATCCCCGTGATCAGATGAACCCATCGCACGAGCAGGTTGAGCCAGTCCGCAACGTAGCCTTCCACATGTTCCTCGTCGGTCAGGATGCGCCGCGATCGGGCCGCAGCCGCATCGGTGATGCCAGTGAATCGAGGCATCAGGTTAGCCGAGGAACGGGGTCCGACGCCAGTTGCGCCTCGTTACGCGCAGGATTTCGCGTTGCGCGCCGCAGCATGCGGTCCGTAAAATGCCGCTATTCCGGCGAACGCCTTTGCCGCGTTCGTGTCACATTTCCATCGTCGCCCCCGCGCGGGGCCCTTCCAGAACGTCCGGTCGAAGGTGTGTTGTAGATAACCATTCCCGTCCGGGACCACCGTGACGGCATCGCCCCCCGACCGTCGCGGAGGCCGCCGTGCCGAGTGCCCCGTGCGTCGAGGTCGTTCATGTCGATTCACCCGCTCCTTCCGTTCGCCGCGCGTGTGCGCCGCGTGTACGCGCTTGCCGCGCGCCATCCGGGTCGTGCCTGCTTGCGCAACCGCCGGCGCGAAAGACTCGGGGTCTTCGCCTCCGTTGCGCTGATCGTGTTGGCGGCCGCGCTGGCCGGACCCGCGGTGGCGACGACGACGATCAACCATCAGTTCACCGCGGCCACGATCAATCCGGGTGATTTGTCGAAGTACCGCATCACGCTGACCAACGACGACACGGGATCGTCGCTGTCGAACCTCAGGGTCACGGTGGTCCTGCAACCACAGATCACCGTCGCCTCGCTGGCCGCGGTTGCCAACACTTGCGGCTTCACCGTCAACCAGCCGACCGTCATCGGCGCTTCGACCGTCGAACTCGTCGACGGAACCATTGCGGCAGGCCTTTCGGGCGCGCCCAGCCAGTGCTACTTCGAGGTCGACGTCACGTCGACCAGCCCCGGCAACTGGATCAACACCATTCCGGCCAACCCGATCACGGGCGCCGCCCCGGGCACGCCGACGATCACCCCGGGACCGACGACGACGGGTTATCTCGCCACGACGGCGGCCACCGGCGTGCTGGTCGCCAATACGACGGCGGCCAGCGCGACACTGTCGGTCAACACACTGTCGGCGCCCACCGGCGCGAAGACTTTCAATCCGTCGCCTGCGTACGCGAGCAATCCGGTGACGCTGTCGATCGTGCTCACCAATCCCAACGCGACGGCGACGCTGCCGCTCACCAGCTTCACCGACACGCTGCCCAACGATGGTGCCGGCCACGCGATGCTCGTCAACGGCACGCCGAGCGTCAGCTGCACCGGCACCGGCTTCGTCAACGGCACGGTCGCCGCGGCCGCCGACAGCGCGTCCGTCACGCTGACCGGCGGCACCATCGGCCGCAGCGGCAGTTGCACGATCACCGTCCCGGTGGCGGTCGGAAGCGTCGCCGGCACTGCGCAGACGTTCACCAACACGGTCGCAGCCAGCGCCATCGGCAACACCCGCGGCCTGACCAGCACCGGATTCAGTCGGGCGCTGACGGTCAATGCTCCGATCACGATTGCCAAGTCCTTCCTGACCTCACCGATTCCGGCGGGCCAGCCATCGCGGATGACACTGACGGTCACCAATCGCAGCTCGGCCGGCAGTCTCGACATCGGCGCCTTCAGCGACGACCTCACCGGCACCACGCTTCAGGTGCTGACGACGTCGTCGTCGCCGGTGCCGGCGATCGCCAATCCTGCCGTTGTGTGCACCGGCACCGGCGCCGCCAACGGCACGCTGACCTACGCCGCCGACACCGCCGATTCGACGATTTCCCTTGCCGGCGCGATCGCCGGCCCGAGCGGCAGCTGCACGATCACCGCCTACGTGACTTCCTATATCGACGGCGTGCACGCCAACACGACCAGCAAGGTCACCAACCCGACGTACAACCACGACAGCACGCCGGCCAGTGCCAGCCTTACGGCCATCTCAAAGCTGACGGTAACCAAGACTGCGTCGGTCAGCAGCGTCGCTCCGGGGCAGTGGACCGAATTCACCGTCACGATCAGCAACTACGCGGGCGGCGTCGTCACCAATGTGCAGTTCCGGGATCTGTTGCCCGCCAATGTCGCCAACCAGATGGTGGTGTTCGACAACGGCAGCGGCGTTTACACCGCGACGCCCGGCTGCATCGGCGGCGGCTTCACCGGCCTTGACGCGGGCGGCACCAGCACCGGTGCCGCGCCGGTGTCCAATGTCGACGCGGGGTTGCAGTGGTCCGGCGGCGCGATCGTCGGCGGCGTGGGTGCGAGCCCCGGCGTCTGCACGATCACGCTGCGCGCCAAGCTGCCGGTGACCGCGACGGCCGGGATGACCTTCACCAACCAGATTCCGCAGGGCAGCATCACCGGGACGCCACCCGGCGGCGGCACGGTCAGCAATTCCGACACCTCCGGTGCGGCGGGTATCGTCACCGTCGATTCGGTCGCGGTAACCAAGAGTTTCTCCCTCGCGTCGATCGCCCAGGGCGGCACCTCGACGCTGTCGATCAACGTCTACAACCGCGTGGTCAGCGCGATCACGGGCATCAACCTCACCGACAACCTGCCTGCAGGCGTCGTTCTGGCTGCCAATCCGTCCGCGACCAATAGCTGTGGCGGCGCCCTGGTCGCCTCGCCGGGAGCGAACCAGATCACGCTGGCCGGCGGCACGCTCGTCGCGCGGCCGGACGCCTCACAACAGTCATCGTGCACGATGACCGTCAGAGTGACCGCGACCGCTGTCGGCACCTATACCAACACCATCACCCCGGCCAATTTCTCGAGTTCCGCCGGATCGATACCGGCGAACGTGACCGCAAGTCTGGGCGTCACGACCGGGGTCACCGGCAGCAAGACATTTCCCCGACCGCCGTCACCTCCGGCGGCACGGCGCGGGTGGCGATCACGGTCAATAACACCTCCAGCGGCCAGCTGACCAACGTCGCGATCGACGACGACACGTTCTCGTCGGGACTCCTCGTCGCCAATCCGGCCAATGCCGCCACCAGCTGTGCCGGCGCGCCGACGCTGGTCGTCAACCCAGGCGCGACGCGGGCACAGATGCAGGGCGCGACGCTCAACGCCGGCGCGAGCTGCACGTTCTCGTTCGACGTCGCGACCAGCGGCGCCGGGCCGTGGTCGGACACGATCCCGGTCGGCAAGATCACCAGTGCCGAAGGCCCTGCCAACACGTCTGCGATCTCGGCGAGCCTGGGCGTCAACGCGGCGAACATCAGCATCAACAAGTCGTTCCTCACGCCGATCGTGACCGGCGGCGTGCCTTCGGTGCTGCAGATCGACGTCACCAACAATTCGTCGATCACGATCCACGGCGTCGGATTCACCGACACTTTCCCGCTCGGCATTCAGGTCTACTCGGTGCCGTCCGGCAGCACCACCTGCGCGGGCGGCACCGTCGCCGCGGTCCCGGGCGACGGCAAGGTCGTGCTCACCGGCGCCGCGCTCGCGCCGAACGCCACCTGCCAGGTGCTGGTGACGACGACGTCGGTGAAGTTCCTCAACCTCACCAACACCATTCCCGCGCTTTCGGTCACCAGCGCCGAGGGCTACACCAATCCGCTGGCGACCGCGGCCACGCTGTCGACGCAGCAGGGGCTCGGCGTCATGAAGGGCTTCGCGCCGGCGTACATCGCGTCGGGCCAGACGTCGCGCCTCAAGGTCACGCTGGTCAGCAGCTTCGACCCGAACGCGGTGGTGCCGACGACGCTCACGGGCGTCAGCTTCACCGATACGCTCCCCACCGGGCTGACCGTTGCCGCGACGCCGGCCGCCTCGACCACCTGCTCGGACGGCGGCAGCGGGTCCGCGACCATCACCACTTCGCCCGGCAGCGCGGCGCTGACGCTCTCCGGCGCGACCATTTCCGCGGGCTCCAGTTGCGTCGTCGAAGTCGACGTCACCGCCGGCACGGTCGGCGCATACGACAACACGATCCCGAAGGACGGCGTCGGCTCGAGCCAGGGCGTCTCCAACCAGAGCGCGGCGACCGCGCGCCTCAACGTCGTCACCCAGCCGACGATCGCAAAGGCGTTCCTGGCTTCGCCGATTCAGATCGGGGTATCGACCCGGCTGACGGTCACGATCAGCAACGGCTCGGGCGTCGCGCTGTCCGGTGCGGCGTTGGCGGACACGCTGCCCGCGGGGCTTGCGATTGCCAACGCACCCAACGCCTCGACCACCTGCAGCAATGGCGCGGTCACCGCCAACCCCGGCGACGACGTGGTGAGCCTGACCGGCGCTTCGCTCGCCAGCGGCGCATCCTGCACTTTCCGTGTCGATGTCGTTTCCAACTCCGCCGGCAGCTACCCGAACAGCATCGCTGCCGGTGCGCTCTCGACCGCGCAGGGACTCACCAATCCCGGCGCTGCGACGGCAACGCTGGTGGTCCTGCCGCCGGCATCGGTGTCCAAGCATTTCGGCCCGGTGTCGATCGCGGCCAACGGCACATCGACGCTGACCATCACGCTGTCGAACAGCAGCGCCAGCGCCATCACGCTGACGGCCGACCTGGTCGATGCCCTGCCTGGAAACGTGCTGGTCGCACCCGCGCCCAACCTCGGCGGCACCTGCTCGGGGACGAAGACTGCGGTGGCCGGCGGCACGACGCTGACGCTGGCCAGCGGTGCCTCGATCCCCGCAGCCGGCAGCTGCACGATCGCCGTCGACGTCACCTCCGCCGTCAACGGCAGCTACGTCAACGTGATCGCAGCGGGTCAGATGCAGACCTCCGCCGGCAACAACCAGGATCCGGCGATGGCCACGCTGGGCGTGGGCCAGGCAGCGGCGCCGACGATCGCCAAGGCATTCACTCCCACGACGGTCTTCGCGGGCGAGCTCTCGACATTGACCATCGCCCTCGGCAACGGCAACGCGACCGACCTGACGCTCGCCTCTGCGTTTACCGACACCATGCCGGCGAACGTGACGATCCAGGGTTCGCCGTCGACCACCTGCACCGGCGGCACGCTGTCGTCCACGGCGACGTCGGTCGGTTTGCCGATCGGCACCGCGATTCCGGCGACCACCGGCTGCACGATCACCGCCACCGTCGCCTCGGCGACCGCGGGCTCCTATACCAACACGATCGCGACGACTGACCTCGTCACCAACGCCGGAAGTCCGCCGCTGCCGGCGCAGGCGGGCCTCGTCGTCCGGTCGCTCACCCCGCCCGGCGTGCGCAAGAGCTTCAACCCCGGCGTCATCAATCCGGGCGGCGTGTCGACGCTGACGATCAACCTCGACAACGACAACGCGGCGGCCATCACGCTGAGTTCGCTGCTCACCGACACCTTGCCGGCCAACGTCCTCGTCGCCGCCACCCCGGCGATCGGGGGCAGTTGCACGACCGGCAGCGTCACCGCCACCGGCGGCGGCCCGACCGTCACCTACGCCAGCGGCGCATCGATCCCTGCCGGCGGCTGCACGATCAGCGTCGCCGTGACCTCCGCGGTTCCGGGTGGCCCCTTCGCCAATACGATCGCAGCAGGCGCACTCGTCACCAACGCCGGCACCAACGGCGCGCCGGCGATCGCCAACCTGTTCGTCAACCCATTCCAGCCGCCGTCGCTCAGCAAGGCGTTCTCGGTGGCGACCCTGCCCAGGAACGCGACATCCACGCTGACGATCTCGCTCGGCAACGGTAACGCGGCACCGGTGACGCTGACCGCAAACTTCGTCGATACGCTGCCCGGCAGCGTCGTTGTCGCAAACCCCAACGGCCTCGTCACCAGCGCGGGCTGCGAAGCGCCCAAGGTGGCTGCGCCTGCCGGCGGCACGACGGTCACCTATCAGTCGGGTGCTGCACTTGCCGGCAACGGCGGCTGCACGATCCAGGTCAACGTGACCTCGGCGACAGCGGGATCGTTCACCAACAGCATCGCCACCGGTGCGCTGCAGACCAGCGCCGGCAACAACGCGGTCGGCGCCACCGCGCCGATCCAGTTCGTCGAGTGGCCGACCAACGCCGACCTCGCGCTGACCAAGGCGATGGCGCCAGGCTCGGGTGCCGCCGGCAGCACGCAGACCGTCACGCTGACGTGGCGCAACACCAACGCCGCCACGCCGACGAGAGACATCTACCAGTGCGTGATCTCCGACCCGCTGCCAGCCACCGCCTTCGATCTCGATACCGACCCGCCGACGGCGGTGACGCCGCCGACCGGCTACACCTACAGCCGCAGCGGCAACACCGTGACGTTCACTCGCGACAGCACCGCCACGCCTTGCGAGACCACGCTGCAGACGGCGACCTTCGCCGCCAGGCTCAAGGCAGGGGTGGTCACCGGGTCGACCTATGCCAACACCGCGACCGCTACTGCGAAGACGCTGGCGTCGAACGACCCGAACGCAGGCGCTGCGTCGACAATGACCAGGACCGCAACTGCCAATGTGGCGGTCACCGCGCCGCCCAATCCATCCAAGACCGTCCTGTCCACGTCGCAGGCGTTCACCGATCCCGGCGACGCAGCCGTCAACGCCAATCCGCTGGTCGCGATCGGCGAATCCATCACCTACAGCGTCCCGTTCACGCTGCCGCCCGGCGTGACCAGCGCCGTCGTTCTGGCCGACGAAATCACCACCGGCATCGGCGACCTCGCGCTGGTGTCGGCGACGCTCGCGCGCAGTTCGACCAGCCTCGCCGCCACCTTCGACGTCGCCAGCATCAATACCGCCGGAGCCGGTGTCCCGGTCGACGTCACTGCGCTGGTGACGATCAGTGGCAACGAGTTGCGGGTCACCCTTGGCAACGTCACCAACCTCGACGCGGCCAACCAGACCTACGCGCTCGTCGTCACGCTGCGCGTTGCCAACGTCGCCGCCAACACGCTTGGCCACGTCATCACCGACCGGGGCCGGTTGCGCTACTTGAATGCGGTCGGCACCGCTCAAACGGTCACCAGCGCCGGCAGGAGCGTCCACGTCGGCCTGCCCGGCATCACCGCGACCAAGACCGTCCTGCCCGCCGCGCCCAACGCCGGCGGCACCGTCACCTACACGCTGACGCTGTCCAATCCGGCGGGCGCCAATGCCGTTTCGGGCTTCGACCTCAGCTACACCGACACGCTGCCGGCCGACCTCGTCAGCCCGACCAGCCCGACCTTCAACGTCGGCGCGACTGGTGCCGTCGTCACCGGCAGCTTCGGCGGCAACGCGCTGTCCGGGACGATCGACCGGCTCGACCCGGGCGAGAGCGTGGTCGTCACCTACACCGCGCAAGTCGACAACGCCACGCCGTTCGGCAAGACCATCGTCAACGCCGCGAGTGCGCAGACGACGACGCTGCCCGGCGCCGACGCCAACGAGCGGACGATTTCGTCCACCGCCGCGACGGCGACGCTGACCACGTCGACGCCGTCGATGGTCAAGGCGCTCGTCAGCCCGCAGGCGCGTTATGCGATCGGCGACATCGTCAACTACCGGGTCACCGTCAGCCTGCCGGTGGGGACGACGACCAACTTCACGCTGCTCGACACGCTGCCCGCGGGACTCGCGTTCGTCACCGGCAGCGCCTCGCTGGCCTTGTCGGCCGGCGTGACCGGCCCATCCACCGGTGCGATTGCGCCAACCTCGACGTCGCCGCTGAGCTTCCCGCTCGGCTCGATCACCGTCACCGCTGCGGGCACGATCACGCTCGACTACCAGGCACAGGTGAGCAACGTCGGCACCAATCAGAACGGCACGACGCTCGTCAACAGCGCCAGCGCCACCTACGACCGCCCGGGCGGCGGCACCAACACGATCAACGTCGCGAGCGAGCCGTCGATCACCGTCGGCGAGCCCAATTTCACGATGACCAAGGCCATCGTCTCCGGGAACGTCGGCGCGCAGGCGGGCAGTGTCGTCCGCTGGCGCAGCACCGTGCAGAACACCGGCACGATGACGGCGTACCAGGCGTCGGTCACCGACACGCTGCCCGCAGGACTGTCCGGAATCAGCGTCGTCAGCGTCACGCCCTCCGGCGGCAACGTCCAGCAGAACAATGCCGGCTGCACATCGGGTGCCGCCATCGGCGCCGGAGATGCCGTGGTGTCGACCTCGGTCAACGCCAACGACACGATCGCCATCGGCGGCTTCTGCATCGCTGCCGGCGCGACGCTGACGGTCGACTTCGACAGCATCGTGATGAACACCGTGACGCCGTCGCAGGTGCTGAACAACGTCGTGCGCGGCACCTACGCCAGTCAGGCCGCCGGAAGCAGCGGCACCGCAGTGGTCCGCGACGGCGCCGACTCCGGCACCGACGACGACACCGATCCCGTCGGCACCTGCAACGGCACGACGATCAAGTGCAACAACTACAACGAATCGGCCAGCAACACGCTGACCATCGCCGCGCCCATCGCCATCGACAAGCAGGCGAGCGCCACGACCGCGACCATCGGCCAGACGCTGACCTATTCGCTCAAGGTCTCGCTGATCCAGGGCAACACGCCGAGCGTGGTGGTCGAGGACGTCCTTCCGGCGGGCTTGAGCTACGTCGGCCATTCGATCAGCTTCGGGCGCATCGGCATCGCGCCGTCCAACGCCGCCTACAACAACCGCCTCGGCAGCGGCCAGACGGTGCGTTTCGACTTCGGCAACGTGCAGAACGACGCCAACGTCAACGCCGCCGACGACTGGCTCAACGTCGACGTCGCCGTCCGCGTCGACAACATCGTCGCCAACCAGGCCGGCACGATCCTGCGCAACGGCGAGGGTGGCACGGTCACCGTCAAGTATGGCTTGGGCCCGACCACCGTCACCTACGACTACGACGGCGCGACGGCGGGATTCCAGGGCCGGCCGCTGACGCTCACCGAGCCGGTGCTCACCGCGTCCAAGCTCGCGGTGCCGACGGCGCAATCCCTCGGCGACCTCGTCACCTACACGATCACGCTGGCGCACACCGGCGCCTCCACCGCCGACGCCGCCGACGTGCAGCTCACCGACACGCTCGCCGCCGGACTCGCCTTCGTTCCCGGCTCGGTCACGCCGGGCAATGCCTACGTCGGCATCGCCGGCCAGGTGCTGTCGCTCAAGGTCGATCCGCTCGATCCGCTGACGCTCGCCAAGCACCAGACGACGATCACCTACCAGGCACGCATCGCTTCTTCGGCTGCGGTCGGCACGCCGCTCGGCAACACGGTCGCCGGCAGCTACGCGAGCGTGCCCGGCGCCGATGGCACATCGACGTCGGGTCGCAACGGCGCGGGCGGCATCAACGACTACACGCTGGCGGCGTCGGCCGCGGTGACGCCCAACCAGTCGGCCGCGATCCGTCCGACCAAGACCGTGGCCCAGGTGACCGACGACGGCAACGGCATCCTCGAGCCCGGCGAGCGGATCGAATATACGGTCGTGCTGAACAACACCGGCGCGACGGCCCTGACCGGCGTCGCGTTCACCGACACCTTGCCGCCGCAGACGACGTACGTCGCGGGCACGCTCGCCTCCTCGCTGGGCACGGTGAACGACAGCGGCGCACCCGCGCTCGTCGTCGACATCCCGACGCTGGGCGCCGGCGCCACGGCGACGATCACGTTCCGCGCCCAGGTCAACGCCGGCGTGCCGGCCGGCACCGTGATCTCCAACCAGGGCAGCGTCGACTCGGCCCAGACGGTACCCACGCCGACCGACGCCGACGGCGTGCCGGGCAACGGTGCGCAGCCGACGCTGATCACCGTCGGCGGGACTCCGACGCCGGCGGCGGCGCTGTACGCGGAAAAACTGGTCGCGCTGCAGGTGGACAGCGACGCGTCGGGTTCGATCACGCAGGGCGATCGCATGCGCTACACCATCGTCCTCACCAACATCGGCGGCGGCACGCTGACCAACGTCGCGTTCAGCGACGTCATTCCGGCGGGCCTTGCCTATGTCGCCGGCAGTGCCACGACGGCGGTGGGCACCATCGGCGTCGCCGGCGCGACGGTTTCATGGTCGGGCATCCCCTCGCTCGCCATGGGTGCCGCGGCATCCGCGACGTTCGACGTCACCATCACCAGCGTCACCGCACCCTCGCAGACCTACATCAACCAGGGCGCCGCCACGTCGACCGAGACCGGCGGTGTGCTGACCGACAGCAACGGCAGCCCCAGCGACGGCAATCAGCCGACGCAGTTCGTCGCCATCGGCACCGGCGGCACGGCGCAGCCTCTCCTCGACGTGCAAAAGCGCTGGGCGGTGGCGATCGACACGCCGCCGACCGGCGTGACGAGCCCGGGTGACACGCTGCAGTACACGATCACCGTGTCCAACAACGGTTCCGCGGCAGCCACCGATGTCCGCCTGACCGACCCGGTGCCCACCTGCTCCGGCGCGCTCGACCCCTGCACGGCCTACGTCGCCGGGTCGCTCACGACCAGCCAGGGCGCGATCGTCACCGAGGCGCCGATCGACGTGAACATCGGCACCCTCGGAGTTGGCGGCGTCGTCACCGTCTCCTTTCGTACGCTCGTCGATGCGGCGACTGTGAACGGCGTCGTGGTCGCCAACCAGGCCAGCGTCACCCGCACTGGCGGAGGGCCCCGTGCTGTCCGACGACAACGGCAATCCGGCCGACGGCATCAACCCGACGCTGACGCCGATCGCGACGGTTCCCGGCGGCAGCGGAACTCCGGGCGCGCTGACCAAACAGCTCGTCGGCAGCAGCGAAGCCGCCAGCACCCCTCCGAGCGTGCTGATCGGCGAAGTGCTGCGCTATCAGGTCAGCGTCGCGATGCCCAAGGGCAGCACACGCCAGGTCGGCCTGTCCGACGTGCTGCCGGCCGGGCTTGCGTACCTGCCCGGCAGCGCGCGCCTCGCACGCAACTTCGGCACCGGCCTTTCGGCGTCGGCCAATCCCGGCGGCATCAACAGTGCGGCGTCGGGCAGCTTCGTGGCGCTGGCCGACGGCATCGGCATCGTCATCGGCGCCGGTGCCGGCGGAACGACGTTGCTCGACGTGTTCCTGGGCGACGTCATCGATTCCGACGCCGACACCACCACCGCCGAGACCTACGTGCTGGAGGTCCGCGCCGTCGTGCGCAACGTCTCCGACAACCAGGCCGGCACGGCGCTCGCCAACGCGGCGACCGTGCGTTTCTGGAACACGCTCGGACAGTCGCAGTCGCTCACCCCGGTCTCGGTCGCGCAGACGGTCAGCGAGCCGGCGGTGACGCTGACCAAGGCAGCCTCGCCGGGCTCGCTGCTGACGACTGGCGGCAGCACGCAGTTCACGCTGACGATCGCCAACGCGGCCGGCGCCAACGCCGCACCGGCGTTCGACCTCGTCCTTTCGGACGCGTTGCCCGCGGCCTACACCAGCGTCGGCGCGCGCAGCATCGCGTCCTCGGGCGCGACGGGCGTCGCCGACACCACCGCCGGCACGACCGTCGGCGTCACCATCGGACAGCTCGATCCGGGTGGCAGCGTCACGCTCGGCTTCACGGCGACGGCGCCCGGACCCCTGGGCCCGGGCAACATCGTCAACAACGCCAACGTGACCTGGACCAGCCTGCCGGGCAGCAACGGTACCGCAGCCGCGACGCCCGGCACGCCGGGCAGCGGCAACGGCGAGCGCACCGGCACCGGTGGCGACAACGACTACGCGACCACCGCCGCGGCGACGGTGACCGTGGGCGGCGTCGCCATCGCCAAGAGCCTGGTCAATCCGCAGGCGCGCTACGCGATCGGTGATCCGGTCAGCTACCGCGTCGACGTCACCGTGCCGGGTGCCGCCTTCGGGCCGTTGCCGGCGGTCGTGCTCTCCGACATCCTGGCGCCGGGACTCACCTACGTCAGCGGCTCGCTCGCCATCGCGTACAACGGCGTCACCGCCAGCACGCCACCTGCCGATTTCGCGCGCAGCGACAACGCGCCAAGCGCGGGCGAGGAGACGCTGGTCGCCGCGTTCGGCGTGCTGGTCAACGGCAACACCGGCGCCGCGACGGTCACGCTGACGTATCGCGCACGGGTCGACAACATCCTCGCCAACCAGGCCAACACCACGCTGGCAAACCAGGCGAGTCTCTCGTTCACCGACAACGGCGCGGGCGGCGCCACGGCCACGCGCGGACCGGTCGCCACCAGCGTCACCGTGGGTGAACCATCGCTGACGCTGGCGAAGACGCTGACCTCGCCGGCCGCCGGACTGGTCGCGGGCAGCACGGCCTCGTTCAGCGTGACCGTGCGCAACACCGGGACCACGACGGCCTTCGAAACCGTGCTGACCGATGCGTTGCCGACGGGACTCACCTTCCCCGCGGGCAGCGTGATCGCCGTTTCGCCGTCGAACCTGTCGGGCAAGCTGCAGACGCCGACGACCACCGTGACCTCCGGCAGCTGGCAGACCTCGGCCTTCGACCTGCCGGTGGGCGACAGCGTCGCCTTCAGCTTCACGGCCACGCTCGCCGCGTCGGTGCAGCCGGGACAGACACTGCAGAATTCGATCGCCGCCACCTACACCAGCCGCGACGGAACCGACCCGAACGAGCGCAGCGGCGCCTCGCCCGGCTCGGTGCAGTCCGACGACTCGCAACTCGACAACTACAACCTCGGCGCCAGCGCTGCGCCGTTGACCGTGGCCGATCCGATCGCGATCGCCAAGGCGTTCCACCCGAACGCGGCGCTGAACCGTTATGCCGTCGGGCAGCTCGTCACCTATCGGCTGACGCTGTCGCTGCTCGAAGGCACGACGCGCAGCGTGCGCATCACCGACACGCTGCCCGCGGGCCTGACGTTCGTGTCCGCCGGCAGCCCGGGCACGCTGCCGGGCGCGCCGGTCACCTTCGCTTATTCCGGATCGCCCACGGTGACCGGACAGGTGCTGACCTTCGACCTGGGCGATGTCGTCGACCTGCCCAATGGCAACGCAGCCGACGACGTCGTCACCATCGACGTCACCGCGCGCGTCGACAATGTCGTCGCCAATCAGGACGGCAGCCTGCTCGGCAACCACCTGCGCGTGAGCTTCGTCGACGCCGGCAGCGTCGCCCGCACCCGCGACTTCGACGCCGACAGCTCGACCCCCGGCGTGCAGCCGCTCGACCTGACGCTGATCGAGCCGGTGCTGGCACTCGCCAAGACGGTCGCTCCGGCGTCGCAGTCGCTCGACGACCTCGTCACCTTCACGCTGACCATCGCGCACACCGCGGCGTCGCACGCGGACGCCTACGACATCGCCGTGGTCGACACGCTGCCCGCCGGGCTCGCCTTCGAGCCGGGCTCGGTCAATCCGCCGAGCCTCTTTGGTTCGATCGCCGGGCAGGCGCTGACGCTCAACGTCGGCACGCTGACACTGGCCGGCGCCAACCGGACGATCACCTATCAGGCGCGGGTGCGCAGCACCGCCACGCCGGGCGTCGCACAGACCAACACCGCGCAAGTCACCTGGGCCAGCACGCCGGGCGCGACGGGTGCCGCCACCTCGGGCCGCAACGGCAGCGGCGGTTTCAACGACTACGCGACGAGCGCGCAGGCCGCGGTCACGCCCAACACCAACACGCAGATCCTCGCCGACAAGACGGTGGCGATGGCCATCGACGCCGACAACTCCGGCAACCTGACCGGTGGCGACACGATCGAGTGGACCATCGTGCTCACCAATAGCGGCAGCCCGCTGACCGGTGTCGTCTTCACCGACGGCATCCCCGCCGACACCGCGCTGGTCGCGGGCTCGCTGACGACCACCAGGGGCACGGCGGCCGCGGCGCCGCTGCCACTCACCGTCAACGTGGGACCGATGGCCGCCGGCGAGATCGCGACGATTCGCTTCCGCACGGTCGTCAACGTCGGCCTGCCGATGGGCACGCTGCTGTCGAACCAGGGCAGCGTCGATTCCGACCAGACGATACCGACGCTGACCGACGCCGACGGCAACCCGGCGAACGGCAAGCAGCCGACGACGATCGCCGTTCAGGGCGCGCCTGACCTGGTGGTCGCCAAGAACCATGGCGGCAGCTTTACCCAGGGCCAGATCGACGCGCTGTGGACGCTCGTCGTCACCAATGCAGGCACCGCGCCGACCATCGCCCCGGTCAGCCTCGCCGACGCGCTGCCGGCCGGCGTGACCGCCACCGCGATCAGCGGCGCCGGCTGGTCGTGCACCCTCACGCCGCTTGGCTGCTCGCGCAGCGACATGCTGCAGGCAGGCGCCAGCTGGCCGCCGATCAGCCTCGTCGTCGCCCTCGACGCGCTGATTCCGGCAGGAGCGATCGTCAACACCGCGCAGGTGTCGGGCGGAGGCGAATCGGTGACGACCAACAACTCCGCCACCGACGCGGTCGTCATCACGACGCGCGTGCTGTCGCCGCCGAGCGTGACCAAGGCCGTGACCGAAGCTGCGCAGGGCGGCTTCGAGTGGCGCATCGTCGTCATCAACAGCGCCAACGCGCTACCGCTGACAATCCGGCTGAGCGATCCGATCCCCGGTGGCCTGGCGTATGTCGCCGGGTCGGTATCCTGCCAGCCCGCCGGCTCGACGACGGTCACCGGATGCGCGTTCGATGCCGCGACGAATCGTGTCGTCGTCGATGCGCGGCTCGGACCCGACGCCGGAAACGTCGACGCGGCAGCGGCGAATCACGAGCTGGTCGTCGTTTTCCGCACCCTCCTCTCGGGCCTGGGCGGCACCACCACGAACATCGCAACGCTCGCCTGGGACGCGAACAGCACCGGGACCGTCGACGACGATACAGGTCAGGTTCCGGTGACAGCCCGAGCGAGCGTCACCGTCGCGATACCGATCGACGCGCACTGGATGCTGGCGTTGCTGGCGACGCTTCTCGCGGGCCTCGGGCTCGGGGCGGTCCGCCGGAAGGCATAGCGGCCGGAAAGCTCAGCGCAGCGAATCGGTGCCGCCTCGATGATGCGGCACTGCCCGCACCCCGAAGCGCGCGCGATCGGCCTCGCGTCCGGTCGCATCGAGCAGCGCCGCCTGCCGTCTTCCCGGCGGCGCACGGCCAGTGCCGACGCGAACACGTTGGGGCCGTACCTGCCGAGCACGGGGATGTCGATGACCGGGGACTTGCCGTCGAGCTCGTCAAGGCACCGCCGGATCGTTGCGCCCTACGAATCGCGCGGGATTTCCAGCGATCACCACGTCGTCCGCCACATCCTTGTTCACCACCGAGTTGGCGCCCACCGAGACATTGCGCCCGATGGTGACCCCGGGATAAACCACCGCCCCAGGCCCGAAAAAGCAGTAGTCGCCGATCCGTGCCTTGCCGCCGACATGAACCCCGGGAGAGAACTGCACGCAATCACCGATGCTGCTTTCATGCCCCAACGAAGTAAACGGTTGCACGATGGAATTGCGACCCACCTGACATTCGGGTCCGACAAGCCCGAACGCATGAACGAACGAACCCTCTCCCATGGAAACCCCCAGCATGCACACTGCTGACGGGTGAATCACACGGATCAGGCTGAAACCCGCCTCCACGAGGACTTGCGCAATCCGGCCCCGGGCCCGATTGTCGCCAATGGCGACGAATCCTCTGTCGACACCGGCTTGCCGGAGCTCGGCAAGGCGCGATTGGTCACCCAGGACTTCATGGCCCAGCACCTGCCTCGACGATCCGATCGCCGCCTCTTCCAGCAGACACGCCACCCGCCACCTGCCCTCGGCGTGCAACACCCCCAACACCGACTTGGCATGGCCGCCCGCGCCGAAGACCACGATTCCATTGTCGATCTTTTCCATCATTTCCGGTTCGATCAGGCTGCGCAGTAAACATAGATGATGTGATAGGTCGCCACGATTCCCCCCGGTTCCGGGACCCCGTATTGCGCCGTGTAGCGCTCGATCATCTTGCGCAGAACGCACCGGGACAGGAACCGCCGGCCCGACAAGGCGTTCACGGCGCCTGCCTCCTGGACCGAGCGCAAGAAAGCTTTGACATCCGGGAAGACCTTGAGGACTGTCTGCTCCACGATCTCGGCGTCGGGGAAATCCCGGCGCCAATCCTCCGCCGATCGCATTGGCACGACGTGTTCGACTGCCGCGAGGCCGGAGGCGGCGTACGCCAGACCAAAGGCATGCCGAAGCTCCCGGAAGGTTTGATCGCCAAACGTCGAAATCGCCAGCAGCCCATCGGTCGCCAGACGCGCTCGGGCACACGCCAAGGTCACGCCGGGATCCTCGAACCACTGCGCGGCAGCATTGGTCACGACAAGCGCGTAGGCATTGCCGTCCTCCTGCACATACGCCTCGGCATCGGCCACCCTGAAATCGATGCCGGGAAGCGTTGATCGTGCGTGGGCGATCATTTCCGGCGCCAGGTCCAGCGCGGTTATCTGCGCCTGTGGGAAAGCGCGAGCCAGCTGCCTGGTCATCCGCCCGGTTCCGCACCCCAGTTCGAGGATCCGCGTGTTGGTGCGATCGAGGAAGTGGTGCTGGGCGCGGCCGACCAATGTGGCCGCCATCCTTTCCTGCACCGGAGTTGCATGGTCGTAGGTATCGACCCGTCGGCCAAAATGCCCTGCCAAATGCCTCTTGTCGATGCTGTTCATGAATGAAATGACGGCACCGGGATGACCGGATTCCCGATCGACGCAAACCGACGCAATTGGAACTCCCCTGAAGCTGAATTCCCTGGCTCCGGACCGGCGGGAGGTCCATGCAAGCAGGTCAGGTCCACCACATGCGTCCCGCTGGAAGGGATCTGAGAGGTGCGAAAGGATGGGGCTGCCAGGCCTGGTGCGGGCCTGGAAAGTTCCTGGTCAGGAACGTGTCAGGTTTCATGCCGGCGTACAGACCAAGCTTTAGCCAGGTCGCTTGCAGGCTTCGTATTGCCTGAACGGTCGGCTGCTGGATGGCAGGATCGTGCTGTTGCTGGCCAGCGTGGATGCGGAAATGGCTCAACCCATCCCGCAGATAGACTGCGTCCCCTTTGAGCAGGAGCGCTGACCACATTGCCATGTCGATGACGCCCATGCAGTCAGGACTGTCGAACCGAAACTGGTCAGGTATCGCTTGTTGCAGATCGATCCTGCGAAAGAGTGCGCTGGTCGGTTCGCCCACCACATTGAGCCCCGCCATGAGCATTGCATTGACCAATGTCATACCGTTCACAATCATGTCCCGGTCAACCAGTGGACGCGTTGCAGGCTGATCCGGGAGGGCGGAACCGGTTTCATCGATGCGCAACCGGTATGACGTTGCCAAGACGATGTCCGGCGCCAGGCGAAATGCCTCGACCAGGCGCTGGACGCAGTCGGGCATGAGTACGTCATCATCATTGAGATACTTGATGAACTCGCCACCAGCCACCGCGAAGCACTTCGCGTAGTTGCCGCGGCCTCTCAGCCGTACCGGGTTGCGCAGATACCTGACTTTCCGGGTGAGCGCCAGGCGCTGCGTTATCTCCTCGATCTCGTTGCCTGCCGAATCATCGCACACGATGATTTCCAGGTTCGCATAGGTCTGTGCGATGGCGCTGGCCAGGCTCTGCTCGAAGAATCGCGGGGAATACGCGGGTATCGCCACCGAGACAGAGGGGGCGCCCGATGCGCGCCGCTCGGGCTTCCGGAAATGAAGGGGCCGTTGCTCACTCTCGCCGCCTGGCGCACCGTCGGAGTCCCTCACGCGATTCATCCCGAGCCGGTTGGCGAGTTGAAGGACCATGACCTCGTCGTCGCCGGCCGCGAGAACCAGATGCAGCACCCCGCCCGGAAGCAGTATTCTCCTCGCCTCGGCGAGGAGGAAAAACTGGTCAGCGGGCGTGATCGCCGTCAGGCAATGCCGAAGAGTGAGATCCTGGACAACCCGTTCGCCAAATGGTAACGGCAGCGCCTGGCGGTCCTCCAGAAATAGCCTAAGGTCCAATTGGGTTTTCGCGGAGCGTGATCAATCAAACAGGTTCGTGCGCCTCAGGAGATTGTATGCGTAGCAAGTCGCTCTACGTCACCCGCCCCTTCATGCCGCCGCTGGACACCTTCCTGCCGTACTTGCGGAAAATATGGATGAGTGGTCAGGTAACCAATGGCGGCGTCTTTCATGACCGTCTTGAAATCGCGCTTGCCAACTATCTGCAGGTCGAGCACCTCTCGCTCGTGGCCAATGGCACCCTGGCTTTGATGGCGGCGATCAGGGCCCTGGGACTTTCAGGCGAAGTCATCACCACTCCATTTTCGTTCGTTGCGACTGCCAACGCCCTGATGTGGAGCGGCATCACACCGGTATTCGTGGATATCGACCCGGACAGCCTCAATCTGAACCCCGAGGCCATTGCAGCCGCGATCACGCCGCGCACAACCGCCCTGTTGCCGGTACACGTGTACGGGCGTCCCTGCGATCCGCTTGCCGTGCAGAGAATCGCCGACGCCCATGGACTGAAAGTCCTCTACGACGCGGCACATTCAATCGGAGTACGCACCAGCGGACTCAACGTATTCGAGCATGGGGACTTGTCGGCCCTCAGCTTCCATGCGACCAAGGTGTTCCACACCTTTGAAGGGGGTGCCGTCATATGCCGCGACGGGGCGATGAAGCAGCAGGTGGACCTCCTCAAGAACCACGGAATCGAGAGTGAGACGTCATTGGCGACCATCGGAATCAACGCCAAGATGAACGAGATTCAGGCGGCATTCGGCTTGCTGCAACTGGAATATCTGGACAACGTGATCGACATGCGGCAAGCGGTCGACGCGCGGTACCGTCAGTCCCTGGCCGATGTTGGCGGGATCTCTTGCCTGCCCCTACCCGAGGTGGCGCGTTACAACTACGGATACTTCCCAATCTTCGTCGATGACGGCTTCCCGCTGCGTCGCGATGATCTGTGGGCCGCGCATCGCGCATCGCCGTGCCCCTCAGGTCGTGCGACCGGTCTTGCCGCCGGTTGCGGACGGTCGCTGCAACCGTTGCGCCGCTTCCCGCTTCCCGATCCCCCGCATCGCGGCCAACTTCGACAGCTGCGCGCCGCGCGGGTGGGCCTCTTCCCGCTCCCAGTTGTAGATCGACTGTGCGCTCACCCCCAGGAGCCTCCCGAAATCGGCAGCGGAGAGCCCGAGGCGGTTGCGCTGCGCGCGCAGCCCCTTCGCGGTGAATCGCACGCGCTTGTCGGCAGACTCGGACGTGACCGCCGGTGGCGTGCCCGGAACCCTGCGCGCGAGCAGGGAAACCTGGCGTTCGAGCTGTGCGACCTGGCGCTTCAGCACCGCAATTTCCTTGCGTTGCTGGGCGCAGGCTCTCCTGGTCGGATCGACCTGGCTGCGACTTTCCTTGCGCGAAAGCCTGGTGATTTCTTCCCTGAGCACGGTTCCGATGTTGGGCATGCTGCTCCTCGGTGAGGTGAACTCTGCGCACTGTAGCAAACCAGCCCGGCGGGCGGGCGGCGAATTGCCCCCGCTTTCGCCAGGGGAGATGCTCGACCGACGCATCCGGGCCAACCGCCCGTACGCCGTTCGTCGCTCACACCCAGTGGTCGCTCCCGCTGCAGATAGAATGCGCGTTGGCTGTCGTCCCTCCTTTTCCACTTCCAGGACTTCCCATGATCATTTCCATGTATCAGGCGAGCGTTCCGCGTTTCGTCAACATCCTTGGCAACCTGTCGAACATCATCGACAAGGCGCAGGCCCATGTCGACGCCAGGAAGCTCGACGTTGCCACACTGACAAACTATCGTCTGTTCCCCGACATGCTGCCCATGACCTCGCAGGTGCAGATCGCCTGCGACGCAGCCAAAGGCGTCGTCGCGCGCCTGGCCGGGGTGGAGATCCCGGTGCACGAGGACAACGAGCATACGCTCGCCGACCTGAAGGCGCGTATCGCCAAGACCGTCGCCTTCATCCAGACCGTGACACCGGGGCAGATCGACGGCACCGAGGACAAGGAAATCGTGATCACGCGTCACGGCAAGGAAACCCGCTACAACGGGATGCAGTTCCTGCTCGGCCATGCCCTGCCGAACTTCTATTTTCACGTCGCCACCGCCTACAACATCCTGCGCCACAACGGTGTCGAGATCGGCAAGCGCGATTACCTGGGAAATCCCTGATATCCCGTTTCGCAGGTACCCTGATCCGCAATCATTCTGTCAGGCCAATACCGGCGCCAACGAGCACTCGCGATGCAGGCTGCTGTCGCGCCGCTTCTTCGACCCCTATTTCCCGGTGCCGGCCGTCAGGCCCTTGACGATATGTCGTTGCGCGAACAGCAACAACAGGATGGCGGGGATTACCGAAAGCAGGGCGCCCGCCGCCATGACGCCGTTCTTGATCTCGTATTCCTGCGCGAATTTTGCGATCGCCACGGGCACGGTGGCTGTCTGGCGCGAAGTGAGATTCAAGGCGACCGCGAACTCATTCCAGCTGAAGACGAAGACCAGAATACCGGTCGCCGCCAGCCCTGGCCTGACCAGCGGGAAGACGATGCGCCATAGCATTTGCGGCGTGCTGCAACCGTCGAGTCGCGCGGCCTCCTCGATTTCGAGCGGAATATCGCGGACGAAAACCGACATCACGGCAATCCCGATCGGCAGGTTGAGCGCGACGTGCGTCAGCACCAGGGCGGCGTACGTGTTGTCCCAGCCGATCGAGCGGAACATCACGTACCACGGTCCGACCAGCGTTATCGGCGGAATCATGTGGAATACGAGCGACCCCATCAGCACGAGCGCGGGAACCCACGACGGCCAGCGCAGCCGATACATCGAGTAGGCGGCGAGCGTGGCGATGAGAAGCACCATCGTCGTCGACCCGGACGCGACCAGCAGGCTGTTGAAAAAATTCGCCGGGTAATCCGACGCCTTCGAAAACAGCAATTCCTCGAAATTGCCGAAGTAAGGCGCGAAAAGAAAATCACCGCGCAGCAGTGCGATCTGGGTCTTGAACGCCGCGAAGCCGATCCAGACCACGGGCAGCACGACGATCAGTGCACCGAGCGCCAGCACGGCGTGCATGCCCACCCGGTGCCATCGCACGCTCTCCATGGCGCGTTCCATCAGTTGGCGTGCATGCGACGGCGCGTCATGCCCATGAACAGCACGATGACGAGCGTCAGCACGAACAACGCGACGACCGAGATCGCCGAGCCGTAGCCCATGCGATCCTCCGTGAAGAAGCGGCGGTAGATCGTGAAGCTCAGGACCTCCGTGGCCGTACCCGGGCCGCCGCCCGTGAGCAGATACACCTCATCGAAGACCTTGAAAGAGACGATCAGGCGGAACGCAAGCGTCACCACGATGACCGGCAACATCATCGGAATGGTCACACGGCGCAGCTCCTGCCATGCGCTCGCCCCGTCCAGCATTGCGGCTTCGTGGATATCCTCCGGCAACGATTCGAGCCCGGCAAGCAGGAGCAGGAATACGAACGGCGTCCAGTGCCAGACGTCGACGACGATCACCGACATGAACGCCAGGCGGCCACTCCCGAGCCAGTCGAAGCCCGCGAGGCCCGCCAGGCCAAACAACTGATTGATGATGCCGAAGTCGGGGTTGTACATGAGCTTCCAGATCGCGCCGATCACGATGCCGGGTATCAGAATCGGCAGCAGAAAGATCGTGCGATACAGGACGCGACCCACGACGATGCGGCTGACGAACAGCGCCAGCGCGAATCCGATCAGCATCTCGGCGGTGACGGCAAGAAGCGCAAACAGCGTCGTATTGGCGAGTCCCGCGCGTACCAGGGGATCGCGCGGAAGTTCGGTGTAGTGCTTCAGGCCCACCAGCGTCCATTGCGCTGCGCCCTGCTGCCAGCGAATGTCATGCGCCGACATTACAACCAGGTTTACGATCGGCAGCAGCGCCAGCAGCAGATAGACGGCAAGCGCCGGCGCCAGCGTGTAGAAACGCCAGCGGTCGACTTGAATGGCGTCAGCGCGGGCCGGAGGTGCGCGCATCCGGACGAAAACTACTTGAGCGCCGGCAATCGGGCGGTCTTGTAGCCCGCCTTCTGCATGATGTCGTGGATTTCGTCGGCCGCGGTGTTCAGTGCATCGGCCGTCGTCTTCTCGCCGAGCACCGCCTGGTTGAGCCGCAGCTCGAGCACCGACGCGATCTGCGGACCCTCGGGCACCGTGTACATCATCTTCGCATTGGGCAGGCTCGCGAGGATGGCTCGCGACCAGCGATAATCGGGCGATTTCATGAACGGCGCATCGTAGACATCGCTGCGGATCGGCGGCTGCCCGGTCTGCGCATACTTGACCTGTGCATCGTAGGACTGGAACCAGCGCAGGAACGCGAGTGCGGCGACCTGGCGGTCCTTGGGTATGTTGTTCGGGATTCCGCCGATGAAATGACCCAGCGTCGGCGTCGTCTTGCCACCGGGGCCGTGGGGCAGCACGGCGACGTTGACCTTGCCGACCACCGCCGACTTGGTTGCGTCGTCCAATTGAGGCCATGCGGCAATGACCGGCGTAGCGTGCGCGGCCTTGCCGGTCAACAGCGCCTGGATCACCTGCGCCTGACCGTAGCTGCCCGGGTTGGGCGGGCCCGAGTTCTTCGCCAGGTTGACGTACATGTCGAGCGCCTGTCTGGCTTCGGGACTGTTGATGGTGACGGTGAAGTCCCCCGCCTTCTCGTCCCTGAAGATCGCACCGTTGTAGCTGTGCAGGTAGGGCATCCAGTCGTAGGAGATGTCCGAGGCGCTGCGTGCGCCGCGCTGGACCATGCCGTACACGTTGGGCGGGCTGTTGAGCGCCTTTGCATTGGCGGCGAGCTCGTCCCACGTCTGCGGGACCTTCAGGCCGGCCTTTTCGTAGAGGTCGGCGCGGTAGTACAGCACCTGGATGTTGCCGTTGATCGGAACACCGTAGACCACGCCGGTCTTCGCGTTGTTGCTCTTTTTCGTCGCGTCCCAGTAGCCCGTGTCGTCGTAGCTCATCACCTGCGGATCGAGCCTGAAGGAAGCATCGATCGTATTCAACGGTGTCAGAAAGCCGCCGTGGTAGAACTCGGCAAGCCATGCCGAGTTCATGACCAGAATGTCGAACTGACCCTCCTTCGCCCGGACCGAATTGCGCTGCTTCTCGCCGCTGCCGGCAAACGGATTGACGTCCAGCGTCACCTTGTTGCCGGTCTCCTTCTCGTACGCTTCGACGACCTTGCTGAAGCCGCCGAACCACGGCGACTGATTGATCACGATGGTGATCGGCGAGACCTTGGGCCACGGCGCGCCCGCTTGCGCGAAAGCGGCACCTCCCCAGGTGGCCATGGCAGTCGTGACGACGAGCGCCGCCAGGGCGATGAACGGACGAATGGGCGAATGCACGAACGCTCCGCGGTTGAATATCATGTTTTCTCCTGGTGGCAGACAGTGCTTGAACAGCGGCTAGTCGATTTCCGGTTCGGTGCCCGGCGCCGGGGTGAACCCCAGATCGCCCCGGGCGAGCGCGACCTCGCGCCCGCCGTGGCGGGCCAACAACTCGGATTGCCTGCGCTTGGCCCGTGCGTCCACTTCCTCCGGATCGAGCATCTCCAGCAATCGGCGCCGGCAGCGGGCGAGCGTCTGCGCATAGGCGGGATCACCGGCGACATCGGTCAACTCCTCCGGATCGCGGTGCAGGTCGTACAGTTGAGCAGGATACGCCACATAGTGGACGTACTTGAAGTCGCCATCGCGCAGCATGTAGGCGCCGGCCACCGAGCTGGTGGCGTGATACTCGCTCACCACGGCGCGATCGGGGAGCGCGCCTGCGGCGAGCGCCGCCAGGGAGACGCCCGGGCGCCCCGGGTCGTCCGGCGCAGCGGCGCCGACGCACTCGAAGACGAAGGGATAGACGTCGACAAGGCTGGCCGGAGTCGCGCGCTCGATGCCGACGGGAATGCCGTCTCCTGCAAGGATCAGCGGGACGCCCGCGGACTCCTCGAAGAACGTCGACTTTCCCCACAGCCCGCGGGCGCCCAGATTGTCCCCGTGGTCGCTGGTGTACAGAACCCGGGTCGCGTCCGCGAGTCCGCTTTGCCGCAGCGCGGTCAACACATGGCCGATGTGCTCGTCGGTCGCGCTGACCAGTCCGTAGTATCCCGCCAACGCCCGCTGGATATCGTCCCGGGTCCTGAAATGGGTGTCGTAGTCGACGACGCGCGCGTAGTCGTCCAGAAACGGATGGTGAGGGCGCTCGTCGCGACCATACTGCTTCGGCATGGGCAGGTCGCGATCGATGTACTGGTAATACCACTCCGGGGGGGCGGTCAGCGGAAAGTGCGGCGCAACGAACGACACGAACAGCACCCACGGCTTGTCGTGGACCCGCCTGGCGGCCTCATGCAGCCAGATCTGCGCGTGCGCGGCGATGCTCCGGTCGTAGACGGTATAGGGCGACTCGCCCGGCCCGGCGAGCCTGGCCATCTTGTCGCCGCCACGCCGCGTGGGTATGTTTTCCCGCACCAGGCCCTTCACGTCGCCGATGCCGTCGATGATGTGCATGGGGACGATCTCGGTCGTGAATCCGTGATCGTCGCCCGCTGCACCGCGAAAATGAAGCTTGCCGATCGACACGACCTCGTGGCCGCTGTCCCGCAACGCATGATGCCAGCTTGGGATGGCGCCGTCGTACGCATCGGCGTTGTCCCAGTAGCCGATCTGGTGCACATATTTGCCCACGGCGAACGAAGCGCGCGCAGGTATGCAAATCGGGCAGGCCGTGTACGCCGACGTGAAGCGCGTCCCCTGGCGCGCAAGTTCGTCGAGGTTGGGCGTGCGGATGATGTCGTTGCCGGCACAACCCATCACTTTGGGATTGTGTTCGTCCGACATGAGTATCAGGAGATTCCTGGGATCCATCGTTGCAGTCCGCCAGTCAGAAAAAAGTCGTCACGGCGTCGATGACGTTGTAGTCCTCGTCGACGACTGGAAGGAATCGCCACTTGTCGAATGTCGTGCAGGGGTGCGAAATGGCACAAGCGATCATGTCGCCGACAGCCAGGTCGGCCCCGGCTGTGATTCGCAGGTAGGCGTGCTGGTCATTGAGCGCCGTGATCTCGCAGCCCTGCGGCAGCGGATGCGGTTGCGCATCGCGCCCGGGCCGGAAGCACAACCGGGCGAAAGGCAGATGCAGGTCGTGGGACACGTCGCGCTTGCCCATGGTGAGAATGGCAAGTCCCGGTTCGGGCACCGACTGCACGTAGGACCACACTTCGAGCGCGTCGCGCAGGCCTTCGCCAAGGCCGGCGATTCCCGGCGTGCGCACGCGCATGCGCGCTGCCGCCCGCGCATATGCATCGGAGTCGTGCGTCAGGTAACAGCCGCTGCGAATGATGACCTGCGTGGCGCGACTGCCGAGCTTGCGCGGCAGCGCTGTCACCAGGTCGAAGAAAGCCGAGCCGCCGGCACTCAGGATGATCGGTTCGGCGCGGAAGAGGGACTCGTCCGCGCAGCGCAGGGCAACCTCGCCCATGAATGCGACGAACTCGCTGATGTGCCGTTCCTGCTGCTCCGGCGTTGCCCCCGGCACGGAACCTTCGTAGCCCTCCACGCCGGCGAGGCGCAGACGCGGATGCGCGTTCGCGATGCGACGTGCGACGGCGAGTGCCTGCTGGATATTGCGGCAGCCCGTGCGTCCGCCGTTGACGCCGCACTCGACCAGGAGATCGAGCGGGCGACCGGGCTTGCGCGCCGCTGCCGCCGCAGCCAACGCATCGACCGCGGCGACCGAATCCGCCACCGCATAGAACTCGAACTCCGGGTCGCGCGCGAGTTCGTCGAGAACGTAGGCGATCGCTTGCCGCCCCACCAGCTGATTGGCCATGAGCACGCGTGCGATGCCGTGCTCCCGGCATACGCGCAGTTGCTGCACGGTGGCCACCGTGATGCCCCAGGCGCCATCGGCGAGCTGCCTCCGAAAAAGCTGCGGACTCATCGATGTCTTGCCGTGCGGCGCGAGGACCACTCCCGTCATCTCGCGAAACGCCCGCATCCAGCCGGAGTTGTGCCGGAGCGCGGCGTCTTTGAGCACGGCGAGAGGCAGCGGCAAGTCCTCGGCCAGCACATTCCAGCGCATGCTTCCGAGTTGGGCAAGCCGGAGCGAGCCGGCTGCGGCAGGAAAGCCCTTGGTCCGTCCATCAATCAACACATTCAATGGCGATTCCATGGGTACGGCGTCACCTCGCTTCGCCGCATCGGTCGGCGCGAGCACGTCGCGCGGATTGCGCGTCGCACGAAATCGAGACTATCATAGGTCGAGGCATCTATCCTTGCGGTTCGGAAGAGCCAAGGTCGATCCAGCGGCCTTCGTCGCGCGCGGACGCAAATGCGAGCTCGACGATGCGCACGCTCGCCACCGCTTCGGCAAACGTGCACGCGGGCCTGCCGCCCTCGCGCAGAACGCGAAGAAAGTCGCGTGTGGCGTCTCCGGGATGACTGTCTGCGGCCAGCGACTCGCTGCACTCCCCGCGTTGGGAGACCCACCTGAGATGCCACCCGATCGGCGCGGTCAGCGGACGCCGCAGTTCGATCAGGCCCTCGTCGCCGAAGATGCGCACTTCGTCCCACATGTGCCAGCCTTCCTCGACGCAGGTCATCTGGCACTCGAGATCGCCGAACTGCAGTTCGATGAATCCGCCGTGATCGCTGCGCGTCGGTGTAGTGGTGCGCACGCGGCTGCGCAAGGCCGTGGGCGTGCGTCCGAGCAGCCAGGGAACGAGGTCTGCCATGTGCGTGGCGCGCCCGGTGAAGGGTCCGCCGCCGCCCAGCGCCGGATCGAGGAACCAGCCGGCGCGCTCGTATCCCAGCTGGACCGTCTGCACAAAGCGCACCTCGCCGATGGCGCCCGCGCGCAATAATTCCCGTGCGCGCAGGCAGCTCCGGTCGAAGCGCCGGTTGTACGCGACCGCGTTGGCCATGCCCATCTGCGTCGGCACGCCCGGCCAGCCGCGTCGCATCGGCGGCGTTCATGACATACGGCTTGTCGACCAGCACATTCAGGCGCCGATCCAGCATCGCCGCGATGTGGTCCGCATGCAGCATGTGCGGCGTGGTGACCAGCGCAAATGCCAGACCCCCGGGGCGCGGCAGGTCCTCGATGCGTGCAGTGAGCGGCGCGTTGTGGCGCTCGGCCAGGGCACGCGTCTGCGGTGACGGGAAAGGGTCGAAGATGCCGGCGATAGCAAGCGCGTCGTCGTCGTCGAAGGCGGGGACATGGTAGCGGTGCGCAAAGGCGCCGCAACCCACCATCAATACGGAAACCGGAGTGGTCGGGCTCATGGATTCGACAGGTCGTGAAGGAAGTCGAGCGTGGCGGCCCATGCGATCGAAGCCGCCTGCGGGTGGTGTTCGGTCGGACGCATCGGATCGACAAAGCCGTGGATGGTGCCCGGGTACACCGCGATGCGGTGCGGGGTTCCGCGCTCGTCCAGTGCCACACGCAACTCATCCACGTCCTCGGCCGGGATCAGTTCATCGCGCTCGGCGAAGTGGCCCAGATAGGGGACCTCGATCAAATGGGTGAGCTCGATGGGCAGGAACGGTTTGATCGTCTGCCGCGCAAACCGCAGGCGCCCATAGAAATTCACGACCCCGGCGATATGCTCGCTGACGGCGCCAAGATAGTGAGCAAAGCGGCCACCCAGGCAAAACCCGCAGGCCACGAGCGCCCCGGGAGCGAAGCCAAGCTGCCCGAGACTTGCGGCCCGCGCGATGGCCCGCAGGTCGCGCGTGCAGCGACGGTCGTCGAAATCGAGAAAAGTCTGGCGCAACACCTCGGGCGGCGCGTCGCGCGCCGGGATGCCTGCATTGCGGAACTGGCAGGGGGCGATGGCCCCGAACCCGGCCTCGGCAAGGCGGCCGCACAGGTCCTCGATGTGCGGGGTGACGCTCCAGATGCCGCCCAGCAGCATCACGGTCAGCGGTGGCGGCGATGGCGGAAGCACGACGTGGACCGGAATACGGGCACCTTCGAACTCGAAATGGGTTCTTTGCCGGGAAAGCGAAGCGGGTTTTGTCAGTCATGGGGCGATCGATTGTCGTTGTCCGGTGCGTGCCGCCGTATACGCGGCGCCGATCATGCGGAAGGCACGCAGGCCGTCGTCGAGGGTGATCGGAGGCGGGGCTCCCTGCTCCAGACAGTCCAGAAACGCCGTGGCATTCTGCTCGTGGAACGCCCCGAGCTTGAACCGAGGCGTAATCGGCACGACTTGCCAGCGACGTTCGGACTGGCCCGCATGAAACAGGCGCACGTAAGCGTCGTGCGTGATGTCGCGCGATGCGAGATCGACACCGGCAACGAGCACCGTACCCTCGGTGCCATACATCTCGATCGAGACGTCCGCGGCGGAAAAACTGAAGCTGGCGGTCAGTTCGGCAACGAGTCCCGAGGGAAAGCTGAAGGTGGCGACCCCGAGATCCTCGACCGCCAGCCCGAGCGCGGCGCTGCTGACGACCGCCGTCACCGACTCCGGCATTCCGAACAGCCAGGCCAGCAGGTCGGCGCCGTGCACGCCCTCGTCGAGCAGCGCACCGCCCCCTGCGAGGACGGGATCGACATACCAGCGTTCCCGGAAATCCGGTTGCAGGCCGTAGAAATGGCCATGCCGGATTCTCACCAGCGTAATGCGCCCGAGGCCGCAAGTCGCCACGAGCTCGCGCAAGTAATGCGACACGGGATCGAATCGCTTGGGAAAGCTCTGCATGAACTTCACGCCAGAGGCACGCACAGCCCGGGCAATGCGCTCGCAATCGTCGAGACTCGCACCGAGCGGCTTCTCGCAGAGGATCGCAAGTCCACGGGCCGCCGCGCGTTCTATCAGCGGCGCGTGCGCGTTGGTCTCGCTGCAGACCGCCACCGCGCTGCAGCGCGCGAACAGGGCATCGATGTCATCGAAACAGGTCGTGCCGAAGCGCGTGGCCGCTTCGCGACCGCGGACCGGGTCCGGATCCCAGATGCCGGCCAGGGCATTTCGCGCAGCGAAGACCTCGCTCCAGAAATTGGCGTGATAGTGCGCGAACGAAAGCACGCCCACGCGCGGCGTTGGCACTGCACCTGCGGGCGTGCTCATTCCATGCCCTCGTCTACGGCGACGCGGCTGCCCCACTGCTCGGCCGAGCGCTGGATGGCTTCGACGACGAGCATGCCCTGCAACGCGTCCTGCGCGGTCGCCAGCCGAGGCGCGCGCCCCGTGAGCCCCGCGAGCCACGCCGCATGAAGCCGCTGTCCCGGCGGCATCTCCGGCAGTTCCGGACAATGCCATTCGCTGCCGAAACGCCGCGGCGCATGGATCGCCAGCCGGCCGCGCTCGCTGCGCAGCCAAAGGGTTCCGCCTTCGCCATAGAGCTCGAATCGGAACCGGTCGCAGCCCTTCGCCTCCACCTGCGACATTTCATGCGTGCCCATGGCGCCATCGGCGAACCCGTAGATGGCGAACGCGGTGTCGATGGTTTCCACGGCGATGACCCGGCCATCGCGCAGCGCCCGTGTCGGAACGAGTATGGCGGTGCGGGCCGAGACCTCACGGATCGGCCCCACGAGCAGACCGGCAAGATCGATGCCGTGGACGCCGAGTTGATCGACCACGCCGTGCGTCACCGACGACTTGGCGAAGAACCAGTCCCCCCAATCCGGCCCCGGGGTCGCATTGCGGATGCGTACACTGTGCACCCGTCCGATCGCGCCTTCGGCAAGCAACGCGCGGGCCTGCTCGACTTCCTCGAACCAGCGATGCATGAAGCTGACCTGCAGGTCGATGCCGGCTCGCTCTGCCGCGCGCATGATGTTTCGGCAGCCTGCGGCGGTCCCGGCCATGGGCTTTTGCAGCAGGATCGCCTTGCCTGCCGCCGCCGCCGCGATGGCAATCTCCTCGTGGGTGTCGTCCGGCGTGGCGATGATGACGGCGTCGACCTCGGGGCAGTCGAGCGCGGCACGCCAATCGGTGGAGATCTCGGGCACGCCGAAGCGGAGCGCCAGCCTGGCGGTCGTCGCCTCGGAAAGCCCGACGAGCATCCGCACCGACGCCTCGCCGGTCGCGGCGAGGCCGGCGAGGTGGTACTCGGCGATGAATCCGGCGCCGAGCACCGCAATGCCGATGGCTTCCTTCTTCACCGGTCAGCCCTTGAATCGCCCTTGTACCTTCACCAGCGCCGGTTCGATGGCCGCCAAGGGTGCGGTGAACGTGTAGTCGAGGACGTTCTTCGGAGATTTCACGCGGCCCGACGCCACCAGATAGGCCGTCATCATGTCCATGTCCCTGACGTACTCGTCGTCGATCTGCGGATCGAAAACGTAGTCGTTCCAGATGGCCAGTGCGAGCGCCCTGTCCTGCTTGGTCTGCTCGGAAAACAGCGTGATCACCTCGTCTCGATTCTTCGGGTCGGCGACGTATTTCTGGCCGCGCAGCAGCACCTCGACCATGCGGTTTGTCGCCACGGGATTCCTGGTCACGAATTCCTGGCTGGCGACGAACAGCGAGCGCGAATAGGAGATCTTGACCTTGGCGCCCCTGTTGGCCGCAAACTGCGAGACGGTCCCCGAGTGGATGAGTTCGTTCGTCCCGGTCTTCAGGGCATTGAAGCCCCATGGCTCCCAGCAGAGCATGGCCTGGATATTGCCGGAGTTGAGCGCCACCAGCTGCTCGGGCGGCGGCATGTTGACCACCTGCAGCCGTTTCTCGTCGAGTCCGTAATGCTTGGCGAGGTAGTAGAGATCGGCGCTGGCGGTGGAGCCCTGCAGCAGCCCGATCTTGATCCTGTAGAGGTCCTCCGGCGCTTTGATGTTCGCATCCTTGCGCGCGACCAGCTTGTCGACAGCCCACGCGATCGCATTGGAGCCGAGCACGACGATCGGCACGCTATTGTGGGCCATCGAAATCGGAGGCAGGTTGCCTGGCGTCCAGAGCTGGATCTCGTTGGCTACCAGCGCTTCCCCCGCGACGGCGCCGCCGGAGAAGGTCTTGGTCGAAACGTCGGCGAACCCCGCATCGCGGAACCACCCCTTGGACATCGCCACCATGTGCGGCGCGAAAACGGGATCGAGTCCGAAGCCCATCGCCAGCCTGGCGGTCTCCGGCTTCGCCTGGGCGAAGGCGCGCATCGACAGCAACCCGCCCGCTGCGCTGACCGACGTCGCGCCGACTGCATTGAGAAAAGCTCTGCGATCCATGTTGCCTCCTTTGAGTTGCCCAGCGTCAATGCCGAGCCTGGCGTCCGACCAGGCGGCGCAAGCCGGCAGCGAGTGCCACGTCGGCGACGAGGCTCACGATGCCGATCAACAGAATTCCGAATACCGCCAGGCCCAGCTCGCCGATCTGGCGCGATTGCATGACCAGATAGCCCATGCCGCTGTCCGCGGCGATGAGCTCCGCCGCGACCAGGGTCCCGAACGACAGTCCGAAACCCACCCGCAAGCCGACCGAGATGTCCGGCAGGGCGGCGGGAAGCGCGACCCGGAAAAGGAGCTTCGGGCCGTCGACGTCCATGGTGCGCGCGGCGCGCAGCAGCACCGGGGGAATCGACGTCATTCCGCGATACGCGTTGGTGAATATCGGAAAGAACGCGCCGAGGAAGATGACGAACCACTTCGAGGGCTCGCCGAGGCCGAACCAGACGATGGCGATGGGAATCCATGCCAGCGGCGGAATCGGCCGCAGCAAGTCGACCAGCGGACGCGCCAGGCGACCCAGCCACGGATACCATCCGGCGGTCACGCCGAGCGTGATGCCGGCGGCTGCGCCCAGCGCGAAACCGCTCCCGATGCGGCCGAGGCTGATCGCGACGTGGCGCGCGAGTTCGGGCAGCGTCAGGTGGCGCAGGGCCGCGGCCAGCGCCTGGGTGGGCGCCGGCAGCACCTGGGCATCGCGCCACAGCCATCGCGCCGCCAGCTCCCAGGCGAGCAGCAAGGCGACGGCGCCGACGAGGCCGAGGCTGTGACGCTCGATGCCGGCGCGCGCGGTCATGTGTCGCGCGTCCCCTCGCGGGTTTGCCACGGCAGCAGCCGGCGCTCCAGCTTCTGCAGCCCGACCGATATCAGGAAACCGATGGCGCCGATCACGAACATGCCGACCATGGTGATGTCGCTGCGATAGAAGGTGCGCGCCTCCATGATGAGCGCGCCGAGGCCGTGGATGGTGCCGATCATCTCGGCGCCGACGATCACCATGAAGCCGACGCCGAGGGCGACGCGGGCGCCGGCGAAGATGCGCGGCAGTGCGGCAGGCAGCGCCACCCGCATGAACATCTCGACCGGCCCGACGTCCATCGTGCGGGCGGCGCGAATCAACGCCGGATCGACGAACTTGACCGCCGCGATGACATTCGAAAGCATCACCCAGAAGCAGCCATAGCCGATCAGGAAGATTTTCGCGCCCTCCCCCGTGCCGAACCAGATGATCGCCAGCGGGAGCAGCGAGAGCGTCGCCACCGACCGGCAGAAGGCGATGATGAGATCGGTCAGGCGATCCAGCACGGGGACCCATCCGATCAAGAGGCCGAGCGGGAGCGCCAGCGCGATCGCCCCGAGGTAGCCCAGCAGAATGCGCTGGACAGTGACGACGAAATGCGTCCACAGCGTGACGCCTTCCGGAAAGCCCTCGACCACCAGCTCGTACAGCGTGCGCGCAAGCTTCGCCGGCGGCGGAAACTGGACGGGCCGAAGCCAGCCAACGAGGGAGCCGACCTGCCACAGCGCCAGCAGTCCGCCGATCACGGCCAGCGGGTAGACGGCGTCACGCCAGCGGCGATCGAGGTTCCGGATCATTGCAGCGCTGCCCAGATGGTCTCGTACAACGCGAGCAGGGTCAGATCGGTGCGACTGCGCGGCCGCGGCAACTCGATCCGGTGATCGAGGACGACGCGACCGGGCCGGGACGCCAGCACGACGACGCGATCGGCGAGCACCAGCGCCTCCCAGATGCTGTGGGTGACGAACACGATGGTCTTGCGTCGCGCGGCCCACACCCGCAGCAACTCGTTCTGCATCTCGATCCGCGTCAGCTCGTCGAGCGCACCGAAGGGCTCGTCCATCAGCAGGATATGCGGATCCAGCGCCAGCGCGCGCGCGATGGCGACGCGCTGCTGCATGCCGCCGGACAACTCGAACGGATATTTTTCCTCGGCACCTGCGAGGCCGACCAGCGCGAGCAGCTCGCGCGACATCGCCGCGACCTTGGCGGCCGGCAACTGACGCTTGCGCGCCGCGAAAGCGACGTTCTGCATCGCGGTCAGCCACGGAAACAACGCGCCCTGCTGGAAGACCATGCCCTTGCCGGCGCCGGGACGGCTGACCACCGCCCCGTCCACGCGCACCACCCCCGACGAGGCCAGTTCCAGGCCGGCGATGATGTTGAGCAGCGTGGTCTTGCCGCAGCCGCTGCGCCCGAGAATGACGACCAGCTCGTTCTCCGCGACATCGAGGGAAATGCCGCCCAGCACCGGGGCCATGCCCGGGGGTCGGTCGCGAAACGCTTGGCGACGTCGACGATTTCTATCTTGCAGTCTGCGCTCATCGGCGGATCACTTCGATTCGAGCGTGACGAATATCGGCGTCGACCACGCATACGCACCGTCGGCCTGGCGAACGCGCACCCAATACGCGTGCGTACCTTCCGCCGGCGCCGGGTCGTCGAAGCGACCGCGCCAGCCGGGCGGCGGCATGCGGGCAGGCAGGCGCCGCAACTCCACCCGTCTCGACGGCGAGCCGGCATCGAATACGCGGGCGTGGCCGTCGAGATCGCCGATGCGGGACTGCAGCGTCATCGGAGCGGTCACGAACGTCAGCTCGGCCCCGTCGACCTGGTCGAGATCGAGCACCAGCCCGTCCCAGTCGCCGGCGGTGAGCGATCGCCAGGTCGACTCGCGTGTCGCCGACCGTGCGCAGACCTTCGTCGGGCGTGTCGAACGCCCACGGATGCGCCGCCAGGATGCGCGCGCCGGCGATGCGCAGTTCGCCATCCCACTGCATGCGCGCCCGCTGCCAGTTGCCCGGCGCGCTGGCGCCGGTCCACGCGACGCGGACGGAATTGGACCACGCCGGCGACGCGCTCATCAGGTCCACCGACGCGACGCAGAGGTCGTCGCGAAAGAAGTCGACGGTTTCGATCGGCGCGGTGCCTTCGACGGCCAGGTCGAAGGCGGGCAGCTGCGCGACGCGGACCTCGTCGCCCATCGACGCGTTGCCCGCCGTCAGCGCCAACAATATCCTTTCGCCGGTCGTGGCGTAGCAATGGCGCGCCTTGAGCGCGTTCCATAGGCCTTCGCGCGTGAGCGCGGGCATCGTTACCGCCGTGAGCCCGCCGCGGACATTGCGCACCCCCATGTGTCCCGGATGACTGGCGCCGGGACGGCCGTCGACGCCATCGCTGCCGGCCACCACCCCCATCCGATAACCGCGCTTCAGTGCGTCGAACAGGAACCACTCGGATGTCGCGTGCGTCGAATGCACCTCGAGCAGGCGGTCGAGCGCGGGCTCGTGCCAGCGCAGGTCCGCGGTGCGGCCGCCGACGTGAACAGCGACCAGCGTGTCGGTGCCGCGATAGTGGGCGTGCACGTCCTCGACATGGGCCAGGTCGCTTGCGAGGTCGGTCTTGTCGACCACGAACTCGTGGCTGCACCTGTGCAGCGCGGCGTCCTCGCCCGGGAAATAGAGATTGTGGTCGCCGCCGCGCGCGCTCGCGCCCGACCATTCGACGCCGAGCAAGGTCACGAAGCGGCCGTCCTGCTGCGCGCGCGCGGTCGCCGCCCGGGTTTCGTCCCATTCGGCATTCGAAACGAGAAAGCAGTTGGCCTGGTGGCTGCCGAAATCGGTCGCGGCGAAATCGCGTGCGTGGGCGTAATAGGCGTCGATCGAGCGGGAGCCGCAGCCGATCGACGACTGCGCGTGCAGGTCGCCCCAGCACAGTTGCGAGTCGAGCGCCGCCACGACCTCGATCGGGTTGCTGGATGCGGCGAACGACGGCAGACGATCGGACCGGGCGCTCAGGCGATATGTGCCGGGCTCGCTCAGCGTCGCGGCGAAGCGGAGCCAGCCGCACGCCGGAATCGATACGTCGACTCCGATCGGGGCGCCGACATGAACGGTGTCGGCGAGCACGCTCGGATTGCCCCATTCGTCCTCGACGCGCAGATGGAGGTCGAACGGGACACCCGCCGCGACCCTGCTCGGCGCCGTCAGCACCAGGCGATGCGGCAGTGCACCAGCCACCTCAATCGCAGGGCGCGCAAGTTCGTTCCAGGTCGAGTCGGGACGGAGCAGCAGACGCAGTGACAGCGGCGAAGCTTCTTCGATGAACGTCTGAACGGTGAACCCGGGCGAACCCTGGGCGCGATCGCCGAAGGTCACCGTGATCGGTTCGCCGGCAGCCAGACCCTCGGGGAACGCCACGAACATGACGTGATCGAAGGGATGCCACAGGTGCTGGCGCGCGTACCACCAGCGCAGCATGCGCCCGGGCGCGGCCGCGATCCGGACGTAGTCGGCGGCAGCGGGATCGTTCGCCTGCGGGATGCCCCAGTCGCTCGGCCAGCGCCGTGCCAGTCCCAGCAGCGCGCCGCGGGGCAGCGCGAAATCGGCCGTGACGGCCACCGAAAAGGTGGCATGCGAGCCGGCGGCGACCACCGACGGTCCTGCGTAGGCGACGCGAACTCGCCCCGCCGGCAGCACGCCCTCGAAGGTACGGGCACTCACCGCAATTCGATCCTGTAGCGATAGACGTCGCCGCGAAGGATCGCGCGGCGATACTCGGCGATCACGCCGCTGACCGTGTAGGTCGTGCGCTCGATGCGGAACAGCGGTGTCCTGATCGGGATGGCGAGATGCTTCGCCGCGTAGCCGTCGGCCACGGTGGGGTCGATGTACTCGACGGCGCTCCCGAGCTGGACCCCGTAGATGTCGCGCAGCACATCGATGAGGTGCTCGGTCGCGAGATTCTGGCGGGCGAGTTCGGGGCAGAGTTCGTAGGGGAGAAAACTGATCTGCAGGCTGACCGGCGTGCCCTCGGTGAAGCGGACGCGCTCGAGATTCCACAGCGACGCGCCGGCCGAGAGCCCCATCATCATCGCCACGTCCTTCGCGGCGCGCATTCGGCGGCAGAACAACACGCGACCGCCTGGGTCCAGCGGAGGACCCACGACGAGAAAGCGGCTGTACGAGCCGATCACGCCGCTTTCGAGCTTGGGTCGGCTGACGAAGGTGCCGCGGCCGCGCTGTCGCTCGACGTAGCCATCGGTGACCAGATCGGTGATCGCCTGCCGGACGGTGCCGCGGCTTACGCCATAGTGGCGGCAGAGCGCCTCTTCGGAGGGAATTTCGTGACCCGGCGTCCACCGTCCCGAGCGCAGATGGAGGAACAGATCCTCCCTGATCTGGTGGTGCAGCGCGACCCCCGGTTGCGGCTGGAAGGCGTCGAGGTCCAGTTCGTTGGTCATTTCGCCCATCACGGTTTTATCTTGTATAGACATCTATACAATATGTCAACCGCTAGTCTGCTTGTGCGTGCAATCTCCATTGGGCGGCACGACGCGTGTCTTCCCACGTGTTCGTTTCCGACCGGGGCAGTCGGCGGGACGAATAAAGCATTCATCGAAGCTTCTGTGCGTTATCCCGGCGAATCGGGCCGCTGCGGGTACAGAAGGCCGGGCCGCTCAAGAATCTGGTCAAAGTACCGTTAATCCCGTTGGGTGTGGACATTTGCGCTCACTACAAGCGGTCGATTCATGACGGCAGGAATGACGGTCAACTCATCAACGTCTCGGGCGGACCCGGGTACTGCACGCCCCTTCCCCCCTGGCAATCCCCAGCCACCAGGAACACCGTGCATGCCCCAACCGGAAAGTGAGCACAGCGACATCGAAACCCGGGTGTTTGCCGAGCAGATTGCGATAGTCTACCGTCTGACATCGCACACGCTGGCGATGTCAATCGTCGGTTCGACACTCGTCCTGCTCGCGCTCTGGTCGTCTGCGCCGCGCGCGCTGCTGGTTGGCTGGTACCTGCTGCACCATGCCGTAACCCTGGCCCGCCATCTGCTGGTCCGGGCCTATGGGCGCGTCAACCCGGCGCCGGCAGCCGCCCCGGTCTGGGGCCGGCGATTCGTCATCGGCACCACCGCGGCAGGACTGATCTGGGCGGCCTGCGGCACCGTCCTGTTTCCGCCTTCCGGGGATCCGGCCCAGTTTTTCATCGGCATGTATCTGATCGGCGTTGCCGCCACCGGCATGTTCACCCTGTCGGCGCATTTCCTGTCATTCGCGCCGCTGGCCGGATTCACTCTGGTGCCGTGGAACCTGTGGATGCTGGCTTCCGGAATCCCGAGCATGCAGATCGCCGGCGGGGCCACTTTCCTGTTCGTCTATATCGTTTTCTCGAACGGGCGGCGCTTCGAAAAAATCACTGTCGATGCCATCCGTCTTCGCCTCGAGTTGAGCGAAGCCAAGGAGGCCGCCGAGGCGGCAAGCCAGACCAAGTCGCAGTTTCTCGCCAACATGAGCCATGAAATCCGCACACCGATGAATGGAGTGCTCGGCATCGCCGAACTGCTGCTCGCTACACGCCTCACGGAACAGCAGCGAAGCCGCCTGAAAACCCTCTATCGCAGCGGTCAGAGCCTGCTGGACGTGATCAACGACATCCTCGACTTTTCCAAGATAGAAGCGGGCAGGCTGGAACTGCGGGAGGCCGATTTCGACGTGCGAGCCCTGCTGTTCGAACTGGTCGACGCTTTCGTCGCAGTTGCGGACGGCAAGGGCCTTGTTCTGTCCTCGCACATTGCCGAGGACGTGCCGATCGGCCTGCATGGCGACATGCCGCGTCTGCGCCAGGTGCTCACCAACCTGGTCGGCAACGCCATCAAGTTCACCGATACGGGTGCGGTCTCGGTGTCGGTCGGACGTCTCGATGGTCAGCGCCTGCGCTTTGCCGTGCAGGACACCGGGATCGGTCTGGCACCCGGGGAGGGTGCGCGCATTTTCGACGCGTTTGCCCAGGTCGATGTTTCGCACAGCCGTCGGCATGGCGGCACTGGTCTGGGGCTGGCCATCTCACGGCAGATCATCGCGCTGATGGGCGGCGGGATCGGGGTCGATAGCACGCTGGGCCAGGGCTCGACATTCTGGTTCGAGGTACCGTTCCAGCCTGCCCGGCAAGCTCTGGCGAACCAGGCGCCCGACCCGCTGGGGACGACTGCGCCGCGCCTGCATGGGCATGTGCTGGTGGTCGAAGACAACGAGGTCAACCAACTGGTCGCGCAGGGCTTTCTCGAAAGCTTCGGCCTGCAGATCAGCCTGGCCGAGAACGGACTGCGGGCCGTCGAGATTGTCGCTCGTCAACGGTTCGATCTCGTTCTGATGGATTGCCAGATGCCGGAACTCGACGGGTTCGAAGCCACCCAACGCATTCGGGCCCGCGAGCACGCGTTGGGGACCGGTGCAGGCGCCGCCGTGCCAATCATCGCCCTCACCGCGAACGCCTTTGAAGGCGAGCGGGAGCGCTGCTTCAGCGCCGGCATGAACGACTTCATCCCCAAGCCGTTCACGCAGGCGGAACTGCACTCGGTTCTTGCACGCTGGCTCTGAGCAGGCCCGGTGCAAGCCGACGCACGTGCGTCAATCGAAGACAGCGATACGATCCCGAAATCAGCGCAGGAAGTCATCGCGCCTCGGCGACTGCGCCGTCAGCGCGTGTGCCGCAGCGCGCGGCAACGGGCTCTTTCGGGTCGAGCGAGATATAGCCTTGACGCAGCAAGCGTTCCATCTCTTCCGGCGGCACCGGATGGCTGAACAGATACCCCTGCAGCTTCGGGCACTGCGCCTGCTGCAGGAACGCACGCTGTGCGCTCGTTTCCACGCCTTCGGCGATCACATCCAGCTCCAGACTGCGCGCCATCGCCAGGATGGCGGTGACGATGCCGGCATCGTTGACGCTGTGCGGCAACCCGCGCACAAAGCTCTGGTCGATCTTCAGCATGCCGATGGGAAAGCGTTTGACGTAGGCCATCGACGAGTAGCCGGTGCCGAAGTCATCGATCGAGAAATGCACGCCCTGCGCACGGAGGTCGTGCAGACCCTCGATCCGCTGCGCATCGTGGTCCATCAGGATGCTCTCGGTCAACTCCAGTTCCAGCAGGTCGGCGCTGATGCCGGCCTCGGCCAGGATGGCGACGACGCTGCCGACGAACTCCGGTGCGCGCACCTGGCGCGCCGACAGATTGACCGCGACCCGCGGCGTGCTCACGCCGCTGCGCTGCCAGGCGCGCACCTGGAGGCAGGCGGCGCGGAGCACCCATTTGCCGATGGGCACGATCAACCCGCTCTCCTCCGCGACCGGAATGAAGTCCGCCGGCGAGACCAGACCGCGCTCCGGATGCTGCCAGCGGATCAGCGCCTCCATGCCGATGATCTTGCCGTCCTGCGCCTGGACCTGCGGCTGATAGACGAGACGGAACTGATCGTGCTCCAGACACCGGCGCAGATCGTTCTCCAGGCTCAGGCGCGCCATCGCCTCGTTGGTCAAGGTCTTGCGGTACATCTGCCAGTTGTTGCGGCCCTCCTCCTTGGCGTGATACATCGCCGTATCCGCGTGCTTGAGCAGCGCTGCGGCGTCCTCCCCGTCTTGGGGAAAGACCGCAATGCCGATGCTGGCGGTCATCGTGATCGACTTTCCACCGATCTGGAAGGGCCGGTTCAGTACCGCCAACACGCGCTGCGGCGACCCGGTCCACGACACTGGCATCTTCGAGGTCGGGCAGCACGATCGTGAACTCGTCGCCGCCCAGCCGGGCGAAGTGCAGACCGATGTCGTCGCGCCCGGGCCGCGCAACGATATCGCTGGTGCGCAGCTTCTCCTTCAAGCGCTCGGCCACGGACTGCAACAGGAAATCGCCGGCGCTGTGGCCGAGCGTATCGTTGATGCGCTTGAAGCCGTCCAGATCGAGGAACAAAAGGGCCAGTTGGCGGTTCCCGCGGCGCGCATGCAGCAACTCGCGGTCGGCGCGCTCGAGGAAGTGCAGCCGGTTCGGCATCCCGGTCAGCGGGTCGAAATACGCCAGCCGCCGAATCCGTTCTTCGTTGAGCTTTAGCGCCGTGATGTCGCGCACGATGGTGACGGCCGTGTCCGCGCCACTGGGCGCGATGCGGGCCTCGTAATGGTGGATGCCGTCGGCCATCGGCAGCTGGTAGAACGCGGACTGCAACTCGCCGCGATCGAGGGCCAGGACGATGCCGCGCCCAATGGCCTCGGCGGCTTCGGCCGGCAGAGTCTCGGCCATCTTGCGCCCGAGGAACTCTCCCGGCGTGGCGGGGGGCTTCGCGCCGTAGCCGTCCTTGTAGTCGAGATAGGTGCCGTCCCGATGCATCATGAAGATCATGTCGGGCATGGCACGAACGATCGCCGCCTGCTTTTCCTCCAGCTCGCGCAGGTGGTGCGCCGCCTGCGCGGAGCGCAGCACGTAGCGCGCCCGATGGCCCAGAATCGGCCAGTTGATCGGTTTGGCGATGAAGTCGTTGGCGCCCACCTCGTAGGCCTGGGTGATCGAGTCGACATCGTCCATGCCGGTGACCATGATCACCGGCACCTCGGTCGCGTCCCACCGCTCCCGAATGCGACGGCAGACCTCGAAGCCGTCGATGCCCGGCATGTCGACGTCGAGCAGCACCAGGTCCGGCGGCGCCTCCGCCAGCAGTGCCAGCCCCGCTTCGCCATCGGCCGCTGCGCGCACCGCAAATCCGAACTGGACCAGCGTTTCCTCCTCCAGCATGCGCATCACCTGATCGTCGTCGACGATCAGCACCGTGGGCCGGCTGGACGGCTCAGGTGAGCGCATTTGCCGCCCTCCCTGCCATTGATGCGCCCAGCGCGGCGACGACGCGCTCGAGCTCGTCTGCCGCAGCTTTCAGCAAGCGCGGCGACCCGTCGACGTTGTCACTGCGGCCGATCGTTTCCAGTTCCTTGCACAGCGCCGCCAGACGTTCGGCACCGACGTTGGCGCAGCTTGACTTCAGGCCATGGGCGGCCTTGCGCAGTGCTTCCGCATCACCCGCCTCCGCGGCCGCCTGCATCTGCGCCAGCCGGGCCGGCGTGTCGGCGAGATAGGCGCGGATCACCTTGTCCACCAGCGCCGCCCCGTTGGCGCCGGGCAAGTGGCGGATCGCTTCCAGGGCGCGCGGATTGATCGGCGCGTCGGCGGCCGTGGCGACCGGCGCGGTGCGCGCCAACGGTGCGGGGGAGCGACCGGGCGTGGTGCCCACCGGCGCCGGACCGGGCTGGGGCAACCAGCGCATCAAGCGTGGTGGCCAGCTGCTCGCGCGTAAACGGCTTGGAGAGGTAGTCGTCCATGCCGGCCGCCAGGCAGATCTCGCGGTCGCCATCGAGGGCGTTGGCAGTCAGCGCCACGATCGGCAGGTGCCCGCCGCTCTCCTGTTCGTGGCCGCGGATTTCGGCGGTCGCGGCGAAGCCGTCGAGTTCGGGCATCTGGCAGTCCATCAGGACCAGGTCGTAGCGGGTGGCGGCGACTCGGTCGACCGCCTGGCGGCCGTTGTCGGCGATGTCGACACTGAGGCCCAGCGCTTCGAGCAGGCCCAGCGCCACCTCCTGATTCACCGGATTGTCCTCGGCCAGCAGCACGCGGCCCGCGAATTGGGTTCGCGCCGGCACCACGACCCGCGACCCCGCTTCGTGCCCTGCGGCCGGACGCAGCGCCGCGACGATCACGTGGCGCAGTTCAACCTGGCGAATCGGCTTGCTGAGATAAGCGACGACGCCGGCCTGGCGGGCGGCGGCGATCTCGCCCTCGTGGCCAAGCGAGGTCAGCATGATCATCGGCAGCGCGGCGAAGGCGGGGTCGGCCTTGATTGCACGCACCAGCTCGAGGCCGTTCATCCGCGGCATCTTCATGTCGACCAGCACCAGCGCGAACCGCTCGCCGCGGGCGGCGGTTCGCCGCAACAGCGCCAGCGCCTTCTCGCCGTCGGTCGCCGTCTCCACCGCCATCCCCCAGCCGCGTGCCTGTTCTTCGAGAATGGCGCGGTTGGTCGGGTTGTCCTCGACGATCAGCAGCCGCTGCCCGGTCAGATCGTCGCCGGCAGGCGCAGCGACGGCGGGCGCCTGCGGGCTCGTCACCTTGACCGTGAACCAGAAGGTGGAACCGCGATCGGGCTCGCTGTCGACGCCGATCTCCCCACCCATCAGGTGCACCAGTTCCTTGGCGATCGCCAGCCCAAGCCCGGTACCGCCGAACTTGCGCGTGGTCGAGCCGTCCGCCTGCGAGAACGCATAGAACAGCCGCACCTGCTGTTCCGGGGTGATGCCGATCCCGGTATCGCTGACCCCGAAGCGCAGCCGCGTCACCAGCTCGGGACGGGCGATCTCGCCTTCCTCCGCATCGGCGCGGGTACAGCGCACGACGACCTCGCCGCCTTCGGTGAACTTGATCGCGTTGCCGACCAGGTTCAGCAGGATCTGCCGCAACCGGTGCGGATCGCCGCACACCCAGGGCGGTACCGACGCGTCGGTACGGACGATCAGCTCCACGCCCTTCGCTTGCGCCCGCTCGGCGAACAGCTCGGCCAGATCTTCGAGCACGGCCCCGGGCGCGAAGTCGACGCGCTCGAGCTCGAGCTTCCCGGCCTCGATCTTGGAGAAATCGAGAATGTCGTTGATGATCGACAGCAGGGATTCGCCGGAACTGCGAATGGCACTCGCGAAGCGCCGCTGCTTGTCCGATATGTCCGTTTCCAGCAGCAGCTCGGCCATCCCCAGCACGCCGTTCATCGGCGTGCGGATCTCGTGGCTCATGTTGGCCAGGAACTGGCTCTTCGCCCGGCTCGCCGCCTCGGCCTGTTCCTTGGCCGTGCGCAATTCGGCGGTGCGCTGCTCGACCTGCCCGAGCATCGCATTGAATCCGTCGACCAGCGCGCCCAGCTCGTCATCGCTGGTCTTCTCGACCCGTCGCGCATAGTTCTGGTCGTGCGCAACCGCCGCGGCCGCCGCGGCGAGGCTCGCGATCGGAGTCATGATGATCCGCTTCAGCGCCGAAGCCAGTGCCAGCGCTATCCCGAGCGCCACCACCGTGGTCACTCCGATGGCGCCGATCCGCGACAGCAGGTCGGTCCACATCGGCTCGAGATCCGCTTCGATGGTGACGGTTCCCACCGCAGTGCCGTCGACCATGATCGGGGCGGCCGCCTGCAATTCAGTCGCCCAGAGGCTCCTGTCGCCTGAACTTCCCTGCGCGGTCGGCACGACAGCCTGCAGCTGGCGGCGTGTCGCCACGTTGCGATCGCCGGCGGCGCCCGCGCGCCGGTAGCTCGCGAACACTTCACCCATTGCGTCGTAAACGCTGGCCCCAAGCACGGATCGGTCGAGCCGGAGCACGGCAAGCGTTTCCGCCACCGCCTTGCGGTCTCCGAAAGTGAGCGCCGCCTCGGTGTGCAGCGCCGTGGTCTGCGCCAGCTGCTCGAGCCGTTCCCTGGTCTGCCGCTGGTACGACCACAGTTCGTAGGACGAATTGATGATCAACGCGACAAAGAGGCCGGCTCCGGTGATCAGAACGAGCACCATCATCAGCTTGCGGCTGATCGTCTGACTGCGCAGGAATTGGGTCATCGCGAGCCTCCTCGCGCATCGCGCACGATCGTCGCCAAATGGAGGAGCCGGGAACTCACCTTCAGGTCGGCGCGGGTCGCCGCGTCCGGATTGATCTCGAATTGCACGCGCTCTTCGCGGATGACAAACCCGATACCGCCGCCCGCTGCGGCGAAACCGTCATGCTCGCCGATCGTCAACACCGGCAAGGCGCCGACTTTGCGCAGCAGCTCCGCCACGGCACGCTCCTCGGTCTCGGGCACGAACAGGATGTGACAATTCTTGAGCTCGTCGGACTTGACGGCCCGACGGACCTGCAGCTGGCGCCCCTGAGCCGGCTTGCCATCGATGGCCGCGAGCGCGCCACCCAGAGCTTCCTTGGCCGCGACGCACAGCACGAGTGGCGCTTGCGGCGTCGCGAAGACTCCCGCCGGCCATTCCACGAATTTGACGAAGTTGAAGACATAGGCGGCCTTGACCTGCGACTCCGTCAGCGCGTCAGCCGCGCCAGCCATCGGGCACCCGAGCAACAGCGCGAGCACACAGGCCTTGGTCAGCCAGTCCCATGGCGGTGCCCAGGCGCGTTTCGATTTTTCGGAAAGCGAGCGCACGGTCCCTCAGAAGCGATAGACGAGCTTCAATTGCCATGTCCGTTTATCCTGGGCAATGGTGTCGAGGCCCTTGGCGGCGAGGTCCTCGGTGGTCGGGGCGCCGTACTCCTGATCGAGCAGGTTGTAGACGCTCGCGGAAAGCTCGAGGTTCTTCGCCAGCGTCGTGTTGCGCAGCGTGAGATTGACCAGCGTGTAGCCGCCGGTGGTGCCCAGTGTCGTCTTGCGCGACGACACGTACTGCGCCTCGAGCCCGGCGCGCACGCCGAGGGCCAGCGCCGGCGTCGACACGTTGAGCGTGGCAATGTTTTCCGGCGAGTTGGTCAGTCGCAGGCCTGTGGTCTGGTCGATCGCCCGCTGGTAGCTGTAGCTCGCGCGGGCCCGATAGCCGTTGTCCCAGTTGCGCTCCAGGCCGACCATGCCGCCGGTCGCCTTCACGCTGCCGAGGTTGTTGAATACGAAGAGGCCGTCTTCCGGATCGACGCTGCCGTCGATGAGGTTCTTGATGTCGTTCCGGAACACGAGGGCGGAGAGGCGCAGATTGCGCTCCACGATCTGTTCGTAGACGACCTCGTAGGTCTGGATGCGCTCGGGCGCGAGATCCGGATTGGGCTTCGCTACGCCGGGTGCCGCGTAATCACGTTCGTACGCGTTGGGCGCGCGGAAGGCCGTCCCGTAGATCAGCTTGAGTGCCGCCGCTGGAACGGGGTTCCAGATCAGCGCGACCCGCGGGTTGGTGCTGCTGAGCCCTTGGCCGTAGTCGTCGTAGCGGACGCCGGCATTGAGCACCAGGTTCTCGCGCAGGGTGACGTCGTCCTGGACGTAGACGCCCCAGTGCGAGCTTTGGGTATGCGTGTCGGCGTAGACGACAGGGGGATCGACATCGTAGTTGAACACGTCCTGACGCTTGTTGTTCACATACTCCACGCCATAGACCAGCTTGTTCGTTGCATTGACCTTCGAGACGAATTTCGCTTCGACGCCCCACCACTCCGGTCGGGCACCGTCGCGATTGACGATCGTGTCCCCGGGCTTCTCCCCCGCGTACGGAAGAACGCCGTCATACGGATACTTGCCGTAGAACACGCGGGCCAGCACGTCGGTCGCCTCGGAGAGCTGCCCGCTGTACCGGAAATCGACCCAGCCCTGCGCATCGCGGGAATTCGAGCGCGGGTCGTTGAACAGCGTGTCGTAGGCGCCGGTCGGGATCCCCTTCTTGCGGTCGGCCCACGCGGCTTCGAGCGTCCAGCCGCGCCAGGAAGCCTTGCCGAAGAAGCTTGCATAGCGGTCGTGATCGAGACCCTGCGCGACCCCGTTGTTCATCTCCGGCGTGTCGAAAGCGGGGAAATAGAGGTCCTTGCCGCGGCTGTCGTAGTAGGTCGCCGAGAGGATCCAGTCCAAGCCGGTCTCGAGCAGGCCGCCAGCGGTGACCCGCCCCTTCGCCGTTTGCGCAGAGGCGACCGACCCGGCGACTTCGACGCCGCCGATGCCCTTGCCGCTGCGCGTAATGACGTTGATGACACCGAAAAAGGCATTGCTGCCGTAGACCGATGACCCGGGGCCGGCCACGAACTCGACCCTGTCGATCAGATCGACATCGAGCGGAAACTCGGTGCCGATCGAAGCGGTGTCGTACACGGCATCGTTCAGCCGGTTGCCGTCGACCAGCAGCAGGACGCGCGAGTTGTAGTCGCCCGGACGCGAGAAGCCGCGCACGCCGAGGAAGTCGTACTGGCGATCGTAGGAGACGTACAAGCCCGGCACATTGCGCAGGATGGCGCTGAGCGTGCGATAGCCGTAGGCCTTGATGTCCCCCGCGGTCACCACGGTGACGTACGACGGCGCCTCGCTCATCTTCTGCGGGAACTTCGAGGCGGTGACCACCTCGACGTTGAGCAGATCGTCGAGCGACAGTGCAGTGAGGTCGACGGCGCCAGGCGCGGCGCACGCGCCGGAACTGGCGACAATGGCGGCCAGCAGCAGTCCCCCCGCGGTGCGGTTGGAGCGTCGCCGTCGCTGGTTGCACGTTGGCGACGCTGGTTCAACGAGGGCGTGCTGTTTCGGGATGGCCATGGGACAACCTTGGCGTTCTCGCCGGCAGGTTGGTTATATTTCGACGCCGCCTCGGGATACCTGAGAGCAATATCCACACCACGCGATCGGTCGCCGGCGATGCGGTCGACGGGCGCCGCCAGAGAAGCGTTAATTATCTATACCAAACAAGTGCTTGCAGCGCGGGTTGGTGCGGGATGGGGTTCGAACAAGAAAGTGTTTCCGCCGGGCGTGCCGAGCGTTGGGGTTCGGTCGCCGGCGTGAAGTGCCCGTCTTCGGTGTCAGCGGCGGCGTGGATTCCGCTGCAACCGAACGGATTGGAGACCATCGCTTTCGGCGGCGTTGGCGGGCATCGAGCGCCTCCCCAACTCGCCGCCAAGGATCGCGGCTAGCAGCCTGTCGGGCTCAGGTCATCGCAGCGAGCCGAGTGGGAGAGCGAGGACAGATTTTCACGCTCTTGAGACGCATGGCGGGACCATGTAACGAAAAAGCGGGGAAATATGGACCGCTATCCCACCGGCGCAGTAGATGAACCCTAAGTCCGACAGGCTGCTAGACCAAAGCCTTCAGGAGCTTGAGCAGCAGTTCCTTGAACGGGATCTGCAGGGCAGCTACTACGAGCATCGGCAGCACCATCGGAACCAGGATCTTGACGACCGATGCCTTGCCTACAGGCGCGACGCGCATCTTCGTCACCGCGTCGTACATCGCCGCCGCGTCCGCCACCGGACCGATCTCCGGCGCATCGAGCAGCGGCGTGTCGGCGACGGGTTCGCGCAGGATCCAGCGACGGTGAACCAGACGCCCCCGCTCCCCGACCAGCGCCGCGTACGCGGGAATCGCCCGGGCTCGCGCCTTGGCCAGTGCGGGGATCAACGCGAGCAGCGGCAACAACAGGAACAGCGTCCACAGCACGACGAACGCCGCCGCCGGAAGTCTGTACGACGCCAGCGCCTGGTCATGGTAGGCGACCTCGTGCGCCCAGCGCGAAGCAATCGCTGCCGACAGCGCAAATGTCACCATCGAGAATGCTCCCGGGAGCTTCTCGACGAATGCGAGCCCGCCGGTGCGATCCGGGTGCGTTGGCACCAGCGAAAGATCAAGCCTGCCCACGCGCCAGAACCAGGTGACGACGAGCAGCAGGCGCCACAACCAGCCGAGAACCAGCGCGAGGAAGATGGGCCGCACGACGTAGCCGAACCACCAGCCGCCGAAGCCCAGCGTCCGATCGGTGTCGAGCGCCCACGACATCGCATCGGCGCCCAGATCCGGCTGTTCGACCAGCGACCACGCGAGCGCCACGCCGAGCACGAACACCCACGGCAATGACGAATCGCGCAGCCGGCGCATATCAACGCTCACTTGTTCGAACCGGCTGCGCTGATCGGCCCCGACGACACCGCTCGATATGAACTGCGGCAGCAGGCGACGCGCCGTCTTGTCCATCGCGGCCTCGGCCAGGATGAGCAGCGGAATGGCAAGCAGGCAGCGCACGTGAACGCCGAAATGCTGCAACAGCGGTTCCCCGGATTCCGCCGTCACCAGTCGCCCGGCGGTGACCGCCCAAACGATGATCGGCAACCAGGTCAGCAACGCAAAAAACACTGCGCGGCGGCCGGCACCCAAACCGTTGGCGGGAACAAGGTGCAGCCGCCGGTACCAGCGCAGCGGCAGTTCGTTCTCGACGGGCGAGAACGTGGCCTGCGGCTCGACGTCAGGGGGAGTGGATCGGCTCGTCTTCATCGGAGTAAAGGATCGGACCGCCGGCCGGGAGGACGCAACCGACGGCCCATCGACGCCACGATGGCGTACGGATCAAACGAACGGTCGAGCCGTCCGGTCACGCCGCAGGTCGGGTGCCTGCCGTTGCGTTTCATCGCCCGTCCCCACCCACGAGGTCGCACGAAAATGCCTGGTGAGACATCAAGTCACTTGCCGGGGGTGGCCTTGCTCCAGGCCGCATCCGGATTGTACGCAGTCGTCGCGCGGGCCGGCGTCGCGGTGTCGGGACCCAGGTTCTTCTGGTACACGACCCCGTCCCGTACACGACTCCACG
>CAVPXB010000028.1:0-72982 GCA_963709525.1 uncultured beta proteobacterium
CATCGTCTTCGATTTTCGCCCGCTGTACGGCGACACGACGCTGGTCGACACCCTGCGCGAGTGGCTGTTCGACTTCACGCGCGACAACAAGGTGTTCCTGCGTTTCATGGTCGGCAACGCGCTGCAGGTCGAACCGCCCTTGGGCCTCATTCGCGCCTTTGTGACCGATGACGATCCTGCATACAGGGGGACGCTCGATCTCAAGGCCCGCGGCACGCGGCTCTTTGTCGATGCCGCGCGTGTCTTCGCGCTGGCGGAAGGAATCGCCGAGACGGGGACGGTGGCGCGCCTGCGGGAGGCCGGTCGTCGCCTCGAGGTCGAGGCGCGTCACGTCGACGCAACGATCGACGGGTTCCATTTCCTGCAGTTGCTGCGCCTGCGGCAACAGGATGCGCCGGGCGCGCGGAACATGGCCAACCGCATCGATCCCTATGCCCTGAACGAGGTCGACCAGCGGATGCTGAAGGAGGCGTTCCGGCAGGCGAAGAAGCTGCAGCAGTTGCTGAGGCAGGTGCACGGCGCCTGAAAGAATGTGCCGGGAAACAGCGCCATGAAAATCCTCAGGACCGTTGTCGACTACCTGCTGAGCGGGCCCCTGGTCGGAGGCGAGCAGGAGGCGCGTGTCAACCGCTGGCGCAACGTGCCGGAGGCGGACCTCGCGCGGCCGCACGGCGCAGCGCGTTACGTCGTCGTCGGCACCGAAACCACCGGCCTCGACATGCGCCGCGATCGATTGATCGCGGTCGGCGCGGTCGGCGTTGCGCATGGCTGTCTTGAGTTCGACGACAGCTTCGAGCGGGTGCTGCGCCAGGACAAGGCGAGTGCCGACGCCAATATCCTGATCCATGGCATCGGGGGCGAGACGCAGCTTTCCGGCGTCGAGCCCAGGGAGGCGATGATCGAGTTTCTCGAGTACCTCGGCAAGGCGCCGCTGGTCGCGTTTCGGGCGAAGTTCGACCGGAAGGTGCTGGAGAGAAGTGTGCGCTCGATCCTCGGCTACCCCTTTGCCCACCCGTGGATCGATCTCGCCTTGCTGCTGCCGGCGCTTTTTCCCAGGACCGGGCGCATCTCGCTCGACGATTGGCTCGCGCACTTCGGGCTTTCGGGCGGAACCCGTCACCACGCGCTCGCCGGAGCTTTCGTCACTGCCCAGTTGCTGCAAATCGCCCTCGACGCGGCGGACCGCGCGGGAATGGCCAATGCGGCGCAGCTCATCGCGACGCAAAGGGCGCAGCAGTGGTTGGGAGACCGGTGAAATTCAGACGGGTGGGGCGACCCCGGCGGGCCCCGGAGTCGACAGGGCAGCCGCGGCCGTAATACAGTCGCGGTCGTGTCCAAGCCTGCGAGCCCCGCCTTCCTGCCATCGCCCCGGTCGCTGCCGGGCACCTTGCTTTCCGTACGCGGGCTCGACGCCTGGTACGGCGACGCGCATATCCTCCATGGGGTCTCGTTCGACGTGCCGGCCGGCGAGGTGGTGACCCTGCTCGGGCGCAACGGCGCCGGCAAGACGACGGCGCTGAAGTCGATCATGGGCCTCACGTCGCGGCGGACGGGGTCCGTCGTTTTCGACGGTCACGAACTCACGCGCTTGGCGCCGCATCGCGTCGCCGGCCTTGGCGTCGCCTACTGTCCCGAAGAGCGCGGAATCTTCTCCAGCCTCTCGGTGGCCGAGAATCTCTCGCTGCCCCCGGTGGTATGCGCCGGCGGCCTCGACGAGCGGGAGATCCTCGATCTCTTTCCCAATCTCGCCGGACGGCTCGACCATCGCGGCGACGAGCTGTCGGGCGGCGAGCAGCAGATGCTCGCCATCGGACGGATTCTTCGCACCGGGTCCCGGTGCCTGCTGCTCGACGAGCCCACCGAAGGGTTGGCACCGGTGATCGTGCAGGAGATCGGCCGTACCATACGCCGGCTGAAGGCGCGCGGCTTCACCGTGCTGCTGGTCGAGCAGAATTTCCGCTTCGCCTCGGCCGTTGCCGACCGCCATTACGTCATGGACCATGGCCGCATCGCCGAAATGTTCACGGCATCCGAGCTCGATGCCAACCGCGACCGGGTGCACGCCTATCTCGGGATCTGACCGGCAGGCAAAGCCCGTACCTGCCACTTCACTCCTCCGCCACGATGCTCGTTTTCATCATTCGTCGCAGCCTGCAGAGCGTTGTCGTTCTGCTCGTGATGTCGTTGCTGGTGTTCGTCGGCGTCTACGCGGTCGGCAACCCGATCGACATCCTCATCAACCCGCAGGCCGACCAGATCGACCGCGAGCGCGCCATCGCCGCGCTGGGGCTCGACAAGTCGCTGCCCGAGCAATACGGCAGCTTCCTGCTCGGCGCGTTGCGCGGCGACCTTGGCCGCTCGTTCGTGCACAGCACGCCGGCGCTGTCGTTGATCCTCGAGCGCATGCCGGCCACGCTCGAGCTCGCGTTTGCGGCGATGCTGATCGCCGTCGTGCTGGGCATCCCCCTGGGTTTGTGGGCCGGGCTGAAGCCCGATGGCATCGCGGGACGAACGATCATGGCGGGCTCCATTCTCGGTTTCTCGCTGCCGACCTTCTGGGTCGGCCTGATGCTGATCATGGTGTTCTCGGTGATGCTGGGCTGGCTGCCGTCGAACGGGCGCGGGCCGACGGTGCAGCTGCTCGGCCTGGTGCCGGTCTCCTTCCTTTCGCTCGACGGCTGGCGGCACCTTCTGCTGCCGGCGGCCAATCTCGCGCTGTTCAAGCTGGCGCTGCTGATCCGCCTGACGCGCGCCGGCGCCCGTGAGGCGCTGCTGCAGGACTACGTCAAGTTTGCGCGCGCCAAGGGGCTTAGCAACGCGCGGGTGATCGGCGTCCACGTGTTGCGCAACATCCTGATCCCGATCGTCACCATCATCGGGCTGGAGTTCGGTTCAGTCATCGCGTTCGCGATCGTCACCGAGAGCGTCTTCGCCTGGCCCGGCATGGGCAAGCTGCTGATCGATTCGATCGGCGTTCTGGACCGGCCGGTGATCGTCGCCTATCTCCTTGTGATCGTGTTCCTGTTCATCGTCATCAACCTGGTCGTCGACGTCCTGTATTCGGCGCTCGATCCGCGGGTGCGCCTTACGGAAAGCAAGGGATGACTGCGCCCGCAGCGGCAGCCGCTTCGCGGGCGCCGGAAACGCCGCTGCGGCGCATCGTTTCCGATTTCGTCGCCAATCCGGTCGCGGTCGCCGGCGCGGTCCTTTTGTTCTGCATTCTGCTGTTGGCCGTGTTCGCGCCGTGGATCTCGCCGCAGAACCCCTACGACCTGGCGCAACTCGACGTCATGGACAGCCGCCTCGAGCCGGGCTCGCAGGCGCCGAGCGGCGGGACGTTCTGGCTCGGTACCGACGACCAGGGTCGGGACATGCTGTCGGCGATCTTCTACGGCTTGCGCATCAGCCTCAGTGTCGGCGCGACAAGCACGCTGTTCGCGCTCGCCATCGGCCTCACGATCGGGCTCGTCGCCGCGTATTTCGGCGGCAAGGTCGAAACGCTGATGATGCGCATCGTCGACATCCAGCTCTCGTTTCCCGCGATCCTGATCGCGCTGATTCTGATCGCCGTGCTGGGACAGGGGACCGGCAAGGTCGTCGCGGCGCTGGTGACCGTGCAGTGGGCGTACTACGCACGCACGGTGCGCAGTGCGGCGCTGGTCGAAAAGCGCAAGGAGTACATCGAGGCGGCACGTTGCCTCGCGTTGTCGCCGGCCCGCATCGTTTTCCGGCACCTGCTGCCCAACTGCCTGCCGCCGCTGATCGTGGTCGCGACCGTCCAGGTGGCGGCGGCGATTTCCCTGGAAGCGACGCTCTCGTTCCTCGGCCTCGGGCTTCCCATCACCGAGCCCTCGCTCGGGCTCCTGATCGCCAACGGCTACCAGTACCTGCTGTCGGGCAAGTACTGGATCAGCTTCTTTCCCGGCATCGCCCTGCTCCTGACCATCGTCAGCATCAACCTCGTCGCCGACCAGTTGCGCGACGTGCTGAACCCCCGGCTGTCGAAATGAGCACGGAGGGCCGCCCCGACGGCGAAGGCCGGCGTGCGCAGCGCGAGGGTGCCGGATGACCGCGCCGCTGCTGGAAGTCTCGGGTCTGCGCACGCACTTCTTCGCCAAGGCCGGGGTCGTGAAGGCGGTCGACGACGTCTCCTTTACGGTCGCCAAGGGCGAGGTCGTGGGGCTCGTGGGCGAGTCCGGCTCCGGCAAGTCGATGACGGGCTACTCGATCATGGGTCTCATCGATCCGCCGGGGCGCCTGGTCGAGGGCCGGATCCTGCTCAATGGTCGCGATCTCGCGACGCTTTCGGCCGAGGAAATGCGTCAGCTCCGGGGCAACCGCATCGCCATGATCTTCCAGGACCCGATGATGACGCTCAATCCGGTATTGCGCGTCGATCACCAGATGATCGAGACGATCCGGGCCCACGAGAAGGTGAGCGCCGCCACGGCAAGGGAACGCGCGCGCGCCGCGCTGGTCAAGGTCGGCATCCCGTCGCCGGACGAGCGGCTGGTGGCCTATCCGCACCAGTTTTCAGGCGGCATGCGCCAGCGCGTGGCCATCGCCATCGCGCTGCTCAACAACCCGGACCTCATCATTGCCGACGAGCCGACCACCGCGCTCGACGTGACGATACAGGGCCAGATTCTGTTCGAGATGCAGAAGCTCACGCGCGAGACCGGCGCCGCGATGATCTGGATCACGCACGACCTGTCGGTCATCGCGGGCTTGGCCGACCGCGTGTGCGTGATGTATGCGGGGCGAATTGTCGAGGAGAGCAGCGTCGTCGACCTCCTGTCGCGGCCGCGACATCCGTACGCGCAGGGGCTCCTCGATTCGGTGCCCTCGCGCAGCGCGCGGGGCGCCCGGCTGCGGCAGATTCCCGGCATGGCGCCTAACGTGCTGGATCTTTCGCCGGGCTGCGCGTTTCGCGATCGCTGCGGCTACGCCGACCAGGCATGCGCAACGATGCCGGCGATGACATCGATCGAGGACGAATCCGGCGGCCTTGCCAGCGTTCGCTGTCACCATCCGCTTGCCGGAGCGGCCGCGCCGTGAACTCGCCTGCGGCTTCCCCGGCAGGCGCGCCGCTGGTCGAGTTGCGCGGCGTCTCCAGGCGTTTCGTCAAGGGGCTCGACACCGCGGCGCGGATCGGCAACCTGCTGGGAGCCAGGGTTCGCGAGGAGGTCGTCCATGCGGTGGACGGCGTCGACCTCGCCATCCGGCCGGGCGAGGTCGTGGGGCTGGTCGGTGAGTCCGGCTGCGGGAAGTCGACGCTGGGTCGGCTGGCGGTCGGATTGCTGGCGCTGACCGAGGGCGAGCGTTACTGGCGTGGTGCCGCGCTCGCCGGATTGCTGCCGGTCCAGGCGCGGTTGCAGCAACTCAAGATGCAGATGATCTTCCAGGATCCCTATGCCTCGCTCAATCCGCGCCTGCGCGTCGTCGATATCGTCGGCGAGGCCCCCGTCGCGCACGGATTGATCGCGCGCACGCAGCAAGTCGAGTACGTCGGCCTGCAGTTGAACCGGGTCGGGCTCGATCCGACGCTGATGCGCCGCTTTCCGCACCAGTTCTCGGGCGGGCAGCGCGCGCGCATCGGCATCGCCCGGGCGCTCGCCGTGAAGCCGGAGTTCCTGGTCTGCGACGAGTCGGTGGCAGCGCTCGACGTTTCGATCCAGGCGCAGGTGCTGAACCTGTTCATGGAATTGCGATCGGCGCTTTCGCTCACCTACCTTTTCATCAGCCACGATCTGGGCGTGGTCGAGCACATCAGCGACCGCGTCGTGATCATGTACCTGGGCCGGGTCGTCGAGAGCGGGCCGACGGAGGCGATCTTCGCCGCGCCCGCGCATCCCTACACGCAGGCGCTGCTGAAAGAGGCAGGCAAGGTCGTGCCCGGCAAGCGCACCTTCGTGCCGATCAAGGGCGAGATTCCGTCTCCGCTGGATCCGCCGTCGGGCTGCCACTTTCATCCGCGCTGCCCGCGGGCCGCGCCCGGCTGCAGCGTCGAAGCGCCTGTCTTGCGCGCGATCGCGCCTGGCCGGACGGCGTCGTGTCACCTGCTGGAGGGCGTGCCCGCATGACCGCAGCCTACACCTCTGCATCGGCCGCTGGTGACGGCGCTGCCGCTGGTGCTCGATTCGCCGCACAGCGGCGAGTTCTATCCCGACGACTTCGATCATGCGCCGCCGCGCGAGCTGGTGCGCCTGGCCGAGGATACGCACGTCGGACGGCTCTATGGCTTCGCGCCGGCGTTGGGCGCGACGCTGCTCGAAGCACGCTTTCCGCGCGCGTACGTTGACGCCAATCGCAGCCTTGCCGACATCGACCCGGAGCTGCTGGCCGACGCCTGGGGCGAGCCGCTGGCGCCGACGCGCAAGACCGCGCAGGGCATCGGACTGGTCTGGCGCCTGGCGCGTACCGGTGTGCCGATGTATCGACGCAAGCTCACCGCGGCGGAAGTTCGTGATCGCATCGATCGCTGTTACCTTCCCTATCACGCGGCCCTCGATGCCGAGCTCGAGGCGCGGCATCGCGAGCACGGCGCGGTCTGGCACCTCAACTGCCATTCGATGCCGGCGGTCGGCGACGCGATGGCCGACGACCCGGGGCGGGAGCGGGCGGATTTCGTGCTCGGCGATCGCGACGGGACGACCTGCTCGCCCGCGTTTACGGCTTACGTGACGTCGACGCTCTCCGACCTCGGATACTCGGTCGCCGTCAACGATCCCTACAAGGGGGTCGAAATCGTGCGCAGGCACGGGCGGCCTGACGAGCATCGCCACAGCCTGCAGATCGAACTCAATCGGCGTCTTTACATGGACGAGTCGACGCTGCTGCCGAACGCAGGTTACCCGAAGCTCGAAGCGGATCTGGCCCGGCTCGTCGTCGCGGCACTGCGCTTTGCCCGTCACGCGCTCGGCGAACGTTGACGCCGCCGGCACGCGAGTGATGCGGCCGCCGATACGCCGCGCTGGTTGACCCGAACGCTTGACCTCCATCGGGTGGACTGCCAAACTCCCTCGCGATTCGCTGCAGCGACAGGCGCTCAAGTGTCGGTGCCACGGCGAAACAACGCAATCTCACGGAGGCCTCATGACATTCAGTACCCGCGCGCTCGTACGCGCACTCGCCGTTGGTGCATTCGCGCTCGCCACGTCCGCACAGGCGGCATATCCCGAACGTCCGATCACGCTGATCGTCCCCTGGGCGGCCGGCGGCGGCACCGACGCGACCGCGCGGATCATCGGCTCGCTGCTCGAAAAGGACCTGGGGCAGCCGGTCAACGTCGTCAACCGCACCGGCGGCAGCGGCGTGGTCGGTCACTCGGCCATCGCATCGGGCGCGCCGGACGGCTACACCATCGGCCTGCTGACCGTCGAGATCGGCATGATGCACTGGCAGGGCCTGACCGAACTGACCGGGGCCTCGTACACGCCGATCGGCCTGGTCAACGTCGATCCGGCCGGCCTGTCGGTTGCCGCGGACTCGTCGTACAAGACCGCGAGCGACCTGATCGCGGCGATCAAGGCGAACCCGGGCAAGCTCAAGGCATCGGGCACCGGCCAGGGCGGCATCTGGCATCTCGCGCTCGCGGGCATGCTGCGCGACATGAAGATCGACCCGGCCAGCGTGCCCTGGGTGCCATCGAACGGCGCCGCGCCCGGACTGCAGGACATGGTTGCCGGCGGCGTCCAGATCGCGCCGGTGTCGCTGCCCGAAGCGCGCTCGCTGATCGACGCGGGCAAGGTGCGGCCGCTCGCCGTGATGGCCGACAAGAACGTCGCGCTGTATCCGGCCGTGCCGACGCTGAAGGAAGCGACCGGCAGCGCCTGGACGATGGCCGCGTGGCGCGGCATCGGGGCGCCGAAGGGCATTCCGGCCGAGGCGCGCGACAAGCTGGTGGCCGCGATCAAGAAGATCGTCGCGAGCAAGGAATACACCGAGTTCATGGCCAAGCAGGGCTACGGCGTCGTGTACGCCGGTCCCGAGGAGTTCGCCAGGACATGGCGAAGTCGGACGCCGATCTCGGCGCTACGATGAAGGCAGTCGGCATCGCCAAGTGACGCCGGGCCCGCGCGCCGGGCGGCGGGCGCGAATCCGGGGGCGGCCGCGCTCGCCCGGGTTTCGCACGCGCCCGCCCGCGAGCCGCGGTGACCGCGCCGCGCCTCGGGCGATGTCCCGCCGATGAAGCTCAACGACGCCGTCTGGGGCGCGCTGCTGATGTTCTTCAGCGCCGTGGTGCTGTTTCACGTCCGCAACTTCCCGTCCATTCCGGGGCAGAAGGTCGGTCCCGCGCTGTTCCCGGGCGTGCTGGCCGTCGCCCTCGCGGTCTGCGCGGTGGTGCTGATCGTCAAGGGGCTCGCTTCGCGCGCGCAGGGCGGCGACCGGGCCCGCTGGATCGAGCTCGACGGCTGGACGCGGTCGCGTCGGCACGTCGTCGCATTCTTCGCGACGGTTGGCGTCAACGTCTTCTACATCCTGCTGGTCGACCGCCTCGGGTTCATCATCACCGGTACCGTCTATCTCGCCACGCTGTTCGCCGTCTTCGGCGTGCGCCCGAAATCGATTCTGCCGCTCGCGGTGGTCGTGACGCTGGTCATCCACTACGCGTTCTACAAGCTGCTGCGGGTTCCGCTGCCCTGGGGCGTGCTGCAGGGAATCTCATGGTAGGCGGCCGGCACCCGGCGAAGGGGCTCCGGGCATGAGCGGCGCCTGGGCGCAGGCCTTCACGATGGTGCTCGATCCGTACAACATCGTGGTGATGCTGGCCGCGTCGCTGTACGGGCTGTTCGTCGGCGCGGTGCCCGGGCTGACGGCGACGATGGCCACCGCGCTGCTGGTGCCGGTCACGTTCTTCATGGCGCCGATCCCGGCGATCGCCGCGATCGTCACGGCGACCGCGATGGCGATCTTCTCGGGCGACATTCCCGGGCTGCCTGATGCGGATGCCGGGCACGCCGGCGTCGGCGGCGTACACCGACGAAGCCTACGCGATGACCAAGAAGGGCCAGGCCGAGCTGGCGCTGGGCGCGGGCCTCGTGTTCTCGGCGGTCGGCGGCCTGTTCGGCACCGCGGTGCTGATCCTCGCCGCGCCGACGCTGGCCGAGTTCGCGCTGAAGTTCAGCTCGTTCGAGTACTTCTGGCTGGTGCTGATGGGCCTGACCTGTGCGGTGTTCATGACGTCCGACCGGCCGCTGAAGGGCTTCGTCTCGCTGCTGCTGGGGTTGTTCGTCGCCTGCGTCGGGCTCGGCAATCCGGCCGGCTTCCCGCGCTTCACCTTCGGCAACGTCGAGCTGATGGGCGGCATCGGCATGATCCCGATGATGATCGGCATGTTCGCGATCTCGGAGATCATCCGCTTCGCCGTCGACACGAACCCGCCGCTGCGGATCGTCGACCACCCGATCGGCAACGTGTTCAAGGGCATGTGGGCGCTCACCAGGAAGTACCCGCATGCAGATCCTGCGCGGCAGCGCGCTGGGCACGCTGGTCGGCGCGCTGCCGGGAGCCGGAGCGGACATCGCGGCGTGGATGTCGTACGCGATCAGCAAGAAGATGTCGAAGGAGCCGGAGAAGTTCGGCACGGGCCACGTCGAGGGCATCGTCGAGAGCGGTGCTGCCAACAACAGCGCGCTGGCCGGCGCCTTCATTCCGGCGCTGGTGTTCGGAATTCCGGGCGACTCGATCACCGCCATCATCATCGGCGTGCTGTACATGAAGAACATGAATCCCGGTCCGACGCTGTTCACGAACAATCCGCAGAACATCTACGCGGTCTACCTGCTGTTCATCATCGCCAACCTGATCATGATTCCGCTCGGCTGGTGGTGCATCAAGGTGTCGAAGCAGATCCTCAAGGTGCCGCGCACCGTGCTGATGCCCGTCATCATGCTGTTCTGCGTGGTCGGCTCGTTCGCGATCAACAACACGGCGTTCGACGTGACGGCGATGCTGGTGGCCGGAATCGTGGCCTACGTCCTCGAGGACAATCGGTTTCCCGGTCGCGCCGGCGATCCTCGGCGTCGTGCTGGGCGGCATGCTCGAGGAGAACTTCATCACCTCGATGATCAAGTCGGACGGCAACCTGCTCGCGTTCGTCGAACGCCCGGTCGCGGCGACGCTGGGCGCCATGACGCTTGCCGTCTGGTTCCTGCCGTTGCTGCTGCGCCGCCTTCGCCGCCTCGCGGGCGTCTAGCGAGCGTCTGCAGACCTCCCGCGCGGCTGTGCGCGGGTCATGGACACGGAAGCTCCCTGGCGGCAAGATCGGGATCCTGATCCCGTGTCCAGGCGGTCGCGCCGTCCTCCGTTGCTCCGATTTGCCGCGGCGCGGTATAATCAGCCGGTTTCCTGAGTCGCGCCCCCTCGGCCAACGCGTTCCTGCGATGCCGGTTCAGGGGCGCGTTTCGCGTCCAAGCGTGAATGGGCCTTACCGATGCGTGGAAAATTGGTCGTTGGCAACTGGAAGATGAACGGCGGGCTGGCCGCGAATGCAGCGCTGCTCGGCGACCTCGCGGGCGCCTGGCAGGGAGGGGCCGATCGTCAGATGGCGGTTTGCGTGCCGTTCCCGTATCTCATGCAGGCGCAGGCGGCGTTGCAGGCCACGTCGATTGCCTGGGGCGCGCAGGACGTCAGCGAACATGCCGCGGGCGCCTACACGGGCGAAGTGTCCGCAGCCATGCTGGCGGAATTCGGCGCCCGGTATGTCCTCGTCGGGCATTCGGAGCGGCGCCAGTTCTTTGGCGACACCGACGCGATTGTCGCGGCGAAGGCGAAGGCGGCGCTGGCGGCAAAATTGACGCCGATCGTCTGCGTCGGCGAGTTGCTCGCCGAGCGGCAGGCCGGGACCACCGACGCTGTCGTGTTGCGGCAACTCGGTGCCGTGCTGGCGGCGCTGGATTCCGACGCGCAGAGGGTCGTTGTCGCGTACGAGCCGGTGTGGGCGATCGGCACCGGGCTCACCGCCTCGCCCGAGCAGGCGCAGGCCGTGCACGCGGTGCTGCGGGCGCGGTTGTCGAAGGCAGGCGCGGGCAATGTTTCCCTGCTCTATGGCGGCAGTGTCAAGGCCGACAATGCCGGGAAGCTGTTTGGACAGGCCGACATCGACGGTGGGTTGATCGGCGGGGCGTCGCTCAAGGCGGCGGAATTTCTTGGCGATTGCGCGTGCCTGAGGATGTAGCCGGCGCTTAAGGCGCGGGGCGCGGCAAGTCGCAGTTTGCGGCAGGCGCGGGCAGTCGCGTCTTCCTGGAAGAGACAACGAATGGCAATGCTGGAAACCCTGTTGTTGATGCTTCATATCCTGGTCGCGGTGGCGATTTGCGGATTCGTGCTGCTGCAGCATGGCAAGGGCGCCGACATGGGCGCCGCCTTCGGCAGCGGCTCGTCGGGCAGCGTGTTCGGCGCGTCCGGCTCGGCAAATTTCCTTTCGCGGAGCACCGCGGCCCTCGCGACCGTGTTTTTCCTGTCGAGCCTCGCACTCACGTGGTACGGCGCTTCGAAATCCGTGCCCAAGGGCGCGGTGCAGGAAGGCGTGATGGGCAGCATGCCGGTGCCCGCCAAGGCGTCGGACGTGCCTGCGGTGCCGCAGGGACTCCCCGGCAGCGTTCCGGCGACCGATCCGTTGAAGGCGGTTCCTGCGGTGCCGGCCCCCACCGCGCCGGCGGGTTCGAAATCGGGCGAGGTACCGAAGTAGTCGTTGCAGGCTGTGCCGACGTGGCGAAATTGGTAGACGCGCTAGCTTGAGGGGCTAGTGGCCGCAAGGTTGTGGGAGTTCGAGTCTCCCCGTCGGCACCAGGTTTCGATGCGGTGCGCCGTCGCTTGATGGGCGCGATCGCAGAGTAGAAGCTCCCTGGCGGGGGCGCGGGCTTGCGGGGCGAGCCGTGCAGACCTGCCAGGAGGTGCGGGCCGGCAACGGCATCGCGGCTGAAGCGTAACCAAACGACCGGGGCACGTCCGGGGTTGGCCGGCTCCGATGAACCGAACGCCATGCTGGAACAGTACTTCCCGATCCTGCTCTTCATTCTGGTCGGCCTGACGCTCGGTGGCGTCCTGCTTTCGGTGGGGGCGATTCTCTCCCCGAAGCGGCCGAACGCGGAAAAGCTCTCACCGTACGAGTGCGGCTTCGAGGCTTTCGAAGACGCGCGGATGAAGTTCGATGTCCGCTACTACCTCGTCGCGATCCTGTTCATCCTCTTCGATCTCGAGATCGCATTCCTCTTTCCCTGGGCCGTCGTGCTTCCCGAAATCGGATTTCCCGGTTTCGTCGCGATGATGGTCTTCCTTGCCGTCCTGGTCGTGGGTTTCGTCTACGAGTGGAAGAAGGGGGCGCTGGAGTGGGAATGAAAAGCGCCGCCGGTTGCGGGTCTTGCGCATGAGCATCGAAGGCGTCCTCGAAAAGGGCTTCGTCACCACGTCGGTCGACAGCCTGATCAACTGGGCGCGCAACGGCTCGATGTGGCCGATGACCTTCGGGCTCGCCTGCTGCGCCGTGGAGATGATGCACGCCGGCGCCGCGCGCTACGATCTCGACCGCTTCGGCATCGTGTTCCGCCCCAGCCCGCGCCAGTCCGACGTGATGATCGTCGCCGGTACGCTGTGCAACAAGATGGCGCCTGCATTGCGCCGCGTCTACGACCAGATGGCCGAGCCGCGGTGGGTGATCTCGATGGGATCCTGCGCCAACGGCGGCGGTTACTACCACTACTCGTACTCGGTCGTCCGCGGCTGCGACCGCATCGTCCCGGTCGACATCTACGTGCCGGGGTGCCCGCCGACCGCCGAGGCGCTGCTCTACGGCATCCTCCAGCTCCAGAACAAGATCTGGCGCACCAACACGATCGCGCGCTGATGGCCGCTCTTCGAACGGACGCCCTGGCGGCGTCGCTCCAGGCGGCCTTCGGGGAGACGCTTGCCAGCACGAAGGTCGCGCTGGGAGAGGTGACGATCGTCGTCGTGCCGGATCGCGTCGAAGCGACGCTTCGGGCATTGCGTGACCGCCCGGAGTTCGCGTTCGCGACATTGATCGATCTCTGCGGTGTCGATTACTCGACTTACGGCGATCGCGCGCACGACGGGCACCGCTTCGCTGTCGTCTACCACCTGCTGTCGCTCGCCCACAACTGCCGGCTGCGGGTGCGCACGTTTGCGTCCGACGACGACTTTCCGATCGTTCCCAGCGCGGTCGACATCTGGCCGGCCGCCAACTGGTTCGAACGCGAGGCCTTCGATTTTTTCGGCATCATGTTTCCGGGGCACCCGGACCTGCGCCGCATCCTCACCGACTATGGTTTCATCGGACACCCGTTCCGCAAGGACTTCCCGCTTTCCGGGCACGTCGAGATGCGCTACGACCCCGAGCAGGGGCGCGTGATCTACCAGCCGGTCTCGATCGAGCCGCGCGAGAACACGCCGCGCATCGTCCGCGAGGACGCCTACGCGAGCGACGCCGGATTCCGCAAGGGCTGAGAGGCTGAGAGTCTTTCGATCATGCCCGCTCATCACGCCAGAAGACGCCCGCTCTTCGTTGCAAATGCTCGCCATAGCGCGAGCTATGGCTGCGCTTTGCGCCTCGATCGGACGCCCTCTGGCGCGCCGCTCGGACACGCCCGAAAAACTCTCAGCCTCTGAGCCATGGCCGAGATCCGCAACTACACGATGAACTTTGGCCCCCAGCACCCGGCGGCGCACGGGGTGCTGCGGCTGGTGCTCGAACTCGACGGCGAGGTGATCGAGCGCGCCGATCCGCACATCGGCCTCTTGCATCGCGCGACGGAGAAGCTCGCCGAGCACAAGACGTTCATCCAGGCGCTGCCGTACATGGACCGCCTCGATTACGTCTCGATGATGTGCAACGAGCACGCGTATTGCATGGCGATCGAGCGGCTGCTGGGCGTCGAGGTTCCGATCCGGGCGCAGTACATCCGCGTGATGTTCGACGAGATCACGCGGGTCCTCAACCACTTGCTGTGGCTGGGCGCGCACTCGCTCGACATCGGCGGAATGACGACCTTCCTCTACTGCTTCCGCGAGCGCGAAGACCTGATGGACGCGTACGAGGCGGTCTCCGGGGCGCGGTTGCACGCGGCCTATTACCGTCCCGGCGGCGTCTACCGCGACCTGCCGGACACGATGCCGCAGTACGCGGCGCAGCACACGCGCAGTGCCCGCGCGATGACCGCGATGAACGAGAATCGGCAGGGCTCGCTGCTCGACTTCATCGAGGATTTCACGCGCCGCTTCCCCGCGTGCGTCGACGACTACGAGACGCTGCTCACCGAGAACCGGATCTGGAAGCAACGCACCGTAGGCATCGGCGTCGTGACGCCCGAGCGGGCGGCGGCGCTGGGCTTCACCGGCCCCATGCTGCGCGGCTCCGGCGTGCCCTGGGACCTGCGCAAGAAACAGCCGTACGAAGTCTATGACCGGATGGAGTTCGACATCCCGGTGGGCAGCAATGGCGACTGCTACGACCGTTATCTGGTCCGCGTCGAGGAGATGCGGCAGTCGAACCGCATCATCCGCCAGTGCGTCGACTGGCTGCGCGCGAATCCCGGTCCGGTGATCACCGACAACCTCAAGGTGGCGCCACCCTCGCGCGAAGGCATGAAGGCGAACATGGAGGAGCTGATCCACCATTTCAAGCTCTACACCGAAGGCATGCACGTGCCGCCGGGCGAGGCCTATGCCGCCGTCGAGCATCCGAAGGGGGAGTTCGGCATCTACCTCATCTCCGACGGCGCCAACAAGCCCTACCGCCTGAAGATACGCGCCCCGGGCTTCGCCCATCTCGCGGCGCTCGACGAGATGTCGCGCGGGCACATGATTGCCGACGTGGTGGCGATCATCGGGACGCAGGATATCGTATTCGGCGAGATCGATCGATGACCCTCCCCCCGAAGCCCGCTGCGCTCGCCTCCCCCCAGGGGGCACGGCCTCCCTTGGGGCGGCCCGGCGGGAGGCCGGCACGCATCCGTTGCGGGCACTGACATGCTGAGCGCCGACGCACTGCAGAGGATTGACCGCGAGGTCGCCAAGTACCCTGCCGGCCGGAAGCAGTCGGCGGTGATGTCGGCGCTCGCCATCGCGCAGGACGAAAAGGGCTGGCTCGCGACCGAGACCATGGATTTCGTCGCCCGCTATCTCGACATGCCGGCGGTCGCCGTCTACGAGGTCGCGACCTTCTACGCGATGTACAACCTGAAGCCGACCGGCAGGTACAAGCTGACGATCTGCACCAACCTGCCCTGCGCGCTGCAGGACGCGGTGCAGGCGGCGGAGTATCTGAAGCAGAAGCTCGGCATCGGCTTCGGCGAGACGACGCCCGATGGCCTCGTGACGCTGCGGGAAGGCGAGTGCATGGGCGCCTGCGGCGACGCGCCGGTGCTGCTGGTCAACAACAGGCGGATGTGCAGCTTCATGCGGCCCGAGGCGATCGACGCGCTGCTGGCGGAGCTGCGGGGCGGCGCCGCTGCCGGTGGGGGAGGGGCGCCATGAACGCTCCCGGCGCGATGCTCGACTTCGGCCCCGACGCGATCATCCTCGCCGGCCTCGACGGGGCCAACTGGCGGCTCGCCGACTACGTCGCGCGCGGCGGCTACGAGGCGCTGAAGAAGATCGTGCGCGAGAAGATCCCGCCGGCGACCGTCATCGGCGAGGTGAAGAAGTCCGCGCTGCGCGGGCGCGGCGGCGCGGGTTTTCCGACCGGGCTCAAGTGGAGCTTCATGCCGCAGCAGTTTCCCGGCGACAAGTACCTGGTCTGCAATTCCGACGAAGGCGAGCCCGGCACCTTCAAGGACCGCGACATCATGCGCTACAACCCGCACATGCTGATCGAGGGCATGGCGATCGCCGCCTACGCGATGGGCTGCGCGCGCGGCTACAACTACGTCCACGGCGAGATCTGGGACACCTACGAGCGGATGGAGGAGGCGATCGCCGAGGCCAACGCCGCCGGGCTTCCTCGGCACGACATCCTCGGCTCCGGCTGGAGCTTCCATCTCCACAACCACCACGGCTACGGCGCGTACATCTGCGGCGAGGAAACCGCGCTGCTCGAATCGCTCGAAGGCAAGAAGGGTCAGCCGCGATTCAAGCCGCCGTTCCCGGCGAGCTTCGGGCTCTACGGCAAGCCGACGACGATCAACAATACCGAGACCTTCGCCTCGGTGCCCTGGATCATGCGCCACGGCGGCGAGGCTTTCCTCGACCTGGGCAAGCCCAACAATGGCGGCACCAAGATCTTTTCCGTGTCCGGCGACGTCGCGCGTCCCGGCAACTACGAGATCCGGATGGGGACGCCGTTCGCGAAGCTGCTCGAGATGGCGGGCGGCATGCGCGGCGGGCGCAGGCTCAAGGCCTGCATTCCCGGCGGCTCGTCGATGCCGGTGCTGCCGGGCGAGGTGATGCTCGCCACCGACATGGACTACGACTCGATCGCCAAGGCGGGCTCGATGCTGGGCTCCGGCGCCGTGATCGTGATGGACGACACGCGCTGCATGGTGAAGTCGCTGCTGCGGCTGTCGTACTTCTACTACGAGGAATCCTGCGGCCAGTGCACGCCCTGCCGCGAGGGCACCGGCTGGCTGTGGCGCATCGTCGACCGCATCGAGCGCGGCCTGGGCACGTCCGGAAGATCTCGACCTTCTCAACAACGTCGCCGAGAACATCCAGGGCCGCACGATCTGCGCGCTTGGCGACGCGGCGGCGATGCCGGTGCGGCGTTCCTCAAGCATTTCCGCGACGAGTTCCAGCACCACATCGACCACCAGCGTTGCCTGGTTCCGGCGTAGTCTGTAGGCGAGCCCCGACGCCATGCTCAATATCGAAATCGACGGCAAGCGGGTCTCCGTGGAGCACGGCAGCACGGTCATGGAGGCCGCGCACCAGCTCGGCATCTACGTGCCGCATTTCTGCTATCACAAGAAGCTGTCGATCGCCGCCAACTGCCGGATGTGCCTGGTACAGGTCGAGAAGGCGCCCAAGCCGCTGCCCGCCTGCGCCACACCCGTCACCGACGGCATGAAGGTCTGGACGCGCTCCGAGCAGGCGGTGAAGGCGCAGCAGGGGGTGATGGAGTTCCTGCTGATCAACCACCCGCTCGACTGCCCGATCTGCGACCAGGGCGGCGAGTGCCAGCTGCAGGATCTCGCCGTCGGCTACGGCGGGTCCGCATCGCGCTACCAGGAAGCCAAGCGCGTCGTGCTGCACAAGGACATCGGTCCGCTGGTGTCGGCCGAGGAGATGAGCCGCTGCATCCAGTGCACGCGCTGCGTGCGCTTCGGCCAGGAGATCGCCGGCACGATGGAGCTGGGCATGATCGGCCGCGGCGAGCATTCGGAGATCGTCGCCTTCGTCGGCCGCAGCGTCGACTCCGAGCTCTCGGGCAACATGATCGACCTCTGCCCGGTGGGCGCGCTGACGTCGAGGCCGTTCCGCTATTCGGCGCGCACCTGGGAACTGTCGCGGCGCAAGTCGATCGCGCCCCATGATTCGCTCGGCAGCAACCTCGTCGTCCAGGTCAAGGGCGATCGCGTGCTGCGCGTGCTGCCGCTCGAGAACGAGGCGGTGAACGAGTGCTGGATCTCGGACAAGGACCGCTTTTCCTACGAGGCGCTGAACGGACCGGAGCGGCTGGCCGCACCGATGATCAAGCAGGGCGGAGTCTGGAAAACCGTCGATTGGCAGACCGCGCTCGAATTCGTGGCACGCCGGCTCGCGGACGTCACCAGGAAGCACGGCGGCGCTGCGCTGGGCACGCTCGTGTCGGCGCACTCGACGCTCGAAGAAATGGCGCTGGCGGCACGGTTCACGCGCGCGCTCGGCTCCGACAACATCGACTTCCGGCTGCGGCAAACCGACTTTCGCGGCGACGGGCAGGGCGGCGGCATTCCCTGGCTCGGAATGCCCGTGGCCGAATTGAGCGCTCTGGACCGGGTGCTGGTCGTCGGCAGTTTCCTGCGCAAGGACCATCCCTTGCTCGCACAGCGACTGCGGCAGGCTGCGCGCAAGGGCGCGCAGATCTGCGTTGTTCATTCGGTCGCCGATGATTCGCTGGTCGCCCTCCGCCACTCGCTGGTCGCGGCGCCATCGCTGATGCCGCTGGCGCTGGCAAAGATCGTCGTTGCCGCCGCCCGTGGCGCGGGCCAACCGGTTCCACCGCCCTTGGCCGGCATCGAAGCCGGCGCGGCCGCGGAGGCCATCGCTGCCAGCCTCGTGTCGTCGGGGCAGCGCAGGGCCATCTTCCTCGGCAACCTCGCGCTGCAGCACGGCGAAGCTTCGCAACTCCTGGCGCTCGCGCAGGAACTCGCCCGCATCACCGGCGCGACGCTCGGCTGTTTCATGGAAGCCGCCAACAGCGTAGGCGGCCACGCGGTCGCTGCGCTGCCACAGGCCGGGGGGCGGAACGCGCAGGCGATGGCCGACATCCGCGCCAGGGCTATCTGTTGCTGGGGGTCGAGCCCGAATTCGATTGCGCCAATCCGGTCGCGGCGCGCGCTGCGCTCGATCATGCCGAATTCGTCGTCGTGATGTCGCCCTTCGCCCACGGCCAGCATTACGCCGACGCGTTGCTGCCGGTGAGCCCGTTCACCGAGACCGCCGGATCCTTCGTCAATTGCGAAGGGCGGCTGCAGTCGTTCAACGGCGTGGTCAAGCCGCTCGGCGAAACGCGTCCGGCGTGGAAAGTGCTGCGCGCGCTGGGCTCGCTGCTCGCGCTCCCGGATTTCGGTTTCGATTCGATCGAGGAGCTTCGCGCCGCGCTGTTGCCGAGCGCCGACGCGATTCGCGCACGACTTTCCAATGTCGCCCGCGTCGCGTTGGAAGCACCCTCGAACATCGCGTCCGGCATCGAGCGCGTGGCCGACGTGCCGATACACTTCGCCGATCCGCTGGTCCGGCGCGCGCCGTCGCTGCAGCGGACCGTGGATGCAATGCCGCCGCGGGCGCGGATGAACGCGGCCACCCTGCAGCGACTCGGCGTCATCGAAGGCGCGCAGGTGAAGATCCGCCAGGGCACCGGCGAGGCGATGCTGACGGCGGTCCGCGACGAAGCGGTGGCGGCGGGTGTCGTGCGCATCGCCGCCGCGCACGCGTCGACCTGCGGGCTCGCGGGCCTGTCCGGGCCCATCGGCGTGGAACGGGCATGAAACGACCCCCACGCTCACTAAGTTCGCTGCCCCCTAAGGGGGCGCAGTCAGCACCCTTCGGGCGGCCGGGCGGGTGCTGACGTGAACGCACTGCTCGCTCCCATCGCCGACCTGTTCGGACCCGCGTGGCCGGTGATCTCCACGCTCGCCAAGATCGTCGTCGTCACGGTGCCGCTGATCCTGGGTGTCGCGTACATGACGTATGCCGAACGCAAGATCATCGGCTGGATGCAGGTCCGCATCGGCCCCAACCGGGTCGGTCCGCTGGGTCTGCTGCAGCCGTTTGCCGACGTCTTCAAGCTGATCTTCAAGGAGATCGTCGTCCCGACCGGCGCGAACCGGCATCTCTTCTTCATCGCGCCGATGCTGGCGCTGGGGCCCGCGCTGGCCGCCTGGGCGGTGGTGCCGTTCGCCGACGGCCTGGTCGTGGCCGACATCAACGCCGGACTGCTCTACGTGCTGGCGATGAGTTCGGTCGGCGTCTACGGGATCATCCTTGCCGGCTGGGCGTCCAACTCCAAGTACGCGTTCCTGGGCTGCCTGCGCTCGGCGGCGCAGATCGTGTCCTACGAAATCGCGATGGGGTTTGCGCTGGTGGGCGTGCTGATGTGCGCCAGCAGCCTCAACCTCTCCGACATCGTGCGCGGCCAGGAAGGCGGACTCGCCAACTGGTATTTCATCCGCTCTTCCCGCTCTTCGTCGTCTACTTCATTTCCGGCGTCGCCGAAACCAACCGCCATCCCTTCGACGTGGCGGAGGGCGAGTCCGAGATCGTCGCCGGGTTCCACGTCGAGTACTCCGGCGTCACTTTCGCGCTGTTCTTCCTCGCCGAATACATGAACATGATCCTGATCGCGGCGCTGACGTCGATCATGTTCCTGGGGGGCTGGCTGTCGCCGTGGCCGTTGCTCAACAGTTCGACGATCATGGGCGCAGCACCCTTCGGCGATGGTTTGCCGTGGCTGCTGGCCAAGATGGCGTTCGTGCTGCTGATCTTTCTCTGGATTCGGGCGACCTTTCCGCGCTACCGCTACGACCAGATCATGCGCCTGGGCTGGAAGGTGTTCATTCCGGTCACGCTGGTGTGGATCGTGTTCGTCGCGACCATGATGCAGACGCGCTTTGCGCCATTGTTCCATTGAGGATGACGACGATGCTCGACCGCGTCAAGAATCTCCTCAATACCTGGCTGCTGCTCGAGTTGTTCCGGGGGTTGCGCCTCACCGGCAGGCACCTGTTCGCGCGCAAGATCACCGTCCAGTTTCCCGAGGAGAAGACTCCGCAGAGCCCGCGTTTCCGCGGCCTGCACGCGTTGCGGCGCTATCCCAACGGCGAGGAGCGTTGCATCGCCTGCAAGCTGTGCGAGGCCGTATGCCCGGCGCTCGCCATCACCATCGAATCCGAGCAGCGCGCCGACGGCAGCCGGCGCACGACCCGCTACGACATCGATCTCACCAAGTGCATCTATTGCGGATTCTGCGAGGAAAGCTGTCCCGTCGACTCGATCGTCGAGACGCGAATCCTCGAATACCACGGCGAGAAGCGCGGCGATCTCTACTACACCAAGGAGATGCTGCTCGCGGTAGGCGACCGCTACGAAGAGCAGATCGCGAAGGACCGCGCGACCGACGCGCGGTTCCGCTAGCGCTCCCGACGATCCCATGAGCTTCCCGACATTTCTCTTCTACGCCTTCTCCGCGATCCTCGTGTTCGCGGCGCTGCGCGTGGTCACCGCGCGCAACCCGGTTCACGCGGCGCTGTGGCTGGTGCTGGCCTTCTTCACCGCGGCGGAGCACTGGTTGATGCTGAATGCCGAGTTCCTCGCCATCGCGCTGGTGCTGGTCTACGTCGGCGCGGTGATGGTGCTGTTCCTGTTCGTGGTGATGATGCTCGACGTCAATTTCGACAATCTGCGTGACCAATTCAGGAGCTACATCCCGTTTGCGGTGGCCATTGGCGCTCTCGTTCTGATCGAGATGGCGCTGGTGCTCCTCGGCAGTGCGCTGCGTCCCGCTGCGGGCGGCGGCGGCGGGGGGGCTGGGGGAAGCAACACCCGGGCGCTGGGTCTGCTGCTCTACACCGACTACGTCTACGCGTTCGAGATCGCCGCGGTCGTGCTGCTCGTCGCCATCATCGCGGCGATAGCGCTTACGCCACCGGCAGCGACGGGCGACCAAATACCAGGACCCCGGCGAGCAGGTGAAGGTTCGGGCGCGGGACCGGCTGCGCATATTGAAGGTTCCCGCCGAGAAACGGGATCGTTGACGGGCGGCTTTCCGCGCATGGGCCGCGCCGGGAAACGGAACTGAAGCGGCGGGAACGGCAAGCAGGGAGATTTTCGTGACATTGGCAACCGCACCGACGCTGTCGCACTACCTCGTGCTCGGGGCGATCCTGTTCGCCATCGCGATGGCGGGAATCTTCCTCAACCGCAAGAACGTCATCATCCTGCTGATGGCGATCGAACTGATGCTGCTCGCCGTCAACATGAACTTCATCGCCTTCTCGTCGTTCATGGACGACATGGCGGGGCAGGTGTTCGTGTTCTTCATCCTGACCGTGGCGGCCGCCGAGTCGGCGATCGGGCTGGCGATACTGGTGCTGCTGTTCCGCAATGTGGGTTCGATCGACGTCGAGGACCTGGACCGGCTGAAGGGCTGAGATCGACACCATGACGATGCAGCAACTCTACCTCCTCGTCCCGCTCGCGCCCCTGGTCGGTGCGGTCGTGGTCGGGCTTTTCGGGCCGAAGCTCGGCCGCGGCGTGTCGCACTGGCTGTGCATCCTCGGTGTCGCCGTCGCGACGGTCGCGTCGGTCGTCGTCTGGCGCGACGTGATGGCGGGGCACAGCTTCAACGGCGACATCTACACCTGGCTGCAGTCGGGAACGCTCAAGCTCGCGATCGGCCTCCTGATCGACCCCCTGACCGCGACGATGATGGTCGTCGTCAGCTTCGTCTCGCTGATGGTCCACATCTACACCATCGGCTACATGGCCGACGATCCGGGTTACACCCGGTTCTTCTCGTACATCTCGCTGTTCACCTTCTCGATGCTGATGCTGGTGATGAGCAACAACTTCGTCCAGCTGTTCTTCGGCTGGGAGGCGGTCGGGCTCGTGTCCTACCTGCTGATCGGCTTCTGGTACACGCGGCCGACCGCGATCTACGCCAACCTCAAGGCCTTCCTGGTCAATCGCGTGGGCGACTTCGGCTTCGTGCTGGGGATCGGACTCGTGCTTGCATCTTTCGGCACGCTGGACTACGCGCAGGTGTTCGCGCGGGCCGAGGAGTTCGCCAACACGACGATCAACCTCTGGGGCGACGCCGAATGGTCGCTGATGACCGTCATCTGCATCTGCCTGTTCATCGGCGCCATGGGCAAGAGCGCGCAGGTGCCGCTGCACGTGTGGCTGCCCGACTCGATGGAAGGCCCGACGCCGATCTCGGCGCTGATCCACGCGGCGACGATGGTCACCGCCGGGATCTTCATGGTCGCCCGGATGAGCCCGCTGTTCGAGCTCTCCGAGACCGCGCTCTCGTTCGTCACGGTGATCGGCGCGACGACCGCGCTGTTCATGGCCTTCCTCGGCATCGTCCAGAACGACATCAAGCGCGTGGTCGCGTACTCGACGCTGTCGCAACTGGGCTACATGACCGTCGCGCTGGGCGTGTCGGCGTATTCGGCGGCGATCTTCCATCTGATGACGCACGCGTTCTTCAAGGCGCTGCTGTTCCTGGGCGCGGGGTCGGTGATCATCGCGCTGCACCACGAGCAGGACCTGCGCAGGATGGGCGGCCTGCGCAAGTACATGCCGATCACCTGGATCACCGCCGTGGTGGGTTCGCTCGCGCTCGCGGGGATCCCGCCGTTCGCCGGTTTCTTCTCCAAGGACGCGATCATCGAGGCGGTGCACGCATCGAAGATCGCGGGCCACGGTTACGCCTACTTCGCGGTGCTGGCGGGCGTGTTCATCACCGCCTTCTACTCGTTCCGGATGCTTTTCCTCGCTTTCCACGGCAAGGAACGCTTCGATGTCTCGGGCGACACCCACCACGACGAGCATGCTGCGGACCAGCACGACGCGGGGCACGAGGCGGGCGACGAGCCCGACGCGCACGGCCATCGCGGCGGCCCGCCGAGGGAGAGCCGGTGGGTCGTCACCGTGCCGCTCGTGCTGCTGGCGATTCCGTCGGTGTTCACCGGCTGGACGTACATGGAGCCGATGCTCTTCGGCAGCTATTTCGGCGCCTCGATCGTCGTCCGGCCCGAGCACGCCGTGCTGTGGGAGATGAAGAACGAGTGGCACGGCGTGGCGGCGTTCATCCAGCATGGGGTCATGAGCCTGCCGTTCTGGCTGGCGCTCGCGGGCATCGCGGCGGCGTGGTACTGCTATCTCGTCAACCCGGCGCTGCCCGCGCGCATCAGGGCCGCGGCCGGCCCGCTCTACACGCTGCTCGACAACAAGTACTACTTCGACCGCTTCAACGACTGGTTCTGGGCCGGCGGCGCCCGACGGCTGGGCGGGATCCTGTCGACGGTCGGCGACCGATTGATCATCGACGGCGTTTTCGTCAACGGGTCGGCGCGCGTGATCGGCTGGGTCGCGACGCTGCTGCGGCACCTGCAGTCGGGGTACGTCTATCACTACGCCTTCACGATGATCATCGGTCTCTTCGCCTTCCTCACCTGGTGGCTGGGGCTCTGACCGCGGTCCGCCCTCCAGGAATCCAAGCCATGCCGTATCTCTCCCTCGCCATCTGGATTCCGATCGCCGCCGGTTTCGCGGTGCTGGCCAACGGCCGCGACCGCGACGCCGGCACGGCGCGCTGGATCGCGCTGATCGGTGCGCTGGCGGGATTCCTGGTGACCTTGCCGCTGTGGGTCCACTTCGATCCCGGCACGTCCGACATGCAGTTCGTCGAGAGCGCGCGAGTGGATTCCGCGCTTCGACGTGCGTTACCTGCTGGGGGTGGACGGCATCTCGATGCTGTTCGTGCTGCTGAACAGCCTGATGACGCTGCTGGTCGTCTGGGCGGGGTGGGAAGCGATCCAGAAGCGCGTGGCGCAGTACATGGCCGCATTCCTGATCATGTCGGGGCTCATCAACGGTTCCTTCGTGGCGCTCGACGGCGTTCTGTTCTACGTCTTTTTCGAGGCCTTGCTGATCCCGATGTACCTCATCATCGGCATCTGGGGCGGGCCGAACCGCGTCTACGCGGCGGTCAAGTTCTTCCTCTACACGCTGCTCGGTTCGCTGCTGATGCTGGTGGCGCTGATCTACCTGTACCGGGTCTCGGAGTCGTTCTCCATCCTCGACTGGTACCACGTCCCGCTGTCGCTGAAGACGCAGCTGCTGCTCTTCGTCGCCTTCTTCCTGGCCTTCGCGGTCAAGGTGCCGATGTGGCCGGTGCACACCTGGCTGCCCGACGCGCACGTCGAGGCGCCGACCGGCGGCTCGGTGATCCTCGCCGCGATCACGCTGAAGATCGGCGCCTACGGCTTCGTCCGCTTCATCCTGCCGATCCTGCCCGACGCTTCGCGCTATCTCTCCGGCTTCGTCATCACGCTGTCGCTGATTGCCGTGGTCTACATCGGCTTCGTCGCGCTGGCGCAAGGCGACATGAAGAAGCTGATTGCCTACTCGTCGATTTCGCACATGGGCTTTGTCACCCTGGGTTTCTTCCTGTTCAGCCAGCTGGGGGCCGAGGGCGCGCTGGTGCAGATGATCTCGCACGGCTTCGTGTCGGCGGCGATGTTCCTGTGCGTGGGGGTGATGTACGACCGCATGCACAGCCGGGAGATCGCCGACTACGGCGGCGTCGTCAACACCATGCCGAAGTTCGCCGCGTTCATGGTGCTGTTCGCGATGGCCAACGCCGGGCTGCCGGCGACGTCGGGCTTCGTCGGCGAGTTCCTGGTGATCCTGGCGGCCGTGAAGGTCAATTTCTGGCTGGGCTTCCTCGCGGCGACGACGCTGATCCTCGGCGCTGCCTACACGCTGTGGATGTTGAAGCGCGTGATCTTCGGCGCCGTTTCCAACGACAACGTTCGCGGCCTCGTTGATCTGAATCGCCGCGAGTTCTGGTTGCTGGCCCTGCTCGCGGTGCTGGTGATCGCCCTGGGCGTCTATCCCAAGCCCTTCGTCGACGTGATGCACGCCTCCGTCGCCGACCTCATCGCCCACGTGGCCAAGAGCAAGCTCTAGCGGCGCTGGACACCATGACCTTCTCCCTGCTGCCCGTCCTTCCCGAAATCGTCCTGCTGGCCGCCGCCTGCGGCATCCTGCTGCTCGATCTGTTCCTGCCCCGGTCGCAGCGGCACTGGAGCTTCTGGCTCACGCAGGCGACGCTGCTCTGCTGCGCGTGGATCACCGTGGCGACGGCGCAGCTGGATCCGGTGCATGCCTTCAACGGCCTGGTGATCGACGATATGCTGGCCGACTTCCTGGAGCTGATCGCGACCATTGCGGTGTCGCTGATGCTGTTCTATTCCCGCAGTTACCTCGCCGCGCGCGGCCTTTTCAGCGGCGAGACACTGGTGCTGACGCTGTTCGCCCTGCTGGGGATGATGGTGATGATCTCCGCCGGCAGCTTTCTCACCCTCTATCTTGGCCTCGAGCTCCTCGCGCTCTGCCTGTATTCGATGGTGGCGATGCATCGCACGTCGAGCGCAGCGTCGGAAGCCGCGATGAAGTATTTCGTGCTCGGGGCGCTGGCGTCGGGGATGCTGCTCTACGGCATGTCGATGCTCTACGGCGCCACGGGTTCGCTCGACATCCACCGCATTGCGCGGGTGATCCTGTCGGGCCGGGGCAACGGTCCGATCCTGCTGTTCGGTCTCGTGTTCGTCGTGTCGGGCATCGCCTTCAAGCTGGGGGTCGTCCCCTACCACATGTGGGTGCCCGACGTGTATCACGGTGCGCCGACCTCGGTCACGCTGCTCATCGGCACGGCGCCCAAGCTCGCCGCGTTCGCGTTCACGCTGCGCCTGCTGGCGGTCGCGCTCGACGGGCTCGAATTCGACTGGCAGGGGATGCTGCTCGTGCTGTCGCTCTCGTCGATGATCCTGGGCAATCTCGTCGCCATCGCGCAGACGAACATCAAGCGCATGCTGGCGTATTCGACGATCGCCAACATGGGCTTCATGCTGCTGGGGTTCCTCGCCGCCAACCTCGCCGGCTACAGCGCGGCGATGTTCTACGTGATCGTCTACGTGCTGACGACGCTCGCTTCGTTCGGAATGGTGATGTTGCTGTCGCGCGAGGGCTTCGAGGCGGACCGGATCGAGGATTTCCGGGGTCTCAACCAGCGCTCGCCCTGGTGGGCCTTCATCATGCTGCTGGTGATGTTCTCGCTGGCGGGCGTGCCGCCGACGCTGGGTTTCTACGCCAAGTTCACGGTCATCGAGGCCGCCGTCAGCGCGGGTTTCATCTGGCTCGCCGTGGCGGCCGTGCTCGCATCGCTGGTGGGCGCGTTCTACTACCTGCGCATCGTCAAGGTGATGTATTTCGAGGACGCGGTCGACAGCTCGCCTCTGGTCGCACGCGGCGATGCGCGGGCGTTGCTCTCCGCCAACGGCCTCGCGCTGCTGGTGTTCGGCGTGCTGCCGCAACCGTTGATGGGACTCTGCGTCGTGGCGCTTGCCCAGTCGGGTTTCCTGTGACTGATTGAAGCGGCGGAATCCGCGGCGCGCGCCGCGCCTTCGAGGCGCGTATCGGTTCCGGAAAGCGCCCATGGTAAAATTTTCCTTTGGAGGAGCGCCCTCATGCGTGTCGGCTTTTTCGTGACCTGCCTCGTCGACCTGATGCGGCCGTCGGTCGGATTCGCGGCGATCAAGCTCCTGGAGGCGGGGGGCGCCGAGGTCCATGTCCCGCCGTCGCAGACCTGCTGCGGGCAGCCTGCCTACAACTCCGGCGATCGCGAAGACGCCAAGGCGCTGGCGGAGAAGGTGCTGGCCGAGTTCGAGGGCTGCGATTACCTCGTGACGCCCTCGGGTTCGTGCGGGGGCATGATCCGCACGCACTACGGGGATCTTCTGGGCGACGATCCGGCGCTGGCGGCGAGGGCGCAGGCGCTGGCCGATCGCACCTATGAGCTCACCGATTTCCTGGTCCGGGTGCTGAAGATCGACAACGTGCCGGGCCGCTTCGACGGCACGGTCACCTACCACGACTCGTGTGCGGGCCTGCGCGAAATGAACGTGAAGACCCAGCCGCGCGAACTGCTCGCCAAAGTGCCGGGCTTGACGCTCAGGGAAATGGCGGAGTCCGAGACCTGCTGCGGTTTCGGCGGCACCTTTTCGATCAAGTACGGCGAGATCTCGGCCCGGCTGGCGGACAAGAAGTGCGAGCACATCGCCGCCAATGGCGCCGGGACCGTGGTGATGGGGGACGTGGGCTGCCTGCTCAACATCGAGGGGCGAATGCGCCGGCGCGGCGACGGCACGACGCGGTTCCTGCACGTCGCCGAAGTGCTGGCCGGCGAAGTGCCCTCCGGGCAGAAGTAGCGGCAAGCGCGCGACGGCACACGATCGGAGCCTCTTTCGATGCAAGTAACCTCGATGCACTTCAAGGAAACCGCGCACATCAAGATGAACGATGCGCGGTTGCAGGGCAACATCGCCCGGCTCAAGGGAAAGTTCGTCAGCGCGCGTCTGAATTCGCTCAGCGAGCTCGACGATTTCGAGGCGACGCGCGACGCGGGCAAGGCCATCCGCGATCGGGCGCTGGACGACCTCGACGTGTGGCTGGAGATCTTCGAGAAGAACGCGACCGCCCGCGGCGCGACGGTGCTTTACGCCCAGAGCCACGCCGACGTGAACGCGCTGGTGCTCGAGATCGCCGCGCGACACGCGGTGAAGAAGATCGTCAAGGTGAAGTCGATGGTCTCGGAGGAGTCGGCGCTCGATCACGCGATCGAGGGCGCGGGACTGAAGGTGGTCGAGACCGATCTCGGCGAATACATCCTGCAGATCAACGACTACGAGGCCCCGTCGCATATCGTGGGCCCGGTGCTGCACAAGAACAAGGACGAGATCGCCGACCTCTTCGCCCGGGTGCATGGCACGCCGCGCAAGGACGACGCGGAGGCGCTCTGCCTCGAGGCGCGGCACATGCTGCGGCAGCACTACCTGACGGCCGACATGTGCATCTCCGGCGGCAATTTCTTCGTCGCCGAAACCGGGTCGGTGGTTCTGGTCACCAACGAGGGCAACGCGACGCTGTCGACGACGCTGCCGAAGGTGCATGTGGCCATCTCCGGGATCGAGAAGATCGCGCCCACGCTCGAGGACGTGGCCACGCTGCTGCGCCTGCTGCCCCGGTCCGCCACAGGGCAGTCGCTGTCCAACTACCTCGACGTCCTGACCGGACCCAAGGGCGCCGGCGAGCATCACGGCGCCGAGCACATGTATTTCATCCTCATCGACAGCGGGCGCGTCGACATCCTCGGCAGCGAAGTGCGCGCTGCGCTGCGCTGCATCCGCTGCGGCGCCTGCATGAACCACTGCCCGGTCTACCAGAGCGTCGGCGGCCATTCCTATGGCTGGGTCTATGCCGGTCCCATCGGCTCGATCCTGACGCCGATGTACGTCGGCCTCGACAAGGCGCAGGACCTGCCGGCGGCGTCGACGCTGTGCAACCACTGCGGATCGGTGTGCCCGGTGAAGATCCCGATTCCCGATCTGCTGCGCAAGCTGCGCGAAAAGGCGTACGCGACCGGGCTGCGACCGTGGTACGAGCGTGCGGGTCTGAAGGCATGGTCGTTCTTCGCGCGCCGACCGGCGCTCTATGCGCTGGCCACGCGCGTCGGCGTTCGGGTGATGAAATTCCTGGGGGGACGCGAAGGGTGGTTCCATCGCCTGCCCATCGGCGCGGGGTGGACCGAGGGACGCGATCTGGCGGCGCCTCCGGGGAGGACGTTCCGCGAACTCTACCGCCAGCGGACTTCGCGATGAGCAAGCCGCGGGACATCCTCCAGGGCGCGCCCCGGATTTCGCGCCGCGCGGATTCGCTGGGCACCGAAAACGCATTCGTGGTCCTGGCCGAGGTCAACGCGCTGGCTCGGGCGGGGCGCGACATCGTCTCCTTCTGCATCGGGCAGCCCGACTTCCCGACGCCGGTCCATATCCAGGACGCGGCGATCGCTGCCATCCGCGGTGGAAAGCACGGTTACACGCCGTCGGCGGGGATCGACGAATTGCGCGCGGCGGCGGCGGCCGACATGGGGGCGCGGCGCGGGCTCTCGATTCGGCCCGAGGACGTCGTCGTCGGCGCCGGTGCCAAGCCTTTCATCGCCTACACGATCGCTTCGGTGACCGACTACGGCGCCGGCGACGAGGTCATCTATCCGGTGCCCGGATTCCCCATCTACGAGTCGCAGATCGTTGCCAACGGGGCGGTGCCCGTCCCGCTGTATCTGCGCGAGAGCCGCGATTTCGCGTTCGACCCGGCCGAGCTCGAAGCGAAGATCACGCCGATGACGCGGCTCATCATCCTCAACACGCCGCACAATCCCACCGGCGGCATGCTGCGGGGTGGCGATCTAGACGCCATCGCGCAGACGCTGTCGCGCCACCCGCAGGTCTGGGTGTACGCCGACGAAATCTATTCCCGGCTTGCCTACGCCGGCGGCTTCGAGTCGCTCGCTGCGCGCCCGGGCATGCAGGACCGTACCATCATCAGCGACGGCGCATCGAAGACCTGGGCGATGACCGGCTGGCGCATCGGCTTCGTTGCCAATCGCATCCTCGCGCCGCTGTTCACCCGCTGGATCACCAATACCGATTCCTGCGCGTCGCAGATTTCGCAGTGGGCGGCCGTCGAGGCGATCACCGGACCGCAGGATGCGGCCGACGCGATGCGCGCGAGCTTCCTCGAGCGCCGCGACCTCATCGTGGGCCTCCTGAACCAGGTGCCGGGCATTCAATGCCGCGAGCCCGGCGGCGCATTCTATGCCTGGCCCAACGTCACCGAGGCCTGCCGCATCACCGGCTGCGCGGACTCCGAGGCGATGCGCAAGCGGCTGCTCAACGAAGCCGGCGTGGCAGTCCTCGCCGACATCCATTTCGGACGCCGGGTGCCGGGCGACGGGCAGCACATCCGTTTTTCGTACGCCGCGTCGCCCGAGGCCATACGCGACGGCATCGATCGCCTGGACCGCTTCGTTCGGGGCCACCTGAAACAGGAGTCCGCACCATGACGCGTCCCCTCGCCGACAACCGCCCCGCCCGCGACGCACTTCTGGCCCGCGTGCGCGGCGCGCTCGGCAAGACCGGCGACCGCGCGAAGGCGCGGGCCGATGCCGAGGCGTGGCTCGCCGCGCGCACGCAGGGGCCGCGGCCCGCGATCCACGGCGATCTCGTCCTGCACTTCATGGCCCAGGCGACACGCATGGCGAGCAGCGTCGAGCGCCTTGCCGATCGCCACGCGATTCCGTCGGCTGTCGCGCATTACGTCGACGCGCTGACGCTGCCGCCCCAGCTTTCCGCCCAGAAGTCGCACGCCGGCGTGTGCTGGCCGGAGTTCGCCGATCTCGACTGGACCGGCGCCGGTCTCGATATCGCGGCGCGCCCGACCGAGGGCGACGACCGCCTCGGCATCACCGGCGCCTTTTGCGCGATTGCCGAAACCGGCACACTCGTCGTGCTGTCCGGCGCCGACACGCCGACGGCGACGACGCTGTTGCCCGACACGCACATCGCCGTCCTTCGCCCCGACCGCATCGTGGCCGGCATGGAGGATGCGTTCGACCTGATCCGCCGCGAGCGGGGCGAGCTGCCGCGCGCGATCAACATGATTTCGGGCCCCTCGCGCACCGGGGACATCGAGCAGAGGATCGTCATGGGTGCGCACGGGCCCTACCGCGTGCACATCCTGCTGGTCGGGTGACGCTCCCGCGCCGGCCGTTTTCGATGCCCGCGCATCACTTCGCGTCCATCTTCCACACGCCGAAGATGCCGGCACGGTGCTTTTCGCGCTCGTACTGACACCGTTTGCCTTTGCGCTGCTGCTGGCGGTGCTGGGCGAGCGCGCCGCGCGCCATGCGGCGTGGCTCGCCGGCATTGCGGCGTTGACCTGCTCCGCAATCGTCGTCATGCATCGGGACCGGAGGTGTTCGCCGGCACCGTCCTGCGCGCCGGTGTTCCCTGGTTTCAGGGCGTCGATTTCGGCTTCCGGATGGACGGGCTCGCGTTCGCCTTCGCGCTTCTCATCGGCGCGATCGGCGCGCTGGTCGTGTTGTACGCGGCGTACTACCTGTCTTCCACGGATTCTCCGGCGCGATTCTTCGCCAGCCTGCTGGCGTTCATGGGCGCGATGTTCGGCGTCGTGCTCGCCGACAACCTCGTCCTGCTGGTGGTGTTCTGGGAATTGACCGGCGTCACGTCGTTCCTGCTCATCGGCTTCTGGACGCATCGCGCCGATGCGCGCCAGGGCGCGCGCATGGCGCTGACGATCACCGGGGCCGGCGGACTGTGCCTTCTGGCCGGCGTGCTGCTGATCGGCGAGATGGCCGGCGGCTACGAGCTTGATCGCGTGCTCGCCGCCGGGGACGCGATTCGCGCGCATCGCTGGTATGTCCCGGCGCTGGTGCTGGTGCTGCTGGGCGCGTTCACCAAGTCGGCGCAGTTTCCGTTCCATTTCTGGCTGCCGCATGCGATGGCCGCGCCGACGCCGGTGTCGGCGTATCTGCATTCGGCGACGATGGTGAAGGCCGGCGTGTTCCTGCTCGCGCGCCTCTATCCCGCGCTGGGGATGAGCGAGCCCTGGTTCCACATCGTCAGCAGCGTCGGGCTGGCGACGCTGCTGCTGGGCGCGGCGGTGGCGATCTTCCAGCACGACCTCAAGGGGCTGCTCGCGTATTCGACCATCAGCCATCTGGGGCTCATCACGCTGCTGTTCGGGCTCGATTCTCCGCTTGCGGTGGTGGCTGCGATTTTTCACATCTTCAATCACGCGGCATTCAAGGCGTCGCTGTTCATGGCGGCGGGGATCATCGACCACGAGACCGGTTCGCGCGACATGCGGCAGTTGAACGGACTGTGGCGAACGATGCCGATCACCGGCACGCTGGCGATCGTCGCCTGCTCGGCCATGGCGGGCGTTCCGCTGCTCAACGGCTTCCTGTCGAAGGAGATGTTCTTCGCCGAAACCCTGGCCGTCGAATCGCATCGGGTGATCGAGTGGATCGTTCCGGCGGTGGCGACGCTCGGCGCGCTGCTCTCCGTTGCCTACAGCGTCCGTTTCGTCCACGACGTCTTCTTCAACGGCCAACCGGTCGGATTGACGAGGACGCCGCACGAGCCGCCGCGCTGGATGCGCGTTCCGGTCGAGGCGCTGGTCGTCGTCTGTCTCGTCGTCGGCACGTTGCCGGCGCTCACTGTCGGGCCGTTGCTGGCGGTCGCCGCCAGGGCGGCATTGGGTGGCACGCTGCCCGAGTACAGCCTGGCGATCTGGCACGGTTTCAACGCGCCGTTGATGATGAGCGCTTTGGCGACGCTGGGCGGGGTCACGCTTTACTTCACGCTGCAGCGGACGCTCAACCTGCACACGGTCAACCGACTGCCGGTCGGCGGCAAGCACATCTTCGACGCTTTGCTGGGCGGGCTGCAGTGGTCCGCCGATCGCCTGCTGCGCGCGTTGCCGTTCGGCAGCCTGCCGCGGATGTTGCGCTGGCTGCTCGTCGTTGCGATCGTTGCCGGCTTCGCCCCGTTCGTCAGCGCACCGGGAAGCTTGCTGGCGCCAACGGCGGTGCCCGCGGTCGCCGTCGGTGCCGACGAGGTCGGCTTTGGCGTCGCGCTGGTGGTCTGGATACTGGGCGTCGCCAGCGCGGTCGCGGCCGGCATCCTTTATCGGCAACGCCTGACCGCGCTCATCCTCATCGGCGTCACCGGATTGATGGTGAGCCTTGCCTTTGTGCTGCTCTCCGCACCGGACCTTGCGCTGACGCAACTGCTGGTCGAGACCGTCAGCATCGTGCTGATGATGCTGGTACTGCGCTTTCTTCCCCCTTCGGCGCCGGCCGAGGCCGCGGTCGCGCGCCGGTGGCGCGATGCGGGGATTGCCGTGTTTTCGGGACTGGGTGTCGCCGTCATCGCGTGGGCGGTGTTGGCGCGGCCCTTCGACCCGATCTCGCCGTTCTATCTGGCGCAGGCGCTGCCGGCGGGAGGCGGCAGCAATGCCGTCAACGTGATCATCGTCGACTTCCGCGGCTTCGATACGCTGGGCGAAATCTCCGTGCTGGGCGTTGCCGCACTCATCGTGCACGCGCTGCTCGCGCAATACCGCGCTCCCGCGAGCTTCACGCCCGCGGCGGGTGCGCCGGACTGGAATCCCATGCTGCTGCAAACCGTTGCCCGGATGCTGTTGCCGCTCGCGGCGCTGGTAGCCACGCACCTGTTCCTGCGCGGACACAACCTGCCGGGCGGCGGCTTCGTCGCCGGCCTCGTCCTCGCCTCCGCGATCATCGTGAAGCGTATGGCGGATGGGGCGGACACCGCCGACTTCCACGAGGGCCGTCATGTGTTCCTGATCGGTGCCGGGCTTCTGATCGCGGGTGCGACCGGCGCTGCCAGCGGTTGGTTCGGGCATCCGTTCCTCACCAGCAGCTTCGCCCATCCGGAGCTGCCGCTGCTGGGCGAAATTCCGCTCGCCAGTGCGGCGCTGTTCGATCTGGGTGTCTTCCTCTGCGTCGTCGGCGCGACCCTGCTGGCGCTGTTTGCGCCGCGGCAGGTCGCGCCGGCCGGCGGGGCGCAATGACCGCCCTGCTGCTTGCCTCGGCCATCGGCGTGCTTGCCGGCACGGGTGTCTGGCTGCTGCTGCGGGCGCGGACCTTCGATGTCGTGCTGGGGCTCACGCTGGCTTCGTACGCGACCAACCTGTTCATCTTCGTCATGGGGCGAGTCGCCGTCGGTGCGCCGCCGATCGTGCGCGCCGGCGCGCCGCCAACGCTTGCCCACTATGCCGATCCGTTGCCGCAGGCGCTGGTGCTGACGGCGATCGTCATTTCCTTCGCGATGACGGCGCTGCTGCTGGCGCTGGCGCTGAAGGGGCGGTTCGTCAACGGCAGCGATCTGTGCGACGCGGACATCGGCGACGAGGTGCCGGGCGGCGATCGCGGTGGCGTTCACCCGACGGCAGCGCCGACCGGCGGGGATCGGTGATGGATCCGGCCGCGCACCTCGTCGTCCTTCCGGTGGTGCTGCCCTTGCTCGCGGCCGCGCTGCAACTCGTCATCGAGCGCCGGTGGCCGCGCGCGCAAATGCCGATCACGCTGACGGTCACGCTGGCATTGGCGTTCGTCGCCGGCGCGTTGCTCCGGCGCGCCGACAGCGGGGCCGTCGACGTCTACCTGCTCGGCAACTGGCGCGCACCCTTCGGCATCGCGCTGGCGCTCGACCGGCTCGCGGCGCTGCTGCTCGCGCTGACCGCGGGCGTCGCCGTGGTGGCGGCAACGCATTCGGCGACGGGCTGGGCACGGCGTGGTGCGCACTTTCACGCGTTCTTCCTGTTTCAGATCGCCGGTCTCAACGGCGCGTTCCTGACCGCCGACCTTTTCAACCTGTTCGTTTTTTTCGAGGTGCTGTTGATCGCGTCGTATGCGCTGCTGCTGCACGGTGCCGGGGGGCGCGCACTGCGCAGCGGGTATCACTACGTCGTCATCAATCTCGTCGGCTCCTCGCTGTTCCTGATTGCGGCCAGCTTGTTCTACGGCCTCACGGGGACGCTCAACTTCGCCGACCTGGCGCAAAGGATCGCGGCAGCACCGGTTGCCGATCGGGAGCTGCTGGGGGTGGCGGGCATGTTGCTGCTGGTCGTGTTCGCGCTCAAGGCGGCGATCCTGCCGCTCGGATTCTGGCTGCCGGACACCTACCGCGCGGCGCCCGCACCGGTGGCGGTGCTGTTCGCGGTGATGACCAAGGTCGGCGTCTACGCCATCGTGCGCGTGACGACGCTGCTGTTCGGCGCCGGCGGCGGCGTGCTGGCAGGCCTGGGCGCCGGGCCGCTGTACGCGCTGGGCGCAGGCACGGTGGTGCTGGGATCGCTGGGTGCGCTGTCGGCGGACCGTTTCAGGGGCCTGGTGGCGTCGCTGATCGTGGTGTCGGCGGGAACGCTGGTCGCCGCCGTTGCCACGGGCGCCCAACCGGTGCTGGCGGGCGCCCTCTATTACCTCGTTCACAGCACGCTGGCAGCGGCGCTGCTGTTCCTGCTGGCCGATCCGATCGCCCGCCAGCGCGGTGACGACGGCGACCGGTTGCACAGCGGCGCCCGGATGCACGACGCGACGCTCCTTGGACTGCTGACCCTGTTCGGCGCGATGGCGATCGCGGGCTTGCCGCCGCTGTCGGGATTCATCGGCAAAGTCGGCATCCTGGAGGCAAGCCGCGGGTTGCCCGAAGCGGCGTCGCTGTGGACGGTTCTGCTCGCCGCCGGACTCGTGGCGACGATCGCGCTGGCGCGCGCCGGCAGCCGGGTGTTCTGGAAGCTTCGTCCGGGTGCTGCATTGCCGGCATCCGCGACCGCCGGGCGCATGGTGCCCGTCGAGGGCATTGCGATCGGCGTGATGGCGTTGGCGCTGCTGGCGCTGGCCGTCTTTGCCGCGCCCGTGCAGCGCTACATGCGCGATACCGCGCAGCAGCTTCATGCGCCTGCCGCCTACGTCGGGCGCGTGCTGGGGGCGTTGCCGGTGACGCGGGGCGTGCGTCCCGCGCCGGAGCGGACGCGATGAGCAGGCTCGTTCCCGCGCCTTGTCTTTCGGTGGCCCTGTGGGTCGTCTGGCTGCTGCTCAATCGCACGCTCGCTCCGGCCCAGCTCCTGCTGGGAGCCTTGCTCGCCTGGGCCATCCCGTTGCTCACCGTTGCGCCGGAGGGAGGGCAATGCGGAATCCGGCGACCGTGGGTGGCGCTCCGGCTGGCCGCGGTGGTCCTGCGCGACATCGTCGTGTCCTCGCTCGTGGTCGCGCGCCAGATCCTGGGCGCCGAGGCCGCGATCACTCCGGGCTTCGTGCGCGTGCCGCTCGCGCTGACCGATGTCCACGCGATCGCCACGCTGGCCGGCATCATCACCATGACGCCGGGAACACTCACCTGCGACATCGCATCCGATCGCGGACACCTGCTGGTGCACGCGTTTCATCTGACGGACGCCGACGCGCTGGTGGCCGACATCAAGGCGCGCTACGAGGCGCCATTGCGGGAGATCTTCGAATGACGGCCATGCTGATGCCCGTGATCATCGCCGCTTTCGCGCTGGCGATGCTGCTTGCGCTGTGGCGCGTGCTGCGCGGTCCCAAGGCGCCCGATCGCATCCTTGCGCTCGACACCCTGTACGTGAACGGCATGGCATTCCTGGTCCTGCTCGGCATCCGGCAGGGCAGCACGCTGTATTTCGAGGCGGCGCTGGTCATCGCGATGCTGGGCTTCGTGGGTACCGTGGCGCTGGCAAAATTCATCGTTCGCAGCGACATCATCGAGTGACCCCATGATGGATTCCGCACTGACGTCGCTGCCGCTGTGGGCCGATGCGGCCATCGCGGCGCTGCTGCTGACCGGCGCCGCCTTCTCGCTGATCGGGTCCTGGGGGCTCGCGAAGATGTCCGATTTCTACAAACGGATTCACGGTCCGACCAAGGCGACGACGTTGGGCGTGGGCGGCGTCCTGCTCGCATCCTCGCTCTTCTTCACGGTGCGCGAGGGCAGCTGGTCGGTGACCGAGTTCCTGGTCACGCTGTTCGTGTTCCTGACTGCGCCGATAAGCGCGCACCTCATGGTGAAGGCGGCACTGCATCTCGATCGCATCGATCGCCGTCTGCCGCCCGGCTAAGAGGCTGAGAGTATTTCGAACATGCCCGCACATCACGCCAGAAGACGCCCGCTCTTCGTTGCAAATGCTCGCCATAGCCCGAGCTATGGCTGCGCTTTGCGCCTCGATCGGACGCCTTCTGACGCGCCGCTCGGACACGCCCGAAAAACTCTCAGCCTCTGAGCCTGCGCGCGCGGCCTGTCAGCGCTGACAGGCGAAGCGCGGGGCCGGAAGCGGAAAAGCACTTTCGATCAATGCGATGCGCGCCCTCCGCGAGGACGCCTCATCCATCCGGCCGAATTGACCGGGACCACCGTCGTTCCGTAGCGTTGTCTCCCTGTGCACGCGGCGCCCTCCGTCGGTGGCGAGCCGCGATGCGGGGAGACGCCATGCAAACGATTGCCGCGACGTCGACGCGGTCGCTGACGTGAAGGCGAGCGGTCGTTGACGCGCGCACTCGCGCCGGTGGCGCAAGCCGGCGATGTCTTTCGGCCCGCAGACCTGCGCGCCGCCGCGGTCGCGCCGTCACCGCTGGCGGCGTGGGTTCTGCATTGCCTGGTGGCGCTCGTCGCCTGCGCGATCGCGTGGGCGGTATTCGGGCGGCTCGATATCGTTGCGGTCGCTGACGGGCGGCTCGTCCCCCGCGTCGCGTTGCCCATCGTGCAGCCCGCGGAAGCCGGCGTCGTGCGCGAGATCCTGGTGGTCGAGGGGGAAATGGTGCTTCCCGGCCAGGTGCTCGTGCGCCTCGATCCGGGCGTCGCCGAAGCCGAGACGCGCGCGCTCGCCCACGAACTCGCGCTGCGCCAGTTGCAACAGCGCCGTATCGACGCCGAGCTCGCCGAAAGGCCGCTGCCGCGATTGCCCGGCGACGGCGAGTCGGCATTTGACCGCGCACTGCAGCAGTACCGGGCGAACCGGTCGGCCTATCTCGACACGCTCGCCCAGGAGACCGCGGTGCGCCAGCGCGTCGCGCAGGAGTTGTCCGCGGCGGCAGCGGTTGCCGTCAAGCTCGAGCGCACGCTGCCGATCTACCGGACGCTCGCGGAACGCTTCGATCGGCTGCAGCGCGAAGGATTTGTCAGCGAGCTGGCGGCGCTCGAGCGTGAACGCGAACACATAGAAAAGCAGCAGGACCAGCGCGCGCAGGAGCACACCGTCGCCAGTCTGCAGGCGAGCCTCGCCCAGGCCGACCGCCGCCTGGCTCAGGTGACGTCGGCGTACCGGGCGCAGTTGCATGCCGAGCGCGCACAGGCCGAGGCGCAACGCTCGCGGGTGGCGGAGGACCTCGCCAAGCAGCTGACCCGCGCCGAGAGCATCGAGCTGCGCGCGCCGCAGGCGGGCGTCGTCAAGGAACTCGCCACCCACACGCGGGGCGCGGTCGTCGGCGCCGGCACCGTGCTGCTGACGCTGGTCCCGGCCGGCGAGGAATTGCAGGCCGAAGTCCTGGTTCGCAACGCCGACATCGGTTTCGTGCGCCCGGGGCAACCGGTCCGCGTCAAGCTCGCGTCGTACCCGTTCCAGAAATACGGCCTGATCGAGGGCAGCGTCGTCCGCGTAAGCCCCGATGCCACCGATGCCGCCGCGCCGCGCCGCGATTCCGCTGCCGATCCACCGCCGGCGGAAACAGCGGGGCTCGCCGGCTACCGCGCGCGCATCGCGCTGGCGGCGCAGACGCTGCCCTTCGACGATGCCGCATTGCCGTTGGCGGCGGGCATGCTCGCCGTCGCCGAGATACGCCTGGGCGAGCGCACGCTGCTCGAGTACCTGCTGGCACCGGTGCGCCAGGCGTGGCACGACGCCGCGCGCGAGCGCTAGGGTCGCGATGCGCGACGACGCCGGCAACCTGCCATCGCTGCGGCTGACGCAGAGCGATCTCCTGTGGGTCGCCGGAAGCCTGTGCAATCTGCACCGCCTGCCCTTCGACACCGCGCTGCTGCAGCGCGAGTGTCCGCCGCCCTGCTCGGCCGCGCAGTTGATCGAGGCCCTCGCCGCGCTCGGGCTGCGCGCCAGGCTTGTGCGCAGCGCGGTCGGCGACGCTCCCGCCGGTCCGCTGCCGGCAATCGTGTTCCTGCGACCCGCCGGCCAGACGCCGCCAGCGCCTGCGCCGGCAGACGGAGTCCCCGCCCGGCCAGGCACCGCGGCGGACGAGCACCCGTGTCATCGCGTCGCGCTGCTGGTGAAGATCGAAGGCGAGCGCGCGCTGCTGTTTCACGCCGGCAGCAACGTCCCCGCGACACCGCTGGTGACCGAAATCGCCGCGCAGGACGCGGGTCTTGCGCTGATCGTCGAGACGTCGCCGCCGACCGCGGACGATGACGATCCGCTTGCGCCGCCGCCGCGTTTCGGCTTTCGCTGGTTCTTCGACGAATTTGCGCGCCACGCGCGCAGCGGCCGCGACGTCCTGGCCGGTTCGCTGGCCATGCAACTCATCGCGCTGGCGACGCCGATCTGCAGCCAGGTCATCATCGACAAGGTGATCGTGCACCAGACGCCGAGCACGCTCAAAGTGATTGCCGTCGCGCTGGTGCTGTTGCTGGTCTTCTCCAGCGCCCTCAACTGGATCCGCCAGTACCTGGTCGTGCACGTCGGCAACTGCATCGATGCGGTGCTGGGCAGCGCCGTGTTCCGGCACCTGATCCGGCTGCCCCTGCCGTTCTTCGAGCACCGCGCGACGGGTGTGCTCGCGGCCCGCCTCAACGGCATCGAGACCATACGCGATTTCCTGTCCGGTGCCGCGGTCACGCTGCTGCTCGACCTGCCGTTCCTCGTGATCTTCCTGCTCTTCATGCTGCTCTACAGCGTGCCGCTGTCGCTGGTGACGCTGGCCGTGCTGCTGCTGGTCATCCTCCTCTCGCTGTTCGTGGCGCCGTTCTTCCAGTCGCGGTTGAACGAGCAGTTTCTTCGCGGCGCGCGCAACCAGGCGTTCATCACCGAGTACGTCGCCGGCATGGAAACCGTCAAGTCGCTGCAGATGGAAGCAGAGCTCGACCGTCGCTACGAGGCGTTGCTGGCCGACTATCTGCAGGCGAGTTTCGCGACGCGGAAGCTGTCCAACACCTACAACACGCTGGCGGCCGGGCTCGAGCAGCTGCAGGCGGTCGCCGTCCTGTGCCTGGGCGCGATGCTGGTGATGCGCGGGCCCGACTTCACCATCGGCATGCTGGTCGCGTTCCAGATGTTCGCCAGCCGTGTCACGCAACCGATGCTGCGTCTGGTCGGGCTCTGGCAGCAGTTCCAGATGGCAACGATAGCCGTGCGCCGCCTCGCGGACGTGATGGACGTCCGCTGCGAGCCGCGGACACTGGTCGCAACGCACGATGCACGGGGACCGGCGCGCATCGAGTTCCGCGGCGTCGGCTTTCGCTACCGGGAGGGACACCCACCGGTGCTGCGGGGCTTCGATCTCTCGGTGGCGCCGGGAGAGTGCGTGGCCATCACCGGCCCCTCGGGCGCCGGCAAGAGCACGCTCACGAGGCTGCTGCAGGGCTTTCTGTACCCGAGCGAGGGCGAGGTGCGGCTCGACGGCCGGGACACGCGCACGATGGCCGTCAACGAGCTGCGCGGTGCCTTCGGCGTGGTGCCGCAGGAGACGGTGCTGTTTTCCGGCAACATCCACGACAACCTGGTGATCGGCCATCCGCAGGCGTCGCATGAGATGGTCGTGCAGGCCTGCAGGCTGGCCGAGATCCACGCGGTGCTCCAGGCGCTGCCCGAAGGCTATCGCACCGTCGTCGGCGAGCGCGGCGCCGGGCTGTCGGGCGGACAGAAACAGCGGATCGCCATCGCGCGCGCCCTGCTCAAGCGGCCCCGGGTGCTGATCTTCGACGAGGCAACCAGCAGCCTGGATGCCGTGGTGGCGGAGCAGATCGCCGCGACCATCGCCCGTTTTCGCGGCAAGGTGACCATACTGTTCATCACCCATCGCGTTCCCGCGGCACTCGCGGCCGACCGCGTGGTCGAGCTCCCGCCGGCCATGCCCCCGGGGCGTACGCACGAGGGGCGTCCGACGGCTTGATCGGGTGCGGGGCGAGGAGCCGGCGCGCTATAATCGGGGTTCTTCGCAGCCGACCTGGGTCTCCCATGAAAGTACTCGTTCCCGTCAAGCGCGTCGTCGACTACAACGTCAAGGTTCGGGTGAAGCCGGACGGCTCGGGCGTCGATCTCGCCAATGTCAAGATGTCGATGAATCCCTTCGACGAAATCGCGGTCGAGGAAGCCGTGCGATTCAAGGAAAAGGGCGTCGCGACCGAGGTGGTCGTGGTGTCCTGTGGCGTCACCGCCTGCCAGGAGACGCTGCGCACCGCGCTGGCCTTGGGCGCCGACCGCGCCATCCTGGTCGAGACGGACGTCGAGTTGCAGCCGCTGGCCGTGGCCAAGCTGCTGCAGGCGCTGGTCGGCAAGGAGGCGCCGGGGCTCGTCATCTGCGGCAAGCAGGCGATCGATGACGACGCCAACCAGACGGGCCAGATGCTCGCCGGATTGCTGGGCTGGCCCCAGGCCACGTTCGCGTCCAAGGTGGAGATCGTCGGCGACAAGGCACTCGTCAAGCGCGAGGTGGACGGCGGGCTCGAGACCATCGAGGCGTCGCTGCCGCTGGTCGTGACGGCGGACCTGCGCCTCAACGAGCCGCGCTATGCGACGTTGCCCAACATCATGAAGGCGAAGAAAAAGCCCTTCGAGACCATGAAACCCGAAGCCCTGGGCGTCGATGTCGCGCCGCGCCTGGTCACGCTGAAGGTCGTCGAGCCGCCAAAACGGCAGGGCGGCGGCAAGGTGGCCGACGTGAAGGAACTCGTGGCCAAGCTGCGCAATGAAGCGAAAGTGATTTCCTGACATGACCCTACTCATTCTGGCCGATCACGACAACGTCGCGCTCAGGTCCGCGACACTCAACACCGTTGCTGCCGCACAAAGAATCGGCGGCGAAATCCACGTGCTCGTCGCCGGCAGCGACGCGCAGAGTGCGGCGCAAGCCGCGGCGCGCATACCCGGTGTCACCAAGGTGCTCCACGCCGATGCCGCGCATCTCGCGTCGCAGGTGGCGGAAAACGTCGCAGCGACGGCACTTGCTGTCATCAAGGCGGGGGGCTATTCCCACGTGCTGGCCCCGGCCACCGGCAATGGCAAGAATGTGGCGCCCCGCATTGCGGCGTTGCTCGACGTGGCACAGGTCTCCGAGATCATCGCCGTGGAGTCGGCGGACACCTTCGTGCGCCCGATCTACGCCGGCAGCGCCTTCGCCACGGTGCAATCGAAGGATTCCGTCAAGGTGATCACCGTCCGCGCCACGGCGTTCGACGCTGCGGTGGCCGTCGGCGGCAATGCGGCCGTCGAGATCGTCGCTGCCGCGGCCGACACGGGCCTCGCCCGCGTCACGGGGCAGGAGATCAGCAAGCTGGACCGGCCCGAATTGACCAGCGCGCGCGTCGTCGTATCCGGCGGCAGGGCGCTCGCCAGCGCCGAGAACTTCAAGCTCATCGAGGCGCTGGCGGCGAAGCTCAACGCCGCCATCGGTGCGTCGCGCGCCGCGGTGGATGCCGGCTACGTCCCCAACGACTACCAGGTCGGGCAGACGGGCAAGATCGTGGCGCCCGACCTCTATATCGCGGTGGGCATCTCGGGCGCCATCCAGCATCTGGCCGGAATGAAGGACAGCAAGGTCATCGTCGCCATCAACAAGGATCCGGAAGCCCCCATCTTCCAGATCGCCGATTACGGACTGGTGGGCGACCTGTTCGAGATTCTGCCTGCTCTGACCGAAGAACTGGGCTGAGCGGCGCCCCAGGCGGCCTTGGTTTCAGTTCGCGCCGAGCCTGTCGAGGCCCTTCGACGAGCTCAGGGCGGACGGTGAATGGTTGTCACGCGCCGCCGGCGCGGTGGTCGGCTCTCCCCGCTCGCGGCGGCAGGTGGCGCCTTCGATTAGAGTTTTTCCTCTAGCCGGGAGCGTTACGCTTTCCATCTGTCGATTGTCGACTCCCCGAGGATTTCGCCATGAGCATCTACCAGGCCCCGCTGACCGACATGCAGTTTGTTCTTCAGGAACTCGCCGGCATGGAGGCGGTGGGAAAGCTGCCCGGTTTCGAGGAAGCCACCCCCGACGTCGCAGCGGCGATACTCGAGGAGGCCGGCAAGTTCGCGACCAACGTGCTCGATCCGATCAACGGGACCGGCGACCGGGAAGGAGCGCGCTGGAACGAGGACGGGTCGGTGACCACGCCCGCCGGCTTCAAGGATGCGTACCGGCAGTTCTGCGACAACGGCTGGAACGGGCTCACCAAGAACCCCGAGTTTGGCGGCCAGGGCTTGCCGCAGCTCCTGGCGACGGCGGTCGAGGAAATGTGGCATTCGTCCAACCTGGCCTTCGATCTCTGCCCCCTGCTGACGCAGGGTGCGATCGAGGCGATCGAGCTCTGCGGCTCCGACGCGCTCAAGCGCAAATTCCTGCCGAACATGGTCGCGGGCACCTGGACCGGCACGATGAATCTCACCGAGCCGCAGGCCGGTTCCGATCTCGCGGCAGTGCGCAGCAAGGCGGTGCCGCAGGCGGACGGCAGCTACAGGATCTTCGGCCAGAAGATCTTCATCACCTTCGGCGAGCACGACTACACCGGGAACATCATCCACCTGGTGCTCGCGCGCACGCCCGACGCGCCGGAAGGCGTCAAGGGCATATCGCTGTTCGTCGTTCCCAAGTTTCTCGTCAACGATGACGGCTCGCTCGGCGCCCGCAACGACGTCCACTGCGTGTCGCTCGAGCACAAGCTCGGCATCCATGCGAGCCCGACGGCGGTGCTTGCCTTCGGCGACAAGGGGGGCGCGACAGGCTACGTGGTCGGCGAGGAGAACCGCGGGCTCGAGTACATGTTCATCATGATGAATCTCGCGCGCTTTTCGGTCGGCATGGAAGGCATCGGCATCTCCGAGCGCGCCTACCAGCGAGCCGTCGCCTATGCGCGAGATCGCGTGCAAGGCAAGGCCGTGGGCACCGAGAGGGGCGTCAAGGCCGGCCCGATCATCGAGCATCCGGATATCCGGCGGATGCTGATGACGATGCGCGCGTACACCGAGGCGACGCGCGCGGTGGCGTACGTCACCGCGTCGGCGATCGATCACGCGCATCGCGATCCCGATCCGGCGGCGAGAAAGCGCCACCAGGCCTTTGTCGACCTGATGATCCCGATCGTCAAGGGCTGGTCGACCGAAATCGCACAGGAGGTCGCGTCCCTCGGCGTCCAGGTGCACGGCGGCATGGGTTTCATCGAGGAGACCGGCGCCGCGCAGCACTTCCGCGATGCGCGGATCACGACCATCTACGAGGGCACCACCGGCATCCAGGCCAACGACCTTCTGGGACGCAAGACTGCGCGCGACGGCGGGGTGACGGCGCGGGCAGTGGCGGCTGACATCGCGCGCGTTGCCGCCGAACTTTCTGCCCATGCGGACGCAAACCTCAAGGCCATCGGCAAGCGGCTGGCCGATGCCGCAGCGGCGCTCGACCGGGCGATCGACTGGGTCGTCGCCTCGTTCGGATCGCATCCGCGCGAGGCGCACGCCGGTGCGGTCGCCTACCTGCGGCTGTGGGGTCTGGCGGCAGGCGGATGGCAGCTCGGCCGGGCCGCGCTGGTGGCGGCGCGGCACCTGCAGGAAGGCACCGGCGACGCCCGTTTCCTGACGGCGAAGATCGCCACCGCGCGGTACTACGCCGATTGCCTGCTGCCCCACGCCGACGCGTGCCTGACGACGCTGGTCGAGGGCGGCCCTTCGGCGGTGGCGATGCCTGCAGAGAGCTTCTGACGGCGGCGGTCCACGCTGTCCTGTGCCGGATCAATGGGTTCGGCACTCGGTGTCGACACGCAGGAAGCGCGCGATCTCGTCGCGACGTGCCATCGCGTCGCGCAGCCCGAGTTCCATCAGCGCTCGCGTATAGCCCTTCTCGAACAGCAGGTAGGACAGCAGCGCGGCGCCGTTGCGCCGCGTCGCGCCGATGCCGCGCAGGAACAGGTGCAGCGCACGCGGCAGGCTCGCCGCATGCCGCGCGGCGATCGGGTCGAAGCGTTGCGACGGCGAGATCACCAGCGTTTCGATGCGCCTCAGCGCGAGTTCCTCCGGCAGCGCGCCGCGGGCCGCGACGACGTCGAGGGTCGCGTTGATCCGCTGCAGCCGCTCGAGATCCATGGCGAGGCTGTCGAGGAAGATGCTCGACAGCGCGTGCCCGGCGATCTGCGCCGGCGATGGATACGACTCGGTGCGCACGCGTTTCTCGTCGATCCCGCGCCCCGCGCCGATCACCAGGATCCGCTCGGCGCCCAGGTGGATCGCCGGGCTGATCGGCGCCTGCTGGCGCATCGAGCCGTCGCCGAAATACTCGCGGTGGATGCGCACCGCCGGAAACAGGAACGGAAGGGCGCTCGACGCCATCAGGTGGTCCAGAGTCATGACCGTGGGCACGCCGATGCGCTGGGTCCGGCGCCATGGCGCCACGTCGGGCGCCGCCTGGAAGAAGGAAAGGCTCTCGCCGGAGGTGTAGCCGGACGCAGAGACGCACAGCGCGCGCAGCGCGCCGGCGTCGATCGCCCGCGGGATCGCGGAGAGGTCGAGCACGTCGCCCAGCAGCGCGCGCAGCGGCGCGTTGTCGAGCAGCGATCGCGGCGCCTGATGCACGAGCCAGCCGGTGAGCAGCGCGGAGCTCCACGAAAGGCCGCTTCCCAGCAGCGCAGCGGCGTCGGCGCGATAGATCTGCGCGACGTTGAAGTTCGCCCATATGCCGACGAGCTTGCGCACGCCGCGGTTGAAGTCTTCGGCATAGGTGGCGAGCGTCGTCGCGTTGATGGCCCCCGCCGAGGTGCCGCACAACACCGGAAACGGATTGCCGCTGCGCCGCCCGCGGATGATGCGTATCGCGTTCAGGACGCCGACCTGGTAGGCGGCGCGCGCACCGCCCCCGGTCAGCAGCAGTGCCGTACGACCCGCGTCCATCGCTTCCCTTTCCGCTTCCGCGCTGCAGCCGATCCCCCCGCGAATACGCCGATGATCGCAGCCGTCGATCCGTTTCCGTGATCCATCAGGCGCTGTTCTGCACGTCTGCGCAGAGGGCGTTCAGGGCATCGAAAATGCCCGGCGCCGCGCCGATCACGCGGCCCCCGGCAAAGAGATCGCCGCCAGCGGGGTAGGGCAGGACGAAGCCGCCCGCTTCCTCGATCAGCGTGAGGCCGGCCAGCGCGTCCCAGGGATGCATGTGGGGCTCCAGGAGCCCGTCGAAGCGGCCCGCGGCGACGTGCGCCAGCATCAGCGCGCCGGCCCCCATGTCCTTGACCGCCGCACCCGCGTGGTAGAGCGCCGCGCGCAGCGCGAGGTGCTCGGCAAGGGGGTGTCGCGGCACGTAGCCGGAGGCGATCAATGCGCGGTCGAGCGACGCGCAGTCCGACACCCGGATCCGCTTGCCGCCGCACCACGCGCCGCCGCCGCTGACCGCCCAGAAGAGCTCGCCCAGTGACGGGTCGGCGATCACGCCGATCCGGCGCGCTGCGTCTTCGACGAAGGCAATCGAGACGCACCAGTAGCGCACGCCGTGGACGAAGTTGATCGTGCCGTCGATGGGATCGACGACCCACAATCGGTCGCCGAGCGCGCCGCCGCCTTCCTCGCCCAGCATCGCATCGCCGGGAAACGCCCGCGCGACGGCGCCGCGGATGTGCGCCTCGACGGCGCGGTCCGCCGCGCTGACCCAGTCCTGCGGTCCCTTGCTCTCGGCCTCGAAGTCGATCTCGCGGTGAAAGTAACGCACCGCGAGTGCCCCCGCTTCCAGCGCGACCTCGCGCGCGAACGCGGCGCGCGCCGCGATTTCGGCGGCCTGCAATGCCATGTTTGCTTCGATCAGTCGGGCGGGATCGCGATCACGCCGTGCGGCGCCAGCACCACGGCGACGTCGGCGCCCACGGCGAGCGCGCGATCGACCCCGCCGTGGATGACGAACAACGGGCCGATCGGGGTGTCGACCGTGTACTCCATGGTGTTGCCGAGATACGCGGCCTTTGCGACGCGGCCCGTGAGCGGCGTGACCCCGACGGATTCGAGGCCGATCGCTTCGGGGCGGATCGCGACGTCGATGTCGCCATCGGCGATGTCGCGATGCGGCAGGGCAATGGTCAGCGGTCCGAGCGCAATCTCGCCCATCCTGGCGTCGCGACGCGTGAGGTGGCCGCGCACGCGGTTGGCCTCGCCCATGAAGCCCGCGACGAAGCTGTCCTTGGGCTGCGCGTAGAGTTCGCGCGGGGCGCCTTCCTGCGCGATCACCGCCTTGTCCATCACGATGATGCGGTCCGAGACCGCGAGCGCTTCGGATTGATCGTGCGTCACGTAGACGACGGTGAGGCCCAGGCGCTGCTGCAGGTCGCGGATTTCCTCGCGCATGTGCCGGCGCAGCCGGGCATCGAGGTTCGACAGCGGCTCGTCGAACAGGAGCACGGAGGGTTCCAGCACCAGCGCGCGGGCAAGGGCGACGCGCTGCTGCTGGCCGCCGGACAGCTCGGAGGGCAGCCGCGCGTCGAGGCCGGTCAGGCCGACGGTGGCGAGCGCGCCGCGCGCCTTCTCGTGCGCCTGCGCTTTCGACTGCCCGGACACGGTGAGGCCGTAGCTCACATTGTCGAGCACGCTCATGTGCGGGAACAGCGCGTAGCTCTGGAACACCATCGACACGTCGCGCTCCGCGGCCGGAACGCGGGTGACGTCCGCGTCGCCGATGCGGATCGTTCCCGAGGTCGGCAACTCGAGGCCGGCGATCATGCGCAGGATCGTCGTCTTGCCGCAGCCCGACGGACCCAGCAGCGTGACCAGCGTGCGCGCGGCGATCGTGAAGGACACGCCGTTGACGGCGGCGACATCGCCATAGAGCTTGCGGACATTCTGGAACTCGATCGAGGCGGCTTTCATGGTTTCCGGTCCGTAGTCTGGGGTGGCTTGAGGTTCGGCCGCAGCTCAGAGGCTGAGAGTTTTTCGGGCGTGTCCGAGCAGCGCGTCAGAAGGCGTCCGATCGAGGCGCAAAGCACAGCCATAGCTCGGGCTATGGCGAGCATTTGCAACGACCAGCGGGCGCCTTCTGGCGTGATGAGCGGGCATGATCGAAAGACTCTCAGCCTCTCATGCTGCGGTGCGGCCCAGGGGAGTCATCGGCGCTGCAACCGCGCGACGCCCGAGTTTTCGCTCGCCGACCAGGAAGTTGATCAGCCAGATGGCGGCAAGCATCAGCACGATCAGCACCGAGCAGTAGGCGATGGCGACGCCATAGTCGCCGTTGACGACGCGGTTGATGATGTACGTCGTCGCCATTTCATACTCGGCGGAGACGAGGAAGATCACCGCCGACACGGTCGTTACCGCGCGCACGAAGCTGTAGATGAGCGCGGCGATGATCGCGGGCTTCAGCAGCGGCAGGATCACCCGCCGCAGCGTCGTGAAGCCGCGCGCGCCCAGCGTCGTCGAGGCCTCGTCGAGACTCTTGTCGATCTGCGACATCGCCGCCATCCCCGCCCGCACGCCCACCGGCATGTTGCGGAAGATGAAGCACAGGATCAGCACCATCGCCGTGCCGGTGACCTCGATGGGCGGAACGTTGAAGGCGAGGATGTACGAGACGCCGATCACCGTGCCGGGAATCGCGAACGACAGCATGGTGCCGAATTCGAAGGCGCCCTGACCGACGAACTTCTGCCGGGTGAGCAGGTACGCCGACAGGATCCCCAGCGTGGCGGTGAGCGGCGCCGCGAGCGCGGCGAGCTTGATCGTGGTCCAGAACGAGTTCCACGCGGCACCGGCCCAGATGAGGCCGTTGGGCGTGGATTCGATCGCGAAGGCCTTGATGTAGTGCTTGAGCGTCGGCGTGTAATCGCGACCCCAGGTCTCGACGAAGCCGCCGACGGCGGCCATCGCGTAGATGACGACGGTGAGCGTTGCCCACGGAATGGCGATGCCGTAGCAAAGGCGGCGTATGCCGTCGGGCAGCACCGTGGGGAGTCCCGAGTCGCCCTTGCCGGCGAGCGAGGTGTAGACCTTCTTTCCCAGCACGCGGCGCTGGGCGAAGAACGCCGCCAGCGCGAAGCCCAGCAGCACGATGCCCAGCGTCGCGGCCCGGCCCTGGTCGAGCTGGGCGCCGACGACCGAGAAGAAGATCTCCGTCGACAGCACGCCGAAGTTGCCGCCCAGCAGGATCGGATTGCCGAAGTCGGCGATCGATTCGATGAAGCTGATCAGGAAGGCGTTGGCGAGACCCGGGCGCATCAACGGGAGCGATATGTCGGCGAAGGTCCGCCAGCGGTTCGCGCGCAGCGTCTGTGCCGCTTCCTCCATGCTGGGCGACACGCCTTCGACGACGCCGATCAGCACCAGGAAGGCGATGGGCGTGAACGCGAACACCTGCGCCAGCAACACGCCCTGCATGCCGTAGATCCAGCGACCGGGCTGGAAGCCGAAGACGAATTCGATGAGCTGGTTGAGGACGCCGGAGCGACCGAAGATGAGGATCAGCCCCAGACCGATGACGAATGGCGGCGTGATGATCGGCAGCACGGTGAGGATGCGCAGGATCTTCTTGTGGCGGAACCCCGTGCGGGTGACGATCAGCGCGAACGCGAGTCCAAGCGACGTGCAGCAGGTCGCGCAGACGAGCGCGAGCGTCAGCGTGTTCCACGCCACGCCGCAACGCGTGTGGCTCGCGATGCAACCCAGACCCCATATCTTTTCGGTGCTGAGGCGGTTGTAGAACGCGGTCGCCGAGAACAGGCCGTTGGCGTCCTCGATGGCCGAGATCAGGATGCGGAACACCGGAAAGAACGTGAACACGACGACCAGCGACGCGACCGCGACGACGCTGCCGGCGACAAACGCGTCGCCCTTGAAGAAGCCGCGGCCGGCGAGTCCGATCGAAAACAGCATCGCGAACGCCGTGACGATCAGCGCGGCGCCGAGTCCCATGCCGTATTGGCCGCCGGCGAGCGCCGGAAGCGTCTTGACCAGCGCGTCGAGATACCAGCCGGTCGGGCCGATGGCGAAGCCCTGGGCGAAGAAATACAGGAAACCCGCCGCGCCGATGCCGATGAGCGCGTCGGCGCGCAGGCGCCGGGCGACGCCCGGCAGCAGCAGCAGCGCGGCCAGACCCAGCAGCGCGCCCAGCGGCAGGAGCCAGCCGCGACCGTGCCGCAGCACCTGCAACCAGGCAGGGGCGGCTTCCTTGCTGCCGAAGTGCGCGAGCCAGCCGAGGCCGAACACGCTGTCCTGCAGCGAGTACCACGGAACCAGGAGGAAACCGGTCCCGCCGACAGCGAGCCAGAATGCGATGGCGCGGCGCGGATCGGTCATGGTTGTACCTTGCGGGCAGAGGTTTGCGAAACGACGACGGGCACCGGATATCCGGCCCGATTCAGCGATCGTCCGGGGAAGCACCCTGCATGGAGCGCAGCGGTCACTTCACCGACGCGTTGATTTCCTTCTCCCAGCGCTCCAGCAACCGCTTGCGCGTTTCGCTCGACCCGTAGCGCGCGAAATCGTAGTTGATCACCTTGATGTCGGTGAGATTGGGCACCATGGGCGGAAGGCGAACGCTCTTGTTGGTGGGTATCGCATATTCCTTGACGTCGAGGCCGATCTGCTGCGCCTCGGCGGTGAGTGCCCAGTCGTAGAACCGCTTCGCGACATCGAGGTTGCGGGCGCCCTTGATGATCGCCATCGAACCGACTTCGTAGCCCACGCCTTCGCAGGGCAGCACGGGCTTGACCGGGAAGCCGCCGACGATTTCGTTGATGACGCCGTGCAGCACCGAGCTGCCGATGTAGATCTCGCCCCGTTTGACGGCGGTCATCGGGCCGATGCCCGAGCGCGCATAGGAGCTCACGTTGGCATTGAGCGCCCGCATGAACTTGAATGCTTCGTCTTCGCCGAACACCTGCACCAGCGAGGCGAGCATCAGATAGGCGGTGCCCGATGAATTGGGGTTGCCGAGCATCACTTCGGCCTTCAGCGCCGGGTCGAGCAGGTCTTTCCAGCAGGCGGGGATCGGCAGCTTCTTCTTGGCCTGGATCTCGGTGTTGTAGCCGAGCGACAGGATGCCGCCGTACACGCCAGCGACGCGGTTGTTCGACACCGTGGTGATCCGCTGCGCCCAGTCGTGCAGCTGTGCGACGTTGGGCGACGCGTAGGTTTCGAGCAGGCCCTCTTCGGCCGCCTGAAGGTAGGAGTCGCCCGGGCCCGCCCACCAGATGTCGCCCTTGGGATTCGCGCGTTCCGCCATGACCTGCGCCAGCATTTCGCCCGTGGCCTTCTGGATGACCGACACCTTGGTGCCGGAAACCTTTTCAAAGCCCACCGCCATGCCCTGACACCAGGCGGTGTTCGGCGAGCTGCAATACAGATTGAGCTGCGCCTGTCCCCACGCCGGCTGGACGGCAAGGGCGGTGGCGAAGGGGAGCAACGCGACTAGATGGCGGAACCGCATCGGGGTGACTCCGGAAAAAACACCCCGCCGGCCCCGGCGGGGGAGGGTGGGGGTTGCTGTTTACCGCGCGATCGAGCCGACTTCCCTGTCCCAGCGTTCGAGCAGCCGCTTGCGCTCGGCCGAAGCGCCGTACTTGGCGAAGTCGTAGTTGATGAGCTTGATCTCGGCGGTCTTGGGCGACAGCGGCGACAGCGGGGTGCTGACGTTCGACGGCAGCTGGAACTGCTTGTTGTCCTGGCCGAGCTTTTGCGCTTTCGGGGTCAGCGCCCAGTCGACGAACTTCTTGGCCGCGTCCATGTTGCGCGCGCCCTTGACGATCGACAGCGAGCCGATCTCGTAGCCGGTGCCTTCGCAGGGCGCGGCGCTCCTGACCGGAAAGTTCGCCTGCGCTTCGGTGACGACGTCGTGGATGAAGCTCACGCTGGTCAGCGTCTCGCCGCGCGCCACCGCCTTGACCGGCGCCACGCCGGAACGCGGGTAGTTGTTGATGTTCTTGTGCAGCGCCTTCAGGTACTTGAAGGCTTCTTCCTCGCCGAAGACCTGCACCAGCGTGGCGATCGCCGTGTAAGCGGTGCCGGAGGCATTCGGATTGGCCATCTGCACTTCGCCGAGGAACTCGGGTTTGATCAGGTCTTTCCAGCAGGCGGGCGCCGCGAGCTTTTTCTTCGCCAGCAGCTCGGTGTTGTAGCCGATGCCCAGCACGCCGAGGTAGATGCCGACGGTGCGGTACTTCGCCTGCTCGGCCTGCTGCTGCGCCCAGGGCTGCAGCTGCGACAGCAAGGGCGACTTGTATTCCTCGGTCAGGCCCTGTTCGGCCGCCTGCAGGTGCGGGTCGCCGGTGCCTCCGAACCACACGTCGAGCTTGGGATTGGCCTTTTCCGCGCCAAGCTGCGCGATCGCCTCGCCGGAGCCCTTGGGCGTGATCGCCACCTTGATGCCGGTCTCGCGCTGGAATTCGGTGGCGATCGCGTTGCACCACTCGCCCTGCGCACTGCAGATGACGTTGAGCTGCTGCTGGGCGGCGACGGGCGCCGCGACGGCGAAGCCAAGTGCAAACAGCGCCGCCGGAATGGCGTGTCTCGGGAACCGGATCATTTTCAGTTTCTCCTGTGTGAGCGAGGCCGCCTCGCGGCCTCCGTGCAGTAGCCGCGATTATGACGCTTTTTTGAGGGCAAGACGAAGGACTTGCGTGCGGCGCTGCCGCCGGCGATCAGTTGTCATCGTCGATCGCCGCCGCGCCGCCCGGAACGCCGGCAACGGTCCGGCCGTGCGACGCGAGGTCGCGGCGCGCCGCGGCGCCGATGGGCGTGTCCCAAAGCGCGGTCGCGTCGAGGGCGATCTTGCGCCGCCAGTTCGGTCGCTCGCGATCGGTGCCGGGGAGATTGATCGCGTCGACCTCGCCGGCGAGATCGTCGGCCTGCAGCAACACCAGCGCTGCCGGTGTTTCGGCGATGAAACGGTGGGCGGCGATGGTGACCGTCGTGGCCTCCGGCGCGGACGCGCGGTCGGCCGAAAGCGCCGGCGCGGGGAGCGACAGGGCCGCGCACAGCGCGTGCCGCTCGCGCTCGCGTTCGTGCTCGGCGCGCGCCGCAGCAGCGGCGTCGAGGTGCCCGAGTCGGTGCCGCTCGGCGATGTCGGCGCCCGTCCACCACCCGCGCACCGTCGGCAGGTCGTGCGTCGATGCGCAGGCCGCGGACTGCGCCGGATAATGCGCGGCGGCCATGAAGTCCGCACCCGCGCGCTCGAACCAGAGCACGCGATAGGAAAGCACGCCCGCGGCATCCATGCGCTCGCGGAAGCCTTCCGGGACGGTGCCCAGATCCTCGCCGACGACGAAACAGCGCGCGCGCGCGCTTTCCAGGGCCAGCACGCCGAGCAGCTCGTCGACCGGGTAGTGGACGTAGGCGCCGTCGGCCGGCACGGCGCCATCGGGCACCCAGAACAGGCGCGCCAATCCCATCGCGTGATCGATGCGCAGCCCCCCGGCGTGGCGCATGTTGGCTCTGAAGAGCGCCGCGATACTGGCAAATGCGTCCGCCCGGAGTGCATGCGGCGAGGGCGGGGGAATGCCCCAATTCTGGCCGGCTCGCGAAAACGGGTCCGGTGGCGCGCCCACGCTTGCGCCGCGGGCGTAGAGGTCCTGCTGCGACCATGCTTCCGCGCCATCGGGCGCGGCGCCGACGGCGAGATCGCGGTAGAACCCGAGCTCGAGACCTGCAGCGCGCGCACGCCGTGCGGCCGCGCCGAGCTGACGATCGGCGAGCCATTGCAGGTAGAGGTGAAAACGCACATCGCGGGCATGGTCACGGCCCATCGCGCGGGCCGCAGCCGTGTCGGGACGCGCCAGCGCGGCCGGCCAGCGCTGCCAAGGGAGCCCGCCGTGGACTCGGGCGAGGGTTTCGAACAGCGCAAAGTCGGCCAGTGCCTGCCCACCGGCCGCGACGAACGCGCCGAACTCGCACACCAGCGGATCGGCCGCCGCGCGCCTTTCGAACGCGGCGTAGGCCGCCGCCAGGATCCGGTCCTTCAGCGCGCCGACGCCGGTGTAATCGACCCGCGGCTGCGCCGAGAGCGCCGCAATCGTGGCCGCGTGCCGCGCCAGGAGCCTGCGCGCGGACGCATCGCTTTCGAGATCGGGTACGGCGTCGAGGTCGATCGCCAGAGGATCGAGAAAACGCCGATCGCAGGGCTGATAGGGGCTTGCACGTTCGCGGTCGGTGGCGAACAGCGCGTGCAGCGGATTGAGTCCGATCGTGGCGGCGCCGGCACGCGCGCAGCTGACGGCAAAATCGCCGAGCGTCGTGTAGTCGCCTATGCCGGCATCGCCGGCGCGCCGCAGCGCGTACAACTGCGCGGCCACGCCGAAACGGCGGCCGCCTTGCGCCAGCGCGTCCGGACGATGGCAGCGGCCCGGGGCAGCGATCAGCGTGCAGCGCAGGTCCGGGGTCCCGGCAGCGTGCAGCTGGTGCCGGCCGGGCGGCAGCGCCGGCAGGGCAAGCAACCGGTGCAGAACGCGGCGCTCGTCCGCGTCCACGACTTCGCGGCCGGGGCCATCGAGCGCCGAGGCTGGCAGCGGCAGGACGCGGCCGTCCTCGCAGGTGATGAGCAGCGGCGGGTGCAGGCGTCCCGCGGTCGCGTCGGCCGGGAGCGGTACCAGCGCAGGCGAATCGGCGCCGACGATGTGCACGTTGGGCCACTGCTGCGCCGCACGCGCGAATCCGGCCAGGTGCGCCCGCGCGTCGTCGGTGCTGTCGACGGCGAGCCCCATCGCGGCCAGCAGCGCCCGTCGGGTGGCGGTGGTGACGGTGTGCCGCCGACCGTCGACGCCCCACCAGTCGGGGGCGATGCCGGCGGCGCGGGCCAGCCGGTCCAGCGCCGTGGCGTCGATTCGCCGGAGTCGCCGGGTCTCCGGCGCAGCGGGGACTTCGGCCAGGACGACGACCGAGGCGGGTGCGATCGCGAGCGTGCCGTCGCCCGGCGCGGATGCATCGTCCGGCACCCGATGCTCGAGGCTGGTGTCGAGCCGCAGCCGCCACTGCGCTGCTTCGCGCGGCGCCGGGAGGGCGATGGCGATGGCGTCGAGGCCTGCGTGCAGCGCGACGAGCACCCGGTCGGCGGCACGGCCCGCCTCCGGTGGCGCGTACAACACCGCGATCAGCGTGCGCCGCTCGCCTTCCGACCAGTGACCGGGCGTCATGACGCTGCCGTCCGGGTTGTGCCATTCGACGTCGGGGATGCCGCTTGCGTCCACCGGCGCGCCGGTGAGCCAGGCGTCGCGCCGCAGTGCCGGATGCTCGCGCCGCAGGGCGACGAGGGCACGCGTGAATCGCAGCAGCGACTCGTCGAGCTGCTCCCACGCGAGCCAGGTCAGCGCGTTGTCCTGCGCGTAGGCGTTGTTGTTGCCCCGCTGCGTGCGTCCGGCCTCGTCGCCCATGGCGAGCATCGGCGTGCCGCGGGCGAGGAGCAGCGTGGCGAGCAGGTTGCGGATGTCGCGCCGGCGGCGCGCGATGATCGAAGGGTCGGCGGTGGGACCCTCGACGCCGTGGTTCCACGAGTGGTTGGCACCGGTGCCGTCGCGGTTGTCCTCGCCGTTCGCGGCGTTGTGCTTGTGCTCGAAGGCGACGACGTCGGCCAGCGTGAAGCCGTCGTGCGCAGCGACGAAGTTGAGCGAGCGCGACGGCGGCTTGAGCGCTTGCCGGAACAGGTCGCCCGACCCGGCGATGCGGGTGGCAAGCTCGGCCGTGAAGCCCGGATCGCCGCGCCAGAAGCGCCGCACCGTGTCGCGGAAGCGGTCGTTCCATTCGCCCCAGGCGGCCGGAAACGCACCCAGCCGGTAGCCGCCGGGGCCGATGTCCCAGGGCTCGGCAATGAGTTTCAGCTCGCGCAGCACCGGGTCCTGCGCGATGGCCTGCATCAGGGGCGCCGCGGGATCGAAACCGTCGGCGCGCCGGAACAGCGTCGTCGCGAGATCGAAGCGGAAGCCGTCGACGCCTGCCGCCAGAGCGTAATGGCGCAGCACGTCCATCGCCAGCCGCAACACCGGCGGCCGGTCCAGCGCCAGCGTGTTGCCGCAGCCGGTGTCGTCGACATAGCGTCCGTCGGTGGCGGATCGCAGACGGTAATAGAGCGCGTTGTCCAGCCCGGCCAAGGACAGCAGCGGCCCGTGGATATCGCCTTCGCCGGTGTGATTGAAAACGATGTCGAGGATGACTTCGATGCCGGCTGCCTGCAGCGCCGCGACCGCGCTGCGCAACTCGGTCATGCCGCCGGGCGCGAGGCGGGGATCGGGAACGAACAGCGCGACCGGGTTGTAGCCCCAGTAATTGCCGAGGCCGCGCGCGTGCAGATGCGCCTCGTCGATCGCCGCCGCGATCGGCATCAACTCGACCGTCGTGATGCCCAGGCGCACCAGGTGATCGATGGCCGCGGGGTGCGCAAGTGCGGCGCAGGTGCCGCGCAAGCCGGTCTGGAGGTCAGGATGCGCTCGCGTGTAGCCGCGCACGTGAAGCTCGTAGACGACGGTGTCGGACCAGGGCACTCGCGGGCGCGCGACGACCGGCGTATCGAATGCCGGGACCGCGATCGCCTTGGGTACCGCGTGCGCGCTGTCGCGGTCGTCGCGGCGAGCGTCGGCGTCGATTGCCCGCTGTACCGGATCGAAGCCGAAGGCCCGGTCGAGCGCGCGGGCGTAAGGGTCGACGAGCAGCTTCGACGGATTGAAGCGGTGGCCGTGTGCGGGGTCCCAGGGCCCGCAGGCGCGCAGCCCGTAGCGGGTGCCTGGAGCAAGGCCCGGGATGTGGCCGTGAAACACGTTGCCGGTGCGCTCGGGCAGCCGGACGCGCGCGGTCTCGGCGGCACCCGCCGCATCGAACAGGCACAGCTCGATGGCAGTGGCGTGGACGGACACGACGGCGACATTGGCGCCACCCTCGACCAGCGTGAGCCCCAGCGGTTCGGGGCTGCCCGCGCCCACGCGCAACATCAATCGACGCGGCTTGCCGCGAGTTCGCGATACAGCGCGGCGTAACGCTTCGCCGGCCGCGACCAGCCGACGTCGGTGGCCATGGCCCGGGTCTGTATGCGCCGCCACACCGACGGGCTGCGCCACAGTGCGGCGGTGCGATCGATGGCGATCGACAGCGTGTCGCGGGAGACCGGCGAGAACACGATGCCGGTGCCGGCATTCGCCGCGAGCGCCATTTCGTTGGCGTCGACGACCGTGTCGGCGAGTCCGCCGACGCGGGCCACGACGGGCAACGCGCCATAACGCAATGCGCATAGCTGCGTCAGGCCGCAGGGCTCGAACCGCGATGGGACGAGCAGCGCGTCGCTGCCGGCCTGCACCTGGTGGGCGAGCGACTCGTCGTAGCCGATGACGGCGACCATGCGTCCCGTGCGCGCATAGGCGCCAGCCGCGAATCCGTGCTCGAGCAGCCGGTCGCCGGCGCCCAATACGACGAGCTGCGCGCCGGCGCGATCGATCGCAGGCAGGGCCTCCAGCAGGAGATCCATGCCTTTCTGCCAGGTGAGCCGGGAGACGACGCCGAACAGCAGCGCACCCGGGTTGACCTCGAGCCCGACCCGCTGCTGCAGTGCCGCCTTGTTCAGCGCGCGCGCGCCGGGATGTCGCGCATCGAAGCGCGCGGCCAGATGCGCGTCGGTGGCGGGGTTCCACAACGCATCGTCGATGCCGTTGAGGATGCCGGACAGCACCGATGCCCGCTCGCGGAGCAGGCCATCGAGGCCCATGCCGCCTTCGGAGGCGCGGATTTCACCGGCGTAGCTGGGCGACACCGTCGTGATGCGGTCGGCGAGCGCCAAACCCGCCTTGAGGAAGCCGATGCTGCCGTAGTATTCGACGCCGTCGAGTTCGAAGGCGTTGGGGGGCAGCCCGAGGGCGGACAGCCACGCGCTCGGGAACTGTCCCTGGAAGGCGAGGTTGTGCACGGTCATGACCGACCCCGCCCGCCGCCCGCCGCCGTAGTGCATGTACGCCGGCGCGAGTCCCGTTTGCCAGTCGTGCGCGTGGACAACGTCGGGCGCGACGGCGGGTGCGCTGCCGCGACCCAGCTCGGCGGCAGCCCAGCTCAGCGCCGCAAAACGGAAGGCGTTGTCGGGCCACTCGCGGCCATCGGGTCCCAGGTAGGGGTTGCCGCCCCGCATGTACAGATGCGGAGCATCGAGCGCGAGAAGGTCGATCCCGCCGGCATGGCCGGAGAGGATGCGCGCGTCGCCGCCGAAGAGGTTCGCGAAGCTGACCACGACCTTCGCCTCGGGGAGGGCCTTCAGCACCGCGGGATAGCCCGGCACCAGCGAGCGCACGTGGACGCCCTCGCCGGCAAGTGCTCCCGGCAGCGCGCCGACGACGTCGGCCAGCCCGCCGGTCTTGACCCATGGAAAGATCTCGGACGCGACCGACAGCACCTGGAGCGACTTCATCGCGCGTGGGCTGCGAGGCCGAGCTTGTCGATCATCTCCTGCGTGATGAGGCAGATGCCCTTCGCTGTGCGACGGAAGCGCGCGGCGTCGACTTCGGGATCTTCGCCGACGACGAGCCCGTCCGGTATGCGGACGCCGCGATCGATGACCACGTTGGTCAGGCGCACGTGTCGGCCGACGTCGACGTAGGGCAGAACCACCGCGTTCGAGACTTCGGAGTAGGAGTGGATGCGCACCCCGGTGAACAGCAGCGAACGTCGCAGCGAAGCGCCGGAGACGATGCAGCCGCCCGAGACCAGCGACGAGATGCCGATGCCGCGCCGACCGTCGACGTCGTGGACGAACTTCGCCGGCGGCGTGATCTCGGCGTAGGTCCAGATCGGCCAGTCGTGCTGGAAGAGGTCGAGCTCGGGAACCACGTCGGTGAGGTCGATGTTCGCCTCCCAGTAAGCGTCGATGGTGCCGACGTCGCGCCAGTAGCTCTCGGCTTCCTCGTACGAGCGCACGCAGGAATTGGTGAAACGGTGCGCGACCGCCTTGCCGTTCTTGACCAGCCAGGGAATGATGTCCTTGCCGAAATCGCGGCTGGACGTCGGGGTCGGCGGCGTCGCGACGCAGCTGCTCGTTCAGGAATTCGCGCCGGAAGACGTAGATGCCCATGCTGGCGAAGGCGTAGCCGGGGCGGTCCGGCATCTCGGGCGGGACGGCGGGCTTCTCGATGAACGACACGATGCGGTCTTCGGTGTCGACGTGGATGACGCCGAAGCCCGATCGCTTCGGCCACCGGCACCTCGATGCAGGCCACGGTGACGTCGGCCCCGGGTTGACGTGCTGGATCAGCATCCGCTCGTAGTCCATCTTGTAGATGTGGTCGCCGGCGAGGATGACGAGGTACTCGGGCGCGTAGCTGTCGATGATGTCGATGTTCTGGTACACGGCGTCGGCGGTGCCGGCGTACCACTGCTCTTCGGAAATTCGCTGGCTCGCGGGAAGCATGTCGAAGCTCTCGTTGCGCACCGGCTGCAGGAAGTTCCAGCTGCGATGCAGGTGCCGGATCAGGCTGTGCGCCTTGTACTGCGTCGCCACCGCGATGCGCCGGATGCCCGAATTGAGCGCGTTGGACAGCGCGAAATCGATGATCCGCGACTTGCCGCCGAAGTAGACCGCGGGCTTGGCCCGCAAATTGGTGAGTTCCATCAGGCGGCTGCCGCGGCCGCCGGCCAGCACATAGGCCATCGCTTGAACGCGCCAGGGGGGTCGAGTAGGTCACCTTGTCCATTGCCACCTCCCGTTACGGCGGGATGCCGGGTTTGCGATGACGGTGCGCTCTTTTTCCATCGTCGTCATTGACCGCCGTCATGAACCAGCCACAGCACGCCGAGCGGCGGCAACATGACGTCGGCGCTGCAGGGGAAGCCGTGCCACGAGTGCGCATCGGCGATCACGCCGCCGGCATTGCCGCAGTCGCTGCCGCCATAGAGGGCGGCGTCGGTGTTGAGGAGCTCGCGCCAGCGTCCCGGCAGCGGCAGGCCGACGCGATAGCCGGGACGCGGCACCGGCGTGAAGTTGGCGATCATCATGATCGGGCGCGCCCCGTCGCCGCCCCCGCGCACCCAGGCGAAGACCGAATTGTCGCGGTCGTCGACGACGATCCAGCGAAAATCCTCGCGGCTCGCAATCGCGCGCGTGCAGCGCGGGCTCGGCGCGGTAGAGCGCATTGCAGTCGCGCACCAGCGATTGCATGCCGCGGTGCAGCGCGATGTCGAGCAGGTGCCAGTCGAGCGACTGCGCGAAGTTCCACTCCTGCCCCTGGCCGAATTCCAGCCCCATGAACAGCAGCTTCTTGCCCGGATAGGCCCACATCAACGCGAACGCGGCGCGCAGCGTGGCGAACTGCTGCCAGGCGTCCCCCGGCATCCGACCCAGCAGCGAGCGCTTGCCGTGCACGACCTCGTCGTGCGAGAGCGGCAGCACGAAATTCTCGGAGAACGCGTAGACCAGGCCGAAGGTGATCCGGTCGTGGTGCCAGCGCCGGTGCACGGGCTCGTACTTCAGGTAGTCGAGCGTGTCGTTCATCCAGCCCATGTTCCACTTGAAGCCGAAGCCGAGTCCGCCGGCGTGCACCGGTTGCGACACGCCGGCCAAGCGGTGGATTCCTCGGCGATGGTGACGACGCCCGGATGGCGCGCGTAGACCGCGGTGTTGAGCTGGCGCAGGAACGCGATGGCGTCGAGGTTCTCGCTGCCGCCGTAGCGGTTCGGCGATCCACTGCCCTTCCTTGCGCGAGTAGTCGAGGTAGAGCATCGAGGCGACCGCGTCGACGCGCAGCCCGTCGATGTGGTAGCGATCGAGCCAGAACAGCGCGCTGGCAAGCAGGTAGTTGGCGACCTCGTGCCGGCCGTAATTGAACACCGCGGTGTTCCAGTCCGGGTGATACCCCAGCCGCGGGTCCTCGTGCTCGTAGAGCGCGGTGCCGTCGAAGTGGGCCAGGCCGTGCGGATCGGTGGGGAAGTGCGCCGGCACCCAGTCGAGGATCACCCCGAGGCCCGCGTGGTGCGCGCGGTCGACGAAGCGCGCGAAGGCCGCCGGCTCGCCGTAGCGGCGCGTCGGAGCGAACAGCCCGATCGGCTGGTAACCCCAGGAGTCGTCGAGCGGATGCTCGTTGACGGGCATCAATTCAAGATGCGTGAACCCCATCTCCGCCGCATAGGGGATCAGCGTATCGGCGAGCTCGTCGTAGGTGAGCCAGCGATTGGCCTCGCCGCGCCGCCACGAGCCCAGGTGCACTTCGTAGATCGACATCGGGGTGCGCCGTGGATCGCGCTGCGCACGCGCCGTCATCCATTCGCGTCGGTCCAGGTGAAGGTGGTCGGTGTCGCAGACGACCGAGGCCGTCGACGGCCGCAGTTCCGAGGCGAAGCCCAGCGGGTCGGCCTTGAGCGGCAGCAGTTCGCGTTGCGGCCCCAGCACCTCGTACTTGTAGAGCGTGCCCACAGCGATTTCGGGGATGAAGATCTCCCAGACACCGATGTCGACGCGCCTGCGCATGGTGTGACGGCGGCCGTCCCAGCCGTTGAAATCGCCGACCACCGAGACCCGCGATGCATTGGGCGCCCACAGGGCGAAATGCACGCCGGGCGTGCCTTCGTGCGTCAGCGGATGCGCGCCGAGGCGGTCGTAGAGATTGACCTGCGTTCCTTCCGCCAGCAGCCAGTCGTCGACCTCGCCCAGTACCGGTCCATACGCGTAGGGATCGTCGACGATCCAGGTGTCGCGCTCGTTGCGGGCCCGCAACCGATAGGGAATGCGGCTTGCGAGGCGCGCCCTCGAAGAACCCTGCATCGTCGCGCCGGACCAGCGGCGTCACCGCCACGCCGTCGCGCGTGAGGAGCTCCACGTCGCGCGCGCCGGGCACGAAGGCGCGGACGACGATTCCGCCGGGCGCGTCGTGCGGGCCCAACACCGAGAACGGATCGCCATGCTGCCCGGAGAGGATCGACGCTATGGTGTCGCGCGCAAGTGTGGATTTCATCGGGATCCCTGAAAGGCGGGTGTCGCTGTGAGACGGTCATGTCCGCCAGATGTCGCTGGCGTATTCGCGAATGGTCCGGTCCGACGAGAACCAGCCCATCCGCGCAGTGTTCAGCACCGCACGTTTCCACCACTGGCCGGGATCCCTCCATATCCGCCCCAACTCGTGCTGGGTGACGCGGTACGCGTCGAAGTCGGCGCAGACCATGAAGTAGTCGTGATGGCGCAGTCCGGTGACGAGGTCGCGGTAGCGTTTGCGATCGTCCGGCGAGAAGACGCCGGCTTGGAGGCCGTCCAGAACTTCGGCCAGCGCGTGCGACGCGGCGATCGTGGCCGCGGCATCGATGCCGGCCTCGCGCCGCGCTGGCGACCTGTTCGGCAGTGAGCCCGAAGATGAAGATGTTGTCGGCGCCCACGTGCTCGAGCATCTCGACATTGGCGCCGTCCAGCGTGCCGATGGTGAGCGCGCCGTTGAGCGCGAGTTTCATGTTGCCGGTTCCCGACGCCTCCATGCCGGCAGTGGAGATCTGCTCGGAAATATCCGACGCCGGGATGATCGCCTCGGCGAGGCTCACGTTGTAGTTGGGCAGGAACACGACCTTGAGCAGGCCGCGCACGGCAGGATCGTTGTTGACGATCCGGGCCACATCGTTGGCCAGCTTGATGATGAGCTTTGCCTGGTAATAGCCCGCGGCTGCCTTGCCGGAGAAGATCTTCACCCGCGGCACCCAGTTCCTCGTCGGCTGCCCGCGCATCGCGTTGTAGAGCGCGATGGTGTCGAGAATGTTGAGCAGCTGGCGCTTGTATTCGTGGATGCGCTTGATGTGCACGTCGAACAATGCGTCCGGGTCGAGGATGACGCCCAGTCGCTCGGCGACCAGTCGCGCCAGCGCGATCTTGTTCAGGCGCCGTTCGGCGGCGAAGCGTTCGCGGAACGCCGCGTCGTCGGCCAGCGGGACGAGCTCGGCGAGCCGCGTGGTGTCGTCCAGCACCTGGGGTCCGATCGCGTCGACGATGAGCTTGGTGAGCCCCGGATTGGCCTGAAACAGCCAGCGGCGGAAGGTGATGCCGTTGGTCTTGTTGACGATGCGGTCGGGGTAGAGTTTCGCCAGGTCGTCAAATACCGTCTTGCGCATGAGGTCGGTATGCAGTGCCGACACGCCGTTCACCCGCCGCGACCCGAGGAAGGCGAGGTGACCCATCCGCACGTGACGCCCGCTGTTCTCTTCGATCATCGAGATCGAGGACAGCAGCCGGTTGTCCTCGTGGCCGGCAGCCCGCTGCGCATCGAGGTGCAGCGCGTTGATGAGATAGATGATCTGCATGTGCCGGGGCAGCAGCCCCTCCATCAGCGGGACCGACCAGCGCTCGAGCGCCTCGGGCAGCAAGGTGTGGTTGGTGTAGTTGAACACCGACGTGCAGATGCGCCAGGCCTGCTCCCAGGGCATGCCCTCTTCATCGATCAGAAGCCGCATCAGTTCCGGGATTGCGATAGCCGGATGCGTGTCGTTCAACTGGATCGCGACGTCGTCGGGCAGCGTGGTGAGATCACCGTGCTGCTGCTTGTGCCGCCGCAGGAGGTCCTGCAGCGACGCGGAAGCGAAGAAGATCTCCTGCCGCAGCCGCAATTCGTGCCCGGCGGGGGTGGCGTCCGACGGATAGAGCACGCGGGAGACGGCTTCCAGGCGGACGCGATCGGCGAGCGCGCCGACGTGGTCGCCGCGATTGAAATCCTCGAGCGACAGGGGGTCGACGGCGCGGGCGGACCAAAGGCGCAGCGTATTGATGTGCTCGCCACGCCAGCCAGCGATGGGGGTGTCGTAGGCAACCGCCTTGACGCGGTCCGCGGGGTGCCATACCGACCGCGACGTGCCGTCCGCGTCGGTGACGATATCGACGCTGCCCCCGAACCCGATCGTGTAGGCCACCTCGGGCCGCGCAAACTCCCACGGGTTTCCGGCGGACAGCCACTCCTCGGGCAGTTCCAGCTGCCAGCCATCCTGCAACGCCTGGCGGAAGATCCCGTGGTCGTAGCGGATGCCGTAGCCGTGCGCCGGGATGCCCAGCGTCGCCATGCTCTCCATGAAGCAGGCGGCGAGGCGGCCGAGGCCCCCGTTGCCGAGTGCCGCATCGGGCTCGAGCTTGCGCAGCCGGTCGAGGTCGATGTCGAACTCCGCGAGCGCCGCCCTCGCCGTGTTGGTGAGACCCAGGTTGCCCAGCGCATCGAACAGCAGGCGGCCGATCAGGAACTCGAGCGAAAAATAATAGACGCGCTTGCGTCCGTCGCGGTAGGTCTTGCGCGTCGCCTCCATCCAGCGATCGACGAGGTAGTCGCGCGTGGCGAGCGAGGTGGCGATCAGCCAGTCGTGTTCGAGCGCGTGCTTCGCGTCCTTGCCCACCGCGTAGGTGAGCTTGCGCAGGACCGTTGCCTGGAAGGCAGCCACGTCGGCGGCGCGCGGCGTCTCGAAGCCGGTGAGGGCGCCGGTGTCGGGGTCGGAGTCGGGAGTCATCGGTGAGGTCCGTGGGTTTGGGGCCGGCGAGGCGACATCGCCCTGCGCAGACGAACGAGCAAGCGGCTTCGGATGGCCAGCGAAGCTCGCGCCCGCAGCCGCGGGTTGCACGCCACCGAACTGACTCTCCGGCACCTCCCCGGACTTCGGTCGGCCGCTGTGACAAGTCTACCCGTTCCGGGCGCCGCCCGGAACGGGGAAGCGCGGCGGGCTCCGGTGTCCGGTGCGCAGTTCGCACCATCGACGTGCGCGAGCGCCGCGGTGATTGCATCCCGATGTCGAAGCATGGGAAAGTTGCGCACCCTTTCGATCCGCCGCGGACGCGGGCGCCCCACCGTGCGGGTCCGGGACGCAACAACCAGGGAGGCGCAGGATGTCGCACCCGCATTTCCGCCTGGGTATCGACCTTGGCGGCAGCAAGATCGAGATCGTCGCTCTCGACGCGCAGGGGCGCGAACTGCTGCGTCGGCGGGTATCCACGCCCCGGGGCGACTACGACGCGACGATCGATGCGGTGGCCGGGCTCGTCACCCATGTCGAACGCGAGCTGGGTGGCGAAGGCACCGTGGGTATCGGGACGCCGGGTTCGATTTCACGCGCCACGGGGCTGTTGCGCGGATCGAACTCGGTGTGTCTCAACGGGCGCCCGTTTCGTCAGGATCTCGCGACGGCGCTGGGGCGCGAAATCCGCGTCACCAACGACGCCAACTGCTTTGCGCTGTCGGAGGCTTCCGACGGCGCCGGCGCGGGAGCGGCGGTGGTGTTCGGCGTCATCCTCGGCACCGGCGTCGGTGCCGGGATCGTCGTCCGGGGTGAGGTGCTGGATGGCCCCAATGCGATCGCCGGCGAATGGGGTCACAATCCTCTGCCCTGGCCGCGCGACGACGAGCGCCCGGGACCGGCGTGTTTCTGCGGCAAGACGGGGTGCATCGAAACCTGGCTGTCCGGACCGGGGCTCGCACGCGATCACCAGCACGCGACGGGCGCCACGCTGCGCCCGCACGAGATCGTCGAGTTTGCCGCCGCGGGCGAGGGCGCCTGCGAAGCGACGCTGCAGCGCTACGAAGACCGGCTGGCGCGCTCGCTGGCCCACGTGATCAACGTGCTGGATCCCGACGTCATCGTGCTGGGCGGTGGAATGTCGAATCCCGAGCGGCTCTATGCGCGCGTGCCGCGTCTGTGGGGCGCGTGGGTGTTCTCGGATCGCGTCGACACCCGCCTGGTTCGCAACTGCCACGGCGATTCGTCGGGCGTGCGGGGCGCCGCGTGGTTGTGGGGAGCGGAAATGGGCGAATGAGATCCAGGCCGGCGGTGGCTCGGCGTCCTTCAGTCGGGCTCGACGTCGTTGGCGGCAGCGTGGGCGACATATCCCTCGAGCGCCAGCAGCTCCAGCGGCTCCATGCGCACGAACTGCACGCCATGCATGTGACCACTGCCGTCTTCCTGCGGTCCGGAGGAGCGGATCGCAGCCTGGAGCTTCAACGTCGCCTCGCCGGCGGCGGTCTTCAACCGGAACGCCAGTTCAAGCTCGTCGCCGGGCGCGCCCAGCGCGACCTTGGTGATCAGGCGGGCGCCACCGCTCGACAGGTCGCTGACCTGCGCGGGTCGGCTTGCCTGTTCGTTGCCTTCGGCGTCGACGTGCGCGACGGACGCGATCAGGCGCACGCCGACCCGCCTGGTGCGGCGGACCTCGGTACCTTCGACGGTGCGCGGATACTCGAGATGCAGGTAGGCGGTGGGAACGTAGCGGAGCAACAGCACATCGGCCGTGAACGCGAACACTTCGGTACCCGAAAACGCGCGCAGCAGCAGGGGCTGCCCCTGGCGGAACATCGCCAGGCTGCCGCCCGGCGCCGGGATGTTGATGATGATGCTGACATCCTTGAAAACGCCGAATAGCCGGGCGTTGTAGCGTGCGTCGTCGTCGGGGTCGAGTTTCTGCACCGTCAGCCGGGTGCCGATCGGAAGGCGGAGATCGGCGAAGCTGAGCGAGTGCCATTTGTCACCCCGACCGTCGGCTTTCGCCTCCCGCTCGCCGCCGTCGCCCGCCGATGACGCGCTGCTCCCGCCCGCGCCCACGGCACGAAACAGGCCTCGCCGCGAGATTTCCTCGAGTTGCGCCTCCGACTCGACGGTGAATCCCGCGCGCAGAAGAAGGCGCCGGTCACTGTCGAAAACGGGCCAGGGCAAGGGGTGGCCGATGGCAATGTCGGCTTTGCGTACCGGGATCATCGAATGCGGGCGGGTCTCGGGTCGGGGGAAGGGGCAACGAGCGTCAACAGGACCTGGTCGCTTATCGGCAATTCCGGCGCCGACTTTACCCGGCAGCCGCCGGGCGGGGGATCCTGGCTCGCCATTCGTTCGCTACATCGCCGGATACGCGGGACCGCCGCCGCCTTCCGGGGCCACCCAGTGGATGTTCTGCGTCGGGTCCTTGATGTCGCAGGTCTTGCAGTGGACGCAGTTCTGCGCGTTGATCTGCAGGCGCTGGGTCCCGTCCTCAGCACCGATGAACTCGTAGACGCCGGCGGGGCAGTAGCGCTGCTCGGGTCCGTCGTAGCGGGCGAGGTTGATGCTGACCGGCACGCCGGCATCGCGCAGCACGAGATGCACCGGCTGGTCTTCTTCGTGATGGGTATTGGAAAGGTAGACCGACGAGGGCTTGTCGAAGCTGAGCACGCCATCGGGCCTGGGGTAGGCGATCGGCGCCGCCTCCGCGGCGGGACGCAGCGATGTGTGGTCGGGCCGGTCATGGCGCAGCGTCCATGGCACCAGCGCGCCGAGGCCGAGATCGTTGAGCCACATGTGGATGCCGCCGTGCAGCATGCCGGCCCACAGACCCCAGCCGAGCCCGGGCTTGACGTTGCGGACCTTGTGCAGATCGGCGTAGACCCAGGACCTGCGAAAATCATCATTCAGCGTGGCGAGTTCGTCGTGCGCGCGGCCCGCGGCGATGGCGGCGTAGGCGGCTTCGGCGCCGAGCATGCCGGTCTTGGTCGCGTTGTGCGTACCTTTGATGCGCGGCAGGTTGACGAAACCGGCGGCGCAGCCGATCAGCGCGCCGCCGGGGAAGGCGAGTTTCGGTACCGATTGCAGGCCGCCCTCGTTGATCGCGCGGGCGCCATAGGCAAGCCGCTTGCCGCCGGCGAAGGTGTCACGGATGGCAGGATGGGTCTTGAAACGCTGGAACTCGTCGAACGGCGAGAGGTGCGGGTTCTCGTAGTTGAGGTGGACGACGAAGCCCACCGAGACGAGATTGTCGCCGTAGTGATAGAGGAACGAGCCGCCGCCGGTGTCGTCGGGCAGCGGCCAGCCCTGGCTGTGGATCACGCGGCCCCGGTGGTGGCGGTCGGGGGCGACCTCCCACACTTCCTTGATGCCGATCCCGTATTTCTGCGGGTCCACGCCGTCGCGCAGGTTGAAGCGCGCCATGAGGCCCTGCGCCAGCGAGCCGCGGCAGCCTTCGGCGAACAGCGTGTACTTGGCGTGAAGCTCCATGCCCGGCTGGTATTCGCCTTTGTGCGATCCGTCACGGGCAATGCCCACGTCACCGGTCGCCACGCCGCGCACGGCACCCGCCGCGTCGTACAGGACTTCGGCGGCGGCGAAACCCGGATAGATCTCGACACCCAGCCCCTCGGCCACGGTGCCCATCCAGCGACAGACCTGGCCGAGGCTGGCGATGAACATGCCGTGGTTGGACATGAGGCGCGGCAGCAGCAGGTCGGGAATGCGCCATGACCGCTGCGCGGTCAACAGCAGGAAATCATCTGCGGTGACTTCGGTGTCGAGTGGCGCTCCTCGGGCCTTCCAGTCCGGGAGGAGCTCGTTCAGCGCCCGCGGGTCCATCACGGCGCCGGACAGGATGTGGGCGCCGATCTCGGCGCCTTTCTCGAGCAGGCACACCGCGATCTCGCGCCGGTCCCGCTGCGCCAGTTGCTTCAAGCGGATCGCCGCCGCGAGCCCCGCGGGACCGCCGCCGACGATGACGACATCGTATTCCATCGCTTCGCGCTGCATGTGACGCCTTTCGCAAGTGCCACCGGGGAGCGCCCTCGGGCGCCGGGCGGCAGCAGAGTCGGAAAAAGCTGATTGTATAATCGCCGGACTTGACTCCGGTCACCCGCTGCCCAATTCCTGCCTTTCCGCTCCATGAGCCCTGTCGGGATCACGCTGTTGTTGCTCGTTGCCTTTGCCGGCTTCGCGGCCTTGTGCTGGCGCAAGCTGTCGATCGTCGCGGCGCTCCAGCCGGAGCACCGCTGGGATCGGCCGGGCGCCCGGCTCGGAACCGTGTTCGCCAACGGCTTCCTGCAGCAGCGGATGATTGCGCGGGACCGCTGGCCCGGAATCATGCACACGGTGCTGTTCCTGGGCTTCATGATCCTGCTCGCGCGCAAGGTCCAGCTGCTTGCCATCGGCTACTACGAGCCCTTCGTCTACCCCGGGCTGCCGGGCGGACTGTTCGCCGCGGTCAAAGACCTCGTGGAACTGGCGGTGCTCGGCGCCGTCGGCTATGGCTTCTGGCGCCGGTTCGTCCGTCCGCCGGCGCGGCTCGAGCCCAACCGTGAAGCCCTGGCCGTGCTGTCGCTGATCACGGCGATCATGGTCACCGATTTCCTGTTCGACGGTTTTCGCTTCGCCCTGTTCGCCGCAACCGATCCGGGCATCGCGCACGAGCGGAGTTTCGCGTTCGGCGGCAGTGCGGTCGCCGCCGCGTTTGCCGGGCTGCCGGATGCCGTGCTGCGCGCCGGCTATCAGCTCACTTACTGGCTGCAGCTCGCGACGGTGCTCTCGTTTCTGGTCATCCTGCCGATCGGCGAGCATTTCCACATCGTGACCGCGTTGCCGGCACTCTATTTCCGTCGCGGGTCGCCGGCCAACGTCGTGCCCGCGGTGGACCTCGAGAAGATCATGGGCGACGGCGGTGATGGCGACGACATGAAGGTCGGCGTGCGGACCGCCCGCGATCTCACCTGGAAGGAGGGTCTCGACGTCTTCACCTGCACCGAATGCGGTCGCTGCAAGGACGCGTGCCCGACCTTTCTCACCGCCAAGCCGTTGACGCAGAAGTGGGTGAACGATGCGCTGAAGCACCACCTCATGGCGCAGCGAACGGCGCTCATCGCCGGGCCCGCCGACCCCGATCCTTTGCCCGCGCTGGTCGGGGACGTCGTCTCGGAGGACGCGCTGTGGGCCTGCACGACCTGCGGCTATTGCGAGTCGGCATGCCCGATCGAGCTTGAGCACCTGCCGCGATTCTTCAGGCTGCGCCAGCATCGGGTCATGATGGACGGCGAATTCCCGCACGAACTCAAGGCGGTCTTCGATGCCTACGAGTCGCAGAGCAACCCCTGGGGACTCCCGGCCCAGACGCGCGGCGACTGGGCGCGCGGCCTCGGCGTCGCGGTGGCCGACGGCGCCGACGCGATGCGCGACGTCGAGTACCTCTTCTACGTGGGGTCGGCGCAGTCCTTCGATCCGCGCGGACAGAAGATCGCCCGCGCCTTCGTCCGCGTCCTGCAGCACGCGGGCGTGCGCTTTGCCATCCTCGGCGCCGCGGAGACTTCCACCGGCGAATGCGTCCGGCGCACCGGCAACGAGATGCTGTTCCAGGCGCTGGCGACGGGCCTCGCCGCAACCCTGAACGGCCTCGGGGTCACGAAGATCGTCACCTGCGACCCGCACGCGTTCAACTCGCTGATGAACGAGTTCCCGGCCTTCGGCGGCCGCTACGAGGTGGTTCACCACACGCAGCTCATCGCCGAGCTGATCGCGCAAGGGCGCCTCGCGCTCGCGCCCTCGTTCGAGCGCGTCGTCTTTCACGAACCTTGCTATCTTGGCCGCCACAACGGCGAATACGAGGCGCCGCGCGCGGTGCTGCGCCACCTGGTGCGCGACACGCCGCTCGAATTCGGGCTGCAGCGCGAAAAGGCGATGTGCTGCGGTGCGGGCGGCGGGCGCATGTGGATGGAAGAGACGATCGGCAAGCGGATCAACGTCCTGCGCGTCGAGCAGGCGGAAGCGCTGAAGCCGAAGGTCATCGCCACCGCCTGCCCCTACTGCGCGGTGATGATCGGCGACGGCTTGAAGGCACTGGGCCGCGATGAGCAGGTGGAAAGCCGCGACATCGCCGAACTCGTCGCCGAAGCGTTGACGGCAGGCGCCAACGGCAGCGGCATCGCTGCCGCGCAGGCGCGTGCATGAGCCGGAGCCAGTCTTGTGACCCACAAACCGCGATTGCTCGTGCACACCTCGCGCCAGTCCCTGCGCTGGGGCGACATGGATGCGCTGGGCCATGTCAACAACACTGTCTACTTCCGCTACCTCGAGCAGGCGCGGATCGAGTGGCTGTTCGCGCTCGAGCCGGAGCGCAGTGCGTTCGAAGGAACAGGGCCGGTGATCGTCAATGCGAGTTGCACGTTCCTCGAGCCGCTCGTCTACCCCGGCGAGATCGAGGTGCGGATGTACCTGGGCGATCTCGGGCGCAGCAGCGTGGGGAGCAGCTACGAGATCCTGATGCACGGCCGCAAGTACGCGGAGGGTGCCGCCAAGATGGTGTGGATCGACATGGCGACCGGGCGCAGCGTGCCGCTGCCGGAAGCGATCGCCGGGCCGGTGCGCACGGCGGCCGGCGCGGGTTGAGGCCATCGCGGCCCTTCGACAAGCTCAGGGCGAACGGTTCAAACCTATGGGATCCGGGACGATGATCGCAGCGGCCTTCCTGTGGCTCAGGGCGAACGGTTCAAACCTATGGGATCCGGGACGATGATCGCAGCGGCCTTCCTGTGGTCAGGGCGAACGGTTCAAACCTATGGGATCCGGGACGATGATCGCGACGTCGCCCTTGTGGCAACCCTCGGCGGAGCGAGTCGCGCGCGCCAACCTCACTGCATTCGCGACCGGGGTCGCCGCGGCCACGGGGGCGAAGTTTCCCGACTACGCGTCGCTCTGGCGCTGGTCGGTGGAGCACAAGGAGGCATTCTGGCGCGCGCTGTGGGATTTCGCGGGCGTCAAGGGCGATCGCGGCGCGCGCGGCCTCGTCGACGCGCATCTGATGCCCGGCGCCCGGTTCTTTCCCGATGCGTCGCTCAACTTTGCCGAAAACCTGCTCGCTGCGTCGGTCGCGCGAGTCGGCAGCGGAGCGGCCTGCGACGCGCTGGTGTTTCGGGGCGAGGACAAGGTCGAACGGCGGGTCTCGGATGCAGAATTGCTGGCGCTGGTGTCGCGAACGCAACAGGCGCTTGCCGGGCTCGGGGTCGGCGCCGGCGACCGGATCGCGGCGTACGTGCCGAACCTGCCCGAGGCCGTGATTGCAATGCTCGGCGCGGCGTCGCTGGGCGCGGTCTGGACGTCGTGCTCGCCCGATTACGGCGTGCAGGGCGTGCTCGATCGCTTCGGACAGATCGGCCCGCGCGTGCTGGTGACCGTCGACGGCTACTGGTACGGCGGCAAGGCAGTGCCGATCGCCGACAAGGTCGCCGCGCTGCTGGCGGGTTTGCCTTCCATCGAACGCGTGATCGTCATTCCGTATCTGCAGCAGAGCCGCGGCGCGAGCGACGACCTCTCGGGGCTCCCCGGCGCCATCGGCTGGGATGCGTTCCTCGCGCCGTTTGCGGCGCAACCGCTGGTGTACACGCGGCTGCCTTTCGACCACCCGTTGTTCGTTCTCTACTCGTCCGGAACCACCGGTGCGCCCAAGTGCATCGTGCACGGCGCCGGGGGCACGCTGCTCCAGCACCTCAAGGAGCATCTCCTCCACGGCGACCTCAAGGCCGGTGACCGGCTGTTCTACTTCACGACCTGCGGCTGGGTGATGTGGAACTGGATGGTGTCCGGACTCGCGGCGGGGGCGACGCTCGCCCTGTACGACGGCTCTCCGTTTCTAGACCGCGGCAAGGTGCTGTGGGATCTGGCGGCGGCCGAGGGGATCACCCACTTCGGAACCTCGGCCAGGTATATCGATGCGATCAGGAAGATCGCCCTGGTGCCGCGCAAGGACTTCGAGCTCCAGTCGCTGCGCGCGATCTTCTCCACCGGCAGCCTTCTGTCGCCGGAGAGTTTCGACTACGTCTACCAGTGCGTGAAGGCGGATGTCTGCCTGTCGTCGATCTCGGGCGGGACCGACATCGTGTCCTGTTTTGCGCTGGGCGCGCCGACGCTCCCCGTCTGGCGCGGGGAGTTGCAGTGCCGGGGGCTCGGGATGGATGTCGATGTCTTCGACGATGAGGGCAGGCCGATCCGCAGCATCAAGGGCGAGCTGGTGTGCAAGGGGCCGTTTCCATCGTTGCCGCTGGGTTTCTGGAACGATCCCGATGGGGAAAAATACCGGGCAGCCTATTTCGACCGCTTCCCCAATGTCTGGTGCCATGGCGACTACATCGAATCACCGACCATGACGGCATGATCATCCATGGCCGTTCCGACGCGACGCTCAATCCGGGTGGCGTGCGCATCGGCACCGCCGAGATCTACCGCCAGGTCGAGCAATTGCCGGAGATCGTCGACAGCATCGCCATCGGTCAGGATTGGCCGCCGGGCGAGGCGGGTGACATCCGCGTGGTGCTGTTTGTCCGGTTGC